>CAZYXV010000005.1:10465-172364 GCA_964651475.1 uncultured Anaerolineae bacterium | reverse complement strand
AAGAGGTGCATCATGTTACACACTTCGGATTGTTCAAAGTATAGCTGTACCTGTTGAGCGATTGAGGATTTCCGGGTTGTGGTACAATAGTGTCAGGACTGAGCCAGCGGTTAAGATAAAAAAGATAGAATGGGAAACTGGATATGAAAGAAACAACGTCAAACCATTCGACGCCGAAAAACCGCCCCGTCCGCGACACATTCCTGGTCTTTGGCGCGCCGGCGTTGAGCGAACAAGCTATCCAAGAAGTGGTTGCTACGCTGCGTTCCGGCTGGATCGGCACCGGCCCGCGCACGCACGAGTTTGAGCGGTGCTTCCGCGAGTACATTGGCGCCGCGCACGCCGTGGCGCTGAGTTCGTGCACGGCGGCGCTCGAATTGGCGCTAGAAGTGATCGGCGTGGGAGCAGGCAGCGAGGTCATCACCACGCCCATGACGTTTGTGGCCACGGCGAATGTGATCGTTCACCGCGGAGCGCGGCCTGTGTTTGTGGATATCGAGCGAGAAACGTTCAATATTGACCCGGCTCGCATCGAGGCGGCCATCACCCCGCGCACGCGCGCCATCATCCCCGTTCACGTGGCCGGCCGGCCGTGCCGGATGGACGACATTATGGACATAGCCCGCCGTCACAATCTCGTCGTCATCGAAGACGCCGCGCACGCTATCGAAGCGGTTTACAGCGGGCGGAAAATCGGCGCCATTGGAGATATGGCGGCGTTTAGCTTTTATCCCACCAAAAATCTCACCACCGCCGAGGGAGGAATGCTCACCACCTCGGTCGAGGAGTGGGCGGAACGAGTGCGCCTGCTCAGCCTGCACGGGCTAGACCGCGATGCCTGGAAACGCTACTCGGCGGAAGGCTTTGTGCAATACGAAGCCACCTGCGCCGGCCACAAGTTCAACATGACAGACGTGCAAGCGGCGATGGGGCTGCCGCAGCTTGCACGTCTGGAAGATAACCTGGTAATACGAGAGCGGCACTGGCATCACTATAACGAGGGACTGGCCGGCCTGCCGGGCATCAGCACGCCGCTGGAGGAAACCGGCATCCGCCACGCCCGGCACTTGTATACGCTGCTGGTTGATCCAAGCTCTGGCCTCACCCGGAACGAGCTGGCCGCTGCGCTCAAGGCAGACAATATTGGCACTGGCATTCATTTTATCGCCGTCCACCTGCACCAGTTCTACCGCCAAACATTTGGCTGCAAGCGGGGCGACTATCCCGAAGCGGAACACGTATCGGACCGCACCCTCTCGCTGCCCCTATCGCCAGCCCTGACGGACGAGGACGTGGACGATGTGATTTGCGCCGTTCGCCGCGCGCTTGCCCAATAGAAAATTTTACAAATGGCAGGCAGCCCCGGCCCCACCGAAAGGCGGGGCCATTTTGTTACTTTCTCCTCCTTGCCCTAGACCGTCTTTAGTGTATAATCATAATCACATCGGAGCATATCACATGCCAGAAAGACTCGTCTCGCCAAAACCTCGCGAAGAAGACAGCGCGCTCGACCGCACGCTGCGCCCGCAACTGCTCGACGATTTGATCGGGCAAGAGCGCGTCAAGGAAAACCTGCGCATCCTGATTCAGGCCGCCCGCGCGCGCGGCGAAGCGCTGGACCATGTGTTGCTTTACGGGCCGCCCGGATTGGGCAAGACCACGCTGTCTCACATCATCGCCAACGAGATGAACGTGCCGGTGCGCGTGACGGCCGGCCCGGCCATCGAGCGCGCCGGCGACCTGGCCGCCATTCTCACCAACCTGCGCGCCGGCGAAGTCTTGTTCATAGACGAGGTGCACCGGCTGGGGCGCGCCGTCGAAGAGGTGCTCTACCCGGCTATGGAAGATTTTGCGCTGGACATTGTGATCGGCAAAGGCCCCTCGGCGCGCAGCATCCGCCTGAGCCTGCCGCGTTTTACCGTCGTCGGCGCCACCACCCGGCTGGCATTGATGACGTCGCCGCTTCGCGCGCGCTTTGGGGCCGTCTTTCGACTGGATTTTTACGACCTGCCGGCGATGGAGCGCATCGTGCAGCGCGCCGCGGGCAAACTCCAGCTTCCCATAGACGCGGAGGGCGTGCGCGAAATCGCCACCCGCGCGCGGGGCACGCCGCGCGTGGCGCTGCGGCTGCTGCGCCGCGTGCGCGATTACGCCCAGGTGCGCGGCGACGGCAGCGTCTCGGCGCGCATCGCCTCCGAGGCGCTGGCCTTGCTGGACGTGGACGCGTTGGGGTTGGACGATTTGGACCGGCGCGTCTTGCGCGCCATCATTGAAAAGTTTGGCGGCGGGCCGGTGGGGCTCGAAACGATTGCCGCCAGCATCAGCGAAGAAGCCGACACCATTATGGACGTGGTCGAGCCATACCTATTGCAACTGGGTTACCTGGATCGGACGCCGCGCGGACGGACCGCCACGCCGCGCGCCTACGAGCACCTGGGCCTGGCCTGTCCCGAATCGAATCAGCCAACCCTGTTTTCTACAGGGCAATAACTTGACAATGTTAGATTAGGTTCTTCCGTCCCGCGTAGGAGCGCCGGAGCGACGGTTTCGCGCCCAGGAGGGCGCTCCTACGGCGAATCTAACATGGTCAGAATAAGAGCTGTCACTGTAGGATAGATATGACTGATCTAAGCGGCCAATACCTGGGCCAATATCAAATTCTATCCCGAATTGCCAAAGGCTCCGTCGCCACTATCTACAAGGCGTTCCAGCCCAAGCTGGAACGCTACGTCGCGATCAAGGTGCTTTCTCCTCACAACGTTGACGAAGAAGAATTTCTGGAACGCTTTAGCCAGGAAGCGCGCGCCATCGCCCAACTCGATCATCCCAACATTGTGCCTGTATATGATTTTGACCGCCTGGGCGACACGGTCTACCTGGTGATGAAATACGTCGAGGGCGGCACGCTCAAAGAAATGATGTGGGGACGCCCATTGGACCTGGGGCTGACCGTCGAGTTGATCTCACAGGTCGGCCTGGCGCTGGGATACGCGCACAAGCGCGGCGTCATCCATCGAGACGTCAAGCCGAGCAACGTCTTGATCGCCGAGGGGCATTGGGCATTGTTGACCGATTTTGGCCTGGCCAAAATTGTGATGGGAGATAGAAAGCTGACGCGATCCGGCGTGGGGATGGGAACGCCGGATTACATGGCGCCGGAACAGGCTGAAGGGCTTCCGTTGGACCATCGCGCTGACCTGTACTCGTTGGGCAGCACACTCTACGAAATGGTCACCGGGCGCGTGCCGTTTGAGGCCGAAAGCGAAATGGCCGTGCTCGTCAAGCACTTTACCGAGCCGCCTGTCCCCCCGCGCAAACATAACTCGGCCCTGCCGCCAGAAGTTGAGAGCGTCATTCTCACCGCGATGGAAAAACAGCCGGAGCGGCGCTATCAGACGGCGGAAGAATTTATAAGGGCGCTGGTAGAAGCCGCTCGCTCGTCCAGGATGCCGGGAATACTGGGCGCCAGCGTCCCCGCTCGCGGACTGTCTGGTGTGGAGAGTGGGGTTCGCCCCGCCCCCCGTCCATTTCTGAGCGAGACGTCGTTGGAAGAGGCCGCGCCAATGCGCCGCGCGGCGTCGAGCACGCCGCCCAGAGAGGCCGCGCCAGTGCGCCGCGCAGGGTCGAGCACGCCGCCCAGAAAGATCTCTCGAACGGCGCTGCCGGCGGTAAAATCTGGCCGCCCCTCTTTTAAAGCGATCTGGTCGAACAAGCTGTACCGCGTGACCATCATCGCCGCATCGGTTTTGGCCGCCGTATTTCTCTGCACGCTGGCGCTCTTTGTGCGGGCGATATGGCAAATGGGCGCCGCGCTGCCCGCCACGCCTATCCCAACTGTGATCTCTATCCCTTCTCCATTGCCGCCTACCGCCACCGCTACCGTCCCGCCTCCAACGCCCACAGACACGCCCGAGCCTACGGCCACGTTCACGCCGACGCCGACCGAGATACCGACCGAGATACCCAATTTGCGTTACCTGTCTCCCGGCGATCCAATCATTCCCGGCATTTATGTCAAAGTGACCAAAGCAGAAGGGATCAACTTGTATCAAGAGGCCGGCGCCGATCAAATACTCCGCGGGACCATACCTGTGGATTTTATTCTCTACGTGATGAATGGCCCCAAGCTAGCTGGCGATGCATACTGGATTCTGGCGCGCGATTTAACGACGGGTGTAACGGGATGGGGCAGGGTAGAAGACGTGGCAGCGTATGCCATGCCTTGACGGCGAGCGCCATGAAGACCAGCGATTTCGACTACGAGCTTCCGCCAGATTTGATAGCCCAATCGCCCGTCGAGCCGCGCGACACGGCTCGACTGCTGGTGGTCCATCGCGCTGTGGGGCAATGGGAACACCGCATCTTTAGAGACGTCGGCGAGTATTTGCGCCCCGGCGACCTCGTCATCGCGAACGAATCGCGCGTCATCCCGGCCCGCTTGTACGGGCGCAAGTTGCCCGGCGGCGGCGCGCTGGAAATCTTGCTGCTTCACAAACTGGGCGAGTGCGTGTGGGTAGCGTTGGTGGGCGGTCACCGTATCCGCGTCGGGACGCACATCGAAATCCTGCACAATAAACAGCCCACCGGCATTACGGCCGACGTGGCGGCGCAAGGCGAAGCCGGCCAGCGCACGCTCGTGTTCTCCGAGCCAATCGAAGCGCGGCTGGACCAAATCGGCCTCACGCCGCTGCCGCCCTACATCCATACGCCGCTGGCCGATCCCGAACGCTATCAAACCATCTATGCGCAAACAAAAGGCTCCGCCGCCGCGCCCACCGCCGGGCTGCACTTTACACCGGACTTGATGAGCGCGTTGCGCCAAAAGGGTATACGCTTTGCGTTCGTCACGCTGCACATCGGGCTGGATACGTTCAAGCCGGTCGAAGAAGAAAACCTTCAGGATCACATTATCCATACAGAATGGTGCCAGGTAAGCGCCCCTGTGGCCGGGCAAATTAACGCCGCCCGGCGGGCCGGCGGGCGCATCGTCGCCGTGGGCACCACCAGTGTGCGCGTGCTGGAAACGGCGGCGCGAAAATCCCCACTATCCAATACCCAATCTCAAGCGGCAAACGGCAAAGGCCAGGCAGGCGGCGGGCAAACGGTGAGCGCCTTTGAAGGCCCGACTGACTTGTTCATTTATCCGGGCTTTCAGTTCCGCGTGGTTGACGCGATGATTACCAATTTCCACCTGCCGCGCAGCACGCTGCTGCCGCTGGTATGTGCCTTTGCCGGGCGCGATTTGATGATGCGGGTGTACCAGGAGGCGATTGAGCAGAGCTATCGCTTTTATTCGTTTGGCGATGCGATGCTGATTACGTGAGGCGTGAGGCGTGAAATATGCCTGACGATGCTGGCGCCGGGCGCAACTTGGTCGAAGGAGTGATAAGCACGCTCGAGCTTTTGGCGGCCCAGGCGCGCGCTTACGAGCGCGCCCTGCCGCCCAACAATTATCCGGCGCGCGCTGCTGTGGCGACCCTGAGCGAGCTGGCGCGGCAGGCACTCACTGAAGCCCGCGACGCGGCCGCCGCGCTCGAGCCATCCTCTCCGGCAACAACGCCCACCCCCCTTTCACCTCGCGAGATGCAAGTGTTGGCCCTGGCTGCCGAAGGGCTGACGAATAAGGAAATCGCCTATCGCCTGGGCATCAGCGAGCGCACCGTGCAGTTCCACATGAACTCGGTGTTCAACAAGACGACCACCTCTTCTCGCACCGAAGCGGTGGCGCTGGCGCTGCGGCAAGGCTGGCTCACCCCCACCCGCAAAATCTAATCCTCGCTTTCCACTACCCACTCTGACATGTGGTTTCCTCCAGGGCATACCTGTGGTTTTGGCGGGTGCGGAACAGGCACACTCTTTGTTATACTGGATGCAAAATCATTCAGGAGGAAATAATGATGAACGAACAAGAGTTACTAAAGGCGCTTGGTCCGCTTGCGCCAGTATACACAGATCCAACCGTGATCGAGATGATGGTAGATGCGTACGACCGCGTTTATGTCGAGCGCCAGGGCAAGGGGCTGGAAGACGTGCCCGCGCGGTTCGACTCGCCGGAAGCGCTGCGCGCCACGATTGACGCGGTGCTGGCCTTGGGCGGCGTAACCCTCTCGCCCGAAGAGACCACCGGCGAAGTATTGTTCCCCAACGGCTCGCGCTTTCTGGCGGTGCTTCCGCCCACTGCCATCAGCGGCCCCTGCTTTGTGCTGCGCAAGTTGACCAAGCTGCTCACGTGGGACAACATGTTCGAGTACGGCGCGCTGACGCGCGAGGCGCATAATGTGCTTCAGGCCGCCATGCGCGCCGGGATGAATGTGCTGGTCAGCGGCGGTACTGGCGCCGGCAAGACGACGTTTGCCAACTTGCTGGTCGAGCTTATCCCGGCGAACGAGCGCGTTATCATCGCCGAGCCGGTCTATGAAATGCAGGCGCGTCACCCGCGCCACATCCATTTGGCGGGGCACAATCCGGCCAATACTTCTTTCGAACAAGTGTTGACGGCGGCGGCGCGCATGCGGCCCGATTGGCTGGTGGCGGGCGAATTGCACGGGCCAGAAGCGGCTCTGGCGCTGCAAATTTTCGGGCACGGCCATTGTGGGTTGGCGACCATACACGCCAGCGGCGTCGAAGACGCGCTGGCGCGCGCCGAGGCGATTTGCTTGATGGCAAACTTGGGGTTAGGCCTGGGCGAGATTCGCCGCATGATTGCCGCGGCTTTTCGGCTGATTACGTTTCAGGAGAGAGTGCCGCCGGACGGCCGCCGCCGCATCACGCACATTGTGGAACTGCGCGGCGTGGAAAATGACCGCTACGTGCTCCAACCGTTGTTCCGCTACAACGCGGCCGAGGACAAGCTGGAAGCGACCGGCGCCAAGCCGGGCTGGGAAAAGTAACTCGAACAGGCGAGGCTCAGCGGCGCATCATGGGTGATGGGCATAGATACCCAGGTGGTTTGCCACCGGCCGCTCCCGCCCGGGGATCCTGTTATCAATCGGCGAGTTGAGTTGAACCGGCTTGCCAGACTTGCCCTCGACAATCAGCGCCGTTGAGCCTCCGCCGTCCAGATTCAATGCCGTATCTCCTCCGTATTCGACGCACAGCCGGGCAAGTTCGAGCAGCGTCGCGCCCTCGCTATAGCTCGGCTGTCGCCCGTCAACCACCACGATAATCAACGTCCGGCTTGTTTTATCGAGGGCAATGGCAGTTCTTGGGTTAGGCGTCGTGTTATCAGAATTCGACGAGAGCTGCGTCGAGATATCTCCTCGTTCGACGAGTACAACATTCCCCGCTAAAGCATTGTACATGTCGCCCGCCGGCGCATTGAACTGGGCGCGATTATCGTTGGAAATGTAAAGCTCTGAATAGCCTGGCTCTACCTGCGAGTAGATATTTCCTCTTGAACTGGCCAGTCCCTTTACGTTTACGGGGTCGCCAACGTGGGGGTAATAGTCCCAAGGGGCATGGGACCACCACGGCGAGAAAAAGCTTCCATTGACCGCAAGCTGAAGATCAAACTCGTCCAGAAATTGAGAGGTCGTGCGCGCTCGCAACTCGCCATCTTTAACCGCTTCGCCCGGCGTGACCATGAAACTGATGCCGGGAGTATCCAGGTCAACCAGAATAACGTGGATCACAAGAGGACAAGGCTCGCGCCGGACATCGCGGATGTACGTAATGCCTTCAAAGAGGACCTGGCGGGCATCATCCGGTACAGGCCGGTGGGTGTACCAATATCCATAGCCGCCGGCGACCAGCACTATCGCAAAGATCAGGAAAAATGTTGCCGCCAAAGCAGAGCGGCCCCGGCGCGGCTTCACAATCCCTCGCCGTCGCCGTACAAGCGGCGGCTGCCGGCCTGGCGCCGCGCTTGCAATTTGGCGCCGTCGGCCCAGCCAACCGAGGCATAGAACTCGGCGTCGTAATTGCGCGTGCGCACCACCACCGGCATGGGCACGGCGTGCCCCAGGATGAGCGCCTGTTGCCGGGTGTCTAGCCGCGCCAACACCTGACGCAATTCTGCCGCGCCGCTGATGCCCGAAAACACGGCGCGGATGTCTTGCTCGTCGTCCAGCAGGCACGTCACGCGCGTGCCCACCTGGCTCATCACTTCGGGATCAATGCCGCTGGGGCGCTGGTCCACAATCAGCAGTGTGACGTTGTATTTGCGCAGTTCGCGCGAAATGGTGCCAAAGATAGTCTGCCGCGCAATGAGTGGGTCGAGGAACTTGTGCGCTTCTTCGATGGTGATGACCAACTGGCGCGGCTCGCTCGCCCCGCTCTGCGCCGCCTCTTTGCGCTCGACGTAAGCGTGGTGAATGCGCCGCGTGAGAAAGTTGGCCACCAGCAAATAAGCCTCCAGACTGTTGCCGTAACGGCCAAATTCCAGCACCACGTTAACGCCCTTTTGCAAATAGTTTAAAATGTTCGCCACGGCGTCGCCGGGCGCAGAGCGCAAAAAGCCAAAGCGTTGGAACAACCCCAGCTTGCGCTGGATCGCGCCCAGCGTGCCCTCGTGCAGCGTGCCTGAGTCGAGCATGGCCTGGAGCGCTTCGGGGCGCTCGTCGTTCAGCAGCAGCGCGATCCAGCCCCGCCCCAGGCGGCGATGAATGGCATACAGCGCGCCCACCTGCACGTCGGTCAGCCCCATCACGCCTTGCAGCATTTCCACGTCTTCCGGCTCGATGGACTCGTAGCCAATCTGGATCACCTCGTCAATCTTGCTGCCGCGCCGCCGCGACGATTCCGCGTCCAGCGTGAAAATCGCCACGCGCCCGCCATAGAGTTGCTTGAGGCCCTTGACCTTGACACGCTCGCCGCTGCCTTCCCAGCCATATTCGTTGTGCATGTCGAAAATCAAGTTGACGGCCACGTCGTTTTGAATCATCCCCGCCAGCAGCATGCGCGTGAGGTAGGTCTTGCCGGTGCCCGATTTGCCAAAGATGCCCGACGAGCGCTCGGCAAAGCGCCTGAGGTTGAGATAAATCTTGATGCCCTCCATGTCCAGCGGCTCGCCGATGTCAAAATAGCCCGGCTCGGCCTGGCCAAAGATCAGGTTGACCTCGTCGGCGGTGGCGGCATAGACTGGCGCAAAGTGGCCCGGCACCGACTTGACCGGCCTGGGTTCGCTCGCGCCGTCTTCCAGCACCAGCCACGGCGCAACGTGGACGCGCCCGAACGTCGTCGTGCCGCTCATCACCTGGCGCACAAAATCGTCTTGCACGTCGGGCGGGCTTTTTTCGATAAAGGGATTAGAGCTATCCAGCGCAATGTCGGTGATGCCGCAAAAATAGCGCCGCGCCGCGCCGCGCACGACGGCGTAGCTGCCTACGTTGATGGATTCAATGTCGGCGTCTCGGTCGAGCTTGACATCCAGCCCTTTGGAAAGCGAGCCGGCCACCACGATGCCCAGGCGTGGAGCGCCCTGCTCAGGGGAGTTAGAGTCTCGCGTTGGACGAGGGCCGAAAAATTGTTCAAATTCGCTGCGCGGGTTGACCATGTTGTTTTACCTCGACAATGGTTGTCTTTGATCTTTTACACGATGCCTGGCATGGGCGTTCAAAAGAGAGGAATGGATTTAGGCTTGACATCATACTTGTGCTGAACTATAATATAAACACTAAAACAAACGAATGTGTTCGTTTTCCCTCTGGCAAAGAGCCGCCGGGTTGGCGGCCTGCCTGGGCAAATCCCAGGCTAGCCAGGGGGTTTTTCGTCCTCTCTCCATTCCCACAACGTAGTATAAGGTCGAACAAATTCATAAAAGCGGTCATCATCTTGAGTGACATAACGAAACACTGCGCCAGCAAGCATATCGGCGCTCTGTAACGCCGGTTCGCTCCGCGAATCTCCCACGGTCAGCTGTTTGATAAAGGGCCGGACATATCCCCCATAGGCGCGCTTGAGGTGCTGGCGCAACGCGATGATCGTCACACCCTTATTACCGAACTCGTCGAGGGTGATGGCAGCCTGCTCCAGATGGTTTGGAATCAGTCGCAACAACAAGGCTGTGAAGAACGTGGTATAAAAAGCCAGCTTGTCTAACCCGCGCAGTTCCGGCCAAAGCGTCCGCTTATCCACGACCAGCGCAAACGCCGCTACATCCAGCAAAGCCAACCCGCGTAGAAAAGCAAGCCGGTTGCGGTCGGGTGAGCGATGAAAGCTCAGTTCGCCTGGCTTGCTCAGGCCAAGACCGCGTCTGAAATCCTGGACGTAAGCTCTCAATTCGTCAGGGGTATTGATGAGTAACAGCGTCGGCACAAAGTATGTGCTAGAGCCTTGATTAAACTTGAAGCCGGTTTCTCCAGCTTCATCCCCAAAGGCGAAATGATAACGCAAGGTCATTGAGGCGCTCCCAGACCTGTTGGATCTTGTGAGGGGCGCGGGCCGAAAAATTGTTCAAATTCGCTCATTGGCTTGATCCTGTTGTTCTAGAAATCCTTGAGCACAATAGGTAGATAAACCCTAAAAGGATGCAGCACCGGGGTAACGGTTGTGTTTGACCACCGGCACAAAACGAGGGAGCCGGGAAATTTATAAACACAAGCTCTATTGGTCACATTGGCAGTATGTCCCATTGTAATGGGGCTATTGACTCGAACGACGAAACTGACGGCCACGGGGGCGGGCGGCATGGTCAGCGCGCCCTCGACTATGTTGCCGAGGTAAGTGATGCCGTTGGGCTGTTCGACAAAACGCACAAAGGTCGTTCCCGTCAATGGGTCGTAAATCCCCAGCGGCGCGCCGGGTGTAGCCGAGATAAGCAGGGTATAGGTGAGCAAGCTGCCCTGGCTCACCTGCCCGGTTGGAGCTACCGACTTGGTGACCGTGTAAAATACTTGCGACGGATCAATCGCAATGATGTAACCGGGCCGCGTCAATGTGAGCCTTCCGCCTGGCCCGCCGCTAATGGTCAGGCTGACGGTGTACACGCCTGCGGCGTACACGTGCGTTGGATTGGGTAATGTGCTGGTCATGCCGTCTCCAAAATCCCACAGGCTGGCCGTGTAGCTCAGGGTAGAGGTGTTTGTGAAAATCACCGTCAATGGCGCCATGCCATAGGTTGGCGCAGCGGCAAAATCTACTTGCAGGATACGGGCGGGGATGATGTAGAGCGTGATAGATAAAGCCGGAAACACGGCCGTGAAACCATTGGAACGGGTGGCCTGGTCTGGCTGCCGTACAATCGCGTCGAGGCTTGCGGCGCTGTAGCGATACACTTGGGCGGCTGGCCCCGGCGTGAAATTGGAAATCGCCACCGTGCTGGTCAGCGGTGTGCCGGTCTTGTTGATAACCATCAGCGTCAGGGCATGGTCGCTGGCGCGCTCTGCGGCATAGATGGCAAGCTTTTCCTGGTCGGCGCTGGCGGCGCGGACACTTGTTTCGCCAAAGGCGCCGCCCTGCCCGTCGTAATTGAGGTACATCCGAAATGCATACGCGCCGGGTTGAGAGGCCGTTGGCGGTCCCCACAGCGTTGCCAGGTCCAACCCTTCGCGCCCAAAGATGCCCAAAAGATCGGCTTGCGCCAGCGCGCCGTTCATATACCCCAACGCGCCCCAGTTGTATTCGGTGATGGCAAGCCTGGTGCCGGGGTAATTCGTATCCACCCACTCGCGCATACGCGGGATGAGGTACACGGGTTGAGCAATCCAGCTTTCATCAGTATAAGTGCGGTCCCATAGTGAGCGCGTTGAGCGCAAGCGCGCCGCCTGCACACTCGCGCTGCCCAGATTCTCAGAATAAACGCCGCTTATTTGCGGATAGATATGCGCGTCCACGTAATCGAGAATGCGCACACCGTGCTGCTGCTCGTAGGCGCGCATTTGCCGCAGATACCATTCGACAAACCCCACCTGCCCGTGCGATTGATAATCAGAACCGTTGGGGCTGCACTCGTCGAGAGCAGAATAAAAGTACGCGCACCAGCCCCACACCACCGGGCCAAGCGTTTTCGCGCCGGGATCGGCGGCCTTGATCGCGGCGGCGTACTGGTAGGTGCGATCGCGCATCTCGTCATAGGTGGTGAGGGCGGGATGCACATCTCGGTGAGTAGAGGGCCACAACATTGGCTCGTTGTCCAGATTGTAAAACATCACGCCGCCGTTGGCCGCCGCGCCGTATCTGCTAACTAGGTGGTTGACCCACCCTTGCACAAAAGTGGACGTAATGGCGATGCTGGTATCCAGCGGGTCGTTGCCCGTAATATCTCCGCCGCCGGCATGAACGCCGCTGCCGCAATCGGTATCCCAAGGGTCAACGCTTGTCTGCGCGCCGTATTTGCTCACTTTGAAGCCGCAGTCGTAGGGGTGCCCCGCCGTTCGCTGCTTGGGTGTCCAGCCGACGAGGGGAACCGTCATGAGCGTTTTCGTGTCGGTGCGGCGATCTTGCTCCACAAACAAATCCGCCGTCGAGCCATTGGGCAACTGGCCTGGGTCCAGGCAGTCGTCGGGAATATTTTCGTAATACCAATCGCTGCCGGTGTTGTGGACATCAATTTGCCAGTTGTAGCGCGTGGTGGAATTGCCGCCCCAGCGGCGAACCGGCAAGCGCAGTTCTTGCGCCAGGTCCTCGTCCGCATAATTCATGCCGTAAATGTACGGGCTGATGGCATGCCGGCCGGCAGCGGCATCCACACTCAACGCCGGTCCTGCGCCGGGCTGTGGCGTGGGCGGTGTAACGCCGCTAGAAACAAACTTGATTTCATCCAGATAAAAGGTTGGACGCGCATTGGGCGAATTGTTGAACCATGCCAGGCTATAGATGCTGCGCGGCGAGCCTAATTCCGCAAGCGAAATATCCACTTGCGTCCACAGGCCGGCTGTTGGCGTAATGACCTTTTCCAGGCCGCTATATTGCACGGTGATGGGATACCCCCCGCTGCCGCCGCCGTGGATCCAAAAACGCAGCGTGTCGTAATCGCTCACGTCGAGATAATCGCCGTGGTAGCCAATAATAAAACCACTCCAGCCTTGGTCGTATGTAACAGCAATAGAAGCCGTGCCGCTGTACACGGGGGCGGCATTGCCAAGATTGATCGTCGCCCCATCCCAAGGCCATTGCACCCAACCATTTACCAAATCATCAGTATAGACCGGCAAATCGGCGGCGGCCAGGAGCGGCGGCGCGCCCGCGCGCGAAAAGGCCATCATTATCATCAGCACCGTTGCTATACACAGGATGAACAAAAACGAGTTTCTATGTGACATTAATTTTCCTTGTTTAGCGTCCTGCTCATTCTCCGGCTATAGGTCTCATACCCCAACCTTTGGTAAAAGGCAATCGCCGTCTGGTTGAACTCATAAACGTTCAACTCGATGCTGGTTGCACCTTTGGTGATTGCCCACTTGTGTATTGTGTCCATAAGCAATCGCCCTATTCCCTGATTCCGAAACTCTGGCTTGACGCCGATATTATCAACAATAGCGTAGCGTCGAGGCACAAAAATAGGAATGGCAGGCGCATCTTTGATAATCGCATGAACAAAGCCTACCGGTTTTTCGCCCACTGCGGCAACAAACAATCCGACGTTCTCGTCAGCAATCAATCCCTCATAGTAATCGCGTTCCCGAACGGGGCCATTCGGTTTCTGGAACAGGTGAGCAAGATTGTCACGATGTAGAGCGTCTACCTCGTCAAACAACTCGCATAGAATGTCATAATCTTTGGCGGTTGCTTTACGAATGTATATTTCCACGCTGGCTCCTTTTGTCACCGATAGGTATGGTCAGGTCACATTCCTCAAACTCACTTTTCGAGACAATGACCAATGAGGTCAGCTTGTTGGTAACAGTGTGGCGATGCTCCATGTTCGTACAAAACCTTGTTGTTCAATTTCACTTCGAGCCTGTTGGCAGTGGCATCAGCCGTTAACGAAAAGGTTGTGACGATTATTGGCGAGTAAGCTGTGTAAAAATCCTGACATTGACAAGTGATGCTGGAACCGCCACATTCACACAGAGAATAAGTATGCCATCTTGAATACCAATCATAGTTATCCACCAGATAATATACTTGACCATTCAGCTTGGCAGTGTCCAGATAGGGTGTTTGGGCAAGGTAAAGTAGAACAGTGCCAAAGGCAAGGCAAGTGGCTGCCACCAGTAGCCAACCCAAATCAAGTCTTTTCTGTAGCCAACATACTGTTAGGGTGAGCAGGCCCAGCCAAAGAACACCAATAATCATCAGATGGACATTATCCTCAAGAGCAGCCAGCCAGTAGAGAACTAGGTGGTCTTGCAGAGTAGCGAGACTCACGCAGCCCATTGCGCAATACAGTATACTGACAACCACTACTATCACAGCTAATCGCTTCGGCCATTTCATCGTTCTTTGATTTGAGACCGTTGATGGTGACATTCTAACTCGTTGGATATTCCGGCAGCGTAGTGGTCTAACATAGACAGTGGTTTTGCGAATTTTATAAAACCACTGGTGAGAGCGGCTGTCAACCTGTCTGCCGCCAGGCAGGCGGATTCTGGGATCGGATTGAACGATTATGCACCTTATGCGTGGTTTTTCCGTTCAATCCGTTCTAAAAATCCGCTGACAGCATGCCAGATATAAAAAGTGTAAAACTACTGTAAAGTGATTGGCAAAAGCAGGCTAACTGGATCATCTTTTTTCTACAGCATCTGTTCCTAGCCAGTCCAGTACGAAAGCGTCTTGGGGTAAATCGAGGCGTTGCGGTGTCCATACGCCAACTTCAGTTATCCAATTGCCACTTTGCCTCTCCCAGTGGCTATTGCCCAGTATCAACCAAAGCCCATTTGGACTCCATTTAATATTTGTACCCTTGCCAAGTTCTTGCGTTTCTTTATCCTTAGGTGACACAACTATCACTTTTTGAGACTGGCTAACATAGGCAAGCCATCTTCCGTCAGGACTCCAAACGGGGTTGGTAGCATGTTCGAAGAAATACTTTTCTGTTCCACTAACCGACAAAATCCATAACAACTCCTTGCCAAAGTTCGAAACAGCAATGTACTCTTCACCTGAATTCCACTCTATGTAACTACGCCCGCCGTCAAATCCTTCCACTTCATAAGGGTATAGAAAACGTGAGGTACGATTTTTCAGGTCAAAGATACCGATTCCATGTTGCCACTCGCCGTCCAGCATACCTGCCACAACCCAGGCCAATTGATTTCCACTTGATGACCAAGCGGGATTTGAGAAGTACATTTCTGCAAGTTGGGGGAATCTATAATGGGCTATATCGAATGGTCTAACCCCTATTTCCCATTCATAGAGCCAGGGGTTGCCTCCTTGATCGAAAGTGATCATTCTGCCGTCCGGTGATGCTGCAAATGGATAATATTCTGTCGGCGTAGATCCTAGTACATTGAGCTTTGTTCCGTCCGCAGAAAACACGGCTGGCATACCCTTACAAACTCTACCGCCAACTTCTGATATAGGTTGTACCATTGCCAGAATAACCGACGGTCTTGCCTCCCACCATTCGGTATAACAAATAACATATTCCCGACTTGGTTTTAGTTTGGTCTCTCTGCGGGTAGAAAGGTCAACCATTACATCTTCGCTTGAACGTTCATCGTTATTCCCGTAGAGGATGCGGGTGCCCTCAGAAGAGAGTACGGCCCTGGTGTACTTTGAGATATTTAGCAATAGCGTACTATTGCCATCACTGTTGACATGCCATAGACCAGTGTCAGTACGGTAGGTGATTCCAGATGGCGGAGCAGTCGTCGGTATCACAATCGCCATCGTAGTTGCAGTTGGCTCAGTTATTGGTGCCGCTATTGGTGATAAAACCTGTGGGGACGCCATGGGTTGTATTGTTGCGTTATTAGTGGGTAAAACTGTTGATGGCAATGGCTGTACAGAAGTACAAGCCGTGAGCAATAAACACAGCAAAACAGTAAAAATTTTTTGTGGCATGTTCAATGATGTGTGCTGACAGCACCCAACATGGCCACGTAGACTTTTAATGCCGGCGAGTCCTTTGGCACGCATCTCTCTACGAGCGTGAGGGGTGGACAGTATTCGTTTAGAATCAAGACGTGCTTGCAGGCTAGTCAACATCGGGCTTTCATAGTCGCAATCGTTTTAGCACCGCTTCCAGCCGCGTGGTATCACCCGGCATCAGGCGCGCCAACTCGCGCCCGGCCTGCAACAGAAAAGCTTGCTGTTCTTCGGGGTGATAAGCCTCAGCCGCCAGCAACAGCGCGGCCACAATCAAATCGTCGGCGGGCACCTCGCGCGTATCCAGCACCAGCTTGAGCCAGTCCCAGCGCGCGGTGAACTCGCGCACCTCTTCCGGCGCGCAGGTGGTGATGGCGTCCAGGCTGAGCGGCGGCTGCGGCGCGGGGCCGTATCGCAGCGCCCCATCGCGGCGATAGCCCACCGTCAGCACGCTGACTTCGTTGGGCGCGGCGCGGTGATGCCGCTCGTCGGGGCGAGGCTCGCTCAGCAAGGTTTCGTCGGTCACGGATAGTTGGCGCGCCAGGCCGTCATCGCTCACCTGGATTTCGTACACCAGCCCGTAAAGCTCGGTGCGCCCTGCCTGGGCGGGCGCGCGCACCAGCGCGCCGAACTCGACCCTTTCGGCGGCCGTTTGCCACATCGGGTGATCGCTGGCCGCCAGCCGGCATCCAAACGTAAAGCCACGGTTGCTGGCGCGGAGCAATCGCCCCACAAGACAATGCTGGTTTTCCATATTCACGCCTAGATGCTCGCTTCCCACGCTTTGACGGCCGCCCGCAGCACCTCGCGCACGGCCGGATCGGGCGTTTCGTCTATGCCGTTGTAAAATTGGCTATCCACTTCCACCCGCAGCGAGCCATCGGGCGCCGCGCTGACGTGAAGCCCGCGAGCCAACATGTCGGTCCGGCTCGCCAATTGCCGCTGGAGCACCTGCTCAATCTGGCCGGCAATGCCCATCGCCTCGGGCGGCTCGGGCGCCAGCACAGGAGCGTCCTCTTTCTTTTTGCGATCCAGCCTTAAAAATCCGCCGAACCCTTGCTTGGGTTTTTCAGGCTGGGGTTGGGGAGCGAGCAAGGATCGCAAGAACTCTTCTTCCACCGACGGGGAAGCGGGAGGCGGGGCAGATGGCTGAGCGGCATCAGGCGTCGGAAGCGAAGAGATGGACACGGCTTCGACGGCTGGCGGCGGGACAGGTGGCTGCGCGGCATCAGGCGTCGGAAGCGAAGAGATGGGCACGGCCTCGACGGGAGGCGGCGGGACAGGTGGCTGAGCGGCATCGGGCGTCGGAAGCGAAGAGATGGACACGGTCTCGGCAAGCGGGGGGACAGCCGGAGCAAGAGCGTCTGCTGGCGCGGGAATTTCGGGCGGCGGGGTCTCCGGGCTCACGGGGCGCAGCACTGTCTTGCCCTTGCCAAAAGCCGCCAGGTCGCCCAAAACGCTCAACAGCTCGCGCCCTATATTGGCGTCCGTAATGTCTGCCAGGCGGCGATAACGCTTCCCGCGAAACTCGACCAGCATCGCGCCATCGGCGCGCGCGCGCCACACGCGCAGCACCTCGCTCGCGTCAGCCTGGGGCGGCGGGGCAGGCGGCGGCGCCACAATGGGTTGCCCGGCGAACTGCCCAAGCCAGGCCAGCGCGTCTTGCAAGCGCCGCGTCAGCACCGCGCCCTGCACTTCGCTCAGGCGCTTGTAGCGCTTGCCGCTTGTTTCCACAACCCACTGGCCGCCTTCATCTTGTATCAAACGAATGGACTCGTCGTCCACAGGATTGGGATCGGGCGGGGGCGGGGCGGGGGGAGGCGAAGCGGACGGGCGCGACCACAACACCGCTCCAACTGCCACCAACGCGCCTGCCGCGCCAATGATCAAACCGATGATAACGTATAGAACAGGATTTCCCATATTGCACCTTTAGATTAAACATACGTCAGGCCGACGCGCGCCTGGGCAAGGCAGGAGCTGGCTCAAGAAGCACGTAATCTGGATTGGGGCGCAGGTCGTCCAGGCACACGGGGCGGTTCGCGTTATAGTTGAATTCCTGGACCAAGTGCCCGTAAACGACGTCCCCCACTCCGTAAGCCTCGGCCTCGAAAGAAATGTTGACGCCATAGCCCCGGCGCACGTATTCCCAGGTGTATAGAATAGCGTAAGGAACAATGCCGTGCTGCTCTCGATATTGCTCCACGTGCCTCAGTTCGTGGGCCAGCAGGCTTATGCCCCACGCCGAACGCGGATCGAAATGCTCCATCTCTCGAAAATAAATCACGTTCCCGATGGCCGTGGCCGCAATCGGCACGCCGGCCATGTTCTGGATGGCGCGCACAAAGGGATTGGCCAGTTGCAGGCGAACGGTTCTGAGCAAGGCCACGTCGAACCAGCCCGGGCGCGCCAACACCCTGATGCAACATTCAGGCAATCTGGAAGGAATGGACAGCATATTCTACACTCCGCGTATCGGCGTTGAATAGCCTTGCCGCTCTGACGTACTGAGTATATCATGCCCAACCTGAAAAATGCAAACGCCCACAAGACCCCTCGTCCCAGACTCGGTAGATTCAATTTCTGTCATTCTGAGAATCCATATCGCCCCGGCGATATGCCAGAGGTGAGAAACTTACGAACTGTCATTGCGAGCCGCGTAGCGGCGAAGCAATCCTTGTTTTATGGTGCTGAGATTGCTTCGCCTTCGGCTCGCAATGACCGCCAGTTTCTGGGTAGCGAGAAGATACCACTTCAGACAGGCGACTTGATAACCACAGAGGACACAGAAAACACAAAGGGAGAGCCTTCGTGCCCTTGGTGGTCAAAGAGTTGTGGCTGAATAGTTACAATGCACAACGTTGAGCGCAATTGCGCCGAATCCAACCAGAGAGTATAATCGTAACTATCATGTCGTCTTTATCCGGTTCCGCGCAAAACAACATCTGGCTCGAGGCTGGCCAGGCGCCGCCGGCCGGGTCGCTGGCCCAACTTTGGGCCTGGCTTCAGGCGCAGATAGACGCGGCGCTGTACCGCCCGTGCGCCGCGCCCGGCATCGTCGCGCGCCGCCTGGACGAGGACGGCGTGACCTATTACGTGCTCAAAAACCCTCACCAAAACGTTTACCTGAAATTGAGCGCCTCCGATTACGCCTTGTGGACGTGGATGGATGGATCGCGTTCGGTCAAAGACCTGGTGATGGCTTATTTTGAGCAATTCAAGACGCTGGCGTTCGGGCGCGTCACCTCGCTGGTGGACGAATTAAAAGCGAATGGATTCCTGACCGACAAACCCATCGGCCTATTCGATCAGGTTCAGGAGCAATTGGTCCAGCGCGATTGGACGTTCAGGTGGCAGCAACTGGCGCGCGCTTTTGTGCAGCGCGAATTTGCGTTCGGTGGCGTTGACGGTTGGATGACGGCCCTGTACCGGGGAGGCGGGCGGCTGCTTTTCACGCCGGTCATGCAGGTCTTGTTCATCGTCATAGCGTTGACCGGGCTGATCGGGTTCGCCAGCGTGCTGACCGGGCAGCGCTATGCCATCCTGGCCACCAACGGCTCGTACTGGCTGGGACTGCTGTTCCTGTGGGCGGCGAATTTCGTCGTCATTATTATTCACGAACACGCCCACGCGCTGACGACCAAGCACTTTGGACGCGAAGTCAAGCGGGGCGGCATTTTAATCTATTATGGCATGCCCGCCTTTTTCGTGGACACGATGGACATTTGGCTGGAACCGAAAAAGCGCCGCATCGCCGTGACGTGGGCCGGACCGTATTCCGGGTTAATTGTGGGGGGGCTGTGCAGCATGGCGGCCACGTTGCTGCCCGACGGTTTGCCGGGGCAACTGGCATTCAAGACGGCGTTTGTGTGCTACGCCGGCGTGCTGGTTAACTTGAACCCCCTGCTGGAATTGGATGGCTATTTCATCCTGGTAGATTGGCTGGGCGTTCCCAACTTGCGCGAGCGATCCTTTGCGTTTATACGCAGCGAGTTGTGGCCCAAGCTCAAGACTGTTTTCGCCAGCGCCACCCTCTTGCCCGGCCCCAGACCCGAATCGCCGCCCATGTTTAACCGCGAGGAGAGCATCTTTACGGCTTTTGGCTTGCTGGCGGCCGCCTACACAATTTATACGCTTGTTGTGGCTCTGTACTTTTGGCAAACGCGCTTTCTGGCGTTGCTGATTGACTTGTGGAACCAGCCCGATTGGTTTTCCAAGCTGGTAGCGCTGGTGGTGGGCGCGGGTGTGATGGGGGCAGTGGCTTTGATTCTGGGCGTGACCGTGTGGCGCGCCGGGCGCGGGCTGATTGCGCACCTGGAAAAACAGCATTTCTTTAAAAGCGATTTTAACGTCACCGTGCTCCTCGTCACGGCGCTGGCTGTGGTGGTCCTGATACCGGCGTTCTTGGGCGATTTAACCTGGAGAGCTTTTGCCGGTCTTGTCCCCACGGCACTGATGGGGCTGTCTACGCTCATGCTCATCGAAGCGGCGCGGCAACACGCGGGGGCGCGCTTTCAATACACGTTTTGGGCGCTGGCATTTTCGGCGGCGCTGTTGCTGGGCGGCGCTGCGCTGCGCGGGGCGCTCGTGCTGCTGGGCCGTCCCGCATCGCCCCTTCCCATCTTGTTTGAACAACTCGCCGCGCTGCCGCTCCTGGCGGCGGCTTTTCAATCGCTGCTAGAAGTGGACATGCGCCACAATCCATTGTGGGAGCGGCTGGCGGTTATTCTCATCCTGGCCTCCGGCTTTGCCGTGGTCATGCCAGTGGCGCGTTGGACGACGAACACCTCCTCGCTCGCCATGGCGTTGGCCGCGGCCGGCCCCTACATCACGCTGCTCTTTGTAGCGGCCATCATCCCCACGCTGGCAACCTACGCGCACACGCGCTTTTTCGTTCCCTGGCTGGCGCTGGCGGCGGGGGCGGCGATCAATGGCGTGTTGTGTCTGGTGCGCATCGCGCCAGGCTGGCCCTTGATGGGGGATATGGACGTGTGGTTGGGCCTCGTCGCCGCCGGAGTGTGGAGCGTGGGCGGCGTGGCATACGTGATGGCCTGGTTCAGGCTGCATCCCCAGGCAGCGCACTGGAGCGAGGATTTGATGCTGTCCGACGGCGAGCGTCTGCGGGTGGCCTTTGCGCGCTTTTTCGAAACGCTCTTTGACGCTTTCCGGGCGACGCACGGAGCGCGCCGCGCCAAAGCCGTAGACGACGATCTCGACGTGATTGCCGTGGCCTCGGATTGGGACGTGGAGGTAGACAGCGGCCACATCAACGACGAGCTGGACCTCACCAAGATCACGATCCTGGAACAGGCGGACCGCTACCGTGACGTGCTGGCGCGCGCGATTGATTTGATGGACGATTGGGCCGGCTCGGCCTTTATCGCCCGCGCCACCCAGGCGGCTTACGATAGCCTTCCATGGCCGGAGCGAGAAGTGCTGGGACAATACGTGCTGGCCGGCAGCCCGTGGGGCGGCGCCATCGCGGGCCAGTTCGACGCCGTGCGCAGCGAGCGCTACCGGCTGCTTGAACAGGTGCCGCTGCTATCCGGCTGCAACAACCGCGCCCTGGCACTGATTATGGCGGCGGTCAAGAGCGAAAGCACGCCGGCCGGCGTTGTGCTGGGCCACCAGGACGCGGACGTCACCCGCTTTGTCATTGTGCAATCTGGCTCGGTCGAAAAGTGGAACAGGGCTGAACCCAAATCGTCAGCGCAACTGGCCGGCGTCTTGCGGCGAGGCGCGAGCCTGGGCAGCGAAGCTTTTATGGGGGGCGGCACGTATACCGGCACCTATCGCACCGCCATCGCCACCGAAATCTTGTACCTGACGGTGGAAGAATGTAACAACCTCATGCGCGCCGGCGTCAAGCTGGCAAGCCAGGTCGGGCAGGTCTTGGCCGTCCGACAGTTGCTAGGGCGCATGCCGCTCTTTGCCAGCATGGGGCCGCAGCAACTCGATGGATTGGCGCACAAGTTGGGGCACCAGGAAGTCAAGCCGGGCGAGGTGATCGTCCGGCAAGGGGAAGATCGCCATCACTTTTACATCATCGCCAGTGGGCAGGTAGAAATCAGCGTCGCCACACCCGCGCCCGATGAGCAAACGCAAGAACGAGTCGTGGCGCAATTAGGCCCCGGCCAACACTTTGGCGAAACGTCCTTGTACGCCAATGTTCCCTATTCGGCCACGTGCCGCGCCGCCGCTCCAACCGTGCTGCTGACGTTAGACGAGGCAACGTTCGATGCCATGGTCGGCTCTAGCGTACAGATGACGCACTATGTTGAGCAAGTGTCATCTGGGCGGACAATTGACACCCGGCGCAAGCTGGGAATGACTGGCATTATGTAACTAATGATGGAGGCACTATGAACTGTTGGCATTGTGATCGCCCCGCGCACGGCGTGTGCCGCTTTTGCGGGCGGGCTGTGTGCCGGGATCATGCTCAGACCATGCCGAACATTATTGACGTGTATCATACTCGGACCGGCGAATACCGCGCGTTGGTGGTGGGCAACACGTTATACTGTGGCGTGTGCCAGCCCAAGGAAAATCCGGTCAAGATTGAAGGGCTGGAATAGCATAACGGAAGGAGTAAAACCAGATGAATGACAAAGCTATGGGCCGGCAGCCTGATCTCGCATCGGGCGACGTGGCGGGTCAAGACGTTGGCCTGAACCGCGCCCAGGTGCGCGACGTCTACGGCAACAATGTCACGTTTACACAGAGCGGCGCCCGAGAAGTTCACGCCACCCAGGTCGTCATCAAGCAAGGCGTTGCGCAAAACGTGGAAGCCACAGAGGCCCAAATCCGCCAGGGCGGCGCGGCGCAGGTCCACGCTCAACAAGCCACCGTCAGCCAGGGCGGGGTGGCGCTGCTGCGCGCCGACACGGCCACGCTCGACGCGGGCAGCAGCGCGGTGGGACTGCTGGCCCAGCAGGTGACGGTGGAACAGAGCGGGGTGCAGATCTTGGCCGCGCGCGGGGACGTCACGGCCGATCAATCTGCCCTGGGGATCGTCGCCGCCGCGCGCGTCACGCTCAACCAGTCGCCGGCGCTCTTTGTGGTGGCCCAGCACGTCGAAGGCGAGGTCAAGGCTATTTTCGGGCCGGCGGCTTCGGCGATTTTTGGCGCAGCGTTCGGCGCGGCCGCGGCCACGGTGTGGCTGCTCACACGCCGCCGGCATAGAAAAGACGGATAAATGGAACAGATCATTACCATCGAGCGGCACATTATCGAGCAAGAGCGCGTGCACCCCGGCGCGACCGGCGCGTTTTCCAGCCTGCTGTACGATATTGCGCTGGCCGGCAAGGTCATTGCCCGCGAAGTATCGCGCGCCGGCCTGGCGCATATTCTGGGGCTGGCCGGGCGCACCAATGTGCAGGGCGAAGAGCAGATGAAGCTAGACGTGTTCGCCAACGAGGCCATGATCCGCATGAACAGTTTTACGGGCAGGCTGGCGGTGATGGTTTCGGAAGAGACGGAAGGCATCATTCCCATCCCCTCTCAATACATGCTGGGCAGGTACGTGCTGATTTTTGATCCGCTGGACGGTTCGTCCAACACTGACGTCAACGGAAGCCTGGGCACCATCTTTGCGATTTATCGCCGTCAGAGCACCGAGGGGCCAGGCACGCTGGAAGACTGTTTGCAGCCGGGGCGCGTCATGGCCGCTGCCGGTTACATGGTCTATGGCCCCAGCACCATGCTGGTGTACACCACCGGCGATGGCGTGCACGGCTTTACGCTCGATCCGGGCCTGGGCGAGTTTCTGCTTTCGCATCCCAACATGCGCTTCCCTCACACATCCAAATACTATAGCGTAAACCACGGCTATGAAAAGTACTGGAGCGAAGGCACACGGCGTTACACGCGCTGGCTGCAAGGCATGGATCCTCAAGAGCCTGCCACGCCGCTTTCCGGGCGCTACGTCGGCGCGCTGGTGGCCGACTTTCACCGCACGCTGCTGCAAGGGGGCGTGTTCTACTATCCGGCTGACGCCAAGTCACCGCGGGGCAAGCTGCGCCTGGCCTACGAAGCCGCGCCGCTGGCGTTCATCGCCGAGCAGGCCGGCGGCTACGGATCGGATGGCGCTGGCCCTATCCTCGACGTCAAGCCTCAAAGCCTGCACGATCGCGCGCCGTTGTTTGTGGGCAACCGGGACCTGGTGGAAAAAGCGGAAGAATACATTCGCAAGTACGGAGCGTGAGGCATAACACAAAACGTCAATCGCCGCGGGAAAACCGCTTCCCGCGGCGATTGACGTTTGACGTTCTAACGCGACGCCAGGTGCATGGGCATGATGACGTGAGTAAAGTCGTTGTCGCCCACGGGCCGGATGAGAGCCGGGCTGGTGGGCGCCGTCATCTCGATCAAAATTTGCGGCGCGCCGGCCACTCCCAACACGTCGAGCATAAACTTGACGTTAAAGGCAATCTCGATGGGATTGCCTTCGACGGTGGCGTCCATCTCTCCTGCATTGTCGCCAATCTCTGCTGACGTGGCAGCCACGGTGATATGCCCTGGCGTCAACTCGTCGCCCGCCGCGATGGCCAGCCTGACAATGTTGGCGCTTTCTCGCGCAAACACGCTGGCGGCTTTGTAGGCCTTCATCAACTCGGCAGTGTTGACTATGGTGCGGGTCGTCCATTTCTTGGGGACGATGGGGGCATAATCTGGAAAGTTGCCGTCAATCAACTGGCTGACCAGGTCAACGTTATCCAGGTGGAACAGGACCTGGCTCTTGGCCGGGGTGATGGTGACGCTGACGGGATTTTCTTGCGGGCTGAATTGCGGCCCCCCCGACCCGATTACCCGTCCCAACTCGGCCAGCGTGCGGGCCGGGATAATGACCGACAGCGGCGCGGCAATTGGCTCGGCCAACGCCGTGGTGCGCACCGAGATGCGAAAGCCGTCCGACGCGGCAAAGGTCAACTGGCCGGTCGAGGTGGCGGGGTTGTTTTCAAACCTGGCCAGAACGCCGGTCAGAATAGGGCGGCTTTCGTCCGTTGCCGCGGCGAACGCCACCTGGTCAATCATCTGGCGCAGCGCATCCGGCGCGATGTGGATCGCGTTTGCATCGTCGGCGGTAGGAATCAGGGGGAACTCGTGCGCGTCAATGCCGCGCACATTGTTATCAAAGCGCCCGCACTTGACGTTGAGGGTTTGAGTGCGGACGCTCAACTCCATATCTACCCGGTCGGCGGGCAGCGCGTTGACCAGGTCCACAAAAGTGCGCGCCGGAACGGTCGTCGCGCCATCTTCTTCGACCGTCGCGCCCACCCAACACGTCACGCCCACTTCCAGGTTGGTGGCGCTGAGTTTGAGGCGGCCATTGTCGGTGGCGATGAGGATATTGCCCAAGACGGGCAGCGTGCTGCGCGCCGCCACAGCGCGGCTGACAATAGATAGGCCCTTGGCCAGATTCTCTTGCAGGCAGGATACTTTCATGGGAGCATCTCCTGTAAGTAAAAGTGATGACTGGTTAAATTATGATTGTAGAGTATACATCAGGTTGCGCCTAACGACAAATAAGCGCCATTCAGCGCGTCCATACGTGATTATACCCAATTCAATGAGGAACGGCAAGGGAGGCAGCGTTTCAATTGACAGTGGAGCGTTTTGACGGTACACTAGCGATGCTGGTGGGCTGTCGGAGAACCTCGCTCAGGCCGCCGTCCTCGCGCCTCTCCAACAAGCTGCTAGAAAAGAGGTATACATGAAAGACGCAAACCGAGTCGGGGTGTATGTCTTGATCGCGCTGGCGGGACTGTTACTCGCCATTGGTTGTTGCAACCTGGTCGTTCTGTCATTCATCGCCGGCAACCTGACCGCGGGCGGGCGCGTTGTCTCTGTACAGGCCAGTCCCATCCCGCCTCCTTTCCCCTCTACACCCCCTGTTTCTTTTCGTTCCGGGTCGAACCTGGCAGCCAATGGCGATTTTGAAGAGGACGACTTTGGGCGCGTGGCTAACTGGAGCCAGACGAACATCGAGACGTTGCGCTGGTACCTGGTCCAAGACACGCCGCGGGGCAGGGAAAACGCGCGCTGGGTCGAATGGGTGAATCTTGCTGAGGATGGCAGAGGACACGGACTGGAGAGCGTAGATCATCAGAGCTGCGATTACTATTGCAGCTCCGAAGCGATCCAGCTCGTCCCGATTAAAGAGGGCAAGACGTATGTGCTTTCTGCCGAAGCCAGGATAGAGGAGGGCAACGACGCCGTCCTTTACATGGATTTCTTGGACGCCAACAAGGCGCGGATCAAGCCTTACACTGGGGCGGGCTACAGCCGGCAGTGGAGCCAGCAAAGCATAACAGCCCAGGCGCCGGCGGGGAGCCGCTATATTCGAATCATCCTTTACACGAACAATAAACCCCAGGGTATCGTGTATTGGGACAATGTAGAATTAAAAGTCAAAGAGTGACTACCGTTACACAGAGTTATACGGAGAATACACAGGGGACACGGAGAAAGCTCTGTGTAGCTCTACGTTGTCTTTGTGACCCGTGTAGTTACGGCAGAGAAAAGTAAAACACGTGTTTCACATTCGGGAGATGAACCTATGAGTGAAGAGCAACAATTCGACATGCTTCAAGAGCAAATCGAGCGCCGCCGCCAACGCGGCATGGAAGAACTGGCGAAAATCGTCAACCAGGGCCAGCACCCAGTCTACAGCACCTTTGAAGTGACCTCGACTTCCGAGCGGGTCTACACCGTCCACATTCGCTCGCTGACCGAGCGGCTCAACACGTGCACCTGCCCCGATTATCTCACCAACACCATCGGCACGTGCAAGCACATCGAGGGCGTGCTGGGCAACCTGGAAAAAGAATTTTCCGAGCAGTGGGAAACGCTCATCGCCCAGGCCCCGCCCATCACCCAGATTTACGTTCATCACGCCGAGCGAACCACCGTGCGCGTCACGTTACCTTTGCCCAGGGCCAAAAAGCTGGCCGCGCTGCTCAATCGTTATTTCGACGCCGAGGGCGTATTGTTGGGCAAGGCCACTCAAAGCCTGCCGGCGCTGCTCAGCGAGTTGAACGCGCTGCCGGCGCGCGAGCGCGAGCAGGTGGTGGTGGGGCAAGACGCGCGCGACTATATGAAAAATCAGCAAGACGTTGAACTCGTTCAACAGCAAAAGGATTGGTTCCTCGACCAGGTGAAGCAAGGCCATCGCTCGCTTAACGTCATCTCGACGCCGCTCTACGCTTACCAGGAAGAAGGCGTGATGCACATGACGTTTGGCCGGCGCGTGCTGCTGGCCGACGATATGGGGCTGGGGAAAACCATCCAGGCCATTGCCGCCGCCGCGCTGCTCAAACAACTGCGCGATATTCAGCGCGTCCTGATTGTCACGCCCGCCTCGCTCAAGCACCAATGGGCGCGCGAAATCCGCCGTTTCACCTCGCTTTCGGTTCAAATCATCGAGGGCGGCCAGATTGAGCGCCGCAAGCAATACCACGCCCCCGAGTTTTTCAACATCGTCAACTATGAACTGGTGCGGTACGACGAGGAGGAAATCGCCAAGCAAGAATTTGACCTGGTGATTTTGGACGAGGCGCAGCGCATCAAGAACTGGCGCACCAAGACCGCCGATACCGTCAAGCAATTGCGCAGCCCGTATGCCTTTGTCCTCACCGGCACGCCGCTGGAAAATCGCCTGGACGAGTTGTACTCGGTGTTTCAAGTCATTGATCCCACCATCTTGGGGCCGCTGTGGCGCTTTAATCAACGCTATTACGAAGTCGAGCGGCGGCCTTCCGGCTCGTATAAAGTGTTGGGCTACAAGAACCTGGACGAGCTGCGCCGCCGCATTGCGCCTTACGTGCTGCGCCGCGTGCGCGACCAGGTGTTGTTCGATTTGCCCGAGCGCATTGACAGCAACTTTTTCGTGGAAATGACCGATCCGCAGATGGACGCTTACGCCGAGTACGAACACAAGGTGGCCCGCTTGATGGCGCTGGCCAAGCGGCGCCCCCTCACGCCCGAAGAACATCAACTGCTCTTGGGCTGCCTGATCAAGATGCGCCTGATTTGCAACGCGCTGGCTTTGCACGACCCAGACATAAAACCCGACGACCGGGAAAAAACCGCGCCCAAGCTGCGCGAGCTGCGCGAAATCCTGGACGAAGAAGTAGCCGGCAATGGGCACAAAGCCATTCTCTTTAGCCAGTGGTCCAACATGCTCGCCTTTGTCGAGCCGATATTGGAACGGCTTCACATTGGCTGGGTCAAGCTGACGGGCGACGTGCCTTCCGCCAAGCGCGGCGCGCTGGTCGAACACTTTTTTCAGGACCCCCAGTGCAAGGTGTTCTTGTCCACAGACGCCGGCGGCGTGGGCCTGAACTTGCAAGCAGCCAGCATGGTCGTCAACCTGGACTTGCCCTGGAACCCGGCCGTGCTCGATCAGCGCATCGCCCGCGCGCACCGCCACGGCCAGGCGCACACCGTCAACGTCGTCAACCTGATCGCCAAAGGCACCATCGAAGAGCGCATGCTCGATACGCTGGCGGCCAAGCGGGCTGTGTTCGACGCGGCCTTCAACGAAGATAGCACTGTCACCGATCTCTCGTTCCAGGACGCGGGGCAAGGGGTTTTGCAGCGGCTGGAGGTGCTGTTGGGCACCGAAGCCATCAAGCCGGAACTGGTGCTCGAACCCACTGCCGTCGCGGTCAAGGCTCCAGAAGCTGCGCCCACGCTGCAAGGCTTTGCCGATGTGCTGGTAGGGCGTTTCCCCGGCCGCATCTTGCTGGTGCGCCAGGCGCCCCAACTCCCCGGCGCGCCCGCCGATGGGAATATTCTGGTGGTGGTAGATAGCGACCCCGCCAGGCTGCGCAGCCAGGTTGAAAAGCTGCTTCAAGAGCATTATGCTGATTTCCCCGCGCCGGGACTCTTGTTGATGGAGCAGGAAGGCTACCGGGCGCTGTCGGCTCTCACCGGCGGGCTGATCGAGCAAAGCGCGGACGCCGCCACCGTTTATTACGCCCCGGCCATGCCGGCGCCGGCGCGCGACGATAAGCGCAAGGCCCTGGAAAAGCGATTGCGCCGCGCCGCCGAAGCGTTCGAGACTGCCGACAAGCGGCTCAAGCTGGCGTCGGTGGTATTGCAAGGCGGTTTTCCCGAAGAAGTGCTGCGCCCGGTGCGGCAGGCGCTGGCGTGGACGCTCAATGCGCACCTGTGCGTCGTCAAAGACCACACCGCCGACGACAAGCTCCCCTCGCCGCGCGTGGTGGAAGCCGAGCTGGTAGCCCCGCGCCACATTTCCCCCGACCTGGCCGCCCGGGTAGATCGCGTGCGCGCGCTCACCGCGCCGCCGGCCGAAGACGAAGAAGATGCCCCGCCGCCCAGCATAAAAGCGGCGGAAGAGTTTATCGCCACGATTCAAGAGTTGATTGACCGGGGACGTGAAAAAATCGCCGAGGCAGGGCTGTGAAGATAGAACCTTATACCGTCAAATTGGGCCGCCGGACCAAGTGATGCGCTCTTGGATAGCATAAGATGCAATCCGCTAATCATTTCTCAATCCTGAAACTCACACGGCCAATGGTTGCTGGTCTGGTCTCTGCGCTCGTTTATGGGTTGACAGTGCTCTTTGACCACACTACGCCGAGTTTCTTTCTTATCAAGATTCTGATGTCCCTTCCAGGATTCGTTACCATCTTGGCTATCGAACCCATCGCCTACAATACCATTATCTCCGCCATTGTATATTATTCGATAAATGCAATGTTCTGGTTCCTTGCCGGAGTAGTGTCCGCGTGGCTTACCAAACGGAATTTGCCTGCCCTGGCGATTTGGATTGTGATTGCGATTGGTGAAGGAACAGGCTTGGGCCTTATAACACTATTTTCTCTCATTGGAACTGATTAACTCGACAATGTTGGATTAGGTTCTCCCGTCCCGCGTAGGAGCACCTTCACAGGCGCGCCCCATCGCGCCCAGAGGGCGCTCCTACGGTGAATCTAACATTGTCGAGATAGATAAACGGTAACTCGGTGGCCATTCAACTAATTCTTGCCCCCGCCGCTCGCGGCAAAACGGCCCGCGCCGTTGACGCCATTCGCGCCCTGCCGCCGCTCTCGCCCGTCCGCGTTTTGGTGCCCGACCAGATCGAAGCAGCGGCATTTCGGCGGCGGTTGGCACAGGTTGGCGGCGCGCTGGGCGTGGAGGTGCAAACCTTTTACGGCCTGTACGCGGATGTGCTGGCCCTGGCCGCCTGCCGCGCCGAAAACCACGAACAATTATTGGCCAATCTCTCGCCGTCCGTTCGCCGCCGGCTGATACAACACATTGTGGGCACCTTGTGCGACGCAGGGCGGCTGTCTTATTACGCCCCTCTGCGCCATTCGTCCGGCTTTGCGCATCTCCTGGCCGAGCTGATTGGCGAGCTTAAACGCGCTCGTGTTTTCCCGGAAGAATTTGAATCTGCCCTGGCAGAGCGCGAACCCCGCCTGGCCGAGCTGGCGCGCATCTATGCCGCTTACCAGGCGTGGCTGATCGAGGCCGGCTGGATGGACGCCGACGGACAAGGCTGGCTGGCAGCGATAGCCCTGGAAGAGCACCCCGCCTTGCTATCCGATCTATCGCTGCTGGTGGTGGATGGCTTTGACGAACTTAATCCCACCCAACTGCGCGCGCTGGGCCTGCTGGCCGGCCGCGCCGCCCAAACACTCGTCACGCTCACCGGCGACGCCGAGCGCCCCCACCGCCTGGCCCATCGCCGCCCGGCGCGCGCCCTCGCCGCCCTTCGAGACATGTTTGATAAAACCATCTTGTCACCCGCTTTCCCTGTCACCTTGTCACCGTCGCTTGCTCTGCAAGCGCGTCACCTTGTCACCGTCGCTTGCTCCGCAAGCGCGTCGCCCTGTCCCCCCCTCGCTCATTTGGAAGAGCATCTCTTTGAACCTTCCGCTCCTCAATGTAAAACAGACGGCGCCATCGAATTTATCGAAGCGCAAAATCGCGCCGCTGAAACCCGCGAAGCGCTGCGCTGGCTCAAAGCGCGCATCGTCCGCGAGCGTGTGCCGCTTTCCGAGGTGGCCGTTATCGCCCGCGACGTGACGCCCTACCGCCCGTTCCTGGAAGAAGTGGCCGCCGAGTTTGGTATGCCGCTGCGCATCGTGTCGGGCGCAGAGCTTGGCGCGAACCCGGCCATTGCCGCGTTGTTGAACTTGCTCGCGCTCACCCTCGAACCGGATAGCTGGTCGCCGCGTGCGCTGCTGGATGCGTTGAGCAGTCCTTATTTTGATTGGAGCGATTATGGGCTGTTGCCGGGCGATGCTGACCGCCTCGGCGATGTGGCGCGCGACGGGCAGGTGATCTCTGGGCTTGAGCAATGGCGCGAAGCCTTTAGTCGCCTGGCCGCCAACACGAGGCGCGCCGAAACAACCCCGGTGGCTTTGGACGAAGACCTGGCGCCGCGCCGCCCGCCAACCGGCGAGGAAGCGGCGCGCCTGCAAGCCGCCTTTGAAAACATCGCCGCGCGGATCGCGCCCGCGCCCCAGGCTGCGCTGCGCGATAGGGTCGCGTGGATTGAGGACTTCATCGGCCCGGACCCGGCGCTGGCGCCCAGGCGCGGCGCGCGGAGCGCCGACGACGATGTGTCATTGCGCGTGGTCGCCCGCGCTCGCCAAAACCCCGCCACCGCCGAACGAGACGTGGCCGCGTTGCGCGCTTTTAAAGAGATTCTGGCAGGGTTGGTGTTGGCCGATTCTATATTAAAAGAAGCGATGGCCTTGCCGGTTCACGAGAAAGAGGCGCCAGCCATATCTCACAGCGATTTTGTGGCCGAGCTGCTTCAGGCTCTCCAAAGCGCAGCGTACACCATGCCAGTCGAGGGCGAAGCGATCCTGGTCGCCTCGGTGCTGCAGGCGCGTGGGCTGACATTTGACTCGGCGGCGTTGGTCGGCTTGGCGGAAGGCGATTTTCCGCGCGCCGAGCGTGAAGACGCGCTGCTGCGAGAAGCCGACCGCGCTTGGCTCAAGGCGCGGGGATTCGCGATTGAACCGCGCCTGCGCGGCGACGAAGCGGCGCTCTTTTACCAGGCCGTCACGCGCGCCCGCCGCCGCCTGCTGCTGTGCCGCCCGTACCTGGCCGACGACGGCCAGCCGTGGGAGCCTTCGCCCTACTGGTCGGCGGCGCTGCGCCTGTTTGAGGGCGCGTCCGTGGCCCACATCCGCCCCACCGATCCTGTGCCAGACGCGGCCTCGGAGCAAGAGCGTATCGGCAAACAAGCCAACGCCGTAACCCAAGCATCCGCCGCGATTTTGCGCGCGCGTTCAAATCACGCCCCCTCAGTATGGAAAGGCGATTTGTCAACACCCGCCGTGCAAGCGGCGCTGGAAAAGCGCTTTGGCCGCGATCAATTGTGGTCGAGCAGCCGGCTGGAAACCTACGCCAAGTGCCCGTTTTATTTTTGGGCCGCCTATGCGATGGATCTGGAACCGCGCGAGCCGCCCCAGGCCGGCTACGACGTCATGATTTTAGGCTCGATCTATCACCTGGTGCTGGAGCGGCTCTATGGCCAGGTGCCTGATGGCGACCCCGAGCGGCTGCGCGCCGAATTGCCCCGCGTGGCTCGCCGGGTCTACGACGCCGCGCCAAACGACTATGGCTTCCGGCCCACGCCCTTGTGGGAGCGCCAGCAAGAGGAACTCACAGAGGTGCTGCGCCGCACGCTCGACGCGCTGATTGACATCGCGGGCGATTACAAACCGCTGGTGCAAGAAATGCCCTTTGGCCTCAAAGATCAACCGCCGCTCACTCTAAGCACCACCCTCCAACTACGCGGCTACATTGACCGCATTGACCGCGCGCCGGACGGGCGCTTGCGCATCATTGACTACAAAGCCGGCTCCACGCCCATTTCGGCCGGCGACCTGGCCGACGGCCACCGGTTGCAATTGCCGCTTTATGCGCTGGCCGCGCAGCAGGCGCTGGGCGCTGAGGTGAGCAGCGGCTTTTACTGGCATATCGCTTCGGCCAAGCCCAGCAGCCTTCGATTGGAAAAATACCAGGGGGGCGTCGCCAATGCCGTCGAGACGGCGGTGGAGCACGCGCTGGCCATCGCCGCCGCCGTGCGCGGTGGGCGGTTCGCGCCCGCGCCGCCAGAAGAAGGCTGCCCGCGCTTTTGCCCGGCGGCAACATTCTGCGACCAATACAGACCCAAATCCTGGTAAGGCGTCTTGTTTGATGACGATTCTCAATCTGCTTCAACTCAATGAATTCCAACTGCAAGCCGCCGCGGCGAGCGGCCACCTCGTCGTCACCGCCGGGGCCGGGTCGGGCAAAACGCGCACGCTGGTGGGGCGCTACCTGGCGCTGCTGGAAGCCGGCGCGCCGCTGCGCGAGATTGTGGCCATCACCTTTACGGACAAAGCCGCGCGCGAAATGCGCAACCGCATTCGCCAAACTATCGCCGATTGGCTGGCGCAAGATCCGCCACAGCGCGCCTTTTGGGAGTCGGCCTTTGCCGACCTGGACGCGGCGCGCATCGGCACCATTCACAGCCTGTGCGCGCAAATTTTGCGCGAGCACCCGGTGGAGGCGGCGCGGCTGGGCATTATGCCCGGCTCTGGCGTCCTGGAAGAAGGCCGCGCGGCCGTGCTGCGCGCGCGCGCAGTCGAAGAGGCGCTGGCCTGGGCCGCCCAGGACGAGGCCGCCTCGCACCTGTTCCGCGCGCTTGCCGAATTTGGATTGCGAGAGGCGGTTTCGACGCTGCTGGAAAAACGCCTGGACGCCGGACCTGCCTTTGACACGTTGCGCGACGATCCCTTGCAGGGCTGGGCAGACGCGCTGCAGAGCTGGCTGGACGAGCAGCTAGAGACGCCAGAGTGGCAAGGCGTGATGGATGATTTATCGGGCTGGCGCGCCAATGACCCCAACGACGAGATGGAGATTGCCCGGCAGGCGGTGCTGGCTCACGCTCAAGAACTGGACGCGGCGCGCGGGCGGCGCGATTTTGACGCGGCGCTGGCGGAACTGGCCGCGCTGCGAGCGGCCACCTCGCTCAAGGGGCGCAAAGGCAACTGGCCCGGCGACACATTAGCTTCGGTCAAAGACGCCATGCGGGCGCTCCGCGAATATTTCGACGAACGCCTGGCGCCGTTGGCCGATCCTGGCAAACCCGCTCGTTGGATATTAGACGAGCATGTGGGTGGGATAATCTGGCTGCTGCGCTCCGCCTATCAGCACGCGCTGGATTTCTACGCCCAGGCGCGGCGGGCCGAAAATGCGCTCGACTTTGACGATCTGGAGGCTGGCGCGTTGGCTCTGCTGCAAGCCGCCCCGCCAGACGCGCAGCGCATCCGCGCGGTGCTGGTGGACGAATTTCAAGACACCAACGAACGCCAGCGCCGCATTGTGTATGCCCTCGCCAACTTTGGCACTCCGCAGCATACTTCTTCCCTCTTTGTGGTCGGAGACAGTAAGCAGTCAATATATCGCTTTCGCGGCGCGGACGTGACGGTCTTTCGCCGCGTGCAAGATGACATCGCGCGCGCCGACGGTCAGGTCATCCCGCTCGACCTTACGTTCCGGGCGCACGGGGCGTTGGTCGAGACCACCAATCGCTTGCTCGCACCCATCCTCGGCCAAACCGGGCAGCCGGGCCGCCCTTACCAGGTGCCTTTTGCGCCGCTGGTGGCGTTCCGGCGCGAGCCGCGCCCGGGGCTTGCCGCGCCGTTCGTCGAGTTGCACCTGGGGCTGGGCCAGTCGGCCGCCGAGGGACGGCGCGCGGCGGCGGACGGCCTGGCGGCGCGCCTGCTCGATCTGCGCGCCCGAGAGAGCGTCGAGTGGAGAGATGTGGCGCTCTTGTTCCGCGCCTCAACCTCGTTCCCCGTGTACGAAGACGCGCTCGAACGAGCCAACATCCCCTTTGTCACGGTGGCCGGGCGCGGCTTTTACGAGCGCCCCGAAGTGCGCGACTTGCTCAACGCCATGTTGGCCGTGGCCGACCCCTCCGACGATTTGGCGCTGGTGGGCTTGCTGCGCTCGCCGGCCGTCGGCCTGAGCGACGCGGCGCTTTACCTGCTGCGCTTTGCTCCGATTAGCGGTCAGCCGACAAGCGAGGGCGATCTTACGCCCAAGCGGTGTTCTATCTGGTCTGTGCTCAATCATCCAATGCTGGCCGACATTGTGCCGCCCGACGATTTGCCGCGCGCGCTGCGCGGCCGCGAATTGGTGAACACGCTGCACAACCTGGCCGGCCGCGCGCCGGTCGCGGCGCTGCTCAAACAGTTGTTGGACCAAACCCATTATCGCGCCGCATTACAATCCATAGAGGGGGGCGCGCGCGCCCAACGCAACATTGATAAATTACTGGCAGATGCACACGCCAGCGAGTTGGTGAGCGCGCGCGAGTTTGCAGAATATGTCCAAACCCTGCGCGAGGTAGGCGCACGCGAAAGCGAAGCGCCCACCGAGGCGGGCAGCGCGGTTCAACTGATGACGGTACACAAAGCCAAAGGGCTGGAATTTCCCATCGTCGTCATCGCCGACGCCGCTCACGCCGGGCATAGAGGCTCGGCGGACATTTTGCTGGACGATCAACTGGGCGTGGCCATCAACCTGCGCGACGAACAAGATAATCACCCGGCGATACATCGCCTGGCCGCGCTACGCAACGCCGAGCGCGACGAGGCACAAGATCGCCGGCTTTTGTACGTGGCAGCAACCCGCGCCCAGGAAAAGCTGCTGGTCAGCGCGCACACCAAAATCCTGAAAGGCGGAACGCTGAGCGTGGCTGGCTGGCTCGAACGGCTGGGGCAGGTGGTGGGGTTGGACAGCCTGCCCATCGCCGGAACGCCGCTCGAGCCGCAGCACTTGCCATTGGCTGATGATGTGGCGTGTGTGCTTTACCCATGGAAAGAAACGAGCAGACAGGTAGATGAGGGCGCTACGCCATACGCCTTACTCGATACGCATCCGCGCGCCGCGCGCGAGCCTTCTCCGCAATACCTCGCCGATATGGCCGCGCCGCTCGTTTCACCGCCCAGCGGCAACGACCCCAAGCTGGACGCGCGCGAATCTGATCCGCCCCACCGGGTCTGGCGGGTAGCGCCGCGGGGCCCACGCCCGCAAGCGCCGGCGTGGGTAGTGGGAACGCTGGTCCACACTGCGCTGCGCCACTGGCGCTTTGGCGCGGGACTGGAATCATTCTTGCGGCCCTTTGCGCTAGAGATGGGCGTGGTCAGCGAAAAGGAATTGGGCGCGGCCGTGCGCGAAGCAACGCGCTTGCTGCAGCGCTTCCGGGCGCATCCATTCTGGGCGGAACTGGATCAGGCGCGGCGATGGCACGAGCTGCCCTATAGCCTCCTCGAAGAGGACAGCCTCCTCGAAGAGGGGCGTCCCCAACACGGCATCATTGACCTGCTCTACCGCGCCGGCTCCCAATACAGGATCGTCGAGTTCAAAACCGACGAGCTGCGCGCGGGCGCGGACCTGCAGGCCCACATCCTTGCGCAGCGATACGACGAGCAAGTGCGCCGCTACGTGCGCGCCGTGCAGGCGCAACTTGGGGACAGCGTGCGGGCGTCGCTTGTTTTCCTGAACGCGGGCCGCGCGATTGCGATTGTGCCCGTCTGATTGTTGGGTTCCGGCCTGGCCGGGTTAGGAATGAAAAGATGCTGTATATCACTTTCCCTCTTGCTATATTAGTTGAGTTATTGGCCCCGCTGGCGCTGGCCGTATGGCTCGCACGCCGCGTCAAAGCCGCCTGGCTGCTGGTGGGCGTGGGTGTGCTGACCTTTATTGGCTCGCAGGTCGTTCACATCCCACTCAATTGGGTGTTGAGCCAGGTCGGGTTGATTTCTCAAGACAAGGCGAGGATTCTTCAAACGGCGATTGTGGCGGGGCTATCCGCTGGCCTGTGCGAGGAGACCGCGCGCGCGATAGGTTACTGGGCGCTCAAGCGCCGCGCCCGCACCTGGCAAGCCGCGCTCACCCTGGGCGCGGGCCACGGCGGTATTGAGAGCATGATCGTGGGCGGCCTGGTGTTGTTGACCTTTGTCAACATGATCATTGTGCGCAATCTCGACCTCTCAACACTGGGGATTTCGGGCGAGCAACTGGCGTTGGCGCAAAAGCAGGTGGCCGAGTATTGGGCCATGGCGTGGCACCTGCCGCTGGCCGGCGCGGTGGAGCGAGTAATCGCCATCACGCTGCACCTGTCGCTTTCAGTGCTGGTGCTGCAAGCCTTTACCCGGAAAAACGCGTTGTACTATGCGTGCGCTGTGACCTGGCACGCTGTTGTTGACGCCATCGCCGTGATTCTGGCGATGAACGCGTGGGGCGCCTGGGCCATCGAGGGCATGGTGGCCTTGTTGTCTCTGGTAAGCCTGGGCATCATCGTCGTCTTTCGCCGCAGCCTACACGATGCTGTGCCAGATGTAGAGCCTGCCGTGCCGCCGCCCGCGCCGCCCATCGAATTAAAAGCGCGCGACGAGCCAGACGCGCTGCGCGAGCAAATCGAGCGGTCCAAGTTCGATACCTGAGACAAGTAGCCAGAATCCAGCTATTTTTGTGGTCTCCAGCAAAAGTCGGGGCGAGAGGATTTGAACCTCCGACCATTCGTCACGTGTTCCAAACCGGGAGCAGCACACTGTTGACCGACCCGATCCACAAATAAGACAGGTTCAGCAGATTGTTATCACACCCTATCAGGCGAAGAGTTGGCGATCATCAGCTAGGTCTCATTGATCACGACATCGTGCGCACCTTTTTGCCCTTTTCCTAGTCGGAACACTGATCAGGACATCGTGCGTACTTTTGCCAGACAACGGAGCAAAATGCGTATTTTTGTACGGAAAAACGATAAATCGCGCACGATGTCGTGATTGCTTTTTGACACTAGACTGCGCACGATGTCGTGATTGCTCAACCGCGCACGATGTCGTGATTATTGACAGCTAGGTCTATAAGCGGGTAGAGTCAGCACAAAGCAGCCCGGCCAGCGCAGAGTGGTTGGCAATGTTTCGGTAGACGCTGCTAAAACATCTTGGGCGTGGTGCCGCTTTTTGTATTCGTGAGAACGGTGGCCCGCCTGGCGTGCCCTTTTGCCGGGTGGATTGCTCTTTTCACCCAAGCCACCCACCTATACTGCCCGCGGTCATAAATTGCAATTTTTCACAATCCTGTCATTGCGAGCCGCTCCGCCTGCGGCGAGCGGCGAAGCAATCTGTACGCTTGCAGATCAGAGATTGCTTCGGGTGCTTCGCACCCTCGCAATGACAACAAAATTGCAGATTGTGCCCGCGCCCAGTATACAAGATTAGTTGGCTGGTGGTATCTCGCCTGCGCCAGCGACAAGGTTTGGGCAAATTGCTGGTGAATCACGTCATTGCCCTGCTGCAACCACTGGCCGAAATGGTGGTGACCACCTTTGGGCCAGATGATTCAGATGGGCAGCCAACTCGCCGCTTCCACAGCAAGCTGGGTTTTGCGCCGGCCGAGATTGTGTATCATGATTACCGGGGCGAAATGCTGCCCTATCAAGTGTATCGGCGGGCATTTCCGTGAAAGGACTATTTTCATCTTCCAACTTGAACAGGTTCCACTATGCAAAAAGCTCTACACATCACCGTGCGTCGCTTAATTGCCGGAGATGAAACACTGGCACTGCAAGCGGCCGAATCATTTGACCGGGCGCTCGATGCGGTTGCGGTCGCCGCCTTTCTGCAAGATGATGACAATGTGCTGATGCTGGCTTACGCCAACGGCGTGCCTGCCGGTTCGGCCATTGCCTATTTTCAAGCCCGGCTCGATGGGCAGCGCCCCAAATTGCTGCTCTACGACCTGAACGTAGTTGAACGGTTTCGGCGACAGGGTGTAGCGCGCCGGTTGATTGAAGAACTCGTGCGCTTGGCCAGGGCGCGCCAAGCCCTGTCTATGTGGGTACCCACCACGTTGGATAACCTCGCTGCAAAACAACTGTATGAAAATACGGGTGGACGGGCCAATCCAGCGGGGGACATCATCTACTGGTACGAGTTGGGAGAGGCAAAGTCCAAAGACCCAAGACACAATTATCTGACAGAGTAAATTCTGTCATGCCGGGAACACACAGCGTAGGTGACTGCGCCAATACCAGGCGAGCCAGGCGCGCCTCGACTGTCCGCAGCGACAAATCTTTGACCAGCTTCATCAGATGCAACACACACTGGGCCAGGTTTTGAGTCATCATCCGGCTCAAGTGGGGGTGTTTGTCCATCAGTTGAGCAGGCCTTCTCGCTGGACAAGCCAAAGCCTGGCTGGTTCCAAGGCGACAATCGTGACATGGTCGGGGCAGTCCACCGAGATGCCGATAAGACCTCGCCCGGCCCCATAAAGCGGATGACTTGTTCGCGTCCGGCTGGAGAAATTTTGACACCCTTGCGCCATCCATTTTGGACAACATACAAACCGGCGCAAGGCGCTCCTTCCAAGAAGACAATTTGGCCCGCATCATAGTCTTGCTGAATAGCTGCTGGACCGTCACCCGCGCCGAAATTGAGGCGCGCAACTATGACATGAAAGCCGTCAATCCAAACGCCAAAAACGACGCCGACACCCGCACCCCCGAACGACTTTTAAACCTCATCGAAGCCAAAGGCCGCGAGGCTGCCGAGGCGCTGGCGGTGTTGCGAAAGCCGCCCGCGTAGGTATATATTGAGATGTTGGTGTTATCTTTCGCCGCGACGATTACAACTTACGAAGAAGGCGTGAGGCGAGGCCACTGATCCAAGTACCTGGCCGCGCCTGAAAACCAAGAGCTGGGCATTACCAAACGCCGGCGTAAGAAGCCCAACCAGGTATCTGCCCTGCCCTTGGCAAACCTGGTAGGAGCTTGGGTTGTGATGAATGGCTTACCCAACTACTTCAAAATCCGAGTGGAGCGTTGCCAGCGAATCGGAACCAACCCAGATATCAAAGGTTGCGGTATCCTGCACACATTTGCCAGCGTTCGTGCTCCAGTAACCCAGCTCGTCCGGGCCGAGATGGAAGGTAACCGTCTTGGTCTCGCAGGGCTGGAGGGTGATGCGCTTGAAGCCCTTTAGCTCACGCATGGGGCGCGAGTCGCTGCCTGCCTTCTGGTGGATGTAGAGCTGGACCACCTCATCTCCCGCCACCTTGCCGGTATTCGCCACATCGGCAGTCACGGTCACCGAACTGCCCACTTTCACCTGCGCGGTTGAGACCTTCAGGTTGCTGATCGAGAAGGTCGTATAGCTCAGGCCAAAGCCGAAGGGATAGAGCGGCGCGGGCAGGCCGTCCCAGTAGCGAGGGTTGTACATCGGGCTGCCCTCAGGCGAGTGGGTCAGGTTGCGGGCATAGTACAGCGGCGCGTGGCTGCCCTTGCGCGGGAAGCTGACCGGCAGTTTGCCGCCGGGAACCGCGTCGCCAAACAGGATATCGGCCACGGCGTTGCCGCCCTCGGTGCCCGGCTCCCAGGCTTCGAGGATGGCAGGGATATGCTCGGCGGCCCAGTTGATGCTCAGCGGGCGGCCATTCAGCAGCACCAGCACGACTGGCTTGCCCAACGCCGCGACCGCTTTGAGCAGTTCCTCCTGCCGGCCAGGCAGATCCAGGGAGGCGCGCGAGGCGGCTTCGCCAGCCATCTCTGCGGTCTCGCCCAGCACCATCACGGCCAGGTCGGCGGCGCGGGCGGTCTCGACGGCCTGCTGGAAGGCGGCCTCGGCCTCTTCGGGGGTCTGGATGGGTTTCTTGGGGCCGGGAGTCATGCTCTCAAACCAGGAGGGAATGTCGCGCCGGATCTCGGGGCCGGGAGCGTAGGTCACCTGGGCGCCGGGCAGCTTGGCGCGGATGCCTGCCAGGACGGTCACGGCGGCGGGGGTGTGGCCAAAAACCATCCACGAACCCTCGGTGGCTTCCATCGAGTCGGCCAGCGGACCAATCACGGCCACTTTTTTGAGGTCCTTCTTGAGGGGCAGCAGCGGCACCAGTCCTTCTGGCGCGCCATCATTCTTGAGCAGCACCATCGAGCGCTGTGCAGCCCAACGCGCGGTCTGACGATGTTCAGGCCGGGCCATAACCTGCGCCAGCAGGCCTTCGTCCACGTAGGGATGCTCGAACAGGCCCATCTTGACCTTGAGGGCCAGGATCGGGCGCACCAGTTCCTCGATCTCAGCCACGGACAGGGCGCCCTCGGCCACCAGGCCGGCCACATTCTCGGTGTAGGTGTAGCTGGACATGTCCATGTTGACGCCGGCCTTGAGGCCCCGCAGGGCGGCATCGCGCCGGTCGCGGGCGTGTCCCTGGATGACCAGGTTACCGACTGCGAAGGCGTCCGAGACCACAAAGCCATCAAAGCCCCACTCCTGGCGCAAGACCTGGCGCAGCAGGAAGCGGTTGGCGCTGGCTGGGACATCGTTGAGATCCATGTAGGCGCTCATGAAGGTGGCCACACCGGCCTTGACCGCAGCTTTAAAGGGCGGCAGGTAGGTGTTGCGCAGTTGGGTTTCGGACAGGTAGACCGGGTCATAGTCGCGCCCACCATCCGAGGCGCCGTACCCGGCAAAGTGCTTGGCGCAGGCCAGCACCCGCTCGGGGTCCGAGATATCATCGCCCTGGAACCCGCGCACCTGCGCGGCTGCCATCGCCGCCCCCAGGTAGGGGTCTTCGCCCGCGCCTTCCACGATGCGGCCCCATCGGGCATCCCGGGCGATGTCAACCATCGGGCCAAAGGTCCAGTGCAACCCCGCTGCGCGGGCCTCTTTGGCCGCCACGGTCTGGGATTTTTCGGGCACGTCCGGGTCCCACGAGGAAGCCATGGCCAGCGGGACGGGAAAGATGGTGCGGTAGCCGTGGATGACATCCAGGGCGAACAGCAGCGGGATGCCCGAAGGGCTTTCCTCTACGGCAATCTTTTGCAGCTCGTTGAAGCGTTTAGTGTCGTTGAGCCACAGGACGGAGCCAGCCCCGCCTTTGCGGATCTGGTCCTCGGCCTTGGGCCGGGGGCGAAATCCGCCCCGCCGACCTGGTTGAGCTGCCCGATCTTTTCTTCGAGGCTCATCCGCCCCAGGAGCGCCTCGACCCGCTCGGCGACTTTCGATGGAACGGATGCAGCCGCCCCAGCCTTTTTCATCTTGTTCATAATATCTCCTTTGAGGTATTTATTCAGCCATTTTTGCACGTGTTGAGAGCAAATACAGGACGAGCAGCCCGAGCAGTGAAACGAATAGCATCACCGGTATGGTTTCCAGGGAGATGCGCTCGGCTAAAAAGCCGGCCAGGGAAGGCAGCAGAGCACCACCCAAACCAGCCGCACTCATTTGGATGCCAATGGTGTTACCCGCATGGCGCAGGCCCACCCGCTGGCTGGTGCTCGAAACCAGGCCTGGGAAAATGGGGGCCATGGCAAAACCAACGATAAATACGCCCGCTACGCCGACCAACGCTATGGGGTTCCACCAGAACAGGATAGCCCCCACCAAAGCCAGCGCCAGCGCGCCATACATCATGGTATTCAGGCGAATGCGGTGGGCATACAGCCCGGCTAAGACTCGCCCGATGGTAAAGGTGGACCAAAATCCCCCGGCCCACAGCCCGGCTAGCTGCGGGCTTACCCCGCGGCTTTCGGTAAACAGGGTGTACGTCCAGTTGCCCAGGGTGAGTTCCGCGCCGGTGTAGAGTAAGAACATCAAAATGCCGATCCAGGTAACAACCCGCAGCAGAGTTTCCCACAAGGAGGTGTGGTAGTCCATCAAACCGCGTTCGGTGCCTTTGCTTTCGGCTGCGCCGGTCGAAAGCTGTTTCGACCGTTTCCAGGCCGGAAGGGTGAGAAAAAAGCAGATAGCCATTATGACCATCAGTGTGCCGACAAAGATATACGCGGGGCGCCAGGAAGCAAATAGAGCCAGGCTGGCCGTCGTAATGAGCGGGCTGAGGGTGGCGCCAATGCCAAAACCGGCGTGCAGCCACTGCATTTGGCCCTCGTTGTATTCGGCGGCCAGGTAGGTGTTCAGCCCGGCATTCATCACCCCCAATCCAAACCCGCCTATCGCGCCCATAACAACGATGACGGTCCAGGAAGGGGCAATGGTGTACCCGATGAAAGCCACGGCAGAAAGCAGGCTAGAAAATATCAGCAGCGAACCAATCCCAAAGCGGGAAATCAGCCGGGCGATGATAAAGCTCGAGATCAGAAATCCTACGGTTGAGGAAATCAACAGCAGCCCCAATGCATCCAGAGGCAACGAGAGCTCAGCGCGTAGGGTAGGCCACGCTACACCCATCAGGCTAGCGGGCAATCCCACGGTAACAAAACCAATGTATGCCAGCACTAACAGGTTTACTTTTACGCGAGGCAGATTGTTTGTTGTGGAGACCATATTGCTTTTCCCTGTAGCACTGTGGCAGCCTTATTTCCCTCTTAATAACCTGAGAAACTGTTCAAACAGGCGCGCCATCTTGACTTGTTCTGGCTCGTACAGCCATTGCACCTGCAACCCATCCATCATGGCAAACAGCATGATCACCAAATCCTCGACGGGGATATCGCTGCGAATTTCACCCCGCGCCTGCGCCTCTCTCATAACAGCGATGCTCTGCTCCCGCATGTTCTGATATCGCCGCCTAAAAAATTCATGCCCGGGATGCTTCTCGTCAATGCTCTCTGCGACCAGGACCGTAAAAAGCTGCACCAACCCTGGCACGGTCTCGTTGTATTCCACCAATTCCTGGAGAGAGGTGAGGGGAGCCTTCATTCCATCGTGCAGAGATGGATCAAACCTTTCCCGGTCAATGCGGTCGCGCTCGGCCAATACTTGCATCAACAAGTGCACTTTGCTGGGAAAATGGTGCAGCAGGCCGGGCCCGGTTACCCCGGCCGCTTTCGCGATGTCGGCCAGCTTGGCGCCGTGGTAGCCGTTCTGTCCAAAGAAGCGGATCGCTTCGCGGATCACCTGTTCTTTGCGTTGTTGGGTGCGCTCTGCCTGGGTGCGTCTTGGCTTTGTTTTTTCACTCCGTTAATTATACACGATTTTTCAACTTACTTATCTATCTTTAAGAAGGTGTGCTCTACGGAACGCCCTCCTTCCTTCAAAATCGGTCGCGCAAAAAGTTGCCCTAATATACTGGGGGCACGGGCTAGGCTGACTTGAGCACGGTGAGCCTGTCGAACCGTGCGTGGAATGCATCCTTCGACAGGCTTCGACGCGAGCTCAGCCGAACGGCTCAGAATGCATTAAGTTGACACCAACGATTTAGTATATAATAAGAGGGCAGATTTTGCTCCCTTTTCAACTTTGACTTACGGAGCGTGCGAGGTGGGAAATTTTCCCGCATCGAATCACAAACCTGTCAATCCAATTGTAAGCGTCTGGCACGTGTTGAGAACATGGCTGATCAGTTTATTGCTGGCGGCCGGGCTGGCTTTGATCCTGTCCTTTCCCGTTTCGCCTCAAGGGCAGGTGCGGCTGAAAGAAGGCGAGGTAGCGTCGCGCGACATTCGCGCCCCCAGGCGCACCACATTTGTAAGTGAGATGCTCACTGAGCAAGCCCGCCAAGACGCGGCCAAGTTAATCGCGCCGATTTACACCCCGCCCGATCCGACCGTGGCGCGCGCCCAAATCGCGCGCGCGCGGCAAGTGCTGGATTATATCCGCGCCGTGCGCGCTGATCCGCGCGCCACGCAGAGCGAAAAGATCGCCGCGCTGCAAGCCATCGAGGGCACAAGTCTGTCACGCCTGACGGTGGAGCAAATCCTGGCGCACAGCAATGAAAGCTGGGGGCGCGTGGAGGCTGAAACAATCACCGTGATTGATCTGGGAATGCGCCGCGAGATTCGGGATATCACCCTGGCCGAAACGCGCTCACGTATCCCGGCCCTGGTGGGAAGCGATTTGAACGACGCGCAAATCCAGGTGGTCAGCGCGCTGGCGACGGCCCACATCGCGCCCAATAGTTTTTATGACGCCGCCGCCACAAGCACCGCGCAAGATCAGGCGCGCGCCGCCGTAAAAGATGTGATGCGCACATACGAGGCCGGCCAGGTCGTCGTGCGCGAAGGAACGATTGTCACGGCGCTGGACATTGAGGCTTTGAAAAATCTGGATCTGCTCCAATTGCGTGTGGAATGGACCACTTATTTGGGCAATGCCTTGCTGGCCGTGCTCGCGACGCTCGTGACGGTGAGTTACGTCGCCCGCTTCGAGCCTGAATTGCGCAATCACCCTCGCCAGCAAGTGCTGTTTATTGTGGCGGGATTGGGGTATTTAACCCTTGCCAAAATCATTGTCCCTGGCCGCACAGTGTTACCCTATTTATTGCCGGCAGGGGCGATACCCATGTTGATCAGCGTTTTGATCAGCCCAACGATGGCTGTGTTGGTGGCCGTGCTGGCAGGCGGCATGGTGGGCGTCTTGGCAGATGGATCATTGGAGTTGGCTGCTTATACGGGCGTCTGTGGCGTGATTGCGGCGCTCACAGTGGGGCGAGTGGAACGTCTGAGCGCTTTCTTCCGCGTGGGTATATACAGCGGATTGGTCAACATTATCACCGTCATCGCATTTCGGCTGCCGGATGGGACGACCGATATGGTGGGCATGGCCACGCTCGCCGCGAGCGGTGTTGCCGTGGGGCTTCTTTCGGCTGCGCTGGCGATGGCTGGCCTGTTTGTGATTGGCAGTTTATTCGACGTGACGACCACTCTGCAACTGCTCGAACTGGCGCGTCCCACACATCCACTGCTCAACCAGCTGCTGTCCCAATCCACAGGCACCTATCACCACACGCTGATGGTGGCCAACCTGGCTGAGCAGGCCGCCGAGCGTATTGGCGCGAACGCTATGCTCACGCGGGTGGGCGCTTTGTACCACGACGTGGGCAAGACGGTGCGTCCCTATGTGTTTGTCGAGAATCAGATTGGGCAAGATAACGTTCACGAACGCCTCGACCCGTTGACCAGCTCAGGGCTTATCAAGAGCCACATCAAAGACGGGCTCGAGTTGGCGCGCCGCTACCGGCTGCCGGCACGCATTCGCGCTTTTATCCCAGAGCATCACGGAACATTGCGCGCCAGCTTTTTGTATTACAAGGCCCTGGAACAGGCTGGCGGCGATGCTGCTATGGTAAACGAACGCGATTTCCGTTATCCCGGTCCCAAACCGCAGAGCAGAGAAACGGCCCTGGTGATGCTGGCCGACGGCTGCGAAGCCGCCGTGCGAGCTAAACGCCCGCAGAACAAGGAAGAATTGGCCGAAATCATCCACAAGATCATGGCGGATCGGATTGCCGATGGACAGTTGGACGAATGCTCTTTGACGCTGCGCGATTTGAGTATCATTCGCGATTCCTTCATCCATACTTTGCAAGGCGTCTTTCATCCGCGTATCGAGTATCCCGAACCCAAGAAACAGGTCGCCGCCGAGGCCCAACTGCCAGGCGGGCAGCCGTCGGCCAATCTCCTGGCCTCGCCCCAAAACCAGGCGGGCAATGCATCATCTTCCCCGCTTGCTTCTGAGGACAGCCGGGCAACGAGTACACAATTATGAAGCATAAATACACTTTGACCGTGCAGGCGCGTAGAGGCTATGGCAAATTCATTGACGCCAAACAACTGCGGGCCGCCGCCGAGTTGACCCTGTCGCACCAGCAAGCTCCCACGGGCGCGGCGCTTACCCTCGTCATCACCGGCGACGAGCAGATCCATGCGCTCAACAAGCAATATCGGGACGTGGATGCGCCCACCGATGTGCTGGCATTCGCGGCCCTCGAAGCCGTAGAGCAAGCGCGACTGGTGAATGCTCCAGACGAGCCGCTTTACCTGGGCGACGTGGTGATTTCGTATCCGCGCGCCGAGGCGCAGGCGCAGGCCGGCGGCCACCCTCCCCACGCCGAACTGCAATTGCTGGTCATTCACGGTGTGCTGCACCTGTTGGGCCACGATCATGCCACATCCTCCCAAAAGCGCGCTATGTGGAAAGCGCAAGCTGAAATCTTGCGGCTGGCCGGCATATCTATTGCGGCCCCCGCGTGAGTATGTGAATGACCGCTCCACACCGCAGCCGCAGCCGCCTCGACAGTTTTCGCCACGCTTTTGCCGGCTTGTTCTACATGCTGCGCACCCAACGCAACGCATGGGTTCACACCGTGGCGACTCTGAGCGTGATTGTGCTGGGTGCGTGGCTGCGATTAGGCGCTATCCAGTGGGCGCTCTTGGCGACGGTGATTGGATTGGTGTGGATGGCCGAGTTTGTCAACACGGCGCTCGAGGCGGTGGTGGATTTGGCCAGCCCCGATATTCATCCGCTAGCCAGGGTCGGCAAAGACGTGGCAGCCGCAGCGGTGTTGGTGGGCGCCATCACCAGCGTAACGGTAGGATTGTTGGTGTTGGCGCCTCCTCTGTGGGCCAGGCTGGCGGCGCTCTTTAGATTTTGAAACGAACACGGCGGCAAATGTGGTAAAATAAGGCCGGTGACTATCGCAGGAGAAAGCATGAATAATCAACCTCATTACCTGACCTTGGCAGGCAAGCAAAAGCTCGAAGAAGAACTGACCTATCTCACCACAGCCAAACGCCAAGAGTTGGCCGAACGGCTGCACTTTGCCATCAAACAAGGCGACCTGTCGGAGAACGCCGATTACATTGCCACGAAAGAAGAGCAGGGTTTTGTGGAAGGCCGTATCCGCACGCTCGAGATCATCCTCGCCAACTTTACGATTATCGAAGAAGAGCGCCAGGAAGCGCACGGCCTGGTGAAAATCGGCAGCAAGATCACAGTGAGAGAAGGCGACGCGGAACCGGAGATGTATTGGCTGGTGGGGCCGGCTGAAGCCGACCCGCGCAAAGGCAAAATCAGCCACGAAAGCCCGCTGGGCAAGGCGCTCTTGGGCAAGGCAGTGGGAGACACGGTTGACATTGACGCGCCAGCGGGACGTTTCAGCTTTACAATTATAACGATTGAATGAAATCGCGCGCGAGGGGAATTATTCTTTTTGCTCCGCGGTGATTAACCGGCTTGCTGCTTGTCAGGCGGCGAGCCGGTTGAATTGAAATGTGCTTGCCGTCGCTGCCAGGCTGGGGGATTGCTCTGCTTCAAGTTGATCCGCAAACGCCAGTATCTTGATTAGATTCTCCCCGTTGTCCAAAACGTCCGCTTTGCGAAAGTGCCTGCGCACAAAATCGCCTGCGTCAGGCTTTAAATGTGATTTTGAACGCCGTCCCGCTGTGGCGATCAAGTTCAATATTGCCAGCCAGTTGTCCGGTCAGAGCGACGATCAATTGCAGGCCGAGGGAGGGCGCGTTTCTAAAGTCCAAGTCCTCCGGAAAACCTGCGCCATTGTCTCCAACTGTAAGCACGACCTGATCGTCCTGCCGATGCATCTCTATGCAAATCTCGTCTGTTTTGTCTTTTTCCCCTGCCCGTGGAAGAGCGGTTCGGGAAGGCGGAAAAGCGTGGCGGATGCAATTGGAAACCAACTCGTTGACAATCAGGCCGCACGGAATAGCGGCTCGGAGATCGAGGAAAACGCCTTCCGCGTCCACCAGTACGGCGATGGCGCCCGAATCAACCTTGTACTGATGAAACAAATTTCGCATTGTCTGTCGAATGTATCCTGCAAAGTCAATCCTGGCCAGGTCGGGGGAGTGGTAAAACAGATCGTGGACGAGCGCCATCGAGTGGATGCGGCGCTGGTTTTCTTTGAACAGGCCGAGTATTTGATCATCGTGAATGTACCTGGCCTGAAGGTTAAGCAGGCTGATCATGGCTTGCATGTTGTTCTTGACGCGGTCGTGAATCTCTTTAAGCAGCACTTCTCTTTCATCCAGCCTGACCTTGACCTGCTCCTCTGCGCGTTGGCGTTCGGCAATTTCAGCTTTGAGCCTGGCGTTGGCATGCACCAGTTCGGCGGTGCGTTCTCGGACCTGGAGCTCCAATTGGGTTTGCAACTTGTGCAAGCTGATGTGGGTCCGCACCCGCGCCAGGACCTCTTCTACCTGAAATGGCTTGGCGATATAGTCCACTCCTCCCAGTTCAAAGCCTCTGACTTTATCCTCCACGTCGCCCAGCGCGCTGATATAAATCACGGGGATGTCGCGGGTTTCGGGCTTGTCTTTCAGGCGATGGTGCACCTCGTAGCCGTTCATCCCCGGCATGCGGATATCGAGCAGAATCAAATCTGGAGGCTTGGCATGCGCTATCATCAGCGCGGTTGGTCCATCCGGCGCGCCGCGCACCTCGTAGCCATGCTCGGTCAACATGGCGGATAGAACCTGTAGATTGGGCAAAGTGTCGTCAACAATCAAAATGTCACCTTGAGCCTGGTCAAGTTGCGCGTCATCCATGGCTTGTATCTCCTTGCGCATTGAGCAAGATCTTGAACTGGGGGGGAATGCACGTCAGGGTTTGGCGACGTGCCATTATCCAACTGCATGTAAACATTATACCATCGTTTGGGTATGAAATGTTATAATGTGCGAGATGTATAAACGGCAACGTGTGGTAAAATAAAGCTGCGAGTGCAAATGATAGGATGTGCACATCATGACCAAGAGCAAACGTAAGCGCACAGCCGAGCTGCCCACGACCATCACGCTGCTTTCGTGGAATGTCAACGGCGCGCGGGCTGTTTACAAAAAGGGATTCCTGGATTGGTTGAACGCGGCCTCGCCGGACGTTCTGTGCCTGCAAGAAACCCGGGCCGGGGCGGCAGAATTGCCCGCTGACCTGGCCCAGCCTTCTGGCTATCACGCTTTTTGGAATGGGTCCCGGAGCAAAAAGGGCTATAGCGGCACGGCTTTGCTTACCAGGTCGGAACCGCTGGCGCTAGAGTACGGCCTGGGCGTCGAAGACTTGGACCGTGAAGGGCGCACCGTCATTGCGCACTATCCAACATTCACGCTGATCAATTGTTACTTTCCCAATGGCGGCCGCGACCACGGCCGCGTGCCTTTCAAGTTGGCGTTTTACAACACCTTCCTGGACACGTGTGAACGGTTGCGCGCCCAGGGGAAATGCCTCGTCTTTTGCGGCGATGTCAACACGGCTCATCGAGAGATTGACCTGGCGCATCCCAAAGAGAACCAAAAAACAACCGGCTTTTTGCCGGAAGAACGCGCCTGGATAGATCAGGTGGTGCAGGCGGGCTATGTGGACACCTTTCGGCATTTTCACCCCGAGCTGGCGGGGCAATATACCTGGTGGTCGGTACCCATGCGGGCCAGGGAGCGGAACGTGGGCTGGCGGATTGATTATTTCTTTGTGGCGGCCGAAGCGTTGGATCGAGCGGTGGATGCCTTTATCATGTCGGACGTGATGGGCAGCGATCACTGCCCCGTTGGAATGCGATGGCGCGTGTGAGCCGAGCATGTACATTTCCCCTTTTGTCGTGGGCCTGAGTGCGTTTGTGTTGGGCGTAATGCTCACCTTGTTCTTGCCATTGGGCCGTGCGCGGAGCAATCACCTGGTCAGCACGCTGACCATCCTGGCGCTGTTCGTGGCCGCCGCCGTGGCGTGGCTCGACGAGCCGTTGTCGTATGCCATCGGCGCGGGGATGGGCTTGCTGGCCGTGCTGTATCGCGGGCTGCGGCGCTGGCTGCGTTACTTTCAGGGCGCGGTGTATCGTTCCACCCATCCTTATTACTGGTATGGCCGCGTGTGGCGCGGCGTCACCCGCCGACGCCGGCGGCGATAGGCGACGTTTCAGGCGTACAAGATTGTCTGTGATTGATTTGCCACTGCCCGATTTGCCCCCTGCTTTCCTCCAGCGTTTATCCCACTTGCTGGGCGACGAGTTCCCTGCGTTCCTTGCCAGTTACGCTTCTCCCCCGCGCGCCGGACTTCGTCTCAACACACTCAGAGAACTATCCAATACCCCATACCCCCTGCCTGCCTGGGAGCGCGTGCCGTGGTGTTCCACCGGCTACGTGGTGACAAACGAGGCTATGTTGGCTCGCCACCCTTGTCACGCCGCCGGTGTGTATTACGTGCAAGAGCCATCCGCCATGGCGCCGGCCGAGATTTTGGCGCCGAACCCTGGCGAGGTGGTGCTGGATCTGTGCGCCGCGCCGGGCGGCAAGTCTACGCACATCGCCGCGCTGACGCAAAATCAGGGCTTGCTCGTCGCCAACGATACACACCCTCGCCGCGCCCGCGCGCTGGCGATGAACCTCGAACGCTGCGGCGTGACGTGCGCGGTGGTGCTCAACGAGACACCCGAACGCCTGGCGGCGCGTTGGCCGGGCTATTTTGATCGCGTGCTGGCGGACGCGCCGTGCTCCGGGCAGGGAATGTTCCGCAAGAGCAAGCCGGCCCGCGCCGAATGGCAGCCGGGTCGCATAAAAACAGACGCCGCGCGCCAGGGCATGATTCTCGATGCCGCCGCGCAACTGGTCCGCCCCGGCGGCGTCATTGTTTACAGCACGTGCACATTCGAGCCAGACGAGAACGAAGGCGCTATCGCGCGCTTTTTACAGCGCCACCGGGATTTTACTATCGAGGCGATTGAACGTGCGCCGGGCTTTACGGCGGGCCGCCCTGAGTGGGCCGATGGCAACCCGGCGCTGATCAACACCGTTCGCTTGTGGCCTCACCTCAGCGTGGGTGAAGGGCATTTTATCGCCAGGTTGCGCCGCGGAAAGACGGAGGGCACAGAGAGACCTTGTTGCCAAGAAAACCTCGGCGGCCTCGCCCCGGCGAGTTTTCTCGAGTTTTGCCAGGAGCATTTGCGGAAACCGGGCTTGCGGGAAACCGCTGGTTTCTTGCAGGCTGGGCACGAGGTGTACCTTGCGCCGCCGAACGCGCCCGACCTGAATGGCCTGCGCGTGGTGCGCTGGGGCTGGTGGATTGGCACGCTGAAAGGCAAGGTGTTCGCGCCAGGGCACGCGCTGGCCATGGCGCTCACACCCGCCGACGTTCGCCAGTCGCTGGACCTTGCGCCGGATGATCCGCGCCTGGCGGCATACTTGCGCGGCGACTCGCTGCGCGTCCCCGGCAACCCCGGCTGGGTGTTGGTGACGGTGAACGGCTTTCCACTGGGCTGGGGCAAACGAACTGGTGACATTATCAAAAATCGCCGCCCGCCTGGACTGGCGCAAATCATGCAGGAATAGCCTGAGCGTAACTACAGAGACACAGAGCTCTTCTCTGTGCTCTCTGTGTCTCTGCGGTAAAAATTAGATTTGTCAGTCAACCAGGTCTCTGTGGCTAGACTCCTGGCAAAGAAGTATAAACCAATGAAAACCTGTCACGTTCATTTATCTGAGATGCTCATTGTGGCCATGCTGATTGGCGCTATCGGCGCGCCAGTGAATACCGCCGAGGCCGAGTCTTCGCGGCCGCCCGCGATTGCATCCTATCGCATTGACGTCACGCTCGATCCGGCGGCCAAAACGCTGCAAGGCGCCGAAACGCTGATCTACGTCAATGCTTCGCCTGATGTGTTGAGCGAGCTGCCGTTTCACCTGTACCTCAATGCATTTGCCGGGCCAGATACCACCTTTATGCGCGAAGGGGGCGGCGCGATGCGCGGCGACCAGGCCGACATGGACGCACTGGGTTGGATCGAGGTGGATGGCGTGCGAATGGGCGATGCTCTCCTCGACTTGACAGGAAAAGGGGAAGGCATCACCTACAACACCGACCGCACCGTGATGACCGTGACCCTGCCCACGCCGCTTGAGCCTGGCGCGACGATCTCGCTCGACATTGGGTTTCACGCTCAACTGCCCAGGGTGTTTGCCCGCACAGGCTGGTGGGAAGACGATTTTTTCATGGTCGGCCAATGGTTCCCCAAAATCGCCGTCTACGACGACCTGGGCTGGCACAGTTGGCCCTTTCACGTCAACGCCGAGTTCTTTGCAGATTTTGGAACGTATGATGTCAACATCACTGTGCCGCAGTCGTTCGTCGTCGGCGCGACGGGCTTTGCGCAAGCCAGCCACGATAATGACGATGGCACCAAGACGGAAACGTATCACGCCGATGATGTGATTGACTTTGCGTGGACGGCCAGCCCCCATTACCAAACTGCCACACGCACCTGCGGCGATGTCGAACTCGTGCTTTTGTATCAACCTGAACATCGCGTCTATGTTGAGCGATATTTTGCCGCCGCCGGGCAGGCGCTCGAATTTTACGGGCAGCGCATTGGCCCCTATGTCTACAAGCGCATGACAATCGTGGATCCACCGGCGGCTGCCACCGGCGCCAGCGGCATGGAATACCCAATGCTCTTTACTGGCGGCGTGAATGTGATGGGCCTCCCCCAGTTGCCCGGCAGCGCCGTTTACGAAACCGAGGTGGTGACGCTGCACGAAGCCGGCCACAACTGGTTTGGCATGGTGGTGGCCACCAACGAAGCCGAAGAGCCGTGGCTGGACGAGGGATTGACCGATTTCATCTCGATTGAAGCTGCCACGCATTACTACGGGCGGAATGCGTCCATGTTGAGCTCGCCGTTCGTCAAGTTCGGTTACTTTGACATGCGCCGCCTGGAATACCTGGCCGGCCCGCGCGTGCCCAGTTACGGCAAAGCGTGGGAGTTTGGCGTGGGGGGAGAGTACGGTGTGGCAGTCTATTCCAAGCCGGTGGTGGTATTGACTACTCTAAAGAACATTTTGGGCCAAGATGTGTTTTGGCGCGTGATGCAAACGTATTACGCGCGTTACCAGTTCAAGCATCCGCGCACCCGCGATTTCATCGCCGTGGCTGAAGAGGTGAGCGGCCAGCGCCTCGACTGGTTCTTTGACCAGGCGGTGTATGGCGAGGGCGTGTTAGAATACGCCGTCGAGTCGGTCTCCAGCGAGCGCCAGCCCGATGGGATCTACTCTTCACAGGTGAGCGTGGTCAGCAAGGGCGACGTGGCGTTTCCGGTAGATGTGCAGGTGGCGTTTGCCGACGGGACGCGCATGGACGAAATGTGGGACGGCAAGGCAGCGCGCACATTCACCTATAACCGCGCCGCGCCGCTGGCCTGGGCGCACATTGACCCCCAGCGCAAGCTGGCGATGGAATTGAGCACGCTCGATAACAGCCGCACGCTCGAACCGCAATGGCCCGCGCTGCGCATTGGCAGCCGCATTTTGTTCTGGCTGCAAAACGTGTTTATCACGTTGGGCAGCATGTAAATTGGGGAGGGCGACAATGTGGCAAGCCATCAAACGTGGATTGAGCGACGCGATTCGGTTTCCCGCGCCGCTGGCGATCTTGTTTGCGATGTATTTTGTCGGCGCGTTGATTATCACCCTGCCCATCTTTAGCGAACTAAACCAGACATTTAGCCTGAGCCGTCGGCTGGCCGCCAGCGACCTGGCGCGCACCTTTGACGTGATGACGCTCGTCGAGCCGTCCACGAGTGCGCTCGCCGTGTCGGGGGGAGAGTTGGGTGGGGACATTGGCGCGGAAGGCCAGGCGGCGTCACCTGATCCGGCGGCGGTGTTCACCGGATTGCTCGTCAGCGCGGCGATGCTGTTGGGGGCGGCGCTGGCGCTGGCTCAACTGGCCGCGCTGCCCGGCGCGCTGGTGGGGGGCGGCGCGCTCCAAATCTATGCCGACGGACGATTTATGTGGCGGCGCTTTGTGTGGGGCTGCTGGCATTGGGCGCTGCCGTTCGTGGCGCTGCTGATTTTGTTTGGCATGCTCGCGGCGTTGATCGCGCTATCGAGCCTGGCCGCCATCGCCGCGCTGTGGGCGATGGGGGCAGGCGCCTGGGCCATGCTCGTTTTGCTTCCCGTGCTCGCGTTTTATTTGGCGGCGGCGGCGCTGTTTGATTACGCGTATGTCATTGCTGTGAGCGAGGGGCGGCGTAACGTGTTTTGGGCGTTGGGGCAGGCGTTCCGCTTTGCGTTTGGCCAGCCATTGAGAGCGTTTGGATTGTACGCGGCGCTGCTTTTATTGGGCTATTTGTTGATTGTGGTGTACAATCAGATTGTATCACCGATCGTGCCGTTCAACTGGGCCGTGGCAGCCATTGGGCTGCAACAAGTATTCATCGCAGCGCGCCTGTGGGCGCGGCTGGCGCGTTGGGCCTCGGCAATGGCCTTGTACCGTGAGCGCTGGGCTGTCTGAAGGGAGTGGTTATGGCGAAACCCATCTCTTATCGAGACTTGATTGTAGGGCTGCGCGAGTTAGGGCTGGATTCAAATAGCATAGTATTGGCGCACATTGAGTTGGGGGCGTTTGGCGAACTACGCGGCGGAACCGAGACACTGATTGGGGCGCTGGTCGCTTCGTGCGGCACAGTCGTGATGCCGGCGTTCACGTACCAGACGATGATCGTGCCGCCGGAGGGGCCGCCGAATAATGGTATGGACTATTTTGACCGGGACGGACAAAATGCGCGCGCCGAGATGTTTCACGCGGATTTGCCTGTTCACTCTGACCTGGGAGCGGCGCCCGAAGCGTTCCGCCGCCTGCCCCAGGCGCGGCGCAGCGCGCATCCCGTGTTGTCATTCGCTGCAGCGGGCCAGCACGCCGCGGAGATCGTCGCCGCGCAATCCCTCGCCGATGCCTGGGGGCCGCTGAACTGGCTGCACGATCACCACGGCGACGTGTTGTTGCTGGGGGCCGATCATACGGCCAATATGGCGATTCACCTGGCCGAAAAAATGGCCGGGCGCAAGCAATTTGTGCGCTGGACGGTAGACGGCGAGCGCGCCTATCGCTTTCAAGATTATCCCGGCTGCCGGCGCGGCTTTAACGCCATTGCCCCGCGCCTAGCCTGGATGTCGCAGCAGGTCACACTGGGGCTGGCTATGGTGCAGCGCATTCCACTGCGCAGCCTGGTGGAGACGGCAGTACAGTTGATTCAAGCCGACCCGGCGGCTTTGTTGTGCGACGATGCAACGTGCGCCTTGTGCAACGCGGTGAGGGCCGGTTTGTGAGTTGTGAGACGAATTGCTTTTTTGAAGGGAGGTGATCCATTCTCGAAATTGCAGAAACCCCGTCCAATGTTCAAATGTAAACGTCAAACTTTTTTAAGGAGGTACACCATGTTAACGCAACGCCGATTGGTAGCAATTTGTCTTCTCGTCGTCTTGTCAACCGTGTTGGGGCTGGTGGGTTGCCAGACGCAACAGCCCGCGAGCAAGGAACTCAACATGATGTGCACGCCGCAAGAGGAATGGTGCCAGGGCATGAAGCAAGAGTTCGAAGCCAAATATGGCATCACCGTCAATTACGTCCGCATGTCCAGCGGCGAAGCTTTGGCCCGCTTGCAAGCTGAAAAAGACAATCCCCAGTTCGACATCTGGTGGGGCGGCCCGATTGACAGCTTTGTCGCCGCCAAAGAATCTGGCATTTTGGAAGCCTATAATTCTCCCAACTATGCCAACCTGCTGGATCAGAAAAAGTACAAAGACGCCGACAACTATTGGGTGGGCATTTACGTTGGGACGCTGGGATTCTGCACCAACAAAGACTGGTTGGCGGCGCATCCGGGCGTTGTAGCGCCCAAGTCTTGGGACGATTTGCTCAAGCCCGAGTTCAAGGGACAGGTGATGGTGGCCCATCCCTCGACTTCCGGCACGTCTTATACGGCCCTGGCCACCGTCCTCCAACTCAGGGGCGAGCAGGCTGGCTGGGAATACATCAAGCAATACGCCGGCCAGATGCTCCAGTTCACCAAGAGCGGCGCGGCCCCGGCCAAGTTCGTCGGGCAGGGCGAGGCGGCAGTGGGCGTCGTCTTTTCTCACGACATTGTGAACGAAATAGATAACAACAAGCTGCCACTGGAGCTGACCTTCCCGGCGGAAGGCACCGGCTATGAAATTGGCGGCATGGGCATCGTCAAGGGCGCCAAGCACCTGGACGCGGCCAAAAAGTGGTTTGATTGGGCGCTGACCGCCGAAGCGCAGGCGCTTGGCCCCAAGTACCACGCTTACCAGGCGCCCACCGTCAAAGGTGTGCAGCTTTCTCACCCCGAGCTGCTGGAGGTCAATCTCATAGATTACAACTTTGATTGGGCCGGCAAGAACAAGAAAGCATTCGTAGACAAGTTCACCAACGAGATTGCCGCCGCCGACAAATTGAAATAGTCCACTTGCGCGAGGGGCAGGAACCTTCCTGCCCCTCGTTTACGTTTGGCATTTCCACCTGGAGTTGCAGATGTCCACACCATCCCCTGCACCACGCGAGTCCCCGCGCTTTGCGGGTCTGCTGCGGCGCTATCGCGAGTTTGCCCTGATGGCGCGCGATCCCGTCTTGTTGATGAGCCTGTTATTTTGCGGCATATTTCTTCTCGTTTTTGTTTTCTTTCCCATCTGGCGCACGTCCGTCAATAGCTTTTTTGACGCCAAAGGCAACCTGGATTTTACCCACTTTGCGCGATACTTTGATGCGTACTATGGGCCCTTCTCTCGCCAGGTATTTTTCGACACGATGGTCATGGGGATTCTGACTGCGTTTGGGGGGACAGCGTTGGGCTTTATTTTCGCCTACGCGGTGGTCCGCTGCAAAATTCCAGGCCAGCGGCTGGTGCACATCCTGGCCTTGGTCCCCACCGTCTCTCCCCCTTTTGCCATTGCCCTCAGCGCCATTTTGTTGTTTGGCCGGAATGGCCTCGTCACGCGGCGCTTGCTGGGCATGACGTTTCCATTGGGCGCCAACGACATCTATGGCATGGACGGCCTGGTCTTTGTGCAAGTGATCACCTTTTTTTCGGTGGCCTACCTGATCCTCCGCGCCATGCTGGAGCGCCTGGACCCTTCGATGGAAGAGGCAGCGCAAAGCCTGGGGGCAAGCCGCTGGCATATCTTTAGAACCGTCACGCTGCCGCTATTGGTGCCCGGCTTTGCCGGCTCGGTGTTGTTGTTGTTTGTAGAGGCGCTGGCCGACCTGGGCAACCCGCTGTTCATCGCGGGCAACGTGACGGTGCTCTCGGCCCAAATCTTTTTGGCGGTGGTGGGCGAATATGATTATCAAAAGGCCTCCACCTTGGCCGTGGTTTTGCTCATTCCGACGCTGGTGATCTTTATGCTGCAACGCTACTATGTAACGCGCCGTTCGTACATCTCGGTCACCGGCAAGCCGACCGGCGGGCGAATCACGGAGCAGGAAAAGTGGATCCGCTGGCCCGTCATCGCCGTCACGTATGCGTGCTGCGGCTTGATCGTGCTGCTGTACGCTGCAATCATCTGGGGTTCGTTCAGCGCCGCTTGGGGCGTTGACTTTACTCCCACGCTGAACTGGTGGAATCTGATGGTCACGCGGGGCATCGAGGCCATCATGGACACCACTTTTCTCAGCGTGCTTGCCACGCCGGTGGCGGCGCTCACCGGCATGGTGATTGCATTCCTCGTTGTTCGCAAGCAATTCAGCGGCAAAGAGTTGCTGGATTTCGGCTCGAACCTGGGCGGCGCTGTTCCGGGCACTATTCTGGGCATCGGGTTCGTCCTGGCGTTCAATCTCCCGCCCATGCCGGTGGTGATTTTGGTGTACGCGCTGCTGGCGCTGCTGCTGGTTCGCTCTGGCTTTGCCAGTCGCCGCGACCAAATCGTGGTGCTGGCGCTGGGGACGGCCCTGGGCGTTGGCCTCAGCTTTTTGGGCCGGGTTCTGGGCGAGGCCGGGCTGTATTATGTGCTGGGTGGCCTCTATGCCGCGTTGGGGCTGTACGAGTGGCTGGGCCGGGCGCGCAAGCGAATTGGGCAGGCGCTGTTGGGGGCAGGGGTCTATTTGTTCATGTTCAACCTCATCGAGTTCGTGGTCGCCCCACTTGCCACGTTCAGCCGCGGTTTGCCCAGGGGATTTTGGAGCAACGCCATCTTTCAGCTTCCAGATCACATCAAGGTATTATTCCAGCCGCCGCCCACCCTGCTGGCGATTGCGCTGGTCTTTGTCAGCGCGTTGATTGTGGAGAGAGAGCGCGGCCGTTGGCGGCTGGCGCTGGGGGTGATTTTGCTGGCGCTGCCGTGCGGATTGAGTTTTATGGGCATGCCGCTGGCGCTGGTCGGTTCGCCGTTCATCATTTTGGCGGCCTATGCTGTGCGCAGCCTGCCAGCTTCGGTGCGGGCCGGCGTGGCGGCCCTGCAGCAGATTGACCCCTCGATTGAGGAAGCGTCGAACATTTTGGGCGCCGATGCGCAGTACACCTTCCGCAAAGTGACCTTGCCGTTAATTTTGCCGGCGCTGCTGGCCGGGTTGATCTTTAGCTTTACGCGCCACATGACGAGCCTATCGGCCATTATCTTTCTGGTCAATGCGCGCTGGCGCATTGTCACGGCTTCGATTCTGAGCGAGTGGGAACAAGGCGGCGTCAGCATCGCGGCGGCTTATTCGACGGTCATTATCCTCTTTGTGCTGCTCGCCATTGGCGTGTTATACTTTGTCACCAACAAGCTGCTGCGCGGCCGGGGCGACGTAGATTTATCCTTGGGCGCGTGAGCGGCATGTGCCTGTTGAATTGGGAGTAAGCGTAATGCATCTATCGTTGGAGAATATCACCAAGGTTTTCCCGGCGCGCGGAGGCAGCGGCGAGGTGATGGCCGTCAATGGTGTGTCGCTGGATATTGAGAAAGGCGAGTTGGTCACGCTCTTGGGGCCATCTGGCTGCGGCAAAACGACGACGCTGCGCCTGATTGCCGGCTTTGAATTTCCCTCGTCGGGGCGCATCCGGCTGGACGGGCAAGAAATCAATACGCTCCCGCCGCACAAGCGCGACATGTCTATGGTCTTTCAAAGCTATGCCATATTTCCGCACCTGAACGTTTTTGAAAACATTGCCTACGGCCTGAACGTGGCGCGGCGATCTGGAGCAGAGATCAAGCAGCGGGTGGATCAGGTGATGGCTTTGGTTCAGTTAGGAGGGCTGGAAGCGCGCGCGCCGAATCAACTTTCGGGCGGGCAGCAGCAGCGCGTGGCCCTGGCGCGCGCGCTGGTGATGGAGCCCAAGGTGCTGCTGATGGATGAGCCGCTTTCTAACCTGGACGCCAAATTGCGCGAGCAGATGCGGGCGGAAATCCGCCGCATTCAAAAGCAGTTGGGCATCACCAGCGTATACGTCACGCACGACCAGATCGAGGCCATGACGCTTTCGGACCGGATTGTGGTGATGAACCGCGGCGAGATCGAGCAAATCGGCCCGCCGATGGAAATTTATCGGCGTCCGCGTACGCGCTTTGTGGCCGATTTCATCGGGCGCGCCAATTTTGTGCCGGGCATTGTGCGCGGGATCGAAAACGGTTCGCTCGTCGTGCAGGCATGGAACCTGGATTTCAGGTTACCTGCGTCCCAAGAAGATTATGCCGCCGACGATACCGTCACACTGCTGGTCCGCCCAGAGATGATCAAGGTTGTCGAGCGGGGGGGAAAGGTGCAGGGACAGGTGCGCCGCGCTGCTTATCTGGGCGATTCGATTGACTATGACATCGAAGTGAACGGCCAACTGCTCACTGCGGTGGAGACCGACCCTTCGCGCATGGTCATCCATCCCGAAGGGAGCACGGTAGAGTTGGAACTGCGCGAGGATTGCATCCACGTGCTGCCTAAAGAATAGCGCCTGCCCGCCGCGGAAACGGCAAACAGGCGCTTGCATCAGGCTGCGGCCTAGCAGCTTGTCGGAGAGGATCTCCACGCGCTGTCCTCGGCGCGTGTGGGGTTCTCCGACAGCCTGCTAGGCGGCAACGAGATGGTGTAATTCCCTTAACAAACGCTCAACTTCTTGATCGGTGTTATAGTGCGCCAGCCCCACGCGCACCATGCCGCCGCTCTGCTCTATTTCCAACCGTTCGGTCATGGCCAGCGCGTAATAATTGCCGTCCCACACAAAGATGCCGCGCTGTCCCAGGTATTCCGCCACCTGGCGCGGCGAGAACCCTTCCAGGCGAAAAGACACTGTTGGCACGCGCCAGTCGAACTGCGCCGGCTCGGTGATGCCGTACATGCGCAAGCCCTTGATTTGCTGCAAGCCTGTTATCAATTGCTCGCACAACCCTCGTTCGTACTCTTGGATTGAGTGCATCCCGGCCACAATTCGCTCGCGCCGGCTTGAATTTTGGTGGGGGGGGCTAGAGATTTGCGCCAGGTATTCTACGGCCGCCAGCGTCCCGGCAATTCCTTCGTGATTCTGCGTGCCGGTTTCAAATTTGTGCGGCGGGCGATCATCGGCCGGGCGTACCTTGTAGGCCGGCAATTGCTCCAGCCAATCGCGCTTGCCGTACAAGACGCCGACGTGCGGCCCAAAAAATTTGTACGCCGAACATGCCAGCAAGTCGCAACCCAACGCCTGCACATCAATCGGACCGTGCGGCGCGTACTGCACAGCGTCAATAAAAGCCAGCGCCCCAACCGAGTGCGCCATCTCGACAATCTTTTTTACGTCGTTGATTGTGCCAACGGCGTTCGAGGCGTAGCCAACGGCCACAATTTTTGTCCGCCTGGAAATCTGCGCTTCAAAGTCGGACAGCTTGAGCGTACAGTCCTCGACGTCAAAATCCACCCATTTCACCGCCGCGCCCACATCGCGCGCCATCAGCACCCACGGCGTGATATTGGCATCGTGATCCAGCCGCGTGACGACGACCTCATCGCCCGGCTGTAGCCATTGCCCCAACGCCCGGCTGAGTGAGAAAGTCAGGGTTGTCATATTTTGACCAAAGATCATCTCACCCGGCGAGGCCGCGCCCAGCATATCGGCCATCGCGCGGTGGGCTTCTTCCAGCATCGCATCGCTGCGCTGACTGGTGCCGAAAGCGCCCCCGTGATTGGCATTGTCGTGCAGCAAGTAACGAGTCATTGCATCAATGACACTTTGCGGCACCTGCGTGCCGCCGGGATTGTCGAAAAACACCACGGGCTGGTCATTGTGCATTTGTCGTAATGATGGAAATTGTTGGCGCACCAGAGATACGTTTAGCATGATTCACCTCAATGGATTAATGATTGACAGTGGAATTTTAACACATTTGCCTGCAAGATGAAAATGTGCCGGTCCGGTTCGCCCATCCAGCTCCACTTTCCAAGTAGGGCAAGTTTCCATACTTGCCAAAGGCGGGTTAGAAACCCGCCCTACAGCGTTATTTGGAAACTGGATTTCATGCCCACCTTCCTTTCTTCGCACGTGTTTGCCAAATATACTCTAAACGGTTGAGATTTGGACTTTTTCGAACGACTGAAAGTTCCACGACAACAAGGGTTCCAGTTCGTCTCGGTGTTTGGTATGGGCCGTTTGGATGCAATCAGCAATCGCTTGCTTGAATCTGTCGAACTTGGGATAGTACTTGGAATACAAGCACTCTTTGCGGACAAAGCGCCAGAGGCGCTCGATCAAATTCAGATGCGGCGAATAGGCGGGCAAGTAAAGCAGTTCGATGCCCAAGGCGGCGGCGTGTTGCAACACCACTTCACATTTTTGATAGCGGGCGTTATCCAGCACGATGGTCACCGCCTTGCCGGCATAAGCGGCCGCGATCTGGGTCAACAAGAGACAAACGCTCTCGGCATTGATGTATGTTTCATTCGTGACTGCAAAGATTTGTTTCGTCACCGCATCGACGGCACCGAGCACGTTGAAGCGTTGGCGTCCCGAAGGAGAGGCAATAAACACGCGGTTGGCCAAGCGCCAAAAAACTGTAAATACAATCTCGCTGGATTCGCCTTTCTACGAGCGCAACTTGAACAAAGACCTCGTCATGATGATCTGCAAGATGATCCTTCTCAACGCACACTATTATGTCCAAGAACATTTCTGCGTTTCAGAAGAGTGGCAGAAAGCTGAGTTCGCTACGCTGTGCGCTCACTTGTATCAGAAACCCGGCTTCATTCGGGTATGGGCCAATCGTGTCGAAGTTGTGCTGGAACCCTACCGCTACGCTCACCTTCAACAGTACGCTGAAGAGTCCTGCCGGCTATTCAATTTTTGAGTCTCTGGATGTACTTCCTGCTAAACTTGTATCAGCACACAAGCTTGACGCGGAAATCTGGCGCAAGACGTGGGAGCATATTAGCGACCCCGTAAGGTTTGAAGCGGATATACAAGCGGCCATTGCCCAAGAGCAAGCCAAGACGAAAGATGCAACGGCGGATTGTGAGCGGTTGCGAGCCAAACTAGACAACCTTGCAATGAATGAGCAGCGGCTTATTAGGTGGGGGCTGGACGGTGTAATCACTGAGGACGCCATGCAAACCCAACTAACAGCTTTGTATATCGAGAGAAGCGGGGTACAGCGGGAGCTTGCCGAAAAGAGCGTGTTGACTGGCAACCGTATGGAGCAGCTTTTAGAAGTGGCGCGGGTGTACCGTGAAAATCTAGTGGCGGGTTACACGGGGCTAGACTTTGAACCGACCACAGAAGAGGAGCGTCAATTGCAGTTTGAAGCGCGGCGCACAATAGTACAAGGCATTGTGGAGCGGGTAGACGTGGGAGCGGATAAGACGCCCAACGTAAAGCTTAATCACGACTTTACCAGCGTTTTGTGTATCAGTGATGCGCCGGCTTGACGTTCCAATTCTCCTCGCCGCCGACAAGCGCCTGAAACGCCGCGCGCAATTCGTACCCGTGCCGCGGGCGTTGTGCAAGTAGACCTAAAACAGCGTGACGAACTGGCATAGCTCCCTCAACGGCAAAAACTATACAAGTTTCTAGATTCGTCAAATGTTGACGGCATTGTCAACCCGATGCCGTGCCCGTTGTTCCCAGAGATCGCGTCGCGCTGCGCGGGCGCCGTCTCACTGGTGACGACGATCTCGGTGGGGAAGATAGACAACGTGTGAACTTGACAAACCGCCCCCTCTTGCCGGTATAGCGGCAAGAGGGGGCGGCGCGTGTTCAATGCCCCCACTGGAATGTAGACATATTCTACCGCAACACCAATGGCAGAAAGACTTGCCGGGCATACGTAAAGGTGCGCACCTCGTTAGACCAGACACAGGCATCAAGCGTCTGCCCGGTGGGATAGACGCACGCGCGGTTGGCAATCTGTGGCGCAAAACCGACGCTGCCAACGATGCCCACCCGCACGGCAAACGTCACGCTGAGCGGCGTCCCCGGCGCGATTGTGAGCGGCCCTGCGACGGTGCGCGTGCCCGCATCATAGACCACCCCGCTCGGTGCGACCAGGGTGCCGGGAATATACGTGGTATACGTCGGAATTCTATCATAAAAGGTGCGCGCCGTGGCATCTGGAAAAACGAGCGCGACGGTATAGGTAATGGGCGTCCCCATCAACAATGTGCCCTGGTAGCTGGAGGGTGTGACGGTCTTGACCAGATTGCGCCCAACAAAATCATGCCCTGTCGCGTCCGGCGGCACGCTGACGACGCGCTGTGCCGGTTCCCAGAAATACTCTCGACTTGGCGTAATCGTATAGATCCCCGCCGGGAGGTCGGTGAAGGCGTACTGACCCTGGCTGTTCGTCACCGCCGTATACGTTCCCGCGTTGACGGTGATGCCCACCAGCGGCGCGCCATTTTCATCGGCGAGTCGCCCGGAGATGTTAGCAGCGCCCAACGCCAGCCGGGCGATAAAGCCATCCGCGCCGCCATTATGTGTGGGATCGTGCCCGTCGTCGGGCAGCGGCAGATTCGTCGAATAAGTTCTGCCGGCCACGTGGACGGCGTCGGTTCCGGCAAGTGCCAGCCCATTGCCCACATCGTCGTCATGTCCGCCCAGGAATGTGCTATATTTGAGATCGGCGCCGCCCTGCCCCTGGAGCGCCAGGTGAGTGAGAAAGGCATCATCCTCGCCGTTCAGCGTCGAATCGAACGCCCCGCGCGTGAAGGGAAAGTCCGGCGACGTGGTAATACCGGTGACGTAAGCCTGCCCATCAGCATCCACTGCTACCGCCAGCGGACGCGTCTCGTAACGCCCCCCCAGGAAGGTGCTGTACTGCAAATCCGCCGTTCCCTGCCCCGCTGGATTGAGCCGGGCGACAAAGCCCGCAGGAGACGCGCCAACCGGATAGGAGGTCAAAAACGCGCCGGTTGTTGTAGGAAAATCGTCTGAAGCAGCGGCGCCGACGATGACGACCGCGCCATTGGATGCCAGCGCCACATCCGCCCCCCACTCCATCTCAGAGACTACCGAGGATGACGACGAACCGCCAAAGAAGGTGCTATAGAGCATGTCGGCGCTGCCCTGTCCGCCGGGACGCAGTTTGAAAAAGAACACGTCCTGGCAATAGTAAGCGCGACACTCGCTCGCGTTGGGATACGCGCCCGACGTGCGCGGAAAGTCAATTTCCGGCGGAATCAGCCCGTCGTGGCCCGTCACGCTGCCGGTGACGTAGGCCACACCCTGCGCATCCAGCGCCATCCCGTGTGCCTCGTTGATGAAACCCGCACCGACATACGTGCTGTATACCAAGTCCGCCGCCCCAGCCCCACCGGGCCGCAGTTTGACGACGAACACATCCGGGTTGAGGCCAATATCCATGTACGAAAACGTACGGTCGTAGGCTCCCGGTGTGGTGGGTAAATCGTCGGAATCGGTGTTGCCCACCACATAGATGTTGCCTGCCGCGTCGGCGCGGATACCTATCCCATAATCGTCGCCGCCCTGATTGCCCAGGCCGGGGATATCCATTTTCGCGCCGCCCAGGTATGTGGCGTAGCTCAACTGCCCGGCGGCGTTGAAACGGGCCGCAAAGGCATCCGGGCACGGCTTTTGCAGATTGCCGGTAGGGCAATTGTCCAAGCGCCCGTCGTTCAATACCGTATCGAACGCGCCCGGCGTGACCGGGAACTGGCGCGACCACGTGCTGCCGACCACGTAGAGGTTGCCTGCCGCGTCGCGCGCCAAATCGCGGATGGAATCGTACTCTAGATCGCCGCCGAGAAAGGTGACGAATCGCCGCGTCTTTAAATCCGGCGCGTATGCCGCGACGAAAACCGGACCGGTAAATCCAGCGTCGGTGCTGGATGTGCTGCCTGCCACATACACCGTGCCATCGTCGTCCAGGACCAACCCGGTAAGGCCATCGTAGGCGCTGCCGCCGACGAATGTGCCGCCGATGAGCGCACCGGGATTATCGGTGACGGCCTGCGGCATGGCAGCAGACGCTGTGAGCACGGGCAAGTCCGCCGGGCATGCGCCCGTGCAGTCCCACTGCCACGCCACGCCGCCGTCCACGCCAGTCAGTTCCAGGTCAACGCCAGGATAAACGTCCGCCAGCTGCACGCCGCCCCACACCGGCACATCTTCGCGCCACGTCGCCGGATCGGCAGAAGGATAAAAGTGGACGCGCTCCGCCAGCCGGTTAAAAGGCCGCGGGGCTAATGGCACGTAAACACCCTCTATCCCCCTCTCCCCCTCTCCGCCTTCCTGCCGCCATACGCCATCGTCTCCAATCCACAGCCCCACGCCGAGGGCGTAGAAACGCACCTCCGGCGGGAATTGGCCGACGTTTTCAACGAAAACTAGGGAAGTGCCGGGTTGCCCCACAGCAGCGGCATTGGCAATTCGTTCTCCATGTGCTTGCGATGCCGCCTGCGCCGGCCCCGCGAGCAATGCCAAAACAAACACGAACATCCAGGCCCGCATTCTAGTCATCCGCACCCTCCTTGTTCCCTACTTCTGACGTTTGACGTTTCACTTGTACTCGTCCGCACCAATATCGGGCAGTGCGTCGCGCGCGTCGCCGTCAATGTCCGCCGCCACACCCGCGCTCGCGCCCGCATCCCGCGCCGCCGAGGTCGCACCGATGTGATAATCGCTGCCAACCGGGTTGACGAAGGCCGGGTCGCCCGCGCGATCCGCCGTGCGCGTCACCGTCGGATCGGCATCGGTAGTGTTGGCGTGCCAGAGTGTATGATCGAGGGTAAGCGTCCCCTCGCCCGGATACAACTCAAACACCCCGCGCGTGTGCCCCGCGATGATGGTATTGACCGCGTTCAGCGTCACGTTATAGACCGTCATGATGCCCTGGGATTCCTGGGGAACGGCGAGGAGTGGAAAGTACGGAGTAGGGAGTAGGGAGTAAGGAGTAAGGAGTAGAGCATTGTCCCCCAGTTCGCAAAGGCGCTGATCAACCGGTGCGCCATTTACCATTTGCCATTCGCTGATTCGCCGATTCGCCGATTCGCTCAACCGGTTATCCGCGATGGTGTTGTGCCGCAGCGTAACCATGAGGGTCTCGCCGCTGTTCGGGACGAAGAGCAGGCCGCTGCCCGCGTAAGGCGACTGGTTGCGGGCAATAATGTTGTTTTCCAGCACGATGTTGGCGCACCCCCCAGAGACGCGCACGCCGCCGCCGCTGCTGGAAGTGCCCGTTGCGTCGGCGTACGCGGCGATGTTGCCGACGATGGTGTTGCCGCGCAAGGTGATATTCTGGCTCTGATACATGCTCAACCCGCCGCCCGCGCCGAGCTCATAGCCGCCGCCGATGTTGTCGCGGATGATATTGCCGCTGATGACCGCGCCGGTCACGCTGTCCATGTACAACCCGCCGCCCAGGACGCGCGCGCCCTCTTCAGTACCGACGTTGGCGGCGATGGTGTTCCCCTGAATGACAGGACTGGTCAGCCCGAACAAACACACTCCGCCGCCCTGGAAATTGCCGTAGACCGAGCCGGTGTTGGAGACAATCGTGTTGGCTTCCAGTTGCACGCCCGCGCCGCCGCGCACCATAATCCCCCCACCCTGGCCTTCACCGCCGGTGGCGGTGTTGCTGTAGACGGCGTTGCCGATGAGCTGTGCGCCGGAGCGATTTTCGATGTAGACGCCGCCGCCTTCGGCGTAGTCCCAGGTGGACGCCCGGCTTCCGGCGATGACGCAGGTGCGGATGACAAGCGCGTCCTGCCGGTAGCTGACGCCGAGCGCATGAACCCCGCCGCCCGCGTCAAAGGAGCCGTAGGTGCTGTGATACGCGCCGCCCAGTCCGGTCGCATTCCCTTCGAGGATATAGAGGTCTTCCAGGGTCACGGCGACGAACGGCGCGATGAGGATGCCGCGTCCCGCTCCACCGGAGAGGCCGGGACGCAGCACCGTCTTGTAGAGCGCCGGATCGCGCGTCTTGAAATCCTCCGTGTAACCACCGCGCAGCGTGAGCGACTTGTTCACCAACACGACCTGCGCCACGCTATCCGGGCCGTAGTAACCATCGGGCTTTGGCCGGTAGCTCGTCTGCCAATACGTATAACGCGGGTCGCCGCCCGGATTTTCGAGAGTGTAGGCGTCCGCATACCCGGCGATGGCAATCACGTCGCCGTCCAACGCCACATCCACGGCATACTGGATCGTTCCGCAGGCCGTGGCAGGCGTGAGACATTCGCCTGCATCTGTACCGTAGCGTTTGACGTAGCGGTTGGTCACCGGGACAACACTGGCATCATAGGCGCGCAGCACAAGGGGCAGATAGACGTACTTGGGTTGGATGTACGTCGTCCAGGTGTCGGCATCGGCGTGCAGCGTCTCGACGTTGCCGGCCCAATCTACGGCTTGGACGCGGAAGTAGTACGTGGTACCTCCCACGAGGGCAATCGGTTCCGTTGGACCGAAAACCGGCATCAGGTCGGCGGGCGCGCCCAGATCGTAATTCCACGCGGTTTCGCGGGTGAGCCAGTCGGTCCAGGCGCCGGTCTCGCCCACGCGATAGTGCAGCCGGTAGTAGGCCACGCCGCTCAAGTCGTCGTCGCCGTTAATGGCGACAGGAATCCCCTCTGGAGCATAGACGATCTCCGGGCTGCTCAAGGTCGCGGTGGGCGCGGTACGATCCACGCTGAACGATGCCGCATCCGCTGGGCCGCCGGGGAGCGCCACCTCCAGGGTGTGGCTGATAGCTGCCAGCGCCGCCACATCCAACGTCGCCGTGTAGATACCATTGCCCTGCCAGACGAGGGACTGCGCGACGCCGTCGAGGGACACTGCCAGCGCCCCGCTCAGGCCGGGAACGAGCGCGCCGCTCGTGTCGCGCACTTGCACGCGCGCGATGGCCTGCGTCGCGCCGGGGCCATAGAGCGACTGGTCGGTGCTCACAGCCAGGCTGTGTCCCTGCGCGGTGAAGGGCGTCTGCGCGGTCGCCAGGACAACACCCTCGGCATCTTCAAGCTGCGCGTGCAGTACTTTAGGCCCCGGCTGCCAGCCCAGGCTGTCCGTGTCCCAGGCCAGGACGTTGACGCCAGCCGTCAGGGTCAAAACCTCCAGATCGCCCCGCACGGGCTGACCGCCCGCGTCTTCGATAGTCCAGCGCAGCGTCAGCGGTCCGTCTTCAGCCACGGTCACGGTCAGCGACATGGGAAGGCTGGCCTGGTCAACCTCAACCGGCGCGCCGCCGTTGATGCTGAGGGCGGTGATGTCCGGCGCTACCGTAGGGGCAAACGTTCCGCCGCCCGGCAGGTCATAGTCAACCTGAAATTCCAGGTGATGATAGAGCGTCACCTGCCCGGTGAGCGGATCATAACGCAGCGGGATGGCGCTCAGGGTCAGGTGCACGCCGCGCGCGTCGGAATAAACCGCCGTCCAGAAAAATTCGGCGGGATAGAGCGCCGTGCCGGTGAACGGCACCGTCTCGACGCCCCAGGTGCGGTCGCCGGCCTGTTGTAGCGGCAGTTGAACCGCCTGGGGATACAGCGCAGTGTCGCTGGCGACAAGCGTCACGTTCAGGCCGGTCGTCCCGGCGGGGAAGTAGAACGAACGCGCCAGCACCGGCACGAGCGGCCCGCTGCCCACGCCGGTCATCTCGCCGTCGTGCGGGATTTCGAAGCGCGTGGCAGCGCCTTGAGGTGTGATGCGGAAGACGGGTATGTCGAAGCTGGCGGTAAGCGTGCCGGTGGCTTGCGGCGCGGTCGGCGCGGTGGGTACGGCGGCAAGCTGTTGCACGGTCACAGCGCCCGGTTTCCGTCGAATGGGCTGGGTGGGCAAGCCGTACATCTCGGTGCCGTAGATGCCGATGACGTCCCGCGCCTCGAAGTCCTTGGCCGCATGATAGGTGGTGTAGGTGCGTATCGCCCGGCGGTGGGCCTCCCCGGTGGTGGCAGCGCCGGAAAACAGGAAGCGCAGGAATTGGTAGTGAACCCGGTCGTTGAAACGCATTTCAGCGCCGGACGTGGTCTGCCCGTAGGTCGTAGAAGCGTGATAGGTGATGTTTCGTTCCAACGCCGCGCGCACCAGGGCATCCGCGTAATAATTCCACAGGGTGGGGTCAACGGTCGCGTCGTGGTTGGTGGAGTATCCGGCATGACATCCCAGGTTGACGAAGACTGAACCGGGGAATAACGCCAACCCGTCCAGGAATTGGCTGGTGAATTTCTGGTTGGGAAACGGTGTGGTGTTATAGTAATGCCTGGCATGAGAATTGAGCACGGTCAGCCGAGGACCAGAAGCCGGGTTGTCCATTGAAAAACGCACGCTCACAGGGCGCCAGGGGCCTGTCGCTGTCGAGTCCCACCACATCCGATAGCGTGGCTTGCCGCGGTTTGCCGTTGAAAAAGTCGGAATGTTATACCCAAAATCACGAATCGACTCCACGATTGTCCGTGTGTTATTTTGCCAGTTTAATTTTACCGTGCCATCCGGCCTCAATTCGTTGGCGATGTTGAAGGTAAACGCCGAGCCGGTCATCGGTCCCACCACTGCCGGTTTCTCGTAGCCGTCAATCATGGCAACGAGGGTCAGCGGAGCGGAAGCGAAAATGCGTCCCAGGTTCCAGTCCACGTCCGGCGCGAATGGCGTGGTTGCGGCGCGGGTGCTGTAGGGAACATCGGTCATGATATAGTTTTCCTGTGTATCCAGCACCGTCGCCACATTGTGGCTGACGCTGATTTGACACCGATTGCCGTCCGCATCGGGATCCATCAAATAGCAGCGTTCATCCGAGGGCTGTGGGTCAGCAAAGCGATAGAACGGGACCACAGCGTCGTCGCCGATGATGGCGATGTGTTTGAGGGACGTTAACGGCGAGAGCGTATGCAACCATGCGTCGATTTCCGATCCCATTCTGCTGCGCGAGAAGAGCGTGGAATAGGTCCAGTCGAAGGAATACGCAGTCTGCCGCACATCCACCACCACCCCTTGATGGTCAGCAGCGTAACGCCGGATGCGTTCCACGGCTTCGTAATGGTCCCGGATGAGGTTGCCGTTTGCGTCCGCGCGCGCCGAGTTGGCTCTGGTCTTGTTGAATTCGCTGAACAACCCGCCGAGATCGGTCAGCACCACCAACTTGGGCTTCAGTTGCGGCGTCAACTGCACGCGGTCGCTGAGCACAGCCTCGTCAAAGGGCCGTCCGGTCGCCACGACGTACAGGTCTAGTGTGTAGGTGATATTTTGCGTCGGCGTAAACCAAAGCGAATGATGCACATCATTGGCGTTGAAGTCAGCATTCGCCCTGTCGGCCAGATTCCTCCCGTCATTCTCCATTTTGCTGGGATTGGCCCGGTCGTTGTTCACCACGATGTACAAATCCAGGGGATCGAGGCAACTTGCCAACACCGGCGCCTGCCCTTCATCCAAAATCGAGTAGAGCAGCACAGTATGCGTAAAGACCGTTCCCGGTGCAAAGGCAGAGATGGACACGCGCAGCTTGTACGGCGAGTTGGAGAACTCTGACGTGTTGCCGGCCGGGTCGGTGGCGGTGGCAGCGACGGTGTAACCCGCCGGGAGCGCATTCGCCAGCGTGACGGTGAATGCCACGTTGCCCTGCGCGTCGGTGGTGACGTTCTTGAACGTGAGATACGCCTCGCCGTCGCCATAGCCCACCAGGAACTCGCGCGCAAAGCTGCAGACTTCGTAGGCGAAGAATTCCACACGGTAGGTCGTGTTCGGCGCGCTGGAAAGCGTGCCCGTCACCACCTTGTCTTTCACAGCCAGAATGGTGGGAAAGTTCTGGCGCTGATTCGCGCCTGTGTCCGCGTCGCCGAGGTCGTTGGGGGTGAGGCCGTCGTTGTCCAGATCCACGGGACGCCCGGCGTTGAGGTAGATGGTGTTGCCCTGGAGCGTGTTGCTGATAGCGTTGTCCACGATGATCACGCCCACACTGGCGTTGAAGGCGATGGTGTTGGTTGCCGCGCCTGTCCCGCCGATCAGGTTGCGCGATCCTGCCGAAATCCCGATCCCCATTCCGCCATTGCCGGCCGGCATCTGGTCGGCCAACAGCCCGATGAAGTTGCCCTGAATCTGGTTGCCGGTCGCGCCGGGGTAAAACACATACATTCCGCCGTCTCGATTGCCGGCGATAATGTTGCGCGCGGCCAGGGTCGCGCCGCCGATTTGCGTACTGGACGCGCCGTAGAGGCCCACGCCCACCATACCATTGCCGGGATCGTCGCCGCTGCCGGGGACTTGGTCCGGGTCGCTAAAGCTGCCGTCCTGGTACGTGCCGATGAGGTTGCCCTGGACGGTGTTGCTCAGCGCCGTCCCACTGACAACCTGAATGGTGACGCCATTCTGACCGTTGCCGGCGATGATGTTGCCCGCCCCTTCTTCCGTCCCGCCGATGATGTTCTGCGAGGCGTCGTAAATCATCACGCCGCTGGCACGGTTGGGGGCCAGGGCCATACCACTCGCGTTCAGGCCGATGAGATTGCCCTGCACGTGGTTGCCTTCCGCCGCACCGCCCTCACCCGCCTGGATTTCGACGCCGTTCCCGGCGTTCCCGGCGATGATGTTGCGCGCGCCAGCCGTCGTTCCGCCGATGGTATTCTGTGAAGCATTGTAGATTGCCACGCCGTTGTTGCTATTGGGAAGCGGCGTCAATCCAGTCGCGTCCAGGCCAATGAGGTTGCCCTGGACGAGGTTGGCGGTCGCCGTGTAGCCGCTGACGGCCTGAATCAGAATGCCGTGCCCCCGGTTCGCGGCGATGACGTTGCCCGCACCCGCCGTCGCCCCCCCGATTTGGTTGTACGAGCCGTTGTGAATGATGACGCCGTTGCCTGAATTGTAGAACGGCTGCGTCCCACTCACATCCAGGCCGATGTAGTTGCCCTGAATGATGTTGCCGTCGGCGGGGGCTGTGAGCGCCGTGGGCGCTGCGACCAGAACAGCAGGCTCTCCCGCACGCTGCACTCCGTAGCTGACCAGCGATTCCGTGGCGACGGCGGCGTTGTTGACTGCCAGCGCCCCATACGGCAAATCGGAGATCTCCACCCCGCTGCGGCCACTCGCGGCGATGATGTTCCGCGCAGCAGCGGTCACCCCACCCACGGTGTTGTTCGACGCCTGGTGCATGAGGACGCCTACGACAGCGTTAGGCAATTCTACTGTGCCACTGACGTTGGTGCCGATGTAGTTTCCCAAAACGAGGTTGCCACTCGTCCCCTGATCCATGCCAATGCCGTGCTGCCCATTCCCGGCGATGACGTTGCGCTCGCCGGCCTCCGTCCCGCCGATCTGGTTGTTGGTCGATGTGGGGTAGAAAACGGCGACGCCGGTCCAGCCATTGCTCAGCATGGTTTCTCCGTCAGGCGCGACGCCGATGTAGTTGCCGATGATGCGGTTGCCGGATGCGCCCACATTGTTGACCGCGTTGCCAATCTGAATGCCGTGCCCACTATTCCAGGAAATCACGTTGCGCTGCGCTGGCGTCGTCCCACCGATGCGGTTGTTGTCCGCGCCGTCAACAACGATAACGCCGCTATTCCCGTTGCCCAGACCGCTGTCTCCGGCGGCGTTGGTGCCCAGGAAGTTGCCCTCGATGACGTTGTTGTCGCCATCCACGGCGATGCCGCAGCCGTTGAGCGTCCCATCGCCCTTGAAGCCGGTGATCGTCATCCCCCGGATGGTGCTGTTGGAGGTCCACAGGTGCAGACCGTTCGTACCCGCCGGGGCAAGCGCGCCATCCAGCCGCACCGACCCGCCGTGGCCCTGGTCAATGCCATTGATGGTCATTGCGTCGGTGATGTACGGCAACGCTGTGAGCGGGCGGATCGGTTGCGCGACAAAGCTGAAGACAATTTCGTCCGCGCCCGCGCCAGCGTTGGCTTCCTCAATAGCCGCGCGTAAGGTGCAGATGCCAGGCGCAGGTGTACAGACAGTGTGCTGGGCATCCCACGTTCCCGGATCGCAGACACCGTTGCCCGGGTTGCAGTCCTCGTAATCCAACCCCGTGTTGACGACGAAGAGTTGCGCAGGCGCTTCCGGCGCGGCAGCAACAGGAGGCGTCGCCGACGAACCAGACGCAAGCAAGAGCAGCCACATCACCATGCCGACACTGTGCAAGACGTTCCTCTGACTCATTCTTACACCTCCTCAAGCAAGCCATCAGAAACGTGAACAATTCCCTCATCAAGAGTGTACTGGAATTTTGCACTTCCAGCAAGTGCGCGCGGATGGTTTGCTGATTATTGAGTGAGCCTCACAGCAGCTAAAGGCGCTCCTACGCGGCGACATTGGAATGATTATTTTCTTCCGCATCCCTAACCCTAAAACAGCGTGGCAAACTGGCATAGCTCCCTCACAAGATTCGTCAAATTTGCAGACGAGTTGGGGGCCCAAAGTCCATCGGGCCGAGTTATGATAAAATACATCCGAGTCCAATGACCAAACTATTGATCGTAGACGACGATGAACTGCTGCGGCGCAGCTTGAAATATCGCCTGGAACGCGAAGGCTATACGGTGACGAGCGCCGAGACGGGCGAAGAGGCGCTGTTTTTTGCGCGGCGCGACCGGCCCGACTTGATCGTGCTCGATATTGGCCTGCCTGACCGCGACGGCCTGGATGTGGCGCGCACGCTTCAGCGCGAGATGCAAGTGCCCATCCTGTTTCTCAGCGGGCGCGACCGGGAAGGTGATATCGTCGTCGGGCTAGAAGTGGGCGCGGAGGATTACGTCACCAAGCCATTTGGGATGAGGGAACTCTTGACACGCATTCGCGTCATCTTGCGGCGCGCCAGCCGCCCTCTCACTCAAACGCCGGCAGAAGCGCTTACCGCTGGCGACGTATGGCTTGACCCCAAAGCGCACCAGGTGCGCGTGCGCGGCCAGCCGGTGGACCTGCCGCCCAAAGAATTTGAGCTGTTGCGCTTGCTGATGGCAAACGCCGGCACAGTGCTTTCGACCAATTATCTTCTTGATGCTGTGTGGGGCGACGAGTACGCGGGCGCAGTGCAAGTCTTGTACGTCCACATTGGCTGGCTGCGCGAGCGCATCGAGCTTGACCCGCGCCAGCCGCGCTACATTCAAACCGTGCGCGGGGTGGGCTATAAATTCGCGGGAGGGGAAGCGGAATGATGCGTAGCCTGCGCGCCAAGTTGGCGGCCAGCCATATTTTGCCCATTCTTCTTCTTATACCGATTCTCAGCTTGTACCTTTTCTACGTTTTAGAAGAGTTTTTTTCGGCCAGCCTGCTCCAGCAATTGACCTACCAGGCAAACCTGTTGTCTAACCTGGTAGAGCAAAACCCCGACCTGGTAGAAAATCACCAGGCTATGAACGATTTTCTGAGCGGGGCGGCGCATCTGACGGACGCGCGCGTAGTCATTCTATCAAAGGAGAGCATCATTCTCGCTTCAACCGATGCCGCCGACGCCGAGCGCATTGGAACGCGCTACAGCGATGCGGCAGTAGAAAAATCGCTGCGCGGTGAAACCGCGCAAGGCATTGGGCCGGGCTTTACCAGCGAGGTTGCTTACGTCGTCCTGCCGCTGCGGCGTGAGGGCGCCATCGTTGGGGCCTTCCGGCTGTCATACGGGGTGAATGACTTGCGCGCCCAATTCAGCCGCTTGCAGTGGCTGGTCCTGGGAGGCGTTGTGTTGACAATCCTGCTGGGGCTGGGCCTTGGGTTGGGACTGGCCACTACCATCACCGGGCCGCTGCGCCAGCTAAACGAAAGCGCGCAGGGCATTGCGGCCGGCGATTATCGCGCGCGGGTGACCGAACGCGGCCACGACGAAGTCGGCGCGTTGGCGCGCAGCTTTAATCAAATGGCGGCGCGCCTGCAAGAGGCCGAGCAAGCGCGCGAAAGGCAACTGGCCGCAATCGTTCACGAGCTGGCGCGGCCCATCACCGGGATGCAAGCCGCTGTGGAGACGCTGCGCGATGGTGCAGATATGGAGATCGAAGTCCGTGAGGCTTTACTGGGCGGCATTGAACAAGAATTAGCGCGGCTGGAACGGTTGATTGGGACGTTACAGGGCATGCACAAGCTGGCGCTGCGCCCGCTGCAATTGAACCGCGCCGAGATGGCAATCGAGCGCGTCATTCGCGCCTGCGCGGCGAATTTTGAACCCGTCGCGGCGCAGTTGGGGCTTGCGCTCGCCGTCGAGATACCCCACACTCTTCCGCGCCTGTGCGCCGACGAAGATCGCCTGATCCAGGTCTTGACGAATTTGCTGGATAACGCCTGCAAATTCACACCGCGCGGCGGGCGCGTCACTATTTCGGCAGGCAGAAGCGAACAAGGTGTTTGGATAACTGTGGCCGACACGGGCGCAGGCATTGCGCCGGACGAATTGCCGCACATCTTTCAGCAATTCTACAGCGGCCAGTCGCGCCCGCCCGAAAAGCGCGGCATGGGGCTGGGGCTGGCTATTTGCCGCGAGATCATTAACGCGCACGGCGGGCAGATCGCAGTCGAAAGCTGGCCAGGGCAAGGCGCCAAGGTTACCTTTACTTTACCTCACAACAATCCCGGCGTTTCTTTAGGAAACCTTTAGGTTTTCTTGAGCTAAACTTGAAGCAAATGCCGAGGGCTTGGTGTATCATCAATTCAACTCCCTCTTCGCGGGCCAACGCACAGAGCAACGTCAGGAGGCACTATGAAAAGAAATGGCTGTCTGGTTGCCGGCGCACTGGGAGCAAGCGCCGGAACTGGCTTGGGCTTGCTTTACGCGCGCTACCGGCGCGAGTCTCAGCTTGCCTCTGCGCGCCTGCTGGCGGGCAGCCAAATGGCCGCCACCCAACTTGGCCCGGTCGAGTACGCGCTGGAGGGCGACGGTCCGCCGGCGCTGGTGGTGCACGGCGGCGGCGGCGGCTATGATCAAGGCTTGTTGTTTGCCCGCTTCCTGGGGTTGAGCAGCGGTTTCAGATGCCTGGCCGCGTAGCGCTTTGGCTATTTGCGCTCGCCCGTGTTGGGAGATGGTTCACCCGCCGCCCAGGCAGACGCCTATGCCGCGCTGCTGGACGCGCTGGATGCGCCGCAAGTCCTTGTCGCCGGCGGTTCAGCCGGCGGCCCCTCGTGCCTGCAATTTGCGCTGCGGCATCCCAAGCGTTGCGCGGCGCTCGTGTTGGTATCTGCGCTCAGCCGCGCCTGGGCATGGCCGACCATGCCGCCCATCGCCCAAAAGCCGCTGATTCATTCGGGATTCGCCTTTTGGGCAGTGGTGAATTTTGCGCCGCAAGCGCTGCTGGCCGCCTTTGGGATCAGCCTGCAGACCATGGCGCAAGCCGGCCAGGCAGAAAAGGCGCGCCTGCTCGAAATCTTGCAGGCCATCCTGCCGGTCAATCTGCGCGGGGCCGGCCTGGTCAACGACGCGAACCAGTTTGCCAGAATAGAGCCTTATCCGCTCGAACGGGTCACGGCGCCGACGCTGGTCATTCACGCCGTGGACGACGTGTTAGCGCCGTTTGCTCACGGGCAATTCACCGCCCAAACCATCCCCGGCGCGCAGTTGCTCGCGCTGGACAGCGGCGGGCACCTGTGGCTCGGACAACGCGAAACCATAGTTTCTGCCATCAGAGATTTTGTGAAATCTCAAGTACAAAATAGGGAGGTGTTGAATGAAAAGGCTTGTCAGTCTTTTTTTGCTGGCGATCCTGGCCGGCTGCATGGGGGCGCCTGACGTTACCACACAGCCCTTGCCTGACGCGCCGCTGGCGCAAGAGCTGGCCCAGCAGCCGCTCTACTTTGCGCCCAATCGGGGCCAGGCCGGTCAAGACGTAGCCTATACCGTTCACGGCGGCGGGCATGCGCTTGCCTTTACCGAGCGGGAAATTGTATTGGCCCAAGATGTGCGCCTGCGCTTTGTGAACGCCGCGCCGCGCCAGCCGCTTGGCGTGGAACAAACACCGGCCCGCGTCAATTACTTGATCGGCAACGAGCCGGCCAACTGGCAAACTGATCTCCCCACCTATCGCCAACTGCTCTACACCGAACTGTACTCCGGCATTGACGCGCACTTTGAAGGCGCAGCGGGCGCTCTCAAATATACCATTGTCGTCAAGCCGGGCGCGGACGTGAGCCAAATCCGCCTGGCCTTTGAGGGCGCGCAAGGTTTGCGAATTGACGACGGGGGCGACTTGATCATCCAGACGCCGCGCGGCGAATGGCGCGACGCCGCCCCCAGCGCCTGCCAGGACAGCGATGGCCAGCGCGCCCCCGTAGATGTGGCGTTTGCATTGTACGACAATCCGGCCGGCGCGCTGGTGGGCTTTGACGTGCGCGGCAAGTACGACCCGACTCGTCCCCTGTTCATTGACCCCACCTTGTTCTACGCTTCTTATCTGGGCGGCAGCGCGGTGGACCGCGGGCGCGCCATTGCGCTGGATGCGGAGGGCAATGTCTACGTGACGGGTGATACCAATTCCAGCGATTTTCCAACGCTCAATCCTTTTCAGGCTGACCAGGCCTACACAGATGTCTTTGTCGCCAAGCTGTCCCCCGCGGCTGGCGGCGCGGCTTCGCTCGTGTATGCCACGTACCTGGGCGGCAGCAATGAGGAGCAGGGCCTGGGCCTGGCCATAGACGCGGCCGGCCATGCCTATGTGACGGGCCTCACTTATTCCACCGATTTTCCCACCACACCCAACGGCTATCAACCCGAACCCTATGGCAGCTTTCCGATTTCGGGCAACCGGCGCGTCTTTGTTTCCAGGCTCAGCACCGCCGGGGACGCGCTCGAATATTCCACCTACCTGCGCGGCTCGGGCGGGGTGGAAGGGGAATGGGCGATGGACGAGCAGGGCCGTGACATTGCCGTATGCGGCGCGGGTATTGTGTGCGTGACGGGCGAAACACGTTCGCCTGACTATCCCACCACGCCTGACGCTTTTCAAAAAAATAAAGCTGGCGACGATTCGACCTGGGACGCTTTTCTAACCAAATTGGATACCACCCAAAGCGGCGCGGCCTCGCTGCTCTATTCCACCTATTTTGGCGGCGCGCACACGGAACGCGGCCTGGGGATTGCGGTGGACGAGGCTGGCGGCATTTACGTGGGTGGGCAGACTTTATCGCCTGACCTGCCGCTTCAACACGCTTATCAAACCACGCCGGGCGGCGATTGGGACGGCTTTGTCGCCAAATTTAGCGCGAGCGGCGCGCTCCTGTATAGCACCTACCTGGGCAGCAGCCAGGTAGATTGGGTCAACGATGTTGCAGCCCTGGCCGGCCACGCTTACGCGGCCGGCCTGACGGATTCGAGCAATTTCCCCACTCGCAATCCATACCAATCCGCCAATCAAGGCAACCGGGATGCCTTTGTCGCCAAGCTTGATACGGCTCTGAGCGGCGACGCTTCGCTGGTATACGCCACATACCTGGGCGGCGAAGACAACGAATGTTCCTACAGCGGCTGTTATGTCGCGGTGGATGGGCAGGGCCGGGTTTTTGTGGCGGGCAGCACCTATTCGGCTTATTTTCCCACCCGCAACTCGTATCGAGACGACAGCCTGTGGGACGACGCCTTTGTCACCCAGTTCAACCTGGCTGGAAATGATTTGATCTATTCCACGTACCTGGGCGGGAATGGGAGCGACGGCGTTACCGGCATTGCCGTGGATGGGCAGGGCCGCGCTCACGTGGCGGGCATGACAAGCTCCACCAAGTTCTTTGACATGCGCAATCCATACCAGGCGGACAACGCCGGCGAGGTGGACGCTTTCGTCGTCGTGCTGGGCGCGGACGCGCCCGATCTGTCTACTTCCAGCAAGCAGGTTGACCCAAAGGTGATCGCGCCGGCCGGCGCGCCGACATACACACTCTCCTATACCATCACGCTGGTCAACACGGGCTATCTCACCGCCACCGCCGCCCGCCTGACCGACACTTTGCCCGGCGGCCTGGCCTTGAGCGCCGCGCCAACTTGCTCCAGTGGGCAGTGCGCCTATATCGGCAGCAGCCACACCATCACCTGGACAGGCAGCGTGCCGCCCGGCGCGACAGTCGCCATCACCTACGCCGGTCAAATCAGCGTGCCCGTCGGCAGCGCGGCCTTGTTCTACCCCAACGTGGCGTGGCTAGACGACGGCGTCAACCCGCCTGTCCGCTTGACCGCCGTGAGCGAGGTCAATCCACGTTACGTCTACTTGCCGTTGGTAAAAAAATGAGAATTAAATACCTTGTGCATGCCGCTCGACCCGCACCTGCTTTGGCCGGAAATTCAGGCCATAAACCGGTGGATTGAGCAAATCACTTTTACCCCAACAGGCTTTTATGCGCTGTTGAACTGGCTGGCAGCGCGGCGTTTTCGCCGGGCGCCCTGAGGAGGTCAAAATGTTTACCGAAATCCTGGTAGCTGTGGACGGTTCTGACTATGCCAACCGCGCGTTGGATATAGCGCGCGAGTTGGCAACCAAGTACGGCGCGCGTTTGCGTGTGCTGCACGCTTATCCGCCGATTTCAGATTTGCTGGGCTATGGCGAGCTTGAGCGAGTCGCCGCCGAGCGCACGCGCGTCGGGCAAACCGTTCTCGACGCCGCGCTCGAACGCTTGCAAGACAGCGAATTGGACATTCGCAGCGAGTTGCTCGAAGGCCCCGAGGCCGAAGCCATTCTGAACGTGGCGCAGACCCGCCAGTGCGACTTGATTGTACTGGGCAGCCGCGGGCGCGGGCGCTTGGAAGGCTTGCTGCTGGGCAGCGTTTCACAAAAAGTGATCCAGCATGCTCACTGCCCTGTCCTGGTCGTGCGCTGACAGAGTAGCACGATGCCCCCAATTCTTGGCGGATTGTTTGTCTTTTGCCTGCGGCTCGCCGACGTGACGCTGGGCACGTTGCGCATCTTGATGACGGTGCGGGGCCGCAAGTGGCTGGCCGGCGCAATCGGCTTTGTGGAGGTGACCATCTTTATTGTCGCTATCAGCCAGGTCATCCGCAACGTAGATAACGTGTGGAATGTATTGGGGTACGCGGGCGGATTCGCCGCCGGCACGATGGCCGGCATGATGATCGAGGAACGCCTGGCGCTGGGCTTTACCATCGTGCGCATCATTTCGTCTGACCCCAATACGCCGCTGTGCGAAGCCATTCGCCGCGCCGGTTTCGGCGCCACCGAGATACCGGGACGCGGCATGAATCACGCCGTAAGCGTTTTAGAAGTGGTCGTGCGCCGCGCCGATTTGCCCTCCGTGCTCCAGATTGTGGACAAGGTGGACAACAAGGCTTTTGTCACGGTCGAAGAAACGCGGCGCGTGTATCGCGGCTGGCGCTTGAGCAAATAATCGAGGCAAATCTATGAGCCAGTTTTTGGCAGTGTTTTTTGCACTGATCATGGCCATTCTCGTCCTGATCCTGGGCGGCGTTTTTTCAGAGCCAATCGCGAATTGGCTGCGCCGCCGCTTCAATTGGTCTTACGAGGGTGAACGGGTTTTGGTGTGGGGAATGATCATCTTGTCCGCGTTTAGCCTGGGCTTGGTGGTCATGTACTTGCTCATCAGGTGGTGAAATGTCGCCCTTTCTTCAACTGGTTCTCTCTCTAGCCATCATTATTGCCAGCGCCAAGGTCGGCGGGCGACTTGCCAATCTGCTGCGTCAGCCGGCCGTGTTGGGCGAATTGCTGGTAGGCGTGCTGCTCGGCCCCAGCCTGCTCGATCTGCTGGGCCAGCAGATTTTCGCCAACCCCCACGAGCCGAACCTGCTGCACGCAACCGTCTTTGAGCTGGCCGAACTGGGCGTGATATGCCTGATGTTCATGGCCGGTATGGAAATTGACCTGGGAAAAATGCTCAGGTCGGGCCGCGTATCGCTGCTGGCGGGCGTCAGCGGTGTGCTCGCGCCGCTGGCGTTAGGCTGGCTGACGGCGTTCTTATTTGGCTACCAGGGATCGTCGGCGTTGTTTGTCGGCGTTATCCTGACGGCAACGAGCGTCAGCATCAGCGCACAGACGCTGCTGGAATTGGGCAAGTTGCGCACGCGCGAGGGATTGGCGCTGCTGGGGGCGGCGGTGATTGACGACGTGCTGGTCATCTTGCTGCTGTCAATCTTTATGGCCGTGACCGGCAGCTCAAGTGGCGCGAACGGCGCGCTCCTGGTCGTGCCACTCAAGATGGTGCTTTACCTCGGCCTGGCAACTGCCGCGGGATTCTTTTTGCTGCCGCGCCTGGTCACCTGGGTGGATCGCCAGCCCGTCAGCGAAGGGCTGGCTTCGTTTGTCGTAGTGACCGCCCTGGCTTTTGCCTGGTCGGCCGAGGTCGTCGGCGGGTTGGCGGCCATCAGCGGCGCCTTCATTGCCGGCCTGGGCTTTGGGCGCAGCCACCTTCACGACAAAATCAGGCACTCGATGCACACCATCACGTATGCCTTTTTTGTCCCCATCTTTTTTGTGAACATTGGCCTGGAAACCGATCTGCACCAGCTGGCCGGGTCGGACCTGCCGTTTGCCCTGGTATTGGTAGGCGTGGCCGTCATCGCCAAAGTGATCGGCTGTGGGCTGGGCGCGCGGTTGGGTGGGTTCGCAAATCACGAATCACTGCGAGTGGGCGTGGGGATGGTCAGCCGGGGCGAGGTAGGGCTGATTGTCGCTTCGGTGGGCGTGACGGAGGGTATCATTAAGACAGACTTGTTCTCGGTGGTCACGCTGATTGTGCTGGCCACAACACTGGTCACGCCGCCGTTGCTGCGGCTGACGTATGCCGCCTGGCCCGGCGTGACGAGCCAGGCCGGCAAAGCCAAAAAGGAGACAAAGCATGCCTAACGCAGTCTTTGTGGTGATGTCTGATCCTGATAAATGCCAGGACGTGCTGGACGCATGGGAGGAATTCGGCGTATGGGGTGCGACGGTCCTTGAAAGCATTGGGCTGCGCGGGATTCAAAAAGCACGCGCGCAGCGCGATGACTTGCCCTTGTTCCCGTCGCTAAAACATCTGCTGGAGGGCAATGAACGACATCATCGAACGATGTTTGTTGTTTTGGACGACGAGTTTGACCTGGATGGCTTGATCGAGGCAACCGAGCGCGCCGTGGGCGGCGACTTTGACGCGCCGAACACTGGCCTGCTGTTCGTCGTGCCGGTGACGCGCACGTTGGGAATGCGTCCCTACTGGAAGCGAGAAGCCAGCTAACATAATTTCACACGCTCGACGGAAGCGCAAAATGCAGGCGTCGCATGAATTGTGCGCCCGCCACATTAAATCCGGCCATTCGCAGGCGCATCAGACAGCACAGAAAATAGAAAGGAGCAATGATGTCGGGTATAGCGGGAATGGCGCAAATAGGCAAACAAGAATTGGTCAATCAAATGTTGGACAAGATCGCCCACCGCGGCCCCGCCGGGCGTGAAATTATCGAGGTCGAAGGCGCGACGTTGGGCATCGTTTGGACGCGCCCGCAGCATGGCGCCAGGGCCGCGTTGTCGCAAAGCCGCCTCGCGCAGGACGAGGCCGGCGCAGGCCACCTGGCGCAGGCGCAAGCTATCGCCGCCGGGCTGTTGCTCAAGCGCGACGAGTTGGGCGTCGCCCCGCTGTATTACGGGCATACGACTGACCGCGTATTGTGCTTTGCTTCTGAGGTCAAAGCGTTATTGCAAGCCACGAGCGACATCAACGAGCTGCTGCCGGGCCATCAATACGCCGACGGGCAGATGCAGCAATATTACGGGCCGGAAAAACAGCCGCCGATGGCAGACTCGCCTGAGCACATGGCCAGGGAACTGCGCCGCCGGCTGGAAGCTTCAGTCGCCGGGCGCATCGGCGATGGCGAGGTGGGCGCGTGGCTTTCGGGCGGGCTGGATTCCAGCACGCTGGCGGCGCTGGCTCGCCCGCACGCCAGAACGTTCCACACGTTTGCGGCCGGCGCGGCGGGCGCGCCCGATTTGGAACACGCGCGCGCCGTGGCGGACTATATCAGGTCAGAGCACCACGAGGTCATTGTGAGTTTTGAAGATATGCTGGCGGCTTTGCCCAGCGTGATTTATCACCTCGAATCGTTCGACGCGCTGCTGGTGCGGTCGAGCATTACAAACTATTTGGTGGGCCAAGCTGCTTCAGAGTATGCGCCGGCGGTGTTTTCGGGCGAGGGCGGCGACGAGTTGTTTGCCGGTTACGAATATCTCAAATCACTCGACCCGGCGCAGTTGCCGGATGAGCTGATAGACATTATCGGGCGCTTGCATAATACGGCCTTGCAGCGCGTGGACCGCTGCGCCTCCGCGCACGGCACTGTGGCGCACATGGGCTTTTTAGATCCCAACGTGGTGGATTACGCGCTGCGCATTCCGGCCGAGTATAAACTGCGCCAGGGGGTGGAAAAGTGGATTTTGCGCCGGGCGATGGAGGGCGCGCTGCCGGAATCTGTTTTGAATCGGACCAAGGCAAAATTCTGGGAAGGCGCGGGCGTGGGCGAACAACTGGCGCAGCACGCCGAGCAGCACATCAGCGACGGCGATTTTGGGCGCGAGCGCACGCTACCCAACGGGTGGAAGCTCAACACCAAAGAAGAGCTGCTATACTACCGCATCTTTAGCCAGTTCTTTGGCAACCTGCCGGGCCTGGCGTGGATGGGGCGCACCAAGGGCGCGCCGAGGCAATAGGAGCTTGATTGATACTCGCCACTGAGACCATTCTCATCGGGGCCTCGCTGCTGCTGCTGGCGAGCATTTTCGCCAGCAAGCTGTCGGACCGCTTTGGTATCCCGACGCTGGTCTTGTTCTTGCTAGTGGGCATGCTGGCCGGGTCAGATGGCCCCGGCGGCATTTATTTCGACGATCCCAGCCTGGCCCAGTTGGTGGGCATTGTGGCGCTGGCCTTGATCTTGTTTTCCGGCGGGCTGGATACCGACTGGCACAGCATCCAGCCTGTTTTGAAACACGGCCTGGCGCTTTCGACGCTGGGCGTGTTGATTACGGCTTTGGCAGCCGGCGTTTTTGTCAAAGTCTTGCTTGGCTTTTCCTGGCTGGAAAGCCTGCTCGTCGGCGCCATCGTCTCGTCCACCGATGCGGCGGCGGTCTTTGGCATTTTGCGCTCCAAGGGGCTCAGCCTGAAAGGGAATGTCAAGCCGCTGCTGGAACTGGAATCGGGCAGCAACGACCCCATGGCCATCTTTATGACCCTTGGCCTGATCCAACTGTTGGCCCAGCCAACTATGCCGCTGGCTAACCTGGTGATGTTCTTTGGCCTGCAGGCGGTGGTGGGGATAGTGTGCGGCTATGTGGTGGCAAGAACTGCCTTGCTATTGATCAATCGCCTGAAATTGGGTTACGAGGGGCTGTACCCTGTGCTGACGCTGTCGCTGGTGCTGTTTACCTATGGCTTTACCACCGTGGCCAGCGGCAACGGCTTTTTGGCCGTTTATCTGGCGGGAATTCTCATGGGTAAGCACGATTTCATTCACAAGCGCAGCCTGCTGCGCTTCCACGATGGGCTGGCGTGGCTGATGCAGATTGCAATGTTTCTGACACTGGGCTTGCTGGTGTTTCCTTCGCGCCTGCCGGCGATCATTGGGCCGGGGCTGTTGGTCGCCATTTTTCTAATGCTCGTGGCCCGCCCGTTGAGTGTTTTTCTCACCCTACTGCCGGGCAAGCTGGAATGGCAAGAAAAGACTTTTTTGTCTTGGGTAGGTTTGCGTGGGGCCGTGCCCATCATCCTGGCGACTTTTCCGCTGCAGGCTCAGGCGGCGCACGCCGATTATATTTTTAACGTCGTTTTTTTCGTTGTGCTGACCTCCGCGCTTTTGCAGGGTGCGTCTGTGCCGCTGGCGGCTAAATGGCTGCATCTGGATGCTCCCGCCGCGCCCAAGCGCATGTACCCGCTCGAATACACACCTGTCAATGGCCTCAAGAGCGAACTCAAAGAACTGGATATTCCATGTGGCTCACCCGTCGCTGGCAAGGCCATTGTCGAGTTAGGCTGGCCGATGGACATTCTCATCTTGCTCATCGCGCGGGGCGACGAATTTATCTTGCCCAATGGCGGAACCGTTGTGCATGCCGGGGATACGCTGCTCGTTTTGGCGGAAAAGGCTATTTTTAAGACAGTGCAAACTCAAGTTGAAACAGGACCAGAGGATTAAACGACCGACCGGAAAGCCAAGCTTTCTGGTCGGTGAGGAGATGTTTGCGTGGTTGAGAATCTGGCTCAAAATGTTGTTGCCTGGCTGCCCCGGCTGCTGGCCGCCCTGGCCATGTTTTTCGGCGCGTGGTACCTTGCGGGCTGGGCAGCACGCGGCGCGCGGCGCGCCCTGGCCGCGCGCCAAACCGATCCCGAAATCAGCCTGCTGCTGGCGCGCCTGACGCGCTGGTCTATCATCGGGCTGGGAGCTGTCCTGGCGCTGGAACAAATCGCTTTTGACCTGACGGCGTTTTTGGCCGGGCTGGGCATCGTCGGCTTTGCCATCGGCTTTGCCCTGCAAGACGTGTCTAAAAATTTCATCGCGGGCGTGCTGCTCTTGTTGCAGCAGCCGTTCGACCTGGGCGACGTGATCGAGGTGGAAGGCTATACCGGCACGGTGACGCACGTCAGTTTGCGCGCCACGTCGCTGCGCACGGTTGACGGGCTGCTAGTGCTGATTCCCAACGCCGACGTGTACATGGCCGTCATCAAGAACTTGACGCGGACGCCGCGCCGCCGCATCGAGCTACCACTGGGCGTGGCGTATGATTCCGATCTCAACCTGGCGACGCAGACCGCGCTGGCCGCGCTGGAGGGACTGCCCGGCCTCGTCACTGACGACCCGGCCCCGCAAGCCGTGTTTCAGGCGTTTGGCGAATCGTCCATTGACCTGGCCGTCTACTTTTGGATTGACCTGAGCCAGACAGGTTATCTTGACGCGCAGGATGCGGCCATCAAGGCTATCAAGGCCGCGTTTGACCAGGCCGGAATCGAGATACCCTTTCCCACGCTCGCGGTTCTGGCGCAAAATCAGGGGGCGCAGCTGTGACATTGTCCATCTTGCTGCTGTTGATTATCCTGGCGATTGCGCTGCTGTTGTTTTCGTTCGAGTGGTTTCCGCCCGATGTGACGGCGCTGGGGGTGCTGCTGGCGCTGATCGTGTTAGGGCTTGTGCCGCCGGATCAGGCGTTTGCGGGGTTCGGCAGCGATACGGTCATGCTGTTGATGGGGCTGCTGATTATGACGGCGGCGCTGATGCGCGCGGGAGTGGTGGAGGTGGTGAGCCGCACTTTGCTCCAGTTCACCAGCAAGCACCCCGCGAGTTTATTGCCTGCCACCATGCTGGCGGTGGGAGTGTTGAGCGCGTTTATCAATAACACGGCGGCGGCGGCGTTCTTTTTGCCGGTGATTTTGGGGCTGAGCCAGCGCGCTGGATTGAGCACGTCGCGCCTGCTGATGCCGATGGCATTCGCGGCTATTTTAGCCAGCTCGGTGACGCTGGTGAGCACTTCGACGAATGTGGTCGTGAGCGGGTTGATGACGCAGGCGGGCCTCGCGCCAATCGGAATGTTTGAGTTGACGCCGGTGGGTGCGCCGGTGCTGCTGGTGGGCTTGCTGTACATGCTGTTCATCGGGCAGCGCCTGATTCCCGAACGTCCCGCTCCACAAACCCTGACCGAAACGTTCGGCCTGCGCCCCTACCTGGCCGAACTGTGGATTGCGCCCGGCTCGGCGCTGGTCGGCCGCACGCTGGCGCAGTCAAACCTGGGCCGAAATTTCGACCTGACGGTGCTGGCGATTATGCGGGAAGGGCAACACCAACCCAATCTACAAGCCGTCACATTGCAAGCGGGAGACGCGTTGCTGGTCGAGGGGTCATCGGAGGCGATCCTGAAAATCAAGGATGTTGCGGGTATAGATATCCAGGCCGACGCCCAATTTTCGGACGCGGATTTGCAAAGCGATGGGCTGCACCTGGCCGAGGTGGTACTGCTGCCGCGCTCGCCGTTCATTGGCCACACGCCCAAGGATTTGCAGATGCGTGAGCGGCATCAGATTCAGGTATTGGCCATCAATCGCCGCACCGGCGTGATCTGCTCCAAGATTGCCGACACGCGCTTGCAGATGGGAGACGTGCTGCTGGTGCAGGGCAATCAAAAGCAGGTCGCAGCGCTGCAAGCCGAAAATGCTTTCGATGTGCTAGGGGCGGTGGAGGCGCAACGCTTCAATCGCCGGCAGGCATGGACGGTGATGGGGATTTTTGCGGGGGCGCTGCTGTTGGGGAGTTTAAAGATGGTTCCCCTGCCGGCGGCCATGCTGCTGGGGGCGTTGCTGGTGTTTGTGACGCGCTGCATTACGCCCGAGGATGCCTACCGCCAGGTAGATTGGAAGGTGCTGGTTTTGATTGGCAGCATGCTGGGATTGGGCGTGGCAATGCAGTCCACCGGCACGGCCGAGTTTCTGGCCGAACGCCTGGCGGCGCTGGTGGGGACGTGGCATCCGCTCTGGCTGCTGACGGGCTTTTTCGCGTTGACGGTGCTGCTGACGCAGCCGATGTCGAACCAGGCGGCGGCGGCAGTAGTAATTCCAGTGGCGCTGCAAACAGCGGCGCGGCTGGGGTTGAATCCACGCACGTTTGCGATGATGATTGCGATTGCGGCCAGCACTTCGTATCTCACGCCACTGGAGCCTGCCTGCCTGATGGTGTATGGGCCGGGGCGCTACCGCTTTACGGATTTTCTCAAGGTAGGCGGGCTGCTGACGGTGATGGTGTATCTGCTGGCCATTGTCCTGACGCCGCTGCTCTGGCCGCTTTGATTTTGAGGTTGGAGATTGGAATTTTAAAAGGCGCCCGCGCCAACAGGCATTCCTCTAACATCCAAACTCTAATTTTCAATCCCCAAAAAGGAGATGCATATGAAAACAGTGATTGCCGCCGCGTTAGGCGAATGTGTCCACGTGGCCGGCGTGATGAATTTTTTGCGGCTGGCTGAAGCGGCGGGATGGCGAACGGTATTTCTTGGCCCGGCAGTTTCGATTGAGCAAGTGTTGGAAGCCGCCCGGCGCGAACAGGCCAGCGCCTCGGCCGAGCGCGGCGAGCTGCTGGTGGGCGTATCGTATCGTCTAACCTCTGAAACGGGCGAGCGGCTGTTAGGCCAGTTTGCCGAAGCTGCGGATGAGCTGCGCGCGGCGGGCGTGCGCTTTGCCTTTGGCGGCACGCCGCCAGTGGCGCAGCGCGCCCGCGCGCTCGGGTTCTTTGAGCGGGTGTTTGAAGGCGGCGAGTCGGTCGAGGCGGCGCTGGCCTATCTCAAAGGCCAGTCACACGCGCAGCCAACCGAGATTGATTTTCCTCAAACGGCGGTTGAACGCATCAGATGGAAAGCGCCTTATCCCATCATCCGCCATCACTTTGGCTTGCCCACGATGGAAGCAACCATTGATGGCGTCCAGAAAATCGCCGAGGCGCATGTGCTGGATGTGATTTCATTAGGTATTGACCAGGACGCGCAGGAAAATTTTTTCCATCCCGAACGCCAGGATCCGCGCCGCAAGGGCGCGGGCGGCGTGCCGGTGCGCAGCGCCGGCGACTATCGCGCGTTGTACGCGGCCAGCCGCCGGGGCAACTATCCCTTGTTGCGCACTTATTCCGGCACCGATGATTTCATTCAACTGGCCGAGATGTATATGGACACCCTCAACATGGCCTGGTGCGCTATTCCGCTTTATTGGTTCAACCAGATGGATGGGCGCGGGCCGTGGGATTTGGAAGGCTCGATCCGTGAGCACCAACAGGTGATGGCGTGGTATGGGCGGCGCGGCATCCCGGTCGAATTGAACGAACCGCATCACTGGGGTATGCGCGACGCCAGCGACGTGGTGTGTGTCGTGTCGGCGTATCTGGCGGCCTATAACGCGCGCGCTTTCGGCGTCCGCCATTATATTGCACAATTGATGTTCAACAGCCCGCCTGGGCTTTCGGACGCGATGGATCTGGCGAAAATGTTGGCCATGCTGGAAATGATTGCGCCGCTGGCCGGCCCAGATTTTCGGATTTGGAGGCAGACGCGCACCGGCTTGCTCAGTTACCCGCTGGATGTGGATGCCGCGCGCGCGCACCTGGCCGCCAGCGTCTACGTGCAAATGGCGCTCCGGCCGCACATTATCCACGTGGTTGGTCACACCGAGGCGCACCACGCCGCCACAGCGGATGACGTCATCGAGGCGTGCAAGCTGGCCCGCCGCGCCATCGAAAACGCCATACGGGGACAGCCGAACATGATCGCCGACCCGGCCGTGCGGCAGCGCAAAAACGAAATCATCACAGAGGCGCAGACGGCGCTAGATGCAATTCGCCCCTTGGCCGGGATAGATGTGCCCGACCCGTTGGTTGACCCGCCGACGCTGGCGCGGGCCGTGACATCCGGTATACTGGACGCGCCTCACTTGAAAAATAATCCGTACGGCCGGGGCCAACTGAGAACCCGAATCATCGAGGGCAAATGCCTGGCTGTGGACGAGCCAGGCCGGCCTGTAACCGAGTCTGTCCGTCTATCGAGAGAAGCATAAGGAGAAATCAGCATGACAAATTACACGGTTATCGGCGCAGGCCACGGCGGCAAAGCCATGGCCGCGCATCTGGCCTTGATGGGATTTCCCGTCACACTGTACAACCGCACTCCGGAAAACATTGCCGCGATTAAAAAGCGGCGCGGGATTGAGGTAGAGAGTTACGAGGGCGGCCCGCACGGCTTTGCGCGGCTGGCGCGCGTTACGTCGGACATGAAAGAAGCGCTAGAGCAGGCGCAGGTGGTGATGGTGGTGGTGCCCTCTTCGGCGCACGCCAGCATCGCCCAGGTCGCCGCGCCGCACGTGCGCGATGGGCAAATCGTCGTGCTGCATCCTGGCCGTACCTGCGGCGCTATCGAGTTTACCAAGGTACTGCGCGATAACCAATGCCGCGCGGATGTCACCGTCGCCGAAGCCGAGACCTTTCTTTATGCCAGCCGCTCCGAAGGTCCCGCCCAGTCGCGCATCTTTCGCATCAAAGAAGCCGTGCCCCTGGCGGCCCTGCCGGCCACGCGCACGCCTCAGGTATTGGGAGCGCTCGCCCCGGCTTATCCTCAATACATTGACGGCACGAGCGTCTTGCACACCGGCCTGGACAACATGGGGGCGATTTTTCATCCAGCCCTCACCATTCTCAATGCCGGGCGCATCGAGTCTACCGGCGGGGATTTTCAGTTTTACATTGACGGCGTGACCCACTCCGTGGCGCGCGTGCTTGAAGTGCTGGATCGGGAGCGCGTAACCGTGGCGGCCGCGCTTGGCATTCGCGCGCAGACCGCGCTAGAGTGGCTCAAGATGGCTTATGATGCAACCGGCGAGGATCTCAACGAAGCCATTCATAACCAGTCAGGCTATTACGGCATCAACGCCCCGGCCACGCTGAATCATCGCTACATCTTTGAGGACGTGCCGATGAGCCTGGTGCCCATGGCGGCGTTGGGGCAGCGCTACGGTGTGTCGGTGCGCGGCATGGACAGCATCATTCGCCTGGCGTGTCTCATCCATCGCACCGACTATTGGCGGCGCGGGCGCACCCTGGACAAGCTAGGTATTGATCAGTTGAGTGTGGGCGAGCTGACGCGCTATGTAAACGAGGGTGTGATTGACTGATTTCACCAAGATCGTGTTCTACACGCACTGTTCTGGCGCTCTTTTGTGCCTGAAAGAGAGTCAAACTTGAAAGGAAGAAAAATGCCGAGTGGTACATCTCGTCTGGCGAGTGCAGGTGAAACCCTGGTGGGGGTGGTCCAGGCCGCCGGGGTTTTGCTTTCGTCGCCCGCAATTCGTTCCTGGTATAACCGCTGGGGTGTAACCGAAGAAGAAGCTCGACGCCCCTTGCCGGGTGACGAAGTGGTACCCAGGCCGCACATGGGCTATACCCGGGCCATCGTCATCCGCGCGCGGCCGGCGCGTGTGTGGCAGTGGCTGGTGCAAATCGGGCAGGGCCGCGGCGGATTGTACAGCTACGACGGCCTTGAAAACCTGGCCGGCTGCAATATCCATACGGTGGATCGCATCGTCCCCGAGCTGCAAGAATTGAGAATTGGCGACCTCGTCCGAATGGGCCCCAAAGGCTACCCTTGTTTTAGCGTGGCGGCTGTTGAGCCTGGTCGCTTCCTTGTCCTGATCAGCGCCGACCCCCAAACGGAGCAGCCCGTCGTTTATATGGAAGAAATGCCCAAGGGCTATGCCATCGCGACCTGGCAATTTTTTCTTGACCCATGGGGTGAGGACGCCACACGTCTTTTTACTCGTCAAAGACTGGCTTATAGTCGGGACATGGCGGCCGTGTGGCGCATCACAGAATCTATCACTTTTGTTATGGAGCGCAAGATGCTGTTGGGTATCAAGCGGCGCGCGGAAAAGGGCTAAGTTTCGCGGCGCCCGCCTTATGGCAAATCGCGCGCCAGGGAACGGCGCTCCGCGATGCTCTTGTGCATGCCTTCCAGTTCGGCGCGAAGGGCATCCACTAATTCACTTTCGGCCACCAGTCTCGTCTCGGCGCGGTCACGCCGCTTGATCTCCACGCCGCCGCGGGCCAGCGAACGTTCGCTCACGGTCACGCGCAGCGGCAAGCCAATCAAATCGGCGTCTGCGAATTTGACCCCCGGCGTCACGCGCCGGTCGTCGAATAATACCTGGAAATCGCTGGCCTGCAGCGCCTCGTAGATGCGCTCGGCTGCGGCGTGTGTTTCGTCCGAGTTGCCCGGCAGCCATACCAACGCCACGTGATACGGCGCAACCGTGACGGGCCACGTCAGCCCCTTGTCGTCGTGATGCTCCTCGGCCACGCAGGCCAGCAAGCGCCCCGCACCAATGCCATACGAACCCATAACGACCGGCCTGGTTTGCCCGTCCTCATCCAGAAACGTCGCGCCCATCGCGGCGCTATAGCGCGTGCCGAGTTTGAAAATGTTGCCGACTTCTACTCCCCGGCTGGCGCGCAGCGGCGCGCCACATTCCGGGCAGCCGTCGCCAGCGCGGGCGGAAGCAATGTCCGCTACAATGTCAGGCACATAGTCGCGCCCCAGGTTGACATTGAGCAAGTGAAAGCCTGGCTCGTTGGCGCCGGCCACCAGGTTGGGCGAGGAGGCCACTGCGTCATCGGCCACAATCAGCGCGCCGCGCACACCTACCGGCGAACCATAGCCCGGCTCTGCGCCGATGGCGCGAATCTCCGCTTCCGTCGCCGGTCTAAGCTCGCGGGCGTGGAGCGCATTGGCCAGCTTGGTTTCGTTCAACACCATGTCCCCGCGCACGACGACAAAGACAAACCGTTCCACGTCACGCCCACCCTCGGAGAGGGTGGCGACGATAAAGATGGCTTTGGCCGTCTGCGCGGGCGGAATATTCAGCAGCGCCGCCAGCGCGTCAATCGTTTTGGTATTGGGGGTGGCGATTTTTTCTACGGGGCGCGCATCCTGGCGCGGCGCGGGCGGCTTGATAAAGCGCGCCACCTGCTGATTGGCCGAATAGCCGCACCGATCGCACAAGATCAGCGTGTCCTCGCCGATGGGCGTGAGGTACATGTATTCGTGAGCCATCTGGCCGCCCATCATCCCCACGTCGGAACCGACGGCGATGACGGGCAGCGCGCAGCGATCAAAGATGTTAAAGTAAGCCCGATAGTGCGCGCGGTACTGGCAGTCCAGCCCGGCCTCATCCCGGTCGAGGCTGTAACTATCGAGCATGTCAAACTCGCGGACGCGCACCAGCCCGGCGCGCGGGCGCGGGTCGTCGCGGAATTTGGTCTGGATATGATAAATCAGTTGGGGAAGTTGCTTGTAGGAGTGAATGTCCCGGCGGGCCAGGTCAGTCACCACTTCCTCGTGCGTCATCGCCAGCGCCATATCGCGCCCTTGCCGGTCTTGCAGGCGTGCCAGTTCGGGCCCGATGGCGTGCCAGCGGCCGGTCTCTTGCCACAGAGCCGCCGGATGCACCACGGGCATTTTCAATTCTTGCCCGCCGATGGCGTCAATCTCTTGGCGCAAAATATCCTCGATTTTGCGGAGCGATCGCCACGCCAGCGGCAGGTACGTAAAAATGCCGGCGGCCAGTTGCCGGATGAACCCGGCGCGCAGCAAGAACTGGTATGAAGCGACCTCGGCCTCCGAGGGCGGCTGGCGCAAAGTCGAACTAAACATTTGAGACATGCGTTGACCATTGATGCTCATAATCCTGCTCCTTGATAGATGTTTTTCCCACGTCCCCCAAGCGTGGCTGACCTATACGCCGCCGAAATAAAAAAGCTAGCTCTCTCACATTGATCTGGAGAGAGCTAGCTGTGGTTATCTGCAAAAGGCGCGCCGCAGTAAGCCTACCCAGATCTGCACATGGGCGGCAATGGGTTCTGCGGGTTGAAAACAATTGCGGCTGCCATTGTCTTGTTGCTCCTGAATTAGCGCACATTATACCCGGAAGGCAAAGGATGTCAACTTGCCCGATTGTTCGCCACTGACTGCTTCTCGTCCAGAAACCAGAGTATTCCATTGCATAATCTTGGAGTATAATTATGAAAACGTGCTGCGCAATCGCGGTGGGGAGTAAACATAACCGCACAGAGGCAGTCATAACATTGCGGCGGAGACCACGTGGAGCCAGAAAATCAAATTCCAGAATACGACCAGGTGTGTCGCCAGGCGACTTTTCAAATCAGCCAGGCGGTAGACGCAACCAGCGCGCGATTGTTTGAGTGGGATTCGGTCAGCGGCGTGATCAGCGTGGTGGCCGAATATTACAGCCCTCACATCTCTCCCCCTGGGCGACGGCACGAGCTGGGCGCCATTTACGAGTTGAGCGAGTTCCCCACAACTTTGCGTTGCCTGGAAACCAACCAGGTCTACATTGTCTACGCCGATAGCACCGACGCCGACATGGCCGACCGCGCCTGGCTGGCCGCCGTGAATGGCAAAACAGCAATCAAAATCCCCATAGCAGTGCACGATACGACGATTGGGTTTATCGAATTGTGCGAAAGCCGGTGGGCGCGCGAGTGGATGAGCGACGAGATTCATTTGTGCCAGACATTGGCAAGTTTTGCCGCCACGACGATTGAGAATGCGCGCTTGCACCGGACCCAGCAGCGGCATACCAAGCTCTTGACCTTGCTGCAAAATGCTACCAGGCGCGTCCCGCACGGGCACGGTTCTGACCACGCCCTCCAGCCCATCGTCGAGATTGTTGCCAATTCGCTCAATGCGTTGGTGGGCGTGGCGCTGCTCGATGAGACGGGCCGCGAATTGGTCATGCGAGAAGTGGCCGGTCCAAGTTCTTCGTTTATGCCAACCTCTTACCGGCAATCCGTCGAACAAGGCATTTTGGGCTACGTCGCCCGCACAGGCTCAAGTTATCTGTCAAACAACGTTCACCTGGATCCCAACTACCTTGGCGTGGAGGGAGTCCTGCGCGGATCAGAACTGGCCGTACCCATTCGGCGCGCCGGCAAAGTCATCGGCGTGTTGAATATAGAATCCGAAACAATCGGAGCGTTTTCAGCAACGGACGTGACGGCCATAGAGATTTTAGCCGGGCACCTGGCAGCCGCCATGGAGAATGTGCACCTGGAGGCGCAGACGCGCCGCCAACTGAACGAACTGACCCTGTTGCACGAAATCGCCATCGCTGGCTCCGTGGCTCAAGATATTGACGCGCTGTTCAACCAGGTCATGCCAGTGATTGCAACCAGCTTGCACAGTGATAGCTTCGAATTGCTCTTGCTGGATAAAACTGCCAATATTTTGCGTCTGCATTCTTCCTGCCAAAACATATCTTCGGATGCGTTGCGGATCACTATACCGCTTGGAAAAGGCATCACGGGTCAGGTGGCTGCTACAGGCGTGGCGAGGATAGTAGACAACGTGCGCGCCGACCCGCATTACATCCAAGCTGAAAGCGGTATCCGCTCCGAGATGGCTGTGCCGCTGCGAGTGGGCGGGGACGTATTCGGCGTGCTCAACGCCGAAGCGCGGCAGCAGGCGGCATATTCCGAAGATGACTTGCATTTACTGGTCACAATTGCCGAACAGCTGGCAGCGGCCATCGGACGCATTCGCGCGCAAGAGCAGGCAGCGCGGGCGGATGCCCGATTAGTCATCCTCAACGAAATGGAGCACAAAGCGGCAGGCGCGTTGGATGGCGTTCGCTTGCTGCGCGACATGACCGAGGTGCTGCACCACTATCTCAAATCCGATTACGCCCTTGCGGCCACGATACATCACGCTACGGGCACCCTGGTGCCCGTAGCGCACACCGGCAACGTATCTCTCTCGCCGCTCAATCACTCCATCCCTCTCAACTCTCCTCAGAATATTCAAAGCCTGGTGGCAACACAGGGAGAGGTGATCTATGTATCTGATGCCGTTCGCGACCCGCGTTATGCTGCCATGCTATCAGACGCAGGTTCTGAATTGTGCGTGCCCATGCGCCTGCCGGACGGAACCATCATGGGCCTGCTAGATTTGAAAAGCCGCCGTCCGGATGCGTTCGATCCTGATGATATCGAGATCGTCAAAAACATTGCCAGCCAAATGGCCGTCGCGCTCATTAACGCGCGCCTGCACGAAGAAACAGAGCGTCGCTTTCGTGAACTGAGCGGGCTATACGAGCTTTCACAAACGCTCAGCCGAATTAATGACCCGGACCAGCTCTATGGTCCCGTTGTCGAGCGCGTGGCGCAGCTCTTGAATGTCGAACAATGTGGCATCGCCTTGTACGATCCGATCGCCAAAACGCTGGCGATGCAAGCGCCAGCGTATGGATTGCGTTCGGAACAAGTAACGCGCTATCGCGCGCAGGTGCCCGATCCGCTGCCTGCATGGATGCAAGGGGAAGCATTACTCTCCCACGATCCGATGGAAGATGCGCAAACGAATCCTGGCATCCTCAGTGCTTTGGCCATCGAACTTGGCGAACGCAATTCGCTGATCGTTCCGCTGCTCATGAGTCAAAGCTGCCTGGGAATCGTGCGCGTGGCGAATAAAGTAAACGGCGAATCGTTCACTCAAGACGACGTGCGCTTGTTGACAATCTTTGCGGGTCAGGCCGCCGCCGCGATTCAAAATACGCGCCTGTTGGCAGACAATCGCCGCCGGGTCGAGCGATTGGCAGAACTTGAACGCGTCGGCGCCGTACTGACATCCGGCCTTGAATTTCAACCATTGGTCGAAGCGCTGTATCGAGAGATGACGCCTTTGTTCAACGCCGAAGCCCTAGCCGTGTATGTACTCGACGCCCACCACCAACGCCTGCACTGTGGACAAGTGCGTCACGGCCTATACTACTCATATAGCCTGGAGAACACGGCCGAGAGTATCGAGACGCGCATTATCCAAACCGGGCAGCCACTTGTGATTTCTGATGCAGATCGAGAGCGCGTGACGCTCTCATCCAGTGGCCTGGGCGAAAATGATTTGCCGCGCTCGTGGTTGGGAACACCACTTTTCTTACACGGGCAACCTATTGGAGCAATCAGCATCCAATCATATTCACCTGGTCAGTTTGATGACCAGGATCTCTGGTTGATAAGCCAAATGGCCCCTCAAATCGCCCTGGCCGTTCATAATGTCAACTTGCATCGAGACGCCTCGCGTCGAGCGTCCGAGTTGGCAACGTTGCAGCGAGTCGGTAAGCGGCTGAGTGCGGCGTCGGACCGGACCGATATGGTGTACGCCGTGATCGAGGGCGCGCAAGCCCTAATCGGCGCGAGCAACGTGTGCATTTTTCGCTACGATGCCGGGGGGGATCAATTGACGCTGGAAGCGGCGTGCGATCATCACTTTCATCGATCACAGTCCGCTCTACCTCCTCAGGTCATGGCATTGGCAACCACAGTGGCCCACCGCGGCGAGCCAATGGTTATTAACGACATACATCAACAAACCAGGCGCGACGAAAGCTACTCTGGCGAACCGCACACCATCGCAGGTATCCCGATCAAGCGCGCAGGCGTCATTCTGGCTGTGCTGTGCGTCACCTTTGCAGACCAGGCGCATCCGTTGGCCGGCGACGAGATGCGCGCCTTGACCATGCTGGCCGATCAAGCGGCCCTGGCCTTGGATACTGCCGCACGATCTGAATCTGAACGACGCCAGCGCGCTATCGCCGAGGCCTTACACGAAATGGCGATTCTCATTGAAAACACCTTGGATATTGATCAGGTGTTGCATGGCATGCTCGACCCCATTCGTTGCGCGGTCACGTGCGATGCGGCTTGTGTAGCCTTAATCGCTGGTGACCGCCTCAAAATACGGGCTATGTCTGGCTCACCAGGGAACATTGACCCAGACACAGAGAGAGTCATTGGCAATTTGCCGCTGGCAAGCCAGATCGTCGCTACGGCGCAACCGGTTGCGTTGGCCGATATACAAAACCCATTGTTTTATCCTCGTGATATAATAGATTCTATAGGCGTTCACAAGGTTCGCGCCATCTTGGGTGTTCCCCTTGTAAGACGCGGCCAAGTGATTGGTATCATATACCTGGCTCGTCATGATCCGAGTACATTCACGTTTGAGGAAATGCAACACGTGCAGGCTTTTGCCAGTCAGGCTGTACTTGCTCTTGCCAACTCGCGCGCCAACAGTGCGTAAGGAGGAACATACATGTCGTCGCGCATTCTAGTTGTCGAAGACAATGCCAGCATGTTACAGGGCATCTGCGATGCCCTGGCCCTGGCCGGATACGAAATCCAACCTGCCCACAATGGCGTGGAAGCACTGGCTTGCATGGATGAGAAACATTTCGACCTGATTCTTTCGGACATCATGATGCCCGCCATGGATGGCTACGAACTTTTTGAACAGGTGCGCCGCAACCCGGCCTGGACAACCATCCCTTTTATCTTTCTCACCGCCAAAGATCAAAAAGCCGACGTGCGCCTGGGCAAGCAACTGGGCGCTGACGATTACCTGGTCAAGCCCTTTGAAGTAGAAGATTTGCTGATAGCCGTGCAATCCAAGCTAGAACGCGCCCAAGCCTTGCAGCGCACCACCAGCGCCGAGCTGGCGCGCCTCAAGCAAAATATCCTCAATACTCTCAGCCACGAATTTCGCACCCCCCTCACGTACATTTCGGGATACACGGAATTGCTCCAGGCAGGCGAATTTGATACAGAGGAACTCAAACAGCTTTTGGGCTACATTCGTAAGGGCAGCGACCGCCTGAGGCGACTGGTCGAAGATTTCCTGCTGGTGGTGGCATTCGAAACCGGCGAAGCCCAAATGGCTTTTACGTTGGAACACAATGTATGTGATGACCTGGTAGTCCACATCGGCCGCTTGCTCGACACGCTAGAGCCTCAGGCTGCCGCGCGGATGGTTGAGCTAAGACGCGAGCTGCCGGATTGCCTGCCAACCGTCAAATGCCACAGCCGCTACTTGCTGGACGCCATCGGGCGCCTGGTAGATAACGGTATCAAGTTCTCCAGGCGAGAAGGGGGTGTGGTCACCGTCCACGCCTGGGCGGATGACGATACTGTGTACATCGCCGTGAGCGATGAGGGCATCGGCATCAGCTTTGACCAGCAGGCCCTGTTGTTCGAGCGTTTTTCGCAAATCAACCGCGAGCAGATGGAACAACAAGGAAGCGGCATTGGCCTGTTCATTGCGAAAAACATTATCGCCATGCACAAAGGACACATTGACGTGAACAGCATACCAGGCCAGGGCAGCACATTCACGTTGCGCCTGCCGAGGCACGTTGAACCCACGTAACATCAGTTTGCCGGTCAGTCGGGTGTCAGGATAGCGTCATGTAGGATGCGCGATTTAATGGTACACTAGTGACCAAAATACACAAAAAAGGAGGTTTTTCATGGCATCGCTATTGGAAAAAGTCGGGACATTGATTTCTGCCAACTTGCACGCGATGGTAGACTCGGCGCTCAAAGCCAACTCGCTGGCCGTGTTTGACGAGTACATTCGCCAGGCCGAAAACAACCTGGACGCGCTGGAAGACGCGGCGGCGACCATCGGCGGCAATGTCAAAACGCTCAAACGCAAGGTAGAGCAATACCAGGCGGATGCGGCCAAGTTCGACGCGCAGATTGACGAACTGCTCCGCCAGGGCAAAGAAGACCTGGCCGCCGCTGTGCAGGCCAAGTTGAACTCGACGAACGGACTGCTGACCCAGTACAAAGCCGATTACGAAAAAACACAATCCGAATATCAAAAGCTGCTCGATTCCAAGCTCAAGCTGGAAGCCAAGCTGACGACGATCAAGCAACAGCGCGAGGAAATGGAAGCGCTGCTCGAGCTGGCTCGCGCCAAAGAAAAGACTGTGGGAGCCATCCGTTCCCTCAAGGACCTGGAGGGCGTGGGCGACGCCGACATTGCGCGCATTACCGAAGGCATCCGCTCTCGCCTGGACAAGGCCGACGCGCGCGCCGAAATGGCTACAGCTCGCCTCTCGGAACAGGTTGACGATGCGCTGGGCAAGGCTGAAATTGACGCCCAGTTGGCAGAGCGCCGAAAACGCCTGGGCATGGGCTAATCTCCGGCAACAAGATTATTTTTACACGTGCTCGGGGCAAGCCAGGACTTGTCCCGAGCGATGCGGCTTGCACGCAGCCCGGCAGCGCGCAAAGGACGCTCTCGCTTTGGCTTGGTAGCAGCATGTGTCTGCGATTCGCTCGTTAGCGCTGTGCACGGGCATGGAGAAAGAGGTCGGTCATGAACCGCACACGTATTATCTTTTTCATCGTTATTGCGCTTGCATTGATCATCGTGGCCGTAGGGGTCTTGTGGCCGCGTTTGTCCGGGCAGCCCGTCGCTCCCCCGCTGACCAATCAACCCCTGGAAGTGCGCGTGGTGGTGGCGCTTCCCATCGAGTCGTGGGTCACCGAGGCTGCCAAGTCTTTTAACGCCGAAAACCGCAAGTTGGAGGGACGCCCCATTCGCGTGACGACCATTTCGATGGATGGGTTGACGGCGCTCTCACGCTACGATAGCGCGTCGTTCGATCCCGTTCCCACCGCCTGGATTCCGGACAGCCGCTACCTGGTGGAACTGGCAAACGCCGCCTACAAAGAAAGGCTAGGACGCGACGTGTTCCTGACCGATGGTGAATACCGCGCGCGTCCCATCGCTATTTCTCTGTTTGCGTGGGGCATTTACCAGAGCCGGGCGGCCGTGATGGAACAAAAGTATGGGGAAATCAATTGGAAAACGCTGCACGATGCAGCCATCGCTCCCGGCGGATGGCCTGAATTGGGCGGCAATCAGGAGTGGGGATATTTCAAGCTGGTGGTGCCCAATCCGCGCAAAAATGTGGGCGGCCTGGCGGCGATGGTGGCGGCCGCCGGCGAGTACTATGATCGCCCCGACATCAGCGTGGCCGACGTGACCGATCCACAATTTCAGGCCTGGCTCAAAGAATTGATGGAGTCCGTCACCGATCTTTCAGGCGCGAGCGCTTACACTGCGGAGGATTTTGCGCTGCTGGGCTACACCGCGGGCGATGGGGGGCAGTTGTTGGAAAGCGACCTGCTCAAGAATATGGAAGGCATCAAGATACGCTGGAATGACCCGCTGGTCGTGCGCTATCCCAAATATGTCACCTGGTTTGAATTTCCGTTTACGGTGTGGATGGGACCCGAAACGAGCGCCGAAGAGAAAAACGCTGCGCTCGAGTTTCAAAAGTACCTGCTCTCCAAGGATGTTCAATCCCAGGCCGTGAGTTATGGCTTGCGCCCTGCATTAGGCGGCGTGAGCGTGATGGGAGCAGATAGCCCCTTTACGCAGTGGTCAGGCCAGGGCGTGATGGACGTAGTTTCGCGCACATCGGCTATGCGCTCGCCGGATCGAGACGTGCTCCAGGCATTATTGCGCTGGTTCGATTTGAATGTGGCCAAGCGGTAAGAGGCAAAGGCAAGGAGCAAGGATGCATCCTGAGCGCAGTCGAAGGAATGGCGGATAAGCCGCAGCCTTGCTCACTTGTTACGCAGAAAAGGTGACGCGATGAGCCGGAGTATAAAACGTACAAAGGGTTCTAACACATCGAGTATTATTCTCATTTCGTTGATCGTGGCGGCGCTTGGGATATTGGGCGCGTGCGCCGCGTGCTGGCTGGGAACATCGCAGCTGGTCAACACGGTCGCCCCGTCCACCCCTTCGCCCAGCGCCGAACTGGTGATTGCGTATTCGCCTGAAAAAGCTCAACTGTTCAAGACACTGGCGAGCGACTTTAATGCCCAGAAGCTTACGTCGCCCGATGGCAAGCGATTATCTATTTCAACGGTCGAGCTTGACCCGGAAGCAATGATCCAGGCCGCGTTGGGCGGCGAGGTGCAAGCCATCTCGCCTGATTCTTCAATTTGGCTGGGGCAGCTCGACCGGGCGTGGGGCGATGCCCAGGGAAGCGAAAGCGGATTGGTGGGGCAGACGGTGCGTTATGCCGTATCGCCGGTGGTCATTGCCATGTGGCGCGACGTGGCGCAAGAGATGGGCTATCCAGCCAGGCAACTTGGCTGGAGCGATTTGCTGGCCAAAGCCCAGTCCGATCCCAACTTTAAATGGAGCCATCCGTCCACTACCTCGGCCTCTGGCTTGCTGGCAACGCTGGCCGAATTTTACGCCGGGGCGAACAAAACGCGCGGCCTGACGAATGAAGACGTGCTGGCGCAGCGCACACTCGATTACGTGGGCGCTATCGAGCGCACGGTACGCTACTACGGCGAAGGCGAGTGGCCCACCATTCAACGTGTGGTCAAAGAAGGCCGCGGCTACCTGGATGCGTTGATTTGCTCCGAGCAACTAGTCATCTGGGCGCGTAGCCAGGGCGCCGACATGGTGGCGATTTATCCGCTGGAAGGCGCGCTGTGGCAAGATCATCCCCTGGCGCTGCTCGAACAGCCTGGCCTGACCGATTTGCAACGCCTGACCTTTGCGCGCCTGGCCGAATTTGTGAACCTGGCTGAAACGCAGCAAAAAATCCTTGCGCAGGGCTACCGCCCGGCCGATCTCAGCATCCCGCTCAGCCAACCCGGTTCACCCATTCGGACTGACAATGGCGTGGACCCGGCCCAACCGGTAACCAGCTTGCAAGTGCCGGCGCCATCTGTCTTGGACACGGTGAGGCAAAGCTGGTGGCTGACCAAGCGCCGCACCAATGTCATTTTGGTGGTAGACACGTCCGGCAGCATGCAAGGAGAAAAACTGGCGAACGTCAAGCAAGCGCTGAAAACCTTTGTCGAGCAGATCCCGACGGAAGAAGAACGGGTGGGGCTGATTGCCTTTGCGTCCGACGTTTACATAGACATTCCCCTGGAACCTCTCAAGACCAGCCGCCAGAATTTGCTCGCCCAGATCGATGGATTGCAAGCGCGCGGCGATACAGCCATGCTCAATGGCGTGAATGCCGCCTACAATCACCTGCAAGCGTTGGACGACAAAGAGCGCATCAACGCCATCGTAGTCATGACCGACGGGCTGGAAAATAACTCGCGCATCACGCTCAGCCGGATGGTCAACACGCTGCGCAACGGCAATCAAACCGGCGTGCCCGTCATCGTGTTTGCCGTGGCGTATGGCAAAGACGCCGATTACAGCACGCTCCGGGCGCTTTCCGATGCGACAGGCGGCCAGACGCGCGAAGGGACATTGGAAACCATCCGAGAACTGTACAAGATTCTCTCAACATACTTTTAGGCGCGCGACGGAATACGTATCAGACATCAGGAGTCCAAACGTGGCGAACGCAGAGCGTGAACTGGAAGACATGCTCCGGCGGGGAATTGCAGCCGCCAAAGCGGGGCAGCTCGAAATGGCGCGAGATTTGCTCATGCGAATCGTCGAGCGAGACGAGCGCAACGTCACAGCCTGGTTGTGGCTGTCTGGCGTAATGACCAGCCCAGACGACCGCCAGATTTGCCTGGAAAATGTATTGGCGATTGACCCCAACAACCAGGTCGCTCGCAAAGGACTGGCCATGCTGCGCCAAGAAACAGCCGAGCCATCCAAGCCGCGCCTTCCTCCCAAAAAAACAGGGTTTACCACCGGGGGGGCGTCTGCGCCCACTTTGGCTTCCGCCATCTTGAACGAGCCGCCGCTGCCGGCAGTGGGCGCGCCTGAAAAGCAAGGGCCTGAGCCAGCCGCCTACACGCCGCCTTCAATTGAAGAAGGGTACACGTTCAGCACGCGCGCCTCGCCCACGCTGGCCGCGGCCCTGCTGCGCAAGACGCCCGATCAGCCCCAACCAGATGCGGATCAAGAAGCGTTTTCGCCGCTCACGCCGCCGCTTTCGGACTATCCAGCCGTGCCGGGATGGTCCGAACCGATGCAAGATATGCAAACGCTGTTGAGCGAATTTGACAACGAAGAGTTGTGTCCCTACTGCGCCGAAGCAACCGCCCCGGAAGACAAAACCTGCCCGGCCTGCAAAGGACAATTGTGGGAAAAAACCAAAAAACCCCTGCCGCCGCCTTCGTGCCTGCTGTGGGTCCTGATTACATTTCAACTTGGCAGCGGTCTTGTGCAAATGGGCATGCTGACCATAGGGCTGGGCGCGTTGTTTGGCAACATGTTTTCAGAGGGGACACTGACGTTGGGCCAGTTTATTTGGCTGTATTTGGGGATAGACAGCCTGCCGTCGGGCGTGGGCAGTCAGATTTTGGAACAAATGCCCAGAATGTCATTTTGGGTCTCGCTGATTTCTGCCGGGCTGCCGATTATCCTGGCCGGGCTATTATACATTCGCTGGAGGCCCATTTATTGGTTCCTGGTTGTCACATCTCTGGGCTATTTACTCATTACCATTATACTGGCTCTATCGGCTGGCTTTGGAGTAGCCACCATCATCCCGCTGGCGATTGCCATTGTGAATGTGATTGGCGTGCTATCTATCCAACGCGATTTTATCGCGTCAAGCCAGAACCAGCGAATCTGGTGCCGCCCGGATAAAGACATCAAAACCCATTCGGGGTTTTACATGCGCGGGCGCGAGTACGCCCAGCGCAAAATGTGGGCAATGGCAGTGCTTCACTATCAACGCGCCGTGGCCAACGCACCCAGCATGGTGGCGTATCACACAGAGTTGGCGGGCGCTTATGTCAAGCTCAAGCGCTACGAACGCGCTCAATCGGTGCTGCGCGAAGCGCAAAGAATCGCGCCGGACAATCAGGACGTGCGCAAGCTTTTGGACATGGTGACCGAAGAACGCGCCAGGTATAGAGGAGTCTAATTGAATCACACCAACGAACAATAGGAGACACGTATGAGCCACTCGAACACACGCCAGACACTCCGCCAACGCGCCTTGCGAGCCATGATCACCGAAGCATTTTTCGACTGGAAAAGCGCCGTGGTTGTGGCCATGACGTTGTTGCTGGCTTTCTTTGCCAAAGATTTCGATTTTTTTGGCTGGCAGTGGCAGTGGTGGTATTGGGTGATTGGTGGCGGGGCGGCGTGGGGAGTGCTGCTGGTGAGCATGTTGGCCGACCCGGCTTTTGGCGCGCGCGTGGTGGCCGACATGCTGCGCCGCAACCTCGACCCGACGCGCCTGGGCAACAAGGAATTGCGCGCCAAGATTAACAAGGCGATGGACTATCGCCAGCGTATTGCCGAAGCCTTTGGCGGCGCGCGCCAAAACGTGTTGCCCGAGGATCTCACTGTCTTGGAAAGCCAAATTGACGATTGGATTGCCAACATGTACGGCTTGGCCGTTCGGTTGGACGCTTTCGAGAGAGAGGACGTAATTCACCAGGACCTTCGCTCGGTGCCGCTGGCCATCAAAAACCTGACCGCCAAGATGAAAGAAGAAGACGACGACGCCGTGCGCGAACAAATGCAGCAAACGCTCCGCGCCAAAGAGCAGCAATACGACAGCCTGAAAAAGCTGGAAAACATGATGCAAAAGGCCGAATTGCAAATGGACAGCACCATGACGGCGCTCGGCACGGTCTATTCGCAGTTATTGCTGGTGGGCGTCAAAGATATTGACAGCGGGCGGGCGCGGCGGCTGCGCCAAGATATCGGCGAACAGGTCAACCAGTTGCACGACCTGGTCAGTTCACTGGACGAGGTGTACGCGCATCGCGCGTAATTCGAGCGCGCCGGCCTTGTTGAGAGAAGGAGGTGAGTTTGTGGATATTGCCTTGTCGTTTTGGAATCTTTTGGTTAATCCCAACATCGCTTACCTGTTATTGATCATCGGGTTGTGGGCGCTGATGGCGTCCTTCGCCATGCCTGGCACCGGCGTCCCCGAAGTGTCGGCGGCGATTTGCCTGACGCTGGCCGTGTTGGGACTGGCCCGGTTGGACGTGAACATTTTTGGCGTGGCGCTCATTCTCATCTCAATGATCATGTTGGTGATTGACTTGAAGGTGCAAAGCCACGGCGCGCTGACCATGGGCGGCATCATTGCGCTGGCGCTCGGCTCGATCTTTATGTTCCGCCCGATAGAAGGCCAACCGGGACTATCGGTGTGGGTGATCATTTTCACCACGGGCGGCAGCGCCTTGTTCTTTAGTGTAGCGTTGACCGCCGCCGTGCGCGCGCATAAGCGCCCTGTGGTGATGGATCCCCAAGCGGTGAGCGGCCAGATTGGTGAAGTGCGCGACCCGCTCGACCCGATTGGCACAGTGCAACTGCGCAGTGAATTGTGGAGCGCCAGGGCCGAAGCGCCGGGAGAAATCATAGAGAGCGGTGTAAAAATCGTCGTGACCGGCTTGGAAGGTCTTGTGCTCAAAGTCAAACGGCTCTAGCTCATTGCCCTGGCGCGAGCCTCGCAATAGTAAAAGTAGGCGTTGGTCATCCTATGGGCCACACGGCGTTAGTGCACCGCAGAGACGCGGAGAACGCAGAGGAAAATCAATTGAAAACTCGGCGGCCTCTGCGCCTCTGCGGTGAAAATGGCCGAAACAATGATCAAGGCCTAAAAGTACACAACTAGACGCTGAAAGGAGTTTTCCATGGATCAAGGACTGGCTGTTCTTGTATGTGTCTTTACCATCTTTATCATCTTTTTCATCGTGATGATCACGTCAATGATTCGCATCGTCCGGGAATTTGAGCGGCTGGTGGTCTTCCGGCTGGGGCGCTGCATCGGCGTGAAAGGTCCCGGCATCGTGTTCCTGTTTCCCTTTATAGACGTGGCGCAGACGGTTGACCTGCGCGAAACGGTGCTGGAGGTGCCGCATCAAACCAGCATCACCAAAGACAACGCGCCCATCGCCATTGACTTTTTGATCTACTGGAAAGTCATAGACCCCATGGCCAGCGTGATCCAGGTGGCCAATTTCCGGGCGGCCAGCCAGGGCATCGCCACCACCACGCTGCGCGCCGTTATCGGCGACATCATGCTGGATAACGTGCTGGCCGAACGCGAGCACATCAACCACGTGCTGCGCGCCAAGCTGGACGAGGTGACGGAACGCTGGGGCGTCAAGGTGACGGCGGTCGAAATCCGCGAAATCATTCCGCCCCGAGAAGTGCAAGACGCCATGAACCGCCAGATGAGCGCCGAGCGTACCCGCCGCGCCGTGGTGACCGAGGCCGACGGCAAGCGCGAAGCGACGATCAAGGTAGCCGAGGGCGACAAACAGTCGGCCGTGCTGCGCGCCGAGGGGGCCAAGCAGGCTGCCATCCTGGAAGCCGAGGGTCAACGAGCAGCCCAAGCCTTGAGGGCCGAAGGATTCGCCGTGGCGCTGGACAAGATTTTTGACGTGGCCAAGGGCATTGACAGCAAAACGATGGCGCTGCAATACCTTGACTCGCTCAAAGCCTTGGGCGCCAGCCCGGCCACCAAGTTCATCTTCCCGATGGAGTTTGCTGGCCTGATCAAGCCGCTGACTGGCATCATTGAAGAGTCCAACAAGTAGGAAAATAGCCTTGCAAAGGTTTTTAAACTTTTGCAAGGCTGGCTTGACATGGCGCCCACAACCATAACCATCTCGCGCGCCACCTGGCGCGACACGTGGACGCTGTGGAAATTGATGCGCGCCTGTTTTGGGCGCGACGCTTACGATTTGCTGTCTATCTTTACCATGCTGATCTGGCCGGGCGACCTCACCCTCAAAGCCGCCGCGTCGGAGCGAATGGTGGGATTCATCTCCAGCGGCCCGGCGTGGGGGCAAGACTTGGCGTGGATCATTGCGCTGGGCGTGCATCCCGATTTTCAACGACAGGGCGTCGCCGCGCGCCTGCTGGCAGAATGTGAAAGCCTTTGGCCCAAGTCACGCATACGCCTGACAGTGCGCGCCGGCAATGAGGGCGCCATCGCCTTGTACCACAAAATGGGCTATGTCGAAATTGGGCGCCTGGCGCGATATTATGCAGATGGCGAAGATGGATTGGAGATGGAGAAAAACATAGGAGAGCGAGTATGAAGATAAAGTTAGTCGTAATTGTGAGTGTGTTGTCCCTAATGCTTTCAGCCTGCGGCGCGCCCGGCCCGACCAAGGGCGAGGTGATCGTATACGTGGCCGTGCCGCTTTCAGGCTTTCAGGCCAACGGCGGGCAGACGGTGCTGGGCGGCGCGCGGCTGGCCGCCGACGAGATCAACAAAAGCGGCGGGCTGCTGGGCTACAAGATCGTGGTGGAAGGCAAAGACGACGAAAGCGACAGCGACGTGGCGGTGGCCGTGGCGCAAGATATTGCCGCCAGCGTGCAATCGGGCCAGCGCGTGTTGGGCGTCATCGGCCACTTGAACAGCGGGCAGACGTTGGCCGCCATGGAGATCTACAAGGATTTGCCCATCGTCATCGTCACGCCCACGGCCAGCGAAACCACGCTGACGCAAAAAGGCTATACCAACTTTTTCCGCGTCAACGCCAGCAACACCACCCAGGCGCGCGTGGACGCCGATTTCCTGGTCAAGGCGTTGGGCGCCAAGAAGGTGGCCGTGGTGTTTAATGACGACCCGTATGGCATTGACCTGGGCAAGCTGGTCTCGGACGAACTGGGCAAGTTGGGAGTGGAGGTGGCAACCCACCTCCAGGTAAAGGTCGAACAAAGCCGTTATGATACGGAGGTGGCGCAGATCGCGGCGGCTCAACCCGATGCGGTTTTCTACGCTGGCTACGAAGTAGAGACGCCCTACCTGCGCAAGCAGTTGGTAGACGCCGGCGTGAATGTTCCCTTCCTGGCTTCGGATGGGGCTTTCCTGGCCGCCACGATTGACGAATCGGAGGGCGCCGCCGAAGGCATGTACGTGAGCAACTTTGCGCCCGAGCCGCGCGCCGTGGTGGATGCCAGCTGGGTGAAAAATTATCAGGCCGTAGAATACCGCAACCCTGATACGTACAGCATCAACGGCTACAGCGCGCTGAAAACGCTGGCCGAGGGCGCCAAGAAAGCGGGCAGCCTGGATGGCGCCCGGGTGGCGGATGCCTTGCGCACCTTACAACTGGATACGCCGATGGGCAAGATCAGCTACGAGGCCAATGGCGAGCTGCGTGACCAGCGTATCTTTATCTTCCAGGTGAAAAACGAAGCGTTTGTTCAGGTGAGCAAATAATCGCCGCGGCCGCTCACTTGTCTCGCTTGATTTTCTTGCGAATGGCCGAAGGCCACTCGTCTATTGGGTGGCGTTTTGTTTCGGCGGTCATCATTTGATTGACCGCCGAAACAATTTCATCGGGGTTAAAGCCGTCCGTCTCGGTGATTTGGGCAGCCAGTTTATCGAGCGCCTCTCGCTCCTCGGGGGATATCAGGCGGCCAGTATCCTTTTCGAGCGCGGCGATGGCCAAGAGCAAAGCGCGCTCATCTTCAGATAATTTGTCCGCATTTTGAAGCAGCCACTTGGCTTTACCGGCGACAAACAGCGAACTAGATTTGGAGCCATCCATCCTCTACACCTCCTCGCTAAAGATCCCACTGTAACGATGAAAGATCAAGTAGCCGGCCAATAAAAAAAACAGCGCCGTGACAATCGTCCGCCCCAAAAAATCCATGCCGGGCCGGAACGCCGCCCCATAGACCCCGGCGCGATACAAAATATCGCGGTAAGCGTTAATGATCGAAGCCATGGGGTTCAGAATGTAAAACAAACGCCGCAGCGGCACAACCATCCCCAAAATCACTTTGGTGGGGGGCACCAACGTCTCGGCATCCCAAAAAACGGGCGTGAGAAAAAACCATGCTAACATGACAACTTCCATAATGATTTGCGTGTCTCGATAGAACACGTTGAGGGCGGACAAGATCAGCCCGATGCCAATCGTAAAGATTACCTGTGTAATCAGCACTACCGGCAGCAAGAGCAGCCAGGGCGAAAGGTGCAGCCCAACCAGCAGCGCCAGCGCGAAAAACACTGGCAAAGCGACCAGAAAGTTGATCATATTAGCCAACACAATGGACACCGGCAGCACTTCGCGCGGGAAATAGACCTTTTTAATCAGGTATCCGCTGCTGACGATGCTGTTGGTCGAGCCGATGACGGAGGCGGAAAAGAAATTCCACGGCAAAATGCCGCTCAGAATAAAGATGGGATAATGCGGCATGCCCTCCGCCTGGCCGGTCAGCACATTGAACACGATGGTGAACACCATCATCATCAAAAGCGGGTTGAGCAATGACCAGGCTATGCCCAGCACTGAATTTTTATAGCGCACCTTGAGATCGCGCACAACCAGGTTGCGAATCAGTTCGCGGTAGCGCCACAGTTCTGCCAGGCGCGCAATCGCGCCATTATCGGATATGTTGTTGATAGAGTTCCTCCGCGTGAGTTGCACTCACCTGAACCGGCGCGCCTAGCAGGCTCTGGTAAGCCGCCACCATGCGCGTCCCCATCTCGTCCCAAGAAAAGCGCGCCGAAACGCGCGCGCGCAAGCGGTGGCCCAAATCCTGGCCATGATGGGGCGCGGCCATAAATTGGAGCAGGGCAGCCGCCAGGGCCTCAGGGTCGCCAGTGCGCGCATAGATGCCGTATTCCCCCATGTACTCGCGGTTGACGGGCGTATCGAACGCCACGGTGGGCAGCGCGCAGGCCATATAGTTCAGCAGCTTGCCGCTGCCTTCGGTGGCTGAAATCTTGGGCGCAACGGCAATGTCGCCTATGCGCAGGTGCGCCGGCAACTCCTCGTAAGGCATGCGGCCCGTAAACGTGATGTGGCCGTCCAACCCCAACGCGCTGGCCTGGGCGCGATACGACGGGACGCCAGGAAAGCCCATGATGAAAAAATGCGCGTCCCGGCGCACCTGGAGAACGGTGCGCGCCGCCTGCAGCAGCAAATCGGTGCCCTGGTACGGCGCCAGCAACCCCACGTAAATAATAACGATCCGCTCCGGCGGAACACCCCAGCGCGCCTTGAGCGCGGCGATGTCGGCCTCGTCCTCCGGGCGGCGCGGGCGAAAGATGTCCACATTCACACAATCGGGCAGCGCGTGGATGCGCTCTTTGCTCACCCCAAATTCGTCTTGAAGCAGCGCCACGGCGTGCTGCGAGCTAGTGAGAATGGCCGGTGGGAAATGATCAATGCGATATTCCAGCCAGCGCCAGAAACGATACAGCGCGCCATCCTTTTTAAGGAACTTGTGGTCTATCATTTCGCTCGTCATGCTGCCCTGAAAGTCAAAGACCAGAGGCGTCCCGCTCAACTTGTTCAGCGCGCACCCGATCAAAGCGCCCTCGTGAAGATGCGCGTGGATAACGTCCGGGCGGTAACGCAGGGTAGCCTTGAGAGATTGCCACGCCAGCAAAACGTCAAAAGCAATTTTGTGGCGAGACGAGCCGACCTCGTAATCAGCGCGCCAGGGAACGGGCCGCGTGCGTTCGATATCGAGACCGGGCAGGTCGCGCCCCTTGTAATAGGTGACGATTTTTACCTGGTGCCCCAGCTTTTGCAGGATACGCGCTTCTTCGAGGATGCGCACGTGACAACCGTAATCCGCAAAAAACGACGTGGGGGTGATCATTAAAATACGATACATGGCCATCAAATGTCAAAGTCAGCCGTCAGCCCGAGTTTGGCGTCGCGGCGCATGCGCTTGATGGCGATTTCGCGGCGTTGGGCCTGAGAGCGGGTCGCGTAACACTCCCAATAAATCAACGTAACGGGACGATGCATGCGCGTATATCGCCCGCCGCGCCCCGCATTGTGGGTGGCTACCCGCCGGTCCAGATTAGTCGTCCAACCTGTATACAAAGTGCCATCCGCGCACTTGAGAATATACGTATAATACGGCATCAGGGCTTGGATTTTTTCTCCGGCTTGCGCAGCTCGGGCAAGAGCAAGCGGCTCCAAACGCTGCGTTTATCAGCCTCGACCTTGGGCAAAGTATCATCCCAGCTTTGAGCCTCTCGGCCCTTTAGCCACTGGCCACGTTTTTCGCCCAAGTCGCTCACATACTGCTTGAATAGCCCCTCGTCTTCGGCCTGCAATGCAGCCTTGATCTGGCTCAGCGAATCCTGGAATGTATCTATCCACAGCGCCAGGTTTTGCCGATTGAGCCAGCACAGGTGCGTGATCAACGCCGGGTCATCTGCCAGGGACGCCGTGGCGTTGATAAAGGGGCGGCTGGCCGCGCGTTGGTTATCTCGCCAGCTTCCAGCCCGGCTCAGCGCAAATAGCAGCGTCAGTTGGAGCAAGCGGGGAAGCCCCTCTACCGCCGCCATCAAGCCATCGTGCTCGGCCGCGTCGAGAAAATACGGCTGCGCGCCCAGCAAGGCGACCAGGCCAGACATCACGTCCATCGCCTGCTCGGTGGCATTAGCGGCCGGCACCAGGCAATACTGCACACTGGTAAACAAATCAGCGCGCGGCTGGTTGCCCACTTCGGCCAGGACGAGCGGATGGCCGCCAACAAAAGAAACGCCTTCTGGCAAAGACGCTTCGGCCCATCGTATCACGTCGGCCTTGAGGGGGGCAATGTCGGTCACCACGGCGCCGGACGACACCGCGCCCGCAATGCTGTCAAAGATAGCAGCTATATCGCCGAGCGGCTCGGTGATAATGATCAGGCCAGATCCCTGGCAAGCCGCCGCCGGATTGCGCGCCAGCCGGTTCACCGCGCCAAGCTTTTCCATACGCTGGGCCAACTCCCAGTCACGGTCGGTTCCAACAATACTCAATTCCTGCTTGGCATTCCGCAGGGCCAGGCCCATAGAAGCCGCCACGGGGCCCAGTCCGACAATTGCTACTTGATTACTTGCCATCAGTTTTCTCCTCTTGTGTGCAATTCAGGCGTTTTTATCTGCCTGTTGGAGTTGGACGAGCAACTGTTCAAATTCATCGCGCGGTTCTGTTACGAGTTCCTGGTGCCGCCGGATGAGGGCCACGCTGCTCGCGTCGCACCCGGCCTGTTTGGCCCACTGCGCGCCCAACCCGGGATGGCAGCGATGAACGATAAAAGGCCATCTCCAGTTTATCTTACCAGGGACAGGGTTGGCTAAAGACGAATCGCCGCCAGGCAACTCGCGCGCCAACCACTCTAAAGCCGCCGGCCAAAATCGCCCCAGCAAGACAATCACCGCGCGGTGAACGGGCGTGAGCCGCGCCGCGCTCTTGCCCGCGTCGTGCAAAAGCGCCGCCGTCAGTAGCGCCGGGTGAGTGTGCCCCGCGCCTTCCAACGCGCGCATCACAGCCAGACTGTGACGTTGATCGGCAGCAGACATTTTGCGAAATAAGCGGCGCGCCTCCGGCGGAAGGTGTGCATCAGCCTGGCGCAAATCATCCTGGCTCACGCGCGCACTCAGCGCCGCAAAAAACTGGCGCATGCGATAGACAGCCTGACTTATCACGACCCCACGAGAAGCCGAAACAGTAATAAGGCAGGTGTGCCAATCAACAAGCTCACCAGTCCGGGCACGAGTATCAATGCCAGGAAAATATACATCCCATAAGGTTCAATCGAGAGCAAAGCATTGGACCATTCGGTTGGAGCGATGCCCATCAATACTTTTGATCCATCCAAAGGTGGGATGGGGATCATGTTGAACAATGCCAGGATAATATTGATCCATATGAATTGGACATAGATTTGGCTGATAGAATCCCAGGGCAGGTTGCGCGCGCCCAGGCGCCATAGCACTGCGGCGATGATCGCCAGCAGCAAGTTGGATAGCGGGCCAGCGGCCGCCGTGAGCGCCATGCCGTGGCGCGCGCTCGGAGCGCGGCGCAATTGATAGGGATCAACCGGCACCGGCTTGAACCAGCCAAAGCCGGTGAGCAAGATCATTAATGCGCCGATGGGATCAATGTGATCTAGCGGGTTGAGACTGATTCGTCCGTAAGCATAGGCTGTGCGGTCCCCCAGGCGGTATGCGGCCCAAGCGTGCGCCAGTTCGTGGGCCGGGCCAGCGATAATCAAGATAAGCAGCCGGGCAATCAGTTGTTCGAGCGTTGGCCAAGTCATGTGGAGCCCCCCTCCATGTTTAGTCGTCCAGATTATAACACAAAAAGGTAGGTTTGCGTTCTCGGGCGACTGGCGCGGCAGGTTCGGCAGAGTTACCAGCGAGGGTGAAATATCACAATCCCGGCAAGGCTTGATGCCGGGGCGCTTGTCGTTTATGCTTGGGGCGGGGGGATTCAGCGTGCAGCCTCAACCTAATCGTCCGGGGCGGCCGGCAACGTAAAGCTAAAGCGGCTTCCGCTTCCTGGGCTACTTTCCACGCCAGCCTGCCCGCCGAGTTTTTCCACAATGCGCAATACGATGGATAGTCCCAAGCCGTGCCCTTTGGCGCGAACCTGGTCAAGGCGGGTAAAGGGGGTGAACAATTTGGCCTGATCTTCCAGAGCAATGCCAGGGCCATTATCGTGCACCCAAAAGCGCACGTATCCTTGTCCGGCTTTTTCCCCCTCTGTGTGAGGGGCCGGCAGGCAAGTTGCGCCGAGCACGATGTATGGTGGCTGGCCGCCATACTTGATAGCGTTGCTGATATAGTTGACCCACACTTCCTCGATCCACGGCGCATAGCCCAACGCCGCCGGCCAGGTGGAGGGCACAATAATCTCTGCGCCGCGTTCTTCAATCATGTCAATCAGCCGCAGTTGAGCTTCGGCCACGATGCTGCCCATATCCAACGGCCCGACTGGCACGTCCATTTTACGCACGCCCGCCAGCAAGAACAGTTCCTTGACGATATTGCTCATCTTGCGCCCGTTGCGGGCAATGGTCAGCAGGTATTTGCGCCGGCTGGCCTCCGGCAGGGTCGCGTAATCTTTTAGCACGTCTGTATAGCCCGTGATCACTTCGAGCGGGTTCGAGAGGCTGTGCACTACACTGTGGGCAAAGGCATCCAACTCCTCGTTGCGCACTTGCAACTCGGCAAGCTCTTGCGCGCTCTCTTCCAGCTTTTTTTCCAGGGTGTGTGCATAGAGCGCCAACTCGATACTGGTAGCCAGGATTTCCTTGTGGACTGGTTCGAGGATACAGCCGAGCGAATGGCCGTTGGCCGCGCGCAGGAATGCAACATCCTCTGCGCTTGCCGCGAGGTACACGATGGGAATATCCAAATCCTGGCGGATGTACCTGATAGCCTGGCTGCCCAGAGCTTGCTTTACTGCGACATTCATCAGCACCAGGTCGGGCTGGTGTGCTATGATTTGAGGAACGATTTCTTCCACCGAACGAACCGCGGCAGGAACAGCGTAGCCTAGCTCTATCAGCATGTTCTGGATATCCTGCGCTACAGCCGCCTTATCTTCAATAATAATAATTCGTGACGCCATCGTCCTGACCCCTTTTCTCATCCATAGTCTTCACGTATCTTCTCAATAATCCGGGGTAGTGGCAGGGCTTGCCCCTGCCCTCATATGGGCGACCGCAAGAGTCGCCCATACATTTTGAGATGATACGTCTTCACCACGTTCTGCTCGCACCCCAGAGTGAAGCGAAGGGGCGAGGGTGCAAGCAGGAACGGAGCGTAAAACGCCTCTCGGCAACCTGCCCGCACCGGGCAATGACAGACCCGCAGAGCGCCGACACTCGTACTCACAGAATACAATCAGGGGGATTATCTAGCGCATCAGTCGCGTTACATTTTTGTATCTGGGCTGCCCGCGAACGGGCCTGGCTCGCAGCCAGTGGGGGGAACCGCCTGGGGGGATTTGTAGGGATATCTGCCGGGCTAGGCTGCCACGGTGACCGGCGCCAGCTTTTCTCGCTTGGCTGTTTCCAACGTGCGCCGGATGCTGCCCATAAGCTTTTCGAGTGCAAACGGCTTGGCAATGTGATCGGCCGCGCCCCACGCCGGGCCGGACCCTTTGGGTTGTATCACCGAAACGATAATCACAGGGATGTCGGCGGTGGTGGAGTCGGCCTTGAGCAGGCGCAGCACTTCCATGCCGGTGATGTCGGGCAACATCATATCCAGCGTGATCAAATCAATAGGCTGTCCGCGGGCAATCGAGAGAGCTTCTTGTCCACGCGCCGTAGTCAACACTTCGAATCCATCACGACGCAGCGATAGCGCGATGAGTTCAGCAATGTCTGCTTCATCTTCCACTACCAGCACCGTGCGGCGACGGTCGAGTTCTTGGGAGTCCTCGTCCAGTGCCGGGATGTGGGCGGGCAAGATAAACGTGAACGTGCTGCCGCGCCCCACTTCGCTTTCTACCCACATACGGCCGCCGTGCATCTCGACCAGCATCTTGGTGATTGGCAAGCCCAGACCTGTGCCGCTGGCTTCCTGGACGATGGGATTATTTACCCGGTAAAAGCGTTGAAAGACCTTGGCCTGATCCTCTGGGGCGATGCCGATGCCGGTATCTACCACGTCTACCCGCACCGCGCCATCGTGAAACGACAGCGCCAGTTTTATCTGCCCGCCTGCCGGCGTGTAACGGCAGGCATTGCTGGCCAGGTTGGTCACGACCTGGATGAGCCGCTTCTTGTCGCCCAAGACGGGCTTGACGCCGGGTTCAGCGGCCACCACCAGTCTCAACCCCTTCTGGTCACACTGCGGCTGGATCATGTCGGCCACTTCGCGAATGACGGATTCCATCTGGACGGGGCGGATCTCCAATTCCAACCGCCCGCTCTCGATGCGGCTAATATCTAGCAAGTCATTGATCAGGGCCACCAGGCGGTTCGCGTTATTTTGGACGATTTGCAAAAAGCGGTGTTGCTGTTCGCTGAGCGTTCCAACCGCCGGGCTTAGGAGCAAATCGCTGTATCCCTTGATTGCCGTCAGCGGCGTGCGCAACTCGTGAGACACGTTCGAGACAAACTCGCTTTTGGCGCGCTCGGCCTCGATTTCGCGCGTAATGTCGCGCAGCACGGTCACGATGCCCAAGAACTCGCCCATCTCGGTCAGCACCGGCGAGAGGTGCGCCTGAACCACCTGCATCCCCACCTCAATCATCGTCTCGGTGATTCCTTCGCCCAATGCGTAGGAATAAGGGTCGGCGTACAGCCGATCCATCGCGTCCGCAATGGTCATGCGCCCCCGCGTGGAGAACGATTCAAAGAGGGCGCTAATTTGGCTTCCCAACGCGGCGGCCGGATCCACCCGCAACATGCGCGCGGCGGCCTGATTGAACCAGGTCACGTACCCACCCACGTCGTTGACGATCACTCCGTCCGCAATGGAGGCCAGAACGGCGTGTTCGATCAACGAGGTCGAGTCGGCGTATTGAGATTTCGGTTTTGTCACATTATTCATACTCAACTATCCTTTCCCATTATTAATCTTACCCCATCACCTTTCGTCAGGTATATTCGTTAAAACGGATGATCGCTTGCGTGATTTCTTCCGGCGTCAAGATCAAGTCGGCAATGCCGCGTTCAATCGCCGCCTTGGGCATGTCGCACACGACACAACTCTCTTCTTTTTGCGCAATCACCTGCCCCCCCTTCCAGCGCAAAATTTCCAGGCCGGCAATTCCATCAGCCCCTATCCCAGTTAAAATCACCCCCACGGCCGCCGTCCCACACGTTTGAGCCACAGAGTCAAAAAGCGGCGTGGCAGAGGGGCGCTGGCCATTGATAGGCGCCGACGAGTCGAGCCGGACAATGCCGCCCGGCGTCACGAGCATGTGCGCGCCTTCCGGCGCAAGCAAGACCCGACCCGGCGCGGCCTGTTCACCATCTTGCGCCAGGGCCACCTGGAGCGGCGTGGCGCTATCGAGCCAGCGGGCAAACCCCTGGCTAAAGCCGGGCGTGATGTGCTGCACGATTACAATAGGGATGTTCATGTCGCCCGGCAAGCCGCCCAAAATCTGGCGCAGCGTTCCCGGCCCGCCCGTCGAGGCCGCCATCGCAATCAACTCGACCCTGGCCGCCGGCCGCGGCGCGGCCTCCTGGCCTGGCTGGAGAAAGCTGGGGGTGGCGTGGCTGACCGGCGCCAGAGTGACCATCTGCACTTCGGACATTAATCTGAGAGCCGTCACCAACTGATCGCGCACATTGTCGTATTCGGTCGGGTCAAGCCCCTTGGGTTTTTCGACCACCGTCAGCGCACCCATCTCTACGGCGTTGAACGCAATGTTCATATCCGTTTCGTAAATGCTGCTGGCCACCACGACAATCGGCGTCGGTGTGACGCTCATAATCTGCCGGGTGGCTTCCAACCCATTCATGCGCGGCATGCGAATATCCATGGTGATAACGTCGGGCCGCAAGCTCGCGGCCAACTCGACCGCTTGCTGTCCGTCTTCTGCTTCCCCGACCACCTGAAAGCCTTGCACGCTCTCAAGCATATCTACCAGGATCGAACGGATGAGTGTGGAATCGTCAACAATGAGTACTCGAATATTATCTTTCATGGCTTGATCAGTCCTATCTGTCGCAATGTTTCCAGCAACACAACGTCGGCAAAAGCGTCTTTGGGGATATAATCTACCACGCCGGCCAACAGCCCCGAGGCAATCGCGGCGGGTTCGTCGTGGCGCGTGAGCATGATGATGGGAATGTCAGCCGTGTCTGGCGCGCTCTTTAATTGCTGGCAGATCTGAAATCCATCTATATCCGGCATTTGCACGTCAAGCACAATGATGCCAGGATGTAGCTGGTGCGCCAAGTGCAAACCGGTACGCCCATCGAGCGCGCACGCGACCTGCACACCGTTTTCCTCCAGCAGCGATTGCAAGTGCACTGACTGGGTTGGACTATCTTCGATGACCAGCACCACCTGGCTTGCCGGCTCAGGCGGATCCAAGCTGAGAGAATCCTTTGGCATACTCTACTCCTTACGCGGCCCACTTGACAAGTGTGACCTGCAGCTCGCCGGAGGCGAGTGTTTCAATCTTCATCTCGTCCACCATCCATCGAATTTCGCTCAACGGCTGGGGCGCTTCGTCGGTTGTCACGCAAATCACTCGCACGGCGGTGCGCTCGCCCTCGTGCACATAATCCATCGTCATACGCCCCTGGCGCATGCTGCCCAATTCCAAGGCGTGCGCCAGCGACGAAGCGGCCAGCGATATACGCGCCTGATTCGCCAGATCCATGCCAAGCGCGCCGGCCATTCCGCGCACGTGCATGCGCGCCGTGATGATGTCCATTTCGCTTTGGATGATCAAGTCTTGAACGCCATCCATGTTAACTCGCCTTCTTTTGTAGCTGTACCGGCGCCTGGTCTACCGCTCGACTGGCCGACAACTGCGTGAGCATGGCCGCGATCTGAGGCGGCGTGAGCACGTGTAGGGCAGCATTACGGACGATAGCTTCGTGCGGCATGCTATACACAACACAACTCGATTTTTCTTGGGCCACGGTCAGCCCACCGGCGCGATGGAGCGCCTCCAGCCCCTCAGCGCCGTCGTCGCCCATGCCCGTCAACGTAATGCCTACGGCGCGCGCGCCGTAAGACGAGGCCAACGAATGAAACAGGTAATTAGCCGAGGGACGCAATCCTTTATAGGGCGGCGCTTTGGATAACTCGATGACGCCGCGCGCGTTAATCTGCACATGATAGTCGTCCGGCGCCAGCCAAACGCCTCCGCCCAAAGGCATCTCGCCGTGGCCGGCCAGGCTCACGCGCAAGTCTGTTTGGGTATTGAGCCAGTTGGCCAGGCCGGGGCCGAACCCCGTGGTGATATGCTGGACGAGCAAAATGGGCAGGGGGAAATCAGCAGGCAGCGCTCCCAAGATATTGGCCAGGACCATTGGCCCGCCGGTAGAAGCCGCAATTCCAACCACGCGGATGTCGAGGGCAGCGACGTGGCTTGCCCAATCTGGCGCCGAGGTCGCGTCAGATTGCGCGTCCTTCGCGGTAGTCGCCGCTTCGCGGAATCGCTGCCGGGTCCGCCCCCAGTGATGAATAACCGGCACGTCTGCCATCAAACGGACTGCCTGGACAACCTTGTCGCACGTTTCCGGGTCTGCCAGGCCGGGCTTGCTGACCACTGTCAACGCGCCAGCGCGCAGCGCTTCGAACGTGATATCCACCTCTTCGCGCATCATGCTGCCGCTCACCATGACGATGGGCGTGGGGGACTCGCGCATGATGCGCCGCGTCGCTTCCATACCATCCATCTTGGGCATGTGGCTGTCCATCGTCACCACATCGGGATGCTGGCGAAGAGTCAGCCGCACCGCTTCTTCGCCGTTCGACCCGGTGCCCACCACCTGGATTCCTTCGGCGTTTTGCAAGATGGTCACCAGCAACTCGCGCGCCGTCGGCGAATCGTCAACCACAAGCACTCGGATAGGTGCGAACCTGCTCTTTAACAATCTATATCAACTGCTCGATGGTCTCTAATAAATTGGTCTGGTCAAAACTACTCTTGATGATGTAAGCATCGGCGCCCACCTCGATGCCGCGCGTCTTGTCTTCGGGCGAATCCAGCGACGTAACCAGGATCACCGGCACGCTGGCCGTGCGCGAGTCTTGTTTCACACGCTCCGTCAGGCCGAACCCGTTCAATTTGGGCATGGCCACATCCGAGATAATCAGATCGGGCGCGCCGTCCATCGCTATGATGTTCAACGCTTCCTGCCCGTCGGTGGCCAGCTGGACAATGTAACCGGCGGCTTCTAGAATGTTCTTTTCCAAAGTGCGGGTCGTAATAGAATCGTCCACTACCAGGATCCGGCGCTGGACAGCAGCCGAAGGCGCCCCCGCTTCCGCGGCCTGCACGGCAAACGTGGAACGATGCTCGCCCCGCAGAGCCAGCTTGATGAGATCGGAGACATTGAGGATCAGCAGCACCTCGCCGTCGCCCATCACGCTGGCGCCGGCGATTCCTCCCACGCGGGTTAGATGCCTGCCCAGCCCCTTGATCACCACCTCGTGCTCGCCGGCCAACTCGTCCACTGCAAAAGCCATGCGGCGTTCGGCAGACAGGATCAGCACCGGGATGCAGACGCCGCCATCTCCATTCGCCCGCAGCGGGGTGCGCGGCAGGTTGAGCACATCGCTGAGATGCACCAGCATCAAAGGGCGCTCCTGGCCGCTGCCATCTTCGGGGTTGTAGCGCAGCGTGTCGTGCCCGCCAAGCGCCTCGATATGTTCAGGGCTGATATTTAAAATGCGCTCGATAAAGTTGAGGGGGACAGCGAACAATTGGTCCGAAACCCGCACCAGCAGGCCGTGCGAGCTGGTCAACGCCAGGGGCAAGACCAGGGTGAACGTGGTGCCCGCACCCGCTTTCCATTCCACGCCAAAACGTCCGCGCAACGTTTCCACATTGCGGCGCACCACGTCCAGGCCAACGCCGCGCCCCGACACGTCGGTGATGATGGGGCTGGTAGAAAAGCCCGGGTTGAAAATCAACTCGACGACTTCGGCTTCGCTCAACGCCTGCACGTCGGGAACGCCCCGGCGTGCGGCTGCCCGGCGGATGGCGTCTACGTCCAATCCCTTGCCATCGTCAGACACACACAAGACTACATCTTTGCCCAGTTGCTCGGCGGTGAGCGTTATGGCGGCCACGCGCGGCTTGCCCGCCGCCGCGCGCTGTTCCGGCAGCTCGACGCCGTGGTCAATGGCATTGCGCAGCAGGTGAATGAGCGGGTCTTTGATCTGCTCCAACACGCGCTTGTCCAACTCGACCTCGCCGCCGACGATATTGAACGTGGCTTCTTTGCCAGCCGTCTGGGCCAGGTCGCGCACCATGCGCCCAAATTGGCCGGTGATGGTGTTGAGCGGCAGCATGCGCGTTCGCTTGATTTCCTCTTCCAGGCCGTCAATCACCAGCGCCATCTGCATCGTATCGCTCGAATATTCTCGGGCCAGCGTGTTCATCAATGTATTCATTTCTCGCAGCCATTCCTGGCTGGCAGTCATATAGTTCAACACGTGCATCAATTCCTGGCTCTGGCGAATCGCCGCCTTGCCGTGAGAAGCATCCAGAGTGCCCTGGGCGGCCTGCGCCTGTGGTTGCGCGCCGACAGACATGGTTTCCATATCTACCGAGGGCAGGGGAGCGCTGCTCGCCTGGCGCGCCAGCCGGCTATAATCGCTGCGAACGGCCTGCCACTCTTTTTGCCACATCGCCATAAATTCCTGGGCGTGCCGCACCTGGGCCAGGCGTTGCTCAGCGCGGATTTTGGTGACGAGCAGCTCGCTGAGTTGAGCCATCAGCGCGTCCAGCTTGCTCACACTGACGCGAATCGTCTCGTCGGCGGGCGCGGGTTGAGAAGGCGCCACGGCGGGCGCGGGCGGCTCGACGAGGTTCGTTTCGGGAGGCGATTCGGTTATTTTTGCTTTTTGAGCCGGCGGGGGGGCAACGGCCGCCGTTTGCGGCAGCGGTTCTTGCACCTGCTTCACGGCGGGCTTGCTCTCTACGGCCGGGCGCTCTGGAGCAGGCGGAGCCTGCTCCGCAGCAGGCTTGCCAATTCCCTCTACCCTCATCTCTGCGGGCGGCTCTTTGCCTGCGGGGCGGCGACGGAACGCATCCAGGTCAGAAAGCGCTTTTAACACTTGGGCGGGCAGCATGACGCCGCCGGATTCGTAGACCGACTGCACGAGCTGGATCGCGTCCAGCCCCCGATAACACGCGTTAAAGAGTTCCTGGCCCGGTTCAATGGTTTCTTTTTGCAGGCCGCCCAACACATCTTCCAGGGCGTGCGCCAGTTGCTCGATGGCAGTGACGCCGACCGCGCGCGCGGCGCCCTTGAGGCTGTGAGCGGCGCGGAACATGTCTTCCAACAAAGTCTGGCGCTGCTTGTCCGTTCTCGCTGAACCGGCCGGCAATTCGCCGCCGGCTTGCCGTTCGAGCGCCAACAGGCCATCCGTCATCATTTGAATGTGTTCGGTTAATTCGGCGCGAAAACTGCTAATGAGTTGTTCGCGAATTTTTGCACTGATGGGCATACCCCCCCCCGCTAATCACATCTCGTGCACTACGCAACGCCTAGAATTCACACCCGGTATTGCTTTACCATCTCGGTCAACTTGCGCGCCAGTTCGTTGAGGTTTTGGGCGGCCTTTTCGGCCTGGCGCATGCTGCTGAGGCTTTGCAGCGTGGCCTGGTTGATGCTCTGCATCGCCAGCGCAATTTGCTCGATGCCCGACATCTGCTGCTGCCCCCCTGCCACCATCTGCGTCGCCATCTGCGCCGACTCGTTGATGACGCCCGCCAACTGCTCGATGGCCTGCTGCGCCTGCGCCGCCAGTTGCACTCCCTTGTCCACCCCCTTGGTGCCCTCTTCCGTCGCCATCACCGTGGCGTTGGTCGCCTTTTGAATCTCGGACAGGATGGACTTGACCTGCGCCGTGGCCTGCCGCGATTGTTCCGCCAGGTTGCGCACTTCCATGGCCACCACCGCAAAGCCCTTGCCGTGCTCTCCCGCCCGCGCCGCCTCGACCGCCGCGTTCAGCGCCAGGATGTTGGATTGCGACGAGATTTCGTTGACGGTGGTAATGATTTCGCCGATCTGCTGCGTCTGCTCGGAAAGCGTCAGGATGTTTTCCGCAATGCCCTCCACCCGCTCCTTGATTTGCCCCATGCTCTCAATCGTGGCCTGCACCGCCTTCCGCCCATCCCGCGACACCTCCACCGTGCGCCGCGAGGCCGTGGCCACCTCTCCCGCGCGCGTGGTGGCTTGCTCCGAAATCACCTTCACCTCGTCCACCGTCGTCGTCGTCTCGGAGATCGCCGCCGATTGCTCCGACGCCCCGCTGGCCTGCTGCGTCGTCGCCGCCAGAATCTCGGCCGCCGCCGAACTCAGATTGTTCGCCGCATCCCGCACCTGCTCGATCATCTCTTGCAAATTCGCGGTGGTTTCGTTCAACTGCCGCCCCAACATCACCAGCGGATCGTCGGATTCTCCGCTGGCATCGTCGAGAACCAGCTTGGCCGTCAGGTCCCCGTGCCCTACCTGGGCCATGTACTCGACGTACCGCTCGACGATTGTCTGCAAGCGCGCGTTGCTCTGTTCCAAAGACGCGCGAATCGCTTGCAGCTCGCGGTTGCTCCCGGTCAACTGGCGCTCATTATGGCGGGCGCGTTCGAGGGCGTGAATGAGGCTGCCGGCAGCGTAACGCAACAACAACCCGCCTATGACAAAAATCACGCAATGCAACATCAAGGGATAGATGCTGGAAGGGTCTTGATAGTAAGGAGCTATGCGCCCTATTTGCCCGGCATACCATACTCCAGCGATACACAGTATGCTAAGCACTGTGAAAATGACTGCCCCATCTCCGCCCAAGAGCAGTCCTGCAATAATGATACATATTAGATAGCCGGAGGTGGTAGAAGTGCTAATGCCGCCAAACAAGCAAATCGAGGCCGTTGTGAGCGCCAATATTCCCACCGAAAACAGCACGCTGACCAGTTGAACGTTGCCGCCGCGCACCAAGAAATGCATAATCAAGAGAAAAATGAAAATCGCCGCCATGAGGCCAGGCGTGGTCATACCTTCGAAGAAACTCGCCGCATCCGAGATGATCATGGCGGTACTCGTCACCAACACCAGCGCCAAAATGGTGCGCAGCATGTTGCAGAGCAATTGAGCAATGCGGGTCTTTTCCTCGTCCTCAAAAACAGGCGCCTGGAAAAATGTTTGTAGAGTAGACATACCTTTACCTCTCGCCGTCTTGCACCTGGTACTGCTTTACCATCTCGCCGAGCACGCGCGCCAGTTCGTTGAGGTTTTGGGCGGCCTTTTCGGCCTGGCGCGTGCTGCTGAGGCTTTGCAGCGTGGCCTGGTTGATGCTCTGCATCGCCAGCGCAATTTGCTCGATGCCCGACATCTGCTGCTGCCCCCCTGCCACCATCTGCGTCGCCATCTGCGCCGACTCGTTGATGACGCCCGCCAACTGCTCGATGGCCTGCTGCGCCTGCGCCGCCAGTTGCACTCCCTTGTCCACCCCCTTGGTGCCCTCTTCCGTCGCCATCACCGTGGCGTTGGTCGCCTTTTGAATCTCGGACAGGATGGACTTGACCTGCGCCGTGGCCTGCCGCGATTGTTCCGCCAGGTTGCGCACTTCCATGGCCACCACCGCAAAGCCCTTGCCGTGCTCTCCCGCCCGCGCCGCCTCGATTGCCGCGTTCAGCGCCAGGATGTTGGATTGCGAGGCAATCTCATTCACCGTGATGATAATTTCGCCAATTTGCAGCGTCTGCTCGGAAAGCGTCAGGATATTCCCTGCAATGCCCTCCACTCGCTCCTTGATTTGCCCCATGCTCTCAATCGTGGCCTGCACCGCCTTCCGCCCATCCCGCGACACCTCCACCGTGCGCCGCGAGGCCGTGGCCACCTCTCCCGCGCGCGTGGTGGCTTGCTCCGAAATCACCTTCACCTCGTCCACCGTCGTCGTCGTCTCGGAGATCGCCGCCGATTGCTCCGACGCCCCGCTGGCCTGCTGCGTCGTCGCCGCCAGAATCTCGGCCGCCGCCGAACTCAGATTGTTCGCCGCGTTCCATACCTGCTCAATCATCCCTTCCAAGCTGGTGATCATTGCATTGAGCTGTCGCCCCAACACCACCAGCGGGTCGTTCTCGCCCTGCCCGATTTCGTCTGTGTTCACCCGCGCCGATAAATCCCCACGCGCCACCCGCGCCATGTAATCCACGTAGGTTTGAACCGTCGCCTGCAAACGTTGACGCTGTTCGCACTCTTCGACGGCGCGCTGTTCGACCTGGCGGCTGGCCAGCCTGGCCTGGCGAAAGTATCCTTCTTGATCCAGTACCATCTGGCGCACAGCGATGGCCATGACAAGCGCCGCAAACATGCCGAAAAAGACGCTGGCCGCCAATCCAACGATTGGGTCAAAGGTGACGGCCAACGAGGCAAACGTCTCGATCCTCAAAAGGGTACTGGCAACCACCAGCGTCACAAGCGTGAGCGCGACCAGCCACAGGCTGTCTTGAGCGCCTAACAGCAGATTGCTCAAGATGATAACCAGCGCATATCCTATCGCGATGGTCAACACAAAATCAGGGATCACCACCAAATCAATCGCGACCAAAATCAGCAGCGAAACCAGAAAGATTTGAATGCCGAGCCTGGCCTGCCCCCGGCGGTAAAACCACGGATAGGCCCACGCGCTCGCGCTGGCGGGAACCACTACTGCTACTGGAATCAGCCACTGGGGCTGCTTGATAAACCACCCCAGGACAATCACGCAGACCAAAGCAAGCAGACTGCTCCAGGCAATGTATCTGGCAAGGTGAAGGGCGGATTGCGCCCGGCGCTCGTAAAATTCAGTATTCATTTCATCTAAAGACACGCCTGTTTCTAACATCATTGGTTCAAACATAAGCGCGATCTCCTTCCCTGGCTGCGCCCAGCGGCTGAGCCTATCCGAGGCTCTCTGCAAAGCAGGCCGCTACACGATTTCCTCGTGTACCATCAAGTGCTTGTCGGCCAATAGAACCGGCAGGTTCAGGATAACGACCAACACTCCCTCGCCATCGTGAGGTGAGGTCTTGATGCTGCCTTCAGCCTTGCCGCCGCGTTCAATGGGGGACATTTGCTCTGGGCCTGAAGGGGCATTCTCTGCCGCGGCCTGGCGCACAAAAACACCCCGCAAGTATTCCGGGCGAATACTGCGGATCACGCCGCTCGCTTCTTGAATTTTGCGGACCGGCAACGCTTCAACGGCCAGCACGTCATCAACCAGCAGCGATGTTTCCATTGTGGGCGTCTCGACGACGATCAGATAAAGCGACGTCAGATCGTCGCTCCAACGGCGCTCGTGGCGCGGCAGGCCGAGAAAGCGCTGCACGTCAAGCACTGACAGGATGCGCCCGCGCAGGTTGACCACGCCGGCCACCCATTCGGGCACGCGCGGCACGCGGGTGATGTGTTCTGCGCGTCGAATGTCAAAGACGTACTGCGCCTCGACAGCGTATACTTCGGAACCCAGCCAGAACAAGACCATCTCGACCTGTTCGCCCACGTCCTCGCGAACTTGCGCCCGCGCCAACTGCGCGGCGCGGCGGGCCAAGATTTGTTCATACACGCCGGGGGCGTTCGCGTTCATCCCGGCCAACGCCTGGCCAGCCGCAGCAATGCGCTGCCGCACGTCTTCCCAATCTACGGCAGGCGTTGGCAGCGGCGCGCCCACTTGATCATCTTGATGATTTCCATTCATATCCACCCCCTGTCTCAGTTCACACTCCACGCCTGCTGCTGGCGCACGATCGCTTCGTGGAGGCGGGCGACGGTGACGCCGCCGGAGCCTGGGATCAACTCTTCGGGCAGGCGCGCTTCTAACAGGCGGCGAGCATTGTCTAGCGACTTGTGCGCCTGGGGCAACTGCTTCTTTTCGTAGTAAAGATTTGCCAGTCCAAAATGCCCCAGCACGTAATTGCGGTCAATGTAGATGACCTTTTTCATCGCGTCTACGGCCTCGTCGAGCTTGCCCTGGTGCTGATGCACCAGGGATAGTGTGTAATAAGCGTCGAGGAGCAATTTATCCTGGCTCACAGATCGACGGCACCACGTTTCGGCTTCTTCCCAGCAGCCCAGGTTGGCATAGGTCTGCCCCACCAACGCGCACGCGGCAGAGTGATTGGGCTTGGATTGAAGCAACTCTAAAAGCAGGTCTCGCGCCTCTTCCGAGCGGCCATACTCGATCAGCTCTTGCGCGTGATCAAAGGGATCCTGGCCAACGCTGGGTTGGATGGCCGGTACGACCAGCGGCGGCGCAATGACCGGCGCGGGCATCGGCTCGGGGAGGAACGTCACGTCCGGCATGGAGGGCGCTGCGGGCTTGGCCGCAACTTGCGCCTGCATTGTGGCGGCCCAATTCCAATCCAGCCACAGCATGTCAGGCTGCACGACACGCTGGTACAAGATGGCATTGGGAAAGTTGCGCACCTGGAAGCGGCGATAGGTGGTGAGCGAAGGCTCCGAGTGCCCCACCACCAGCCAGCCGCCATCTACCAGCGCATTGTAAAAACGCTCGGCCACCTCGATGGTGACGGCTTCGTTGAAATAAATTGTTACGTTGCGGCACAGAATCAAATCCATCAAAGCGGTGTTGGTCGTGTAAGAAGGATATCCGGGTTCGGCCAGGTTCAGCTTGGCAAAGGTGACCATGCGCCGCACTTCCGGGATCAATTCGTAGCGGCTGCCACTGGGACGAAAATAACGCGGGCGCCACTGCTTGGCGCGCACTTCGCGAAAAGCCCACTCGCCATAAGTAGCCTTGCGCGCGCGGTCGAGCGCGGCTGTATTGATATCGGTGCCCAGGATGGTAATGGACCAGTCGTCCACGTCTGCCAATAATTCGCGCAGCAACATGGCCAGCGAGTATGGCTCTTCGCCGCTGGCGCAACCGGCGCTCCAGATGCGCAAGGTGCGCAGAGGCCGCTTGCGCTCGATCACCTGGGGGAGAACCTGGTAATACAAGGCGTCGAACTGGGCAGCGTCGCGGAAAAAATGCGTCTCGTTGACTGTGACCGCATTGATCAAGCGGTCCATTTCCACCGCACCAGCCTCCGAGTTGCACAACACTTGATAATATTCATCCAGGTTAGCGCAGGTCGAGGCTGCAAAAGCGTGCCGTATGCCAAGCTCTAGTTCGGCGCGGCGGTTATCGGAAAAATGCAGCCCGCACCGATCCAGCAACAAGTTGCCAAAGCGTACGTAATCGCCATAGCCCAAGACGGGGGGAGCCTTTTGCAGCACCGGGGAAGTATTCATGCTTTTGTCTCCAGGGCAGATTCCATGGGAAACGTTGCCGTCTCTGGCGCTTGCCCCGCGCCGGCGTTTGTCTCTTTATCTGCCAGCGCCGGCAAGGCCGTGATGGCCTGGCTCAGCGTGTGATCGGGCCTGAATAGATAGTCGAGATTGAGCAGCATCAACGTGCCCGCCTGCGTCTGCACCAGCCCTCGCAGCAAGGGCGCGTCGCCCAGCCCATCCGGCAAAATATCGGCCGGCGCAATGATTTGGCTGCTGGTGAGGTTGAGCACGTCCATCACCTGGTCAACTACCAGGCCGATCGAGCGTCCGCCCACTCCAACGAGGATAACGTGCGTATCCAGGCGCACATCGGTTTCTGGCAACCCCAGGTGGCGGCCCAAGTGTACCACGGGCACAACTGTGCCGCGCACGTTAATCACCCCCAAGATCGAGCGATGAGCTTGCGGAATGGGCGTGACGGCAACCATCTCGACAATTCTCTCGATTGGCTCGATGGGCAGCGCAAAAGTCTGGTGATCCAACTTGAACGTCACCAGGCTTTGCGCCGGCGCCGGGTTACGTTCCATCACTCTTCTCCTTGCGTCTTTTTGCCATCCAGTGCAGCCGTGACCACGTTGCGAACGCCGGAAAGCTTGACCGGTTTGTCCAAAATGTATTGGATAGAGCCATCCGCTGCCTGCCGGCGAAGCTCTTCATCGCCAAAGGCGGTGAGCATCACAATGGACGTCTGGGGGTACAATTGCCGCACGCGCGCCGCCAGCGTCAGGCCGTCCATCTCGGGCATTTTATAGTCGGTCACCAACAAATCAAACGCTTGCTGTTCCAAAAGCCTCAGGGCCTCTATGCCGTTGGAAGCGGTCGCCACCCGGCAATTCGGCAATTTTTCCAGCCCGGCCTGAAGCGACACAGCCACGCTTTCCTCGTCATCCACCACCAGGATGTGGCGCACGATGACGGACTTTTCGGGGAGCTGTTCGCCGTGCGCTTCTGAAAGAAGAGGAAATTTGACGGTAAATTGGCTGCCCTGCCCTGGCTGGCTTTTAACCTCGATGCGGCCGCCGTGCGAGTCAATCACGGCCTTGGCCACCGTCAGCCCCAGGCCAATGCCGCCGTAGCGGCGGGTGGTTGACCCATCGGCCTGGTAAAACCCGTCAAAGAGATGCGCCAACTTGTCCGGCTCGATCCCGATGCCGGTATCCGCGATGGTGCAGCAGGCCCAGCCTGGCTCGGTATACACGCGCACGTGCACCCGGCCTCCCCTGGGCGTGAACTTGAAGGCGTTTTCGAGCAGGCACTCGCACGCCCGGCGCACTTGTTCGGCGTCGCCCTGCATCAAAGGCGCATCTGGCTCAATGTGATATTCAAAATCCAGCCCGGCCTTGCCTGCGGCGTCGCTTCGGGGGGCCATCAGCCTGGCGACGACGTCGGCCAACGAGAACTGCTGCCACACGCTCATCTGAGATTGAATTGCCATCAACACTCCCAGCCGGTCCACCAGTTTGCGCATTTCGTAGGCGCGGTTGACGATGACAAACATGGCCTCTTGCTGTTCGGGCGCCAGGTCTCCCAGTTCGCCTTTTTGCAGCAACTCGGCGTAGCCCTGCATAATCGCCAGCGGCGTGCGCAACTCGTGCTCCACATTTCGAATGAACGTGGAGTGAAGATTGTCCAGATTCGACTTGGATTCATCTTGTTGAGAGTCAGAGTGCCGCATTTGATCTATTCTCCTTAAAGTCAGACCGTCCCGTCAATTCGTCATTGGCCAGGTACGCGCGCCGTCGCCATCGCGGCCCTGCGGATAGCAGGCAGCAAGTCGGTGTTGATGGCCGACTTGGATACAAAGTCGTCTGCGCCGGCCGCCAACGCCGCCTGGCGGTAGCCGTCAACGTTCAATAAAGTCAAAACAATAATCCTTACCTCGGGCAAAAGCTGGCGCAAGCGGGGGATGGTATCAAAGCCGGATAAACCCGGCATCGCCAGATCGAGCAGTACAACGTGCGGCTGCAAGTCTTGGGCTCGCGCCAGGGCCGCCTCGCCGCCTGTGGCCGTGCCCACCACAACCACATCTTTATTCTGCTGCAAAAAGCGGCTCACGATGCGCAGAAATGTCGCGTTGTCGTCTATCAACATCAGGCGAATATGTCTCACGTAACCACTCCAATATGAAATCCGTGAGGAAAATTGACCTGCCTAAATTGTCGTTCATTTGGCCGGGATTGTCTATACGTAAGTCTACTGTATTTTTGCCGCCTCCGCCCCCGTATTTTTTAGCGAACAACCCGGCGCGGGGGGGGCCTGGTTTCGCGCTGAAGTTTGTCTTGAGAAGGGCGGCGGTAAAAAGACATTGCAATCGTATCAAATCCTATCTCGGAGGCTTTGGAAATAATCTCGGTGCCGCCTATAAAGAGCACGCCGCCGGGGCGCAGCGCGTCGTAAAAGCGCCGATACAATTGCTGCTTGCTCTCGGCCGTAAAATAAATCACCACGTTGCGGCAGACAATCAGGTCAAACTCGCCTTCGCCCGTCCCCGGCAAGACGAAAGGGTCTGCCGTGAGATTGTGCTGGCTAAACATAATCTTGCGTTGTAGAGAAGGGTAGTTGAACCAATAACGGCCGCCGCGCAAGCTGAAATACCGGGCGAGCAGGTCCGCCGGCACGTAGGCAACTTCTTCGGCGGTATACGGCCCGCCGGCTTGCGCCCACTCGATTGCGGCGCCGTCAATATCGGTGGCATAAATCTGATGTTGGCGATACGGGCCGGCTAACTCGGTCAACACCACGATCAACGAATACGGCTCGTGGCCGTGCGAACAGCCCGCGCTCCACACGCGCAGGTTGGGGCGCCCGCGCATCAATTCGGGCGCAATCACCTCTTGAAGATACGTGTACTTGTCCGGATCGCGGAAAAAATAAGACACGTTGATCGTCAAGTGATCTCGAAGCCGGTTCAAGTCTTCTGGGCTGTCTTGGATGGCGCGAAACAGCGCCGGCCAGTTGGCATAGCCCGAGCGGTGCAGGAAGGTTTGGAGCCTCCGCTGCATCTGGACGTCCTTGTAACAATCCAGATCCACCCCAATCAATTTCAGGATTCTGTATTTGACAAAAGCGTATTCAAACTCGTTCATTATTGATCAATTCGATCAGCGTTTGAGCGATGTGGGGCAGCGGCACAACCTGGTCGGCCAGGCCGGCCTCGACCACGCAGCGCGGCATGCCATACACCACGCTGGTAGATTCGTGTTCGGCGATCACTCTGCCGCCCGCCGCCTTGATTCGCGCGGCGCCCTGCTCGCCATCGCTTCCCATGCCGGTGAGCACCACGCCAATGACAGACGCCCCGTAATGTTCGGCGGCGGATTCCATAGTGACATCTACGGACGGGCGCACGTGATTGCGGCGAGGGCCTTTATCCAGCACGACCCGCCGGCCGCTTCCAAATTGCATGTGAAAGTCGCCCGGCGCCAACAATGCCAGGCCGCGCTCGAGATTCTTGCCGAAAACAGCTTCTTGCACCGCAATCGCCGAGCTATCGTTGAGGCGCTGCGCAAGGGATTGCGTAAACCCCGGCGGCATGTGCTGCACCACCGTGACGGCAGCCGGCAAATTGGCGGGCAGGCCGCCCAAGACTGTTTGCAGCGCGCGCGGCCCGCCGGTGGAAGCGCCAATCACGATCACCGGGTCCCTGGAGCGCAACGGCTGGGACGCCGGCCTGTGCGTAGGGGGCAATTCTCTCAATGGGGCGGTGATAGGGAGAGGGGCCGTCGAGGTGCCGGCGGCGATTTTGACCTTGGCGATTAATTCTGGGATGATGCTTTTGAGGCCAACGCCGGTGTCTGGCTTGGGCACAAAGTCAACCGCGCCTCGCATAAGGGCCTGGATGGTGGTGCGGGCGCCGCGCTGAGTGAGCGCGCTGAGCATGACGACCGGCGTCGGGCAACACTCTTTCATAATGCGTTCGAGCGCGGTCAGGCCGTCCATGCGCGGCATCTCTACGTCCAGGACGACGACGCCCGGTTTCAATTCGGCTACTTTGGCCAGCGCATCCACCCCATCCACCGCGGCGCCCACCACCGTGATATCGGGATCGGCTTCCAGATATTTGGTTAACGTGTGGCGCAAAAAGACCGAGTCATCTACAATAAGAACTCGAATAGGGGTACTCATAAAATTACCTCAGCACTTTTTGTAACGTCAAGAGCAGCTTGGTGGGCAGCACGGGCTTGACCAGGAAATCTTTGGCGCCCATGTGGACGGCGCGCGCCGCCACCAGCTGCTGATCCAGCGCCGTGAGCATCACCACCCTGGCGCGAGGATCGAGCTGGTTAATCTCGACCAGGGCATCCATGCCGTTCATCTTGGGCATGGTAATGTCCATCAGCACCACGTCGGGCCGCGCCGCGCGGTACATCTGGACGGCCTGCTCGCCATCCTCCGCCAACACAATCTCGTAACCGTGGGACGAAAGCAATTTTTCAAGGTGATTCCGCATAAACAAGCTGTCATCTACAACCATCACTTTTGGCATAATTTCCTCCTGCAAGAGAAACGACAAGCGCCATCACACCTTGCGCTTTAGTACTTTATCCAGTCTCGCCAGCACCAGGGAGGGAAGGGCTGGTTTTACAATAAAATCCACCGCACCCATGTGGATGGCGCGCGCCGCCGCCAGTTTATGTTCCATGGCGGTGAGGATAATCACCTTGGCCCTCGGGTCAAAAAGACGGATCTGCGCCAGGGCATCTATGCCGCCTAACTTGGGCATGACCATGTCCATCAGCACGGCGTCGGGGTGGGCCGAGCGATACACCTTGACAGCCTGCTCGCCGTCTTCCGCCACTACCGTCTCGTACCCGTGGGCAGTCAGCAGCTTTTGAAGATGGTTTCGCGTAAACGAACTGTCATCCACAATCATAATTTTGGGCATCACGACCTCCTCCTACGCGCCGGCCTTGAACCTCGACCAACGCCTAGGGTATACCGGCTAACAAGACCCGCTCGCCTTGTTCCAGGGTTCTCACGGTTATTTGTCCATTGGCAAGATAAAGTTTCACGGTGCGGCCAAAGCGCCCAAAGGTGTCGTGGCCCCGTATCCGGATGTTTACCGCGCGCAAGGCGGCCTCGGCCGCCAGCACGTTATGCTTGCCAATGTTCAATTGGCCGTTCGGGCTGGCCCCAGATAGCATCTGAGCGCCGCCGCAGATACAGGCAGACAGCCGAAAACGTTTGGCGCCCAATTTCAACAATGAATGAACCAGCAACGGCACGCCTTGATCCACGAACTTGGAGGGAGTGTCTTCGGTCACCCGCCCGCTGCGAACGGTGGGCAACAAGGCGTGCGCCATGCCCCCCACTCTCGCCACCGGGTCATACAGACAAATTGCCACGCACGACCCAAGCCCATACGCCACCAGCACGTCGTCGGGAACGTCACTCGCTATCATCTGTCCAATAAAAACAGGCCGCAAATTCTCCGTCACAACCGGCTCCTGGGATAACGAATGTGGGCAGGATTGTGTGGTCAACATCCACCTGTCACAAACTGCCGCTTTTACAATAACAATACATCAGGTACGAGCCTGTCAATCCTCCTATCAGCCAGATTGTCAGGCATACTGTAGAGATTCCTTCAAACATGCTCGCCTCCTGCTCACTCTGCACAACCTGCCGAGTTGGCCCGGCAGGACTGTGACGGCTCGATCCGTTCAAGATGGGGGGATGAGCGTTTAGCTTGCACATCTCCATCAGGGCAACGACCCGGGGCTACTCAAGCGACGGCGGACGACGCCGCGGCCACCGTATCGGGCAGCACCCAAAAGTGAACCTGCATGGCGCTCTGTTGCATGCTCACCCTCTGGTGCGACTCCATCCGTCCCATAGAAAGCCCACAGGCGACAATCAACAAATTATCACTTTCAGTCGCGGCCGGGGCGGCCACCACGTCCAGGATAGCGCCCAACATATCTACCATCACGGCCGGGGGCGACGGATACAATGGCCTCGGCCGCCTGAGAAATCCCGCCACCGCATTGAGAAAATAAGAGACCATCACGTTGCCCACCTCGGCCAATGCCGAACGTTCCAGGTCGCCCAAGACGTTGGCCGTGTCCGGTAAAGTATCCACGAGCACGCTTGCCAGCGCCCTCGCGCTGTCCAGAGGCATAATCAAAATGGCCTGCCCGCGCAAATCGCCTTCCAACAACAAGTAAATCCCCACCATGCCGGCTTCGGGATCGCCGGCATAGCGGGTGATGCGAGCGACCGGCACCGCTTCGACCTGAAAGGTGCTGAGGTGGATAGGACGCCCCACAAAATCTGCCAATCCTCGCGCGGCGCTTGCCACGGCCGTGTGCAGTACCTCTTCGAGTTTCGGTTCGGGTATTTCGCTCAACCACGCCGCTAACGAGGCGCTCTTTTGCTGCACAACACTGTGATTCATTCCCATACTACCTCCAGCTATCCTAGGCGCGCGCCGTTTGAGAGCGACCGTGCGCTGCCGTGTTGACCAGGCCGGGCACGTCCACGATGAGCGCGATGTGCCCATTTCCCAAGATCGTGCAGCCTGCCAATCCCGGCACATTGCCAATAATTGGACCAAACGGCTTGATGACGATTTCTTGTTTACCGATGATTTTATCCACGACAAGCCCCGCCTGCAATTTGCCCCAGGCCACCGCCACGATGGCCGGTTTGGAGTCTGGGCGGGGGGCTTGCCGGCCAAAGAACTGGGCCAGATGCAAGAGCGGCAGCACCTCGTTGCGCCAGCGTATGGCGGGGGTCCCTTTCACGCCGCTGACGGTCACGTCCGATAGATACAACGATTCGATGATGCTGGTGAGAGGAATCGCGTACACATCGCCGCCCAAATCAACCAGCATCGTCTGCACAATGGCCAAGGTGAGCGGCAAAGTGATGCGAAAGCTCGTCCCGCGCCCCGGCGCGCTGTCCACCACGACCGAGCCGCCGATTCGATTGATATTGGTGCGCACCACGTCCAATCCCACGCCGCGCCCCGACGTGCCGGTCACTCTCTCGGCGGTGGACATGCCGGGGCGGAAAATGAGCGCGACGGCTTCGTTATCGCTCAGGTAAGCGGCCTCCTCTTCAGACATCACGCCGTGGCGCACAGCCGCCTGGCGTATTTTCGCCGGATCAATCCCCTGCCCGTCGTCTTGCACGGTGACGATGATTTGCCCTTCGGCGTGCTCGGCCGTCAGCCGCACCGTGCCGGCCGGCGGCTTGCCCGCCGCCTGCCGAACCTGCGGCAATTCGAGGCCGTGATCTATGGCGTTGCGCAGCAAGTGAATGAGCGGGTCGCCAATGGCTTCGATGATGGAACGGTCGAGTTCGGTCGCCTCACCCGCGATGACGAGGTTGACTTGCTTATCGGCGGTGCGGGCCAGGTCGCGCACCGTGCGCGGGAACTTGTCAAAGAGCTGCGAGATGGGCAACATTCTGGCGCGCATCACCTCGTCTTGCAAGCGATCTATGATCTGGCCAATGTCGCCAATGGTTTCGTCCAGCGCGCCGACGTTTTCGCTTTTGCCATATTGCGCCCGCAGCATCTCTTTGATCTGCGCCAGGCGCGTGCGATTGGTGACCATTTCGCCCACCAGGTCCATCAAAATGTCCAGCCGTTCGACGCTGATGCGCACAGTCTTGTCCAATTCGTGGTTCGCCTCGCGCTGGACGGAAGGCGCGGCGTTGTTATTTTCTTTTGGCGGAGGCGGCGCCGCCGGCGCCAGCGGGTACGCCTGCACCTGGAACTCGGCGACGTCGGTCACGTCGGCCAGGCGCTCTTTGATGGCGTCGGGTTCGGCCTGCGTGGCGAGCACGACCCACAGCCGTCCTTCTTGCCGGTCGTCGAGCAAGTCTTCTTCCGATGGGTTTTGGGCAATAATATGCCCCGCTTCGGCCATAGCCATAGTCGCTTGCAACAGGCGGGCCGCCTGCGCAAAAGTGTCCTGGCAGAGGGTGACGTTGATGTGCAAGATTGCATACCCGCTTCTGGCAAGCTCTTGCAAGTAGGCCGCCTGTTCCGGCGAAAGCATTCCCTCGGCTCGCTCTGCCGGCGCGGACAGTTCAGAGTCCGCGCCGCGTGAAATCAAGGCGCGCAGCCGGGCCAGAATTGGCGCTGTATCTATGCCGCTGGGCTGGCAGGTGACCACTTCGTCGCGCAGTGCCTTGAGCACGTCCACCGCGGCGAGCAGCTCGTCGGTCATATCGGGCGCGGGCGTCAGCGTGGCCTGGCGCATGGCGTCGAACAAGGTTTCCATGGTATGGGTCAGTTCGGCCATGTGTTGGTGCCCCACGGCGCCCGCCACAGCTTTGAGCGTGTGCGCGGCGCGAAACACGGCGTTGAGCGTTTCCTCGTCGCCCGAACGCTCCAGGCTCAAGATGCCGCTCTCCATCGCCTGGAGATGCTCGTTGACGTCCTGAAGAAAAACCTCTACTTCGTCCGCCTCGAGTTCAAAGGTCAGCGTATTTTCCATGTGACGTTCCCTTTCGCGAGACGCGAAATCACACCGCGCGCTTTACATCGCCGTCTCGGCCTGAATTTGTTGCACCGATTGCAAATCCGCTTTTTCCTGGGGCGAGAGCACCTGTTGCAGATCCAGCAAGATAATGAGCCGCTCGCCCACTTTGGCAATGCCGGTGATAAAGGCCGAATCTACGGTGGTCACCAAAGGCGAAGGCGGCTCGATGACGTCATCGGACACGCGCAACACTTCGCTGACGGCGTCCACCAACATGCCGACCGGGGCGTTATTCATCTCCACCACCACGATGCGGGTATCTTTGGTCGCCGCTTCGGCCTGCAAGCCAAAGCGCTTGCGCAAGTCAATCACCGGCAGCACTTTGCCGCGCAAGTTGATCACGCCCTCCACAAAGGCCGGCGCGCGCGGCACGGCCGTGATCGGCTTGAGCTTTTCGATGCTATCTACGGCGGCGATGCTCACGCCATAATACTCTTGAGCCACGATAAAAACTACCATTTGCTTTTCCATAAGCCTTGCCCCTTTTCTAGTATATTATGTATGCCATAGTATTACGCTTTGCGCCGGCCCGCCACACGCGCCGGCGCGACCTTTTTGTCCGCTTGCTTCCCCATCTCTCGAAGCCGGGGTTTCTCCATTTCGGCGTCTGGAAGGCTGAACTGCGCCACGAGCGTCTGGAGCGTCTGCGCCATCTCGGCCATGGTCTGGGCCGAAGCGATAAACTCTTCCACCTGGGCGTTCACTTCTTCCACAGACGCAGACACCTCTTCGGCCGAGGCGCTGTTCTCTTCCGAGATGCCCGCAATGCTTTCGATGGCCTGCACCACCTCGCCCGAGCTGGCCGACATTTCTTCGGTGGCGGCCGTGTTTTCCTCCACCACCGCAGACACAGTATCCATCGCTCCCACCAGATCATTGGCCAGAACATCCATCTGTTGGGCGGCGGTGGCAATATCCGCGATCTGCCGGTTGGCTTCTTCCGCGGCCGCCAGGATGCTGCCCAGCGCCTGCCCCGCTTCGTTGGTGCGCGCCACCCCCGTAGACACTTCGCGCGCGCCTTCGTCCATCGCCTGCACCGCTTCTGCCACCGTCTTTTGAATGCCCTTGATCAGCGTCCCGATTTCCTTGGTCGCCTCGGCCGATTTCTCGGCCAGCTTGCGCACCTCGTCGGCCACCACCGCAAAGCCCTTGCCGTGTTCCCCCGCGCGCGCCGCCTCGATGGCCGCGTTCAGCGCCAGCAGATTGGTCTGCGACGCAATGTCGTCTATCGTCTCGATGATGGCCCCGATCTGTTCCGAGCGCTGCCCCATCTCTCGCACCTTTTGCGCCGATTGCCCCACCTTGTCGCGGATGCCTTCGATGCCCTTGATCGTCTCTTCCACCGTCCTGGCGCCCGCCCGCGCCGTCTGCGCCGCCTGCGCCGAGCTTTGCGCGCTGGATTTGGCGTTAGTTGCCACCATGCTAATCGCGTTCGAGATGTGCCCGGCGATAGTGGCCGACTTGGCCACACCGGCCGCCTGCTCCTGCGCGCCCTTGGCCACGCTGTCTATCGCCCGCGACATTTGCTCCACCGACGTCATGGTGAGGTTCACGCTCCCCGTCTGCTGCGACGTGCCCTGCGCCACCTGTTGAATCGTCGTCGCCACCTGGCCCGTGGCCTGGCCCGCCTGACCCGCGGCGGTAGCGATTTGCTCCGCGGCCGATCTGACGCTATCGGCGTTCTCCGCCACTTGCCGGATCAGATCACGCAGATTGGTGACCATTTGCGCAAACGCATTGCCCAGCATGTCGGCCTCAGACTGGGGAATAATATCGGCGGTCAGGTCACCCAACGCCAGGCGCTCGGCGGCCTCGGCCATCTCTTGCTGATAGGCAATCATCCGTTGGAAGGCGTTGCCCAACGCATCCTTGTCCGATTGCGCCGTCACCTTCGCCGTCACGTCCCCCACCGCCAGGCGATCCGCCGCGCTCGCCATTCCCTGCAAATACACAATCATCCGCCGGAAGGCATAGCTCAGCGTATCCCGCTCCGATTGGGGTGTGACGTCCGCCGCCATGTCGCCCTGCGCCAAGAGATCCGCCGCCCCGGCCATGGACTGCTGATAGACGATCATCCGGCTAAAGGCGTTGCCCAGCACATCCTTAGCCGACTGGGGAGTGACGGCAACAGACACATCGCCCCGGGCCAGGCGGCCAGCCGCGTCCGCCATGTCTTGCAAGTAAGCAATCATCCCCTGAAATGCATGTCCCAGCATGTCTTTTTCGGATTGGGGCGTAACAGCCACGCTCACGTCGCCTTGAGCCAGGTGGTTCGCCGCGCCCGCCATCGCCTGCTGGTATGCAATCATCCGGCTAAAAGCGTGGCTCAACACGTCCTGGTCCGATTGCGGCGCGACCTGCACCATCACATCGCCCCGCGCCAGGGAATCGGCCGCCCCGGCCACGCCTTGTAGATAGGCCACCATCCGCCGAAACGCGCCCGCCATCTCGCCCACTTCATCTTTTCCAGAATACTCGATGGTCTGCCCCAAATTGCCGGTCGCGATGCCCAACGCGACGTCGGCCATGCGGCGGACGGGCCGGGCAATCGAGCGCGCCAATAGATAGGAGATGCCACCCCCTATCAGCACCGTGATTGCCATGACGCCTAACACCGAAAGCATCAAATTATAGATCTCTTCCTCTACGTCATCCACATAGGCGCCCGTCCCAACAACCCACTCCCAGGCGCGAAAGCGCTTGACGTAAGAGACCTTGCGCACCGGCTCTTCTATTCCGCCGGGCTTGTCCCACGTGTACCACACCTCTCCCTTGCCCTCCCGCTGGCACACGCTTACGATCTCTAGAAAAAAAGTTTTGCCGTTCGAGTCTTTCCAGTTTGACAGATCCGTGCCATCCAACTCGGGTTGAGTTGGATGCATGACCATGTAGGGGCGCATATCGTTGATCCACACATAGTTGTCCACGCTTTCGTCATAACGCATGGCCTTGATCGCATTCAGCGCCGCTTGCTTGGCCTCCTCTTCGGACATGGTCCCCGCCTGGGTTTGTTTGTAATAATAATCCAGGATGCCATAGCCGGTTTCCACTATGTGCCTGGATTGGGTCTTTTTGGCCTGGTATTGGGTGTCCCTCACCCTGACGTAGAACCAGACCAATGCCAGCGAAAAACACGCAATCAATATGATGCCCAGCAAGAGAATCTTGGGCAAGAGCTTTAGGCGAGATAATGCTTTTTCCAACATAGTGATACCCTCCTTAATCTATCCAAACTGCGCTACATTCTTTTGTTTTCCGCTCTCCTTGCAGTTATGCCGCGGGCAGATGGCTTCCGGCCAGTTCCCTCGCGCTGCGATTCGGGCAGCGTAAACTGCGCCACGAGCGTCTGGAGCGTCTGCGCCATCTCGGCCATGGTCTGGGCCGAAGCGATAAACTCTTCCACCTGGGCGTTCACTTCTTCCACCGCCGCCGAGACCTCTTCGGCCGAGGCGCTGTTTTCTTCCGAGACGCCCGCAATGTTTTCGATGGCCTGCGCCACCTCGCCGGAACCGGCCGCCATTTCTTCAGTGGCGGCGGTGTTCTCCTCCACCACTGCCGACACGGCGTCCATCGCACTCACCAGGTCGTTGGCGAGCGTATCCATCTGTTGGGCGGCGGTGGCAATGTCGGCGATTTGCCGGTTGGATTCTTCGGCGGCGATCAGGATGCTGCTCAACGCATTCCCCGCTTCGTTGGCGCGCGCCACGCCAACACTCACCTCCTTCGAGCCTTCGTCCATCGCCTGCACCGCTTCCGCCACCGTCTTTTGGATGCCCTTGATCAACGTCCCGATTTCCTTGGTCGCCTCGGCCGATTTCTCGGCCAGCTTGCGCACCTCGTCCGCCACCACCGCAAAGCCCTTGCCGTGCTCTCCCGCGCGCGCGGCCTCGATGGCGGCGTTGAGCGCCAGCAGGTTGGTCTGCGAGGCAATGTCGTCTATCGTCTCGATGATGGCCCCGATTTGCTCCGAGCGCTGCCCCATCTCCTTCACCTTCTCCGCCGACAGTCCCACCTTATCCCGAATGCTCTCGATGCCCTTGATGGTGTCTTCCACCGTCCTGGCGCCCGTCCGCGCCGTTTGCGCCGCCTGCGCCGACCCTTGCGCGCTGGATTTGGCGTTGGCCGCTACCATGCCAATCGCGTTCGAGATATGCGTGGTGATGACAGCCGATTTGCTCACCGCCGTCGCCTGTTCCTGCGCGCCCTTGGACACGCTGTCTATCGCCCGCGACATTTGCTCCACCGACGTCATTGTGTGCGTCACGCTCTCGGTTTGCTGCGTCGTCCCACGCGCCACCTGCTGTATCGTCGTCGCCACCTGCGCCGTGGCCTGCCCCGCCTGGCTGGCGGCCGTCGCCATCTGCCCCGAGGCCTCACTCACGTTACCGGCGCTCTCGGCCACCTGCTGGATCAAATCCCGCAGGTTGGCAATCATCTGCGCAAACGCATTGCCCAATTGATCTCGTTCGGACTGCGGAACGATGTCGGCGGTCAAATCGCTCTCAGCCAGGCGATTGGCGGCCTCAACCATCCCTTGCTGGTACACTATCATCCGGCTAAACGCCTGCCCAAGCACGTCTTTTTGCGATTGCGGCGCGACGGCTACGGCCACGTCCCCTCCCGCCAGATGGTTGGCGGCCTCAGCCATTCCCTGCTGATATGCAATCATCCGCTGGAAAGCAGAGCCCAGCACATCCTTTGCAGACTGGGGAGCGACATTGGCGGCCACATCGCCCTCCGCCAGGCAACCGGCTGCGACGGCCATCGCTTGCTGGTAATCAATCATCCGGCGGAAAGTGTTACCCAGTGCATCCTTTTCGGACTGGGGCGTGATGCTGGTCGTCACATCGCCCTGCGCCAATTGGTCGGCAGCGCGCGCCATTTCTCGCTGATAAGCGATCATCTGGCGGAAAGCGCTGGCCATCTCGCCGATTTCGTCTCTTTGCTGGATATCCACTATCTGATCCACATCGCCGAGGGCAATCTTTTGGGCCGCCTTGGTGATTTTCTGAATCGGGGCGGCGATGCTGAGGGCGACAAAGAACGCGATTGCGGCGACAGCTATGACAGTGATAAAGCTGATGAGGAGCACAATGCCGATCAACTGGTTCGAGGGCGCATTGACCTCGGCCTCGTCAACCTCGGCCAGCAGCGCCCAGCGCGTTCCATAGACGTTAAACGGCCCGTAGACCGAAAACACCCGTTCGCCGCGGTAGTCGAGGACTACTTTTTGACCGTCCATCCCCGCCAAAGCCGCCCGGGTAGACTCGGTGTCCACCCCATTTTGCTGGACAGTTCCGGCAAAGGAGGCCGCCACCGAGTGCCCGGCAGGATCGAGATAAGAATCGGAGCGCATGAGTTTGTCTGGCCCCACCAGGTAGGTCTCGCCGGTCTCGCCCATGCCCGCGCGCCCCTGCATAATCGCGTCAATCCCTTCGAGAGGCAATTGCAGCGCTATGATCAATTCGATCCTGCCCTCGCGCATTATGGGTTGGGCAACAAAGGCCGCGGGCTGCCCGCCGCTGGGTTCGTAGGGCGCAAAGTCGGCAAAATCAAAACGTTGGGTCTTGAGCACTTGCTGCACCAGTTTGCCCAGGTTGGAAGTGGCATAGGGACCGTTGAGCAAATTGGTTTTATAGTCAGGCTCCTTCGCCACGGTGTAAGAGACGTAACCATTTGGCTCGATCAGGAACAGGTCATAGTAACCGTACGCTCTGATATATTGGGTATAGTAATCTTCGGATCCACCTTCAAAGGTTGGATCAACGCCTTCGCGCCTGAACGTATCTATGGTCCTGACCAACACGCCCATATCCGCCTGGCACTCTGAAAAATATGCCTCCAGGTGTTTTTTTCTGACCTCGCGCACCGCCTGTAGATTGGCGTAAGCCTGCCTGGTCAGTGTGTCGCGCGCCTGGAGCGCGCTAAAGCTGGCAACGACGATTAGTGGAATCAGCCCCACGATCAGAAACAAGCCTATAAATTTGGGTCTTATCCTGATATTGTTCAACATCGTGCCCTCCTGGTTGAGTTTTGCAAGTAGTTGATACTACCTGTCACCTTACTCTTTGTCTTTTACCTTTTGATTCTTGCTTCTTGCCCCTTGCTTCTTGCGCCTCCGGCAGGTTGAACTGCGCCACGAGCGTCTGGAGCGTCTGCGCCATCTCGGCCATGGTCTGGGCCGAAGCGATAAACTCTTCCACCTGGGCGTTCACTTCTTCCACAGACGCAGACACCTCTTCGGCCGAGGCGCTGTTTTCTTCCGAGATGCCCGCAATGTTTTCGATGGCCTCGGCCACCTCGCCCGAGCCGGCCGCCATTTCTTCGGTGGCAGCCGTGTTTTCCTCCACCACTGCCGACACAGTGTCCATGGCGCTCACCAGGTCAGCGGCGAGAGTATTCATCTGGCGAGTGGCAGCGGCAATATCGGCGAACTGCTGGTTGGCTCCTTCGGCGCTTGTCAGGATGCTGCTCAGCGCCTGCCCCGCTTCGTTGGCGCGCGCCACGCCAACGCTCACCTCCTTCGAGCCTTCGTCCATCGCCTGCACCGCTTCCGCCACCGTCTTTTGGATGCCCTTGATCAACGTCCCGATTTCCTTGGTCGCCTCGGCCGATTTCTCGGCCAGCTTGCGCACCTCGTCGGCCACCACCGCAAAGCCCTTGCCGTGTTCCCCCGCGCGCGCCGCCTCGATGGCCGCGTTCAGCGCCAGCAGATTGGTCTGCGACGCAATGTCGTCTATCGTCTCGATGATGGCCCCGATTTGCTCCGAACGCTGCCCCATGTCTCGCACCTTTTGCGCCGACAAACCCACCTTCTCGCGGATGCTTTCAATGCCCTTGATGGTGTCTTCTACCGTCCTGGCCCCCGCCCGCGCCATCTGCGCCGCCTGCTCCGACCCCTGCGCGTTGACTCGCGCACTGGCCGCCACCTGCCCAATGGCCTTGGAAATCTGCGTGGTGATGGTAGCCGATTTGCTCACCGCCGCCGCCTGCTCTTGCGCACCCTTGGAGACACTCTCTATCGCCCGCGACATTTGCTCCACCGACGCCACCGTGCGCGTCACGCTCTCCGTCTGCTGCGTCGTACCGCGCGCCACCTGCTGGATCGTCGTCGCCACCTGCGCCGTGGCCTGCCCCGCCTGCCCGGCCGCAGACGCCATCTGCTCCGAGGCCGTGCCCACGTTGCCCGCGCTCTCCGCCACCTGCCGGATCAAATCGCGCAGATTGTCAACCATCTGCGCAAAGGCATTGCCCAACACATCTCTTTCACATTGCGGCGTCACTTCGGCAGCCAGGTCGCCTTGCGCCAAGAAACCGGCCGCCTGCGCCATCTCTTGCTGATAGCCCACCATCCGCCGAAAGGCCTGCCCCAGCACGTCTTTATCCGATTGCAGCGTCACCTCTACCGCCACGTCGCCCTGCGCCAGGCGCTCGGCCACACCCGTCATGCCGCGTTGGTAGCCAATCATCCGCCGAAAGGCATGGCCCAACACATCCTTGTCCGCTTGCGGCGTCACCTGAACGCTAATGTCCCCCTGCGCCAGGCAATCCGCCGCGCTCGCCATCGCCTGCTGGTAACCCACCATCCGCCGAAACGCCTGCCCCAATATGTCCTTATCCGATTGCGGCGTCACCTCCACTGCCACGTCTCCCAACGCCAAGCGCTCGGCCACACCCGTCATGCCGCGTTGGTAGCCAATCATCCGCCGAAAGGCATGGCCCAACACATCCTTGTCCGCTTGCGGCGTCACCTGAACGCTAATGTCCCCCTGCGCCAGGCAATCCGCCGCGCTCGCCATCGCCTGCTGGTAACCCACCATTCGCCGAAACGCCTGCCCCAATATGTCCTTATCTGATTGCGGCGTTGCCACCACCGCCACGTCTCCCAACGCCAATCGCTCGGCCGCGCCCGCCATAGCCTGTTGGTAAACAATCATCCGCCCAAACGCGTTGCCTAGCACATCCCTTTCAGATTGGGGAGCGACAGCCGCCCCCACATCCCCCATCGCCAAACGGTCGGCCGCGGCCGCCATCGCTTGTTGATAACCAATCATCCGCCCAAACGCCTGGCTCAATACGTCCTGCTCCGATTGAGGTGTGACATTGACAGCGAGATCGCCCTGAGCCAGGCGATCCGCCGCGCCCGCCATCGTTTGCTGGTACGCCACCGCCTGGCGCAATGCAGCCGCCAACTGTCCAATTTCGTCGCCGCTTTTGTATTCCACCGTCTTGCTCAAATCGCCCACTGCAGTCCGCTGCGCAACAGCGATGAGGGTTTGAACGGGAACGACGACTATTCGAAACATGGCCAGGAACAAGCCTATGGTTGTAATTATGCCCGTAGTGAATAAAGCCAGTATACTGAGAGGATTGAGGCCAATTTTCCCCAATACAAAAGCAAGATCGCAATCCAATACAATGGCAACCAAGACTACGGCTCCCACCTTGAGAACGATGCCGCGCCCGGCCAGCAATCTCACGCTAAGCAAGACTATGCCGGCCGCTATGATGAGCAGTCCCAACATAATTGCGCCATCTCGAAACACTTGACCTGTATCCATGTTCTTTTCCCCCAAATCTTTTATTGAACAGCAATTTTTCGACTCGGTGTTGCTCGCGCCTTTGAAACAGGCTGGCTCACCTTCTCTCGCCGCTCATAACTCTCCGACGTCCCCGGCAGGTTGAAGCGCGCCACGAGCGTCTGGAGCGTCTGCGCCATATCGGCCAGGGATTGGGCCGAGGCAATGAACTCTTCCACCTGGGCGTTCACTTCTTCCACCGCCGCCGAGACCTCTTCGGCCGAGGCGCTGTTCTCTTCCGAGACGCCCGCAATGTTTTCGATGGCCTCGGCCACCTCGCCGGAGCCAGTGGCCATTTCTTCGGTGGCGGCCGTGTTTTCCTCCACCACCGCCGATACGGCATCCATCGCGCTCACCAGGTCATTGGCGAAAACGTCCATCTGCTGGGCGGCGGCGGCAATATCGGCTACCTGCCGGTTGGATTCTTCGGCGGCGATCAGGATGCTGCTCAGCGCCTCCCCCGCTTCGTTGGCGCGCGTCACGCCAGCACTCACTTCCTTCGCGCCTTCGTCCATCGCCTGCACCGCTTCCGCCACCGTCTTTTGGATGCCCTTGATCAACGTCCCGATTTCCTTGGTCGCCTCGGCCGATTTCTCGGCCAGCTTGCGCACCTCGTCGGCCACCACCGCAAAGCCCTTGCCGTGTTCCCCCGCGCGCGCCGCCTCGATGGCCGCGTTCAGCGCCAGCAGATTGGTCTGCGACGCAATGTCGTCTATCGTCTCGATGATGGCCCCGATTTGCTCCGAACGCTGCCCCATGTCTCGCACCTTTTGCGCCGATTGCCCCACCTTCTCGCGGATGCTCTCAATACCCTTGATTGTCTCTTCCACCGTCCTGGCGCCCGCCCGCGCCGTCTGCGCCGCCTGCGCCGACCCTTGCGCGCTGGCCCGCGCACTCGCCGTCACCTGCCCAATGGCTGTGGAAATCTGCGTGGTGATGGCCGCCGATTTGCTCACCGCCGCCGCCTGCTCTTGCGCGCCCTTGGACACACTCTCTATCGCCCGCGACATTTGCTCCACCGACGCCACCGTGCGTGTCACGCTCTCCGTTTGCTGCGTCGTCCCGCGCGCCACCTGCTGGATCGTCGTCGCTACCTGCGCCGTGGCCTGCCCCGCCTGCCCAGCCGCCGACGCCATCTGCCCCGAGGCCGTCCCCACGTTGTCTGCGTTCTCGGCCACCTGCTGGATCAGGTCGCGCAGATTGGCAATCATCTGGGCGAAAGCATTGCCCAACACATCTTCTTTGCACTGCGGCGTCACCTCGGCGGTCAGGTCGCCTTGCGCCAAGAGACCGGCCGCCTGCGCCATCTCTTGCTGATAATCCACCATCCGCCGAAAAGCCAGTCCTAACACGTCCTTGTCCGATTGCGGCATCACCTCCACTGCCACATCGCCCTGCGACAGCCGCTCGGCAGCACCTGCCACACCCTGCAAATACACAATCATGCGTTGAAAGGCGTCCGCCATGTCGCCCAACTCGTCTCTGCTTTTGATGTCTACCTGCTGGCTCACGTCGCCAGCGGCGATGCCGGCGGCCGCCTCGGCAATCAACCTGGCGGGAGTGACGATTTGCCTGGCGATTATGACAAAACAAGCTGCAATGGGCGGCACGGCGACGATCACGGCCACGCCGAGCCTTTCCAGCCTGAGGCCTTCTCTGCCGAGAAAAAAAGCCATATAAGCAGCAAACACAATACATGCCAACATGATAGCCCCTAAACGTATGGCAATCCCTCGGCGGTAAATGGCGTATAGCGTTGCCATGATTCCAACGCAGCCGACAACTACTCCGGCTGTCAGCAACAAGTAATCCTGCATTTTTCACCTCTCTGTGCGTCTTGCCTTATACTCTACGCGTTTCGCCTGGCGGTGCTCCGCGCCGGCGCCGATTTTTTCTTGGATTCCCTGTCCAGAGACGCCTCCGGCAGGTTGAATTGCGCCACCAAGCTCTGCAAGGTCTGCGCCATATCGGCCAGGGATTGGGCCGAGGCGATAAACTCTTCCACCTGGGCGTTCACCTCTTCCACCGCCGCAGACACTTCTTCCGCCGAGGCGCTGTTTTCTTCCGAGACGCCCGCAATGTTTTCGATGGCCTGCGCCACCTCGCCGGAGCCGGCCGCCATTTCCTCGGTGGCGGCGGTGTTTTCCTCTACTACTGCCGACACGGTGTCCATGGCGCTCACCAGGTTGTTGGCAAGGGTATCCATCTGTAAGGCGGCGGCGGCAATATCGGCGATCTGCCGGTTGGATTCTTCGGCGGCGATCAGGATGCTGCTCAGCGCCTGTCCCGCTTCGTTGGCGCGCGTCACGCCAGCACTCACTTCCTTCGCGCCTTCGTCCATCGCCTGCACCGCTTCCGCCACCGTCTTTTGGATGCCCTTGATCAACGTCCCGATTTCCTTGGTCGCCTCGGCCGATTTCTCGGCCAGCTTGCGCACCTCGTCGGCCACCACCGCAAAGCCCTTGCCGTGTTCCCCCGCGCGCGCCGCCTCGATGGCCGCGTTCAGCGCCAGCAGATTGGTCTGCGACGCAATGTCGTCTATCGTCTCGATGATGGCCCCAATCTGCTCCGAGCGCTGCCCCATCTCTTTCACTTTCTCTGCCGACGCCCCTACCTTCTCCCGGATGTTCTCGATGCCCTTGATGGTGTCTTCCACCGTCCTGGCCCCCGTCCGCGCCGTCTGCGCCGCCTGCGCTGACCCTTGCGCACTGGCTCGCGCACTCGCCGTCACCTGCCCGATGGCCGTGGAAATCTGCGTGGTGATGGTAGCCGATTTGCTCACCGCCGCCGCCTGCTCTTGCGCGCCCTTGGACACGCTGTCTATCGCCCGCGACATTTGCTCCACCGATGTTACCGTCTGCGTCACGCTCTCCGTTTGCTGCGTCGTCCCCCGCGCCACCTGCTGAATCGTCGTGGCCACCTGCGCCGTGGCCTGCCCCGCCTGGCTGGCGGCGGAGGCCATCTGCTCCGAGGCTACGCCCACGTTGCCGGCGCTCTCGGCCACCTGCTGGATAATGTCGCTCCAACTGGTAATCATCTGCTGAAAGGCGCCGGCCATCTCGCCCACTTCGTCGCCGCTGGTCACAGCCACGTCAAGGTTCAAGTCACCCTCGGCCAAACGGCGCGCCGCTTCAGCCACGGCCTGCACGGGAGTGGAGATGCTACGCGAGAGAAAGTAGCCCAAAACCAGACTGAGAATAGCAGCAGTAGCCGAAATGCCTAGCATCAGCCATATTGTCTGGCTATGCACTGTATCAGATGTTATCTTCGCAGTGCTCAGTTCTTGGTCATTGGAAGCGATATAGAGATCAATCGTGCTTTCTATCTCCGCCTGGATTTTGTCTGCTTCCTCGTCAAGTGTAAGGAGTTGTTCTCGATCCCCTTTTTCCCAGGCCGGCACACTTTTGTCGAGGAATATAGCATCGAACTGGCTGTCAAGCTGGTCAATATCTTTAACCCATTGCTGTTCTTGGGCAGTGGTTGCAGCCGCGGCAATCATGGCTAGCATTTCATCCACCTTGTGGGCGTACGTTTTGAAATTCTCGATAGACTTGAGGTCGTTATGGATAAGCAGATCACCCCGAGTTGCGGATTGCAAGGTCAAATATGCATTCAGGGTCCTGAGATCGGTGACGTCTTTCTGGCTATCCAGGGCTGCGTCGTCGGCATTTGTGACGCGCGCCAGTCCCCAGTAAGCCACGCCGACCACGCCGGCCAATAATAAGATGATTAGAATATAGCCGGCCGTGATCTTGGTACCGATGCGGAACCGGCTCCACCAACCAAACGTTTCTCTTGAGCGAACACCTGATTGAGTAGACATTATCTTTTCCTTTATTCTAATGACTTGTGGTTTGCGCCGGCTGGGTCGGCTCGTGTATGGGGGATATTTTGTCTCTGTATCTCTATGCTTTATTAAAAGCGCAGCACGCCGCGCTGGTGGGCAAAATAACCAAAACGAACTGTAATTATTTTCGCTCATTTGGGGCGCATTGTCTATACGTAACTCTACGGTATTTTGGACGCTACCGACCCCGTATTTATACGGTATTCAGAAACCAGGTTTTTGGCAAAAACCTGGTTTCTCGCCAGCCCCTTGGCGCGCGCCTGGTTTGACAGTCTGCCCCGACAATGCTAACATAGGAGCGTGAATATAAAACGCATGTTTGTGATCTTGCTCACAAGCGTACTGCTGGCCGCTTGCGCGCCGGCGGCGCCCGCCCCATCACCTGCGCCGGCGACGCCGAGCGCAACCGCGCTCGTGTCGCTCACGGCGGATGTATCGCAGGCGGCGGGCACGCCCACACCAACCGCCAGCCCGGCCGCTGCACACACACCCACCCCCGCCCAGCCGGCGGGCGCGCCTGTGATTGTGGATCAAATCAAGCTGGGCCTTACTCACGATCCCTGGCTCTATCCCCGTCCACTGGCGCTGGACTCGGGGCGGGGGCGCATCTATGTCAGCGGCGCGCCTCAGCGCACACTGGTGATTTTGGCGGACAAGCTCACGGTGGATAAAAGCATCGAGGCCGGCGGCAATCTGGCCCTGGACGCCGCAAACGAACGCTTGTTCGTCGGCGTGCCGGGCGGGCTGCAAGTCTACAATACCGGCTCGGGCAACCTGATGACGGAAATCACCCTGGCGCAGAAGGACGGGCCACCCGCCTCTGCCCTGCCGCCCGCGATTCCCGTCGCCAGCGAGTTGAGCGGCGACGTGTACGCGATCCAGTACCAGGGTCCCGGGCAAAGCGGCCTCTATCGCATTCGCGCGGCGGGATTAAACTCGACCCCTGTGATGAGCGAGCCGCGCGACGTGCGCGCCATTGCGCCGGACGATGCGCACAACGCGCTGTACGCCAGCATCAATAATGGCATCCCCGGCTCGAACAACCGAAACGAGTTGTGGAAAATTGAGCTCCGCACTGGCCAGCCCCAGTTCATCGTTTCCGGCGTCAACGACGTTGTGGTAGATGGGACGCGGCGCCAATTGATTGTGGCGCTGGGCGAATATTTTGCCGAGCCGGCGGCGCTGCAAATCTGGAGCGGCGACCCGCTCACCGTCACTCAAAAGCTGCTCAACATCGGGGGGCAGCTCGCGCTGGACGAGCAGCGCGACCGGCTGTACGTGTTGAGCAGCGGCCAACCCAGCCAGTTGATGACACTGCAAGCCTCCACGCTTTCGCCTGTGGCCGATACGGCGCTGCCCGATGCCTGCACCGCGATGGCGTTGGACGCCGGGGCCGACCGGCTGTATGTGCTATCGGGCCAAGGCGATTTGCTCGTGTTGAGCGGGCAGGGCCAGCAGGCGGCGTCCGCTCAGGCTGCATCCACCCAGGCGGCGCCCGCTCAAGCGGCGCCCGCAGCGCAAATGTCCGGGCGGCCCGTCAAGAAACTGGTGATTGGCCAGACTATCTTTGGGTTGTGGGAGCGCGGCGCTCCACAAGGCAGCCTGTTGCTGCAAAGCCAGGATGGCGGCGCAGCGTGGGACGGCGTGGGGAGCGATACGCCGGCGCTGTCCAGCGTCAACGACGCGGCCCTGGCGCAAGATGGGACGATCTTTGCCGCCACGCAGCGCGGCGTGTACCGCTCGAACGATGGCGGGCAATCCTGGCAAGCCGCCAGCGCCGGCCTGAGCGACGTGCGAGTGGCCCAACTGGCCATCTCGCCGGTCTTTGGGCGCGACCGAACGCTGTACGCGCGCACCCAATCGTCTGGAGGGCTGTACCGCTCGACGGACGGCGGGCAGACGTGGGTGTCGTTAGGCAAACGCTACGCGGCGCTGGCGCAGGATCCCAAAACCTATGCGCTGGCGCTTTCACCCGATTTCGAGCACGATCGCACAATATTCCTCAGCGTGGAACGCAAGGGCGGCGGCGTGTTGGTCTCGCAAGATCGGGGCGATTCGTGGATGTTGATGGGGGGCGGAACGGCGCTGGCGCTGTATCCCGCGCCCGGCTTTGGGCGCACCCACGCCATGTTCGGCGTGTTCGATCAACAGGGCCTGCTGCGCTCGACGGACGGCGGGCAGATATGGAGCGGCGCGCTGCGCGGCATTGGGGATGCTTCTAAACAAGATGCTTTGGCGCTCTCGCCCGGTTTCGAGCGCGACCGCACGGCGCTGCTGCTGGCAAACTCTGGGCAGCTTTATCGCACACTCGACGGCGGGGATTCGTGGCAAGTCGGGCAGACAGGCAGCCAGCTTGCAGCGATTGCCACTCAAACTCTCTCCACCATCACTTTCGATCCGGCGGATTCTATGGCTGTGTGGCTGGGCACGGCCAGCGGCCAGGTGCTGAGAGCGCGCGTGGACGATTGGGACTGGCAAGCGGCCGAGATGAGGGGGCCGGCGCCTACTCACCTGGAAGCCATTGCGCTTTCGCCCGATTTCGCGCAAGACGGCGCGCTGTTCGTGGCCAGCAAAGAAAGCAGCGTATGGCTCTCCACAGATAAAGGCGAGAGCTGGCGCGAGGCGGGCTTTCCGGCGCGCGAGTTGGGCATCGGGCGCATGCACCTGGCGATTTCGCCCGACTATGCGCGCGACCGCACCGTGTTCGCCGCCACCGGCTCTCAACTCTATCGCTCGGCGGACGGCGGCCAGCGTTGGCAAGCCTTGCCGATTGGCGCAGGCAACATGTTCCCCATCAACGCGCTGGCCGTGTCGCCCGACTATGCCCGCGACCGCACGCTGATGATAGCGGGCGACTATCGCACGCCCACCGTGCTGCGTTCGAGCGACGGCGGCGACACGTGGATGATGGACGCCGCCGGCTTGCCTTCGGGCGGCGGGCTGAACCACCTGGCCTTTTCACCCAACTTTTCCGCCGACCGGGGCGTGTACGTGTGGACGGAATCGGACGGGCTGTATCGCAGCGGCGACGGCGGGCGGAACTGGGGTCGGGTATACAAGCCCCAAGGCAGCTGGCTGATTCAATCGTTCGCGCTTTCGCCCGACTTTGCGCGCGACCGGCTAATGTTCCTGGGCACACTCAAAGAAAACCACAACGTTTACCGCTCGGCAGACGGCGGCGCGAGCTGGCACCCGGCCGAACTCGGGCTGCCGCTCGAACTGTTGTGGGCCAGCGCGCTGGCGCTTTCGCCCGATTTCGGGCACGACCGGCTGATCTTTTTGGGCACCGACCAGGGCGTCTATCGCTCGACCGACGGGGGACAAATGTGGCGGCCGGCCCTCGGCTTGCCCGAAGTTGTCGCGTTGGCCATCGCCCCCAGCACAAACGGCGCGCACGTCATCTTTGCCGTCTCGGCCACAGACGGCCTGCACATTTCAGGCGACGGCGGCGAACGCTGGTCGCCGGCTTATTAAGAATATGGAATGGAAAACCAATCGCCAGCTGGGCATGCGGGTCACCATCGGCATCATTGCCTGGTTGGTCATATTTGATCTATTATTGATTTGGATTGCCGTCCAACTCCCCATCACACTGCTCACTTTTATGATGGGGCTGGTGGTGCTTGCCAGCCTGCCGCTGTTTGTCATCCTGGGATACTGGCTGGCCGGGCTGCGCCGCTCGAGCTACTCGCTCGACCGCAACGCGCTGGCCATTAACTGGGGCGCCACGCAGCAAGTGATCCCCATGTCAACCATCACGACTATCGCGCCGGGCAGCCAGGTGAGCGGCTCGATCCGCTTTCGGGGCGCGTACTGGCCCGGCTTGTGGGTGGGGCACGGCGAGGTGGCCGGCGTGGGAACGACGCTGTTTTACGCCGCCACGGCTTTACGAAGCCAGATCCTCTTTGTCATCACGCCCGGAGTGGCATACGCCATTTCGCCGCCCGATCCGCTCAAGTTTCTGGAAGCCTTTCAACAGCGCAAAACCATGGGCCCCACTCAAGACGTCCAGCCAAGTTCGCGCCGCCCCGAATGGTTAGAGTGGTCCCTGTGGAGCGACAAGCTGGCCTGGGGCATGGTGGGGGTAGCAGCGTTGCTGGCGGTGTTGCTGTTTGGCGTGTTGGCGTGGCGTTTTCCGGGATTGCCTCAAACTATCAGCATGCACTATAACCTGGCGGGGCTGCCCGATCGCATGGCGGGCCGCACACAAGTATTCATTTTGCCGTTGATCGGGTTGCTCACGCTGATCGCCAACACCGGGCTGGGGGGAGTGGCGTACTATTACAAAGAGCACTTGGGCGCGTACCTGTTGTGGGGCGGGGCGCTGATGGTGCAGGTGCTGCTGTGGGGAGCGTGCTTGCAAATCATTGGCGGCTGACAAACTCGATCGTCAGCCGCTGATCAGCCGGTAGCCTCGCCCGCGCACGGTTTGAAAGTAGCGGGGATTAGCCGGGTCGTGTTCCAGCTTTTGCCGCAGGCGCGAAATGAGCTTTTCTACCCGGCTGTCGTCCACGTCGTCAATGAACTCTTGCCCCCACACCGCCTCGACCACCTGGTATTTATCGCAAATCTTGTCTATGCGGCCGTACAGCAGCAAAAGCAAGCGATATTCCAGGTCGGTGAGCGTGGGGATTTTGCGCCCATCGGCCCACACCTCGCCGCTGTCCACATCTACGTATATGCCCGACTGAGGGGGCAGCCGGGCGCGAAACTGGCGGCGGGCAAACGTCTCGAAAAGCGGGCTGAACACCACATGTAAACCCTCGGGCGATTGAGAGGGCTTGTCTTGGAGAATGCCTCGTTCAACCAGGCGCTGCCACGCGCTCTGAACTGTGGACGCAAAGGGTTCGCTCTGCGTCAGCACGTTCAACAGCGTTACCTGGTCATCCTCGCCGAGTTGCGCCCACAAGCGCGCGCACTCGTTGCGCACGGCCGCGTTTCGATCCAGTAATTGCCGGGCCAGCGTCAAGTTAGGCGGGCGCAAATCCGTGGGCGCGCTGCTCAACACATCCACCAGCACACTGGCGGCGGCCAGCAGCAAGCCGGGATGCCCGCCAGCCTGCTGCAAGATGAAATCCATTTCCTCTTGCCCCAACGTCACCGCGTGCCCCCGCATAAACTCGGCCACCACCCGGCGCGCCAGGTCTGGGGCGAACATTTTCAAAAAATACGTGTGGCCGGCGAACAACTCGCTAAACTCGGACGCTTCGGCGTCGCTGCGAGTTTCGGCTAACAGCCCATCGGTGGCCGTGACAAAGCACAGACGCTCGCCGTACTTGTCGCGCAGCGCGCGCAGGTTCAAAAACACGCGCCCATCCAGCCGGGCGAAAGGATCGTCGAACTCGTCAAACAAGAACACCACGCGCCGCCCCAATTGCTCGCACAAAACAATCACGCTCTCGTTAAAGCTGAGCGGCACGACAAAAGCCGACGACGGCTCCACCACTTTGCGATACAAATTCTCTACACGCTCCACCAACGACGCGAGGGCCGACAGGCGCCCCATTTCGGCCTGGACGGCGCGCAGCGTCGCTTCGTAGAAACCTTGCTCACTCATGGTCAGCATGGCGTTGCAATCTATGTAAAAGATTGCCGTGTCTGCCAGCGCGCGGTTGCCAGATGGTTTGGACGATGCGCGCGAGGATGGCTTGAAAACGTCCGGCTCGCACACCGCGCGCAGCAGCGTGGATTTGCCCGTGTTGCTCAAGCCCACAATGGAGCAACACCCGCCAGCCGATAAGGACGTCGTCAATCGCTCGAGATCATTTGAAGGGAGAAGGGGAAATTTGGTCACGATTATTGCGCCACTTACAAAAAACATCAAGGCAACAAGTAAGCAGGGCTGCCGCCTTGCCAGCTTGTTGCCTGTTTGTTTACCTAGCGTTGAGATAGGCGCAGCCGGCGGGCGATGAACAGCAACACCACCAGGCCGGCGGCCATCAGCACCAGTTCCAGCCCGCCCACGCCCGTGTCGGCCATCTGTCCCGTCGTGCCGGGCGTGCCGGTGGCCGAGACAGACGCCGGTTTTTGGGTCGAGGTGGTCTTGGGCGTCGGCGACGCGGTCGGCGACGCGGTCGGCGTATAGGTTGGCGTAGTCGGGCCAGGCGTGTTGCTTGGCGTGGGCGTGGGCGTTGGCGTCACCACCACTGGCGTGTTCGTCACAAGCGGCGCGGGCGTGTGCGTCGGCAGTGGCGTATCGCTCGGCGGCGGAGTGGCCGTTGGCTGGGACGCCAGGGCGATGTCGGCCGTCACCGTCAGGTTATGGGCAATCGTCGTGGCATTTGCCGACGCCACGGACGACTGGCCACCTTTCAGGACGAAGGCGTATACCAGGATCACTCCCAACGTACATACGAACAAGCCAACCAGCCCGATCATGATATACAAAAACCAGCGGTTGGATGCTTCGTCGTCGCCTTCCTCTTCAACAGTGTCATTGGTGTAGAGGTCTTCGCTCATTGTATGTCTCCATTCACTTTTTCAGAAATAGCCTTGCCGCCCTGTCAAACGCTCAGCGCAAAAGCTCCAGGTTAACATGAGGCACAAAAATCGTATCGCCCGACTGCAGGGCGACCTCGGCGCCGTGCAATTTCACGCCGCTTTCCAGGCTCTGCGCCAGCGCCGGCAGCGCTTTTACGACGCCAATCGCCCCCGCATACGGGGGGCGCGTCACGCGCACCTGCATTCCCACGGCCAGCGCCGTGCCGGGCAGCGGCGGGAAAGCCGGGCGCGATTCGACCGGCAGCGGCACAATGATCTCGGGGCGCGTCGCGCCAAAGCGCGTGCGCGTGACGCCGCTGATGCACGCCTCGCGCCCGTTCTGGTTTTGCAAGAGCTGGTAAAGCGGCGCGCTCATCGGCATGCGCCCAAAACCTTCGGTCAAGATCACCGGAAAGCCACACGCTTCGGCCGTCTTGCGCTGGTCGCCATCCATGCTCGCCGCAATCAAGCCGCGCACCTGGAGTTGTTGGGCCTGGGCAAAAGCTCCAGGATCAATCCACCCGCCGCTGACTACAATCGCGCCGTGGCACGCTACGTCAATAGACTTGGCGCGCAGCGGGTCTTCGGGCTTGCGCCCCACCATGCGCAGCACCCCTGTATCTTCGCCGCCGCACCCCCACACGGCCTGAATCCACGCGCCGCTCGTTTCTATTCGCACGCCCCAATTAGACATGACGTCCACCACCGTGCCGGTGACGTAGGCGCGCAGCTCGATTTCCTCCGGCGCGACCTCCAACAAAACTCGACCGCCGCCCACGGCCAGGATAGTGCCATCCACGGGGGAACGCGCCACTCGTTTGATCAGCCCGGGGCGAACTGCAATCGGCTCGCCGGCGGCAATGTTCTCGCCCAATTTTTTGCTCAAACAACGCTCGACCTGCTTGGGATCAATGCGTAACTGGCGCGCCAGGTCCACGATGCGCATATCGCGCGTTTGCCTGGCGCGCGCAATGATCTGGGTCGGTTCGACGTGCTCACCCGCGCGCACCAGGATCTCGCCCGCCACTGGCAAAACGCGCTCGCGGGCAAGAAGCGCCAGCGGCATCACGTGCGTTTCGTTTGGATAAAACGTCAAGTTTGCTTCTGCCATGCATTCATCCTGCGCTAGTCGCCCACACTAGGCGCCCACATCCCACAACCATTGCTGGACGCGCTCGCGGCGCAAAACGGGATCGGACGGCAACTGCAGTGGCCGCCCCCGCGCATCTACAACCAACCCCACCAGGCCGCCTTGCACCTTGAGCGGTTTGCCGCCCCGGCCCGGTCCGCCGCGCCCCACGTCTACGTCTTTATCTGGGCGCATCTCCAACACGGCCGTCTCGCCGGCCTGCAATGGCCACACTTCCAGCGAACCGTCTCTGACCTCCAGCTCTCCCAACGACGAGACCTTGACCGTCATAATCCGCTTGCCCGGGCGCGGCCGCCCGACAATGGGCGCGATCACCGTCGCCAATGTGACCAGGCCGCCCGCTCCCGGCAAGGCTTTATCGTCTTGAGCGCCGCCCGCCGATTGGACCGGCACGCTGCCCAAAGCTTGCACAGCAGCCAATGGCTGAATCGCGGCTGTTGCGCCCAGCGCCGGCATCAGGCCATACGTATCCAACACAAGCGTCGTGACGCCAACCGGCTCCAGCGCATCCAATAGCATGAGCGCTGCCTGCCCGGCGCGAGGAGCGTGCCCCAAAATGCTGCCGCTGCCAATGATTGGCTCGAGGTAAGGCAAAATGCCAGGATAAGCGCCAACCAGGTCCGGCGGCCAGGTCGCCCGCGCAGACACCAACGCCGCGCGCAACGCTTCGCGGGCAATCGCCTGTTGAACCCGCAGCTCGGCTACTTCGAAAGGGACGCTGGCGGGATATAACTCTTGGCGAGCCACCACAGCCTCGATCTCGCTGGGGCTGACCTCTATTGGCAGCCAGTTCGCAATGGCCTCCAGGCCGCGCGCCGTCAACACGCCGCGCGCGCCATACGCCGCGCCCAAATCGCTGCGCACCGTCAGCGTCAGCCGCCCACCGCGCGCCGCCGCGATAGTCGTAGACGCGCCGCCCACGTCAACGGCCAACACGCCCTTGCGCGGATCCTCCAGGCTGAGATATTGCGCCACGTGCCCAATCGCCGACGCGGTAGGCAGGGCCGGCAAATTCGTCCACTGTTCAACCGCGCCATAGCCGGCGATTTGGCTGATTTTGTTGATCTGGTACAGCGACTCTAGCTCGTTTTTCAATGACCCGAGACTTTCCACGTCTACGCTGGGGCGCACGTTATCCGCCACGCGCAACTCGGCTTCGGCGCCAACAGTCTCGGTCACTCTGGGGCGCAAGTTCGCATTGCCGGAAAAAATGATGGTGGGTTTGGATGCTGACTCGAGCAGCGACGCGGCCAGAGTCACAGATTCCACCAGCTCCAACACGGGCGTTTCTGCGCCGCCGTCTGTCCCGCCGGCCACGCAAATCACGTCGGGACGAGCCTGGAAAATGCGCCGCACGCGATCCTCTTCCGTCTGGTACACCACGCGGCCATCCACGTAACCAGCGCGGGAGACAACATCTATCACCTGGGCGTATATGCTCGACACCGCCCGCTGCAAGCTGGCGATGCTCAGGTCTGGCGACAATCCAACCAAAACAACGCGCAGGGGAGCGGCGGCGCTCGTCGTCAACACACACGCATCTACGCCGCTGCCGTCGGATCTTTCGGGCGTGATCAAGTTACTATCTTTATCCAGCAATTCACGCCCGGTCAGCGCAGCCAGGTTCCCAATCGCGTGATAGACGCCGGCGTGCACGTCGGACCACGGATGTTCGATAGTCGTGGGCGCTTCGGCGCGGGCGACAAAGCGATACGTGCCCTCGACGCGCGTCACGAGCACGGCCTTGGTCATCACGCTCCCCAGGTCAATAGCCAGGATAGAATCAATACGGACTTCACGAACCTGTTCGCTCATCTAACCTCAATGGTGCGGCTCGCGCCTGGTATGATTATGGTTATGGTTATGGTTATGATCATGGTTATGGTTGTCCGATAACGATCAATCAGGGAAGGATAACGAACTGTTTAATAACCTTAACTATAAATTGCACGCGGCTGATCAGCACGCTCACGCTGGCGATATAAGCTGAGGCAAAAATCACGCCAAAAGCAACCGCCAGGCAGGCCCGGCCAAAAGTTGAGACGGTCTTGACTAGCCGCGTATAAGTGCCCGACAGCCCACGCTGGCCGCCCACCACAAACGTAAACGAGATGAACACCGTTAGCGTCACCACCAGCATAATCAGCGGGTCAAGAACAGGAATCTGGCTGCCTTGCGACAAGGCCGCGGCCTGGCTCTGCGCAAACAGCGTGCCCAACGCGGCGCCTCCCACCGCCACGCCCGCTCCCACGCCCAAAACATAGGCTATAGGGAAATTGCCCACCCACGCCCAGCGCGGAAACCACTTGAATATGAGCAAAGCGCCCAAGAGCGCGCCGGCCATCGCAAATGACCATCCTATTCGATCCACTTCACGGTCAGATAGCAACGGGATGAACACGCGCGGCATCAAGACATTGCACACCATCACGGCGAATACAAACGCCGCTCCACCCCCCACCAATATCGCCGCCGCCAGCCGATACAAAAAGTTGTCGCCTAACAAATAGCTGAACACGCACAACGTCAGAAAGGCCGCGGCCACCATGCCAATCAGATCGGCGCTCAATGGAATACTCATCGGCGTCTCCTCAGTTGCGCGAGCAACTGGACTGTGTTGCCAACGACGATCAAGGCGCCCAGCGCAAGGCTGGCCAATACGAGCGACTCGAATGTTTGCAAGTAGTCTGCGGGCGGCGCGACGCCGGGCTGCGTGGACAAATACGCCAAAGCCTCCGGCATCCCATTGATCAGCCCGGATAGTTGCGGTACGGCGGGCTGCGCCGTGCGCTTGCCCGATAGATAGGGGCGCGACATGGGGGCCGCCATGGCGCTCACGCCCGCCACCAACGGCGGGGCCTGCGGTTGAGCCGCCAGTTGTTCGACCCACCACCGCACGCTATCGGGTGTGGCAGCCAATTCGACGATCAGGCTGACATCCCGAAGCGAATTCACGCCTTCCAGCAACGCTGGCTGGTCTGCGCCCGCCAACGCCGCGCCAGTAAAGTCGGTGCGCGCCGCGCGCTCCCAATCGAGCGACGAAATCATTTGCACGCCAACGGCCTGGCCGGGTATATATCCAAGGTTCACAAATCCACCGGCCGAATCTCGACCTGTGCCGCTAATGATATCTGTCCACAACGCCTGCGCCGTGGCCGGGCCGACGGGATACGTACTGACAGCCAGGATGCGCGCTTTGCGCGCGATCAGGTGCTCAAGCACGGCGCGCGCCACAACATCCATTTCTCCGGCCTGCGTGGGATCGTAATCGAACGACACCAATACAGGCACACCTTCTGGCAACTGGTTGATTTGTTTTTGAACTTGCTGCCCGGCATCCGAAAACGCCGGCTGTCCGACGGAGGCAACCAACGTCTCGTGCACTGCCGGTATCTGGGGCGCCACCACCGCCAACAGGACCAGGAAAAACACAAACAGGCGTTGGGTAGGCCCCCACAATTTTTGCACGCGGCTTTCGCCGCCTCGCCGCACCAGTGCGCCTACCCCGTGCGTCAGCACTTCGTTGAACATGCCGGCGCGTGATAGCGCGCCGGCCGGCACTTCAAATTGCAAAGAGACACCGCTGCCGAGTGTTTGCCCGGCAACGGCCGCCACCGGCAATGTGTCACGCAAGCCGGCCAGAATACCCTCTACCTCTTCGCTGACGGCTTGCGGTTCTTCGACGGCTCCACCGGGGGTCAGCTCTTTTGGACGTAGAGCTTCGATCCAGGCCGGCAATCCACTCTCTTCTCCCATCCCCAGAGGGCCAGCCCCTGGCGCCGGAGCAGCCTGCTCCCCTGTCGCGCGCGGGGGCGCGCTCGCCTTCATTTCTTGCAGCCAGGCAGGCAACTGTTCTGTAGACAGCGGCACGACCGAGGGCAGGATTTCTTCTTCCTCTGCAGGCAGCGCCGCGCTCTCAGGCGGGCGCACCTTTTCCTTGATCCAATCAGGCAATTCTGGTATGGGCTGCTCGGCAACAGGCGCTTTTTCCGGCGCGGACGGCGGCGCCATCCCTCTCAACCAGTCAGGCAACCCTTCTGCAGCAAGAGGGGTGAGCGGCGGCGCTTCTCCAACTCGAGCTTCCGGCGCTGTGAATGGCGGCGATACACCCTTCAACCAATCAGGCACCCCCGCTGGCTCAAAATCGGGCATGCCAGAAGGTTCAAGCTCTGGCGGCTGCTCTACTGGCGGTAATGGAGCGCTTACATCGCGCAACCAATCTGGAATTTCGGCCTCGCCACCCGGCGCTGCGATAGGAGCCTGAGAAATATCTTGTAGCCAGTCAGGCGTTTCAACGGAAGGGGCAGCGGCCGCAGGCGGCTCTGGACCCGCAGGCGGCGCCATCTCGCGCAGCCAATCCGGCAACTCGGAAGCCGGTTCCACCGCAGATGGCTTGGCTGGCTCAGCCGGCGGCGCCATCCCCTGCAGCCAGTCTGGCAACTCGGAAGCCGGTTCCGCCGCGGGTGGCTTGGCCGGCTCAGCCGGCGGCGCCATCTCGCGCAGCCAGTCTGGCAACTCGGAAGATGGTTCTGCCACAGATGGCTTTGGCTCGGCCGGCGGCGCCATCCCCTGCAGCCAATCCGGCAACTCGGAAGATGGTTCTGCCACAGATGGCTTTGGCTCGGCCGGCGGCGCCA
>CAZYXV010000005.1:0-10365 GCA_964651475.1 uncultured Anaerolineae bacterium | reverse complement strand
TCTCGCGCAGCCAATCTGGCAATTCGGAAGCCGGTTCCACCGCAGATGGCTTGGCTGGCTCGGCCGGCGGCGCCATTCTCTGCAGCCAGTCTGGCAATTCGGAAACCGGCTCAGCTGTGGGCGGCTCCGGCTCGGCCGGCGGCGCCATTCTCTGCAGCCAATCTGGCAACTCGGAAGCCGGTTCAGCCGTGGGCAGCTTTTCAGCAGGAGTAGGCCTGCGCAAATCTGAGGCTTGACCAGGAGTGGATACAGCTTTTTTGGATGCAGTGGAACGTAGTTTGCGCAACCAATCGGGAGCCTGCTCGGCAGGCGCTTCTTGAGGCGCGGGGGAGGGTTCGGGCGGAGCCGGCTCTGGCGCGCTCTGCCGCATCCGGCTCAACCAGTCGGGAGGTTCGGCAAGCGGCGGTTCTTCAGATGGGGCGGATTCAGGCGCGCCGGGTACGCTTTGCCGCATCCGGCTCAACCAATCAGCGGTCTCTTCGGATGGCGGCTCGGCGGCTTCTTCACCTCGAGGCTTGGTAGGCAAAGAGAAGCCTTTAATGAGTGGCACCGGCGTTTCGGGCGGCGGTTCTTGGGCCGCCTGGGACTGCGCCGTAAGCGGCACCAGGCGAGCGCTGCACCCATCACAATGAACATTGCCCAGCGGATTCATTTTGCCGCACATTGGGCAACGCAGCCCAGAAGCGCCAGGTAATTTAGTTCCGCAATCATTGCAGAACTTGCTCGCGTCTCGGTTAGCCGCACCACACTTTGGACAGTAAATCATAACGTCGTTCGCTTTGCGCTCTGTACGTGTATCACTCGCTGGCCGGGCGGTCAAACCCGATCAGCACCCGCGTGGCCGTAGCCAGGGTGCCCAGGGCAATGCCCAGCAACACGCCCCGTAACCCCGCCGTAGCCCACACATTGACTAGCCGGTCATGAACCCACATCACTATCCCCATGCCCGGCAAATATGCCATCCCGGATACGGCTTGAACAGTCAGCACAATCAGCGCCGCGCCGAGAAAGAGCAACGCGCCAATTCCCCGCCGCAGGCGCAGTGTGCGATAGGCCGCAAATGCGAGTAAAAAGGCCAACAGCGCCGTAAAGCTGGATTGCAGCGGGTACAACACAAACTGATAGACCCACGTCATGCCGGGGCCGGCAACGCCTTGCGCGGAAAGCATCTCAAGGCGTCCTGGCCACGCCATAGCCACATCCCATGCAGAAATACCCATTACCACCCAGGCCGAGAGAAAGGTCACGAGGCTAAAAAACCAACCCCGCCGCAGGTGAATGACACGCCCCCAATGAACCAGTAACAGGTTAGGCATGCCCAGTATCATGCCAAATGCCACTATGACAACAGCTAACTCCATCCAATGGGCGCGCACGAGCAAAACGTCTTCCGTCTGCCCCATAGGCAGGCTGGGCAAGAAAAACATTACTAACGTGAAAAATCCTATCACCATAGTCAAAACTGTAGGTAAGATGCGTTTCAGGAAATCCACGTTCTTACATCCTTGCTACTTGAACAGCGCGCCGACCGCGCCGAGTAGAATGGCCAGCACGATCAACCAGCGCGCCACATCTTGTACGATGATGCTGGACAGCCGCCTTCCGTCTGTTCCGATATAGGCCCCCGCTACAAACATTTCTTCGCCCACCAACAAGTGGTCGGAGGACGGGTACACCAGCGGTATGGCGGCGGCGTCCGATGTGCCGACCACCTGCGTCACGCCGCGCCGCCCTCCCTCTTCAACCATCAGCGCCGCTTCGGCGCCGAACGCGCCAACGGTGACGCTGGCCATCGTTTGATCGTGAGCCAATACATCCATCGCGGCCACGGCGTATGGGATGGGCGCGGCGGCGGCAAAGCGCACGGAACGAGGATCGTACGCGGCGGCATTGTGCTGGCGAACGTACGAGCGGCGAAGCGCATCTTGCGCCAAAATCATCGCGCTCGGGTCGGATACGGTGATGATGGGGGGGGAATCACTGGCTACCGCTTCGTCGGTGAGCGTCTCCAGGGTAATCAGGCCGGCCAGGGTTGAGGCCGTGTCTGCGCCGCCAATACCAGACGTTCCAAGCGACACGTGCAGGGTCTGCCCTGTTTCGATAGACCGGCCTTGCAAGCGCGGGATGGCCTGATAAGCCGTTATGGGGCGCAACGGTATCCCTCTCCCGCTGCGCGCCAACGCTGCCCGGAAAAGGATCGTGAGCAGAACAAAAAATAACACCAGCGCCAAAAGCACAAGCGTGACCTGAAGTGTCGAGTTGATTGGCATGGTTCTGCTTGCCTTTCACTGTGCGGGGGGAGTATTATCTAACTTTAATCGCTGCTCCAATCCGGCCAGGGCATCTGGGTCTTCCAGCAACAATGCTAACTCAACCCATAATGTTTCGTCGAGCAGCCCTCTTGCCACAGGTTGTCCTATCCACAGCATTTGACCGGCCAACAGGCCAATTGGCTTGAGGACTGGCAAGAGCATTTGTGTTACATCTACAAGCCCCCAGCGCTTCAAGCGGTCTGCCCACGTGTCAATCAACTGCTGGTGCACTTTGGACCTTACCTGGTGCAAGTATACCACAATATAAACACTTTAAACAAGCGCCTCCCACCCGTGTCTGAACCCAAGAGAATGGCGCACGTGCCGGCCGGCGTGCAAGGTTAGTATAACACGCATCGCACGCGACTGCAAGATATTTAAAAAAGCTAGCAGGCTGTCGGAGAACCCCGCTCAGGCCGCCATCCGTTCGGCTCGCGTAGCGTCACGACAAAGCCTCGGCGGTCCGCACGCGCCAGCCCCTTCACTATGTTCTGCTTGCACCCCGGAGCGAAGCGAAGGGGCGAGGGTACAAGCAGGGACAGCGCGTGGGGCGCCTCTCCGACAGACTCCTGGGAACTTTCAGTATGCTCCGATTTCCCGTAACTGTTGGTCATCCAGGCCAAAATGATGAGCGATTTCGTGCTTAAGGACGTGACTGACCATAGCGCACAGCTCTTCTCGTGTACGGCAGCGCATTTCTATTGGCTGCTGGTAAAGGGTGATTTTGTCTGGAAGAACAAGGTTGTATCCCAGGCTGCGTTGGGCCAGCGGCACACCATGGTAAAATCCCAAAAGCTCTGCCGGATGACGCACCTTGGCCAGTTGCAGCGTGTATGAATCAGGCCAGTTCTCGACTGTTACCTCAATGTTTTCCAGCCGCTCTCGGAAGAAATCCGGCAAGCTTTCCAGAGCGATAGCTACAATCTGTTCAAATGCTTGATGATCCATTGCTAGATGGCGTCCATTACCGGATTGTGATCCTGTAATGGATTATATCATCAAAGATACATTCAATCCAGCCAGAAATTTAGCTGCCGTCTCTGGCATTGCCAGTCCTTGCTCAGACAAGCCGCTATATTTGAAATCTTTAAAGGCATCGAAAACTTGTTTTAGATGCCCGAGTTTTGCGTCGCCGGCGTCGCGATAAAACTCGGCGCTCTTGACCAGCGACAGCAATTCGGGATACTCGACGACCAGCGCAAAGACCTTGTGCAACACGTCTACCTTGCCGGCGTGCGGCAATTGCAGCGAGGAGCGGTAATGATAGGTCTCGTAGAGATTATCCAGGTAGCCTTGCCCGATGCAGCCCGCTTGCCGCGCGATTTCGTAAAGCTCGGTGCCCGGATAGGGCGTGCAGATAGACGCCCACGCATAATACGGCTTGCACTTGACGTTCAGCTCTAGCGTTTCGATGTCATCTTCAAAGCTCGACGTGGGGATGCCGACCATGTTTTGAAAGACAACCCGGATGTCAAACGCCCGCAGCGTTTCGGCGGCGTGGACGATTTGCTCTTTGCTGATGTTTCGTTTCAAGATCATTTTGCGCACGCGGTCGTTCCCCGCTTCGCAGCCGGTGAACACGGCCACGCAGTTGGCGTCTTTGAGAGCCTGCACGCGCTCCTCGCTCGACAGGTATTCGGGCCGTATCGAGCAGATAAAGGGCAGCCCCACCGCAGCGCGGTATTTTTCGGCAAACTCGCGCAGCATTTTGGGCACAATGTAAAAGTGATCTTCTTGAAACCAAAAAATGGCCGGAGATAGACGGGCTTTGATGTCTTCCAGTTCCCGGATCACATTGTCCACGCTGCGATACTTGATCGGCGACGTTGTCACGTTGTACAGCGCCTTGTACCGCTCGTTGTGACAATACGTGCAGTTGTAGGGGCAGCCCCGGCTGGTAATGACGTTGTACAATCCCCCCTTTTTAAAAGGCGCAAAAATGTCCCGGTCGGGAAAAGGAACCGAGTCCAGGTCGCCAATCAATGGTCGAACGTCGTTCTTGTATACCTGGCCGTCTACCTTGGCCCAAATGTTTTTGATGCCGGTGACGTCTGCGCCGCGCTCCAACGCCTCCACCAATTCCGGGAAAGCGCCTTCGCCTTCGCCCACGCAGACCGCGTCTATATACTGGTCGTGAATAATGTCGGGCGAAAACGTGGCCAGCGGCCCGCCCACAATTGAAAACACGCCGGGGTGCTCTTGCTTGAGCTGCGCGTTGAGCTTGAGAATGGCGCTTCGCTCGCAATCCATTGCGCTGTAGCCAACCAGGTCGGGATGGTAATCCTCGACGACGTCAAACAGGTCTTCGTGGTGCAGCATGACGCCGCGCACCTGGTGCCCGCGCTGTTTCAAGATCGTAGCCAGATACATAATGCCCAAAGGTTCATCGTGCCAGGTCAAAGTTGCCAGTAAAATTCTCATCTCGTTTACAATCTCCTGTTGGTAAGAAGCCGGGTTTCTCCAAGAAACCTGGTTTCGCCGGTTCGCCCGCAGTTCAACTGCGGGCGGAACAAATTTACACAAAACTCGACATACTGCCAGGTTTCGTCAAAGCGTCAGCCGCAGCCGGATGACGGCGACCAGGTACTTGACGCCGCGCCGCACGTACTGCACAATGTTGGCGCCCGTCTTGGATTGGCCGTACAGCCGCGGCTTGTTGACAAAGGGAATTTCGATAAAGCGATAACCGCGCTTGATGGCGCGCATTATCAAGTCAATAAAGTACTCGCCATAGTCGCCGCGCAGGCGGATGTCTTGCAACACCGCGCGCTTGATGGCGATAAAGCCGCTGGTATAATCTTTAAAGCGGCGGTCGAGCATCACCCACGTGAACACGTTGAGCATCCAACTGAACGCCACGCCCAGCCACGTATCTTGCGAGCCGCCGGTAGATTTGGCCTGGCCGCCGCGCACAAAGCGCGAAGCCACCGCAATATCGTACCCTTGGTTCAGCACCTGATCCAGCAATTGCGGAATGACCTCGGGCGGGTGCGAAAAATCGCAGTCCATCCACACCACCACCTGCCCGCACGCCGCGTCAATCCCGGCTTGAATGGCCGTGGTCAAGCCGCGCTCTTGCGTGCGATGAATCAGGCGCACGCGCGGGTCGGCCTGGGCCGCCTCTTGCACCACGCGCCACGTGCCGTCCGGCGAATCGTCGTCTACCACGATCACTTCGACGGGCGCGCTCACGGCGACCAGGATCGCCTCGATCAGGCCCCCAATGTTGAGCGCCTCGTTAAAAGTGGGCAACACGACAGAGACAACGGGTTCGTTCATGGCAGCATCAACGTGTGCAGCGCGTCGCTCACCTGGCGCATCTGCGCCTCGGTGATCGCCATGCCGGAGGGGACGTACAGGCCGCGCGCCGATAGATCCTCGGCCACGGGGAAGGACGAACCCACATCCTCAAAAATCGGCTGCTGGTGAATCGGCACAAAGTAGCTGCGCGTGTCTACGTCCAGCCGCTTGAGTTCGCTCATCAACTCGTCTCGGCCAAGCGGGCTGCGCTCGTTCACGAGCATGGCGTACATCCAATACACGCTGCGCGCGTAAGGCTGCTCGGAAGGCAACGTCAGGCCGGGAATGTCAGCCAGCAGCGCGCGGTACGTGTCGGCCATCCACCGCTTTTTCGAGATCGAGGCCTCGATGCACTCGAGCTGCGCCAGCCCAATCGCCGCCTGGACGTTGGTCAGGCGATAATTAAAGCCAATCATATCGTGGACAAAGCGCCGTTGGGGCGAGTGGGCTAGGTTGCGCAGGCGGCGCGCCCGGTCAGCCAGATCGGGATCCGACGTGACGAGCATACCGCCTTCGCCAGTGGTGACGATCTTGTTGGCGTAAAAGCTAAAGCAGCTCACATCGCCCAATCCCCCCACGCGCCGTCCCTTGTATTCCGCGCCGTGCGCCTCGGCGGCGTCTTCGACGACCTGGATGCCGCGCGCGTGCGCCAGGTCTAAAATCGGGTCCATATCTACAGGGTGGCCGTAGAGATGCACCGGCATGATCACGCGGGTGCGCGGCGTGATCTTGGCGGCTACCTGGGCCGGGTCCATATTGCCGGTCTGCGGATCGCTATCTACCAGCACCGGCGTGGCGCCGGTATACACTGCCGCCAGCGCGCACGAGATGATGGTGAGCGCCGGCAAGATGACCTCGTCGCCCGGCCCCACGCCTAGCGCGGCCAGCGCCAGGTGGAGCGCCGTCGTCCCGTTCGAGCAGGCCACGCCAAACGCGCCGCCGCAATACGCGCTAAATCGCTCTTCAAAGTCGGTGAGGTAATGGCCCGCCGACGAAATCCACCCCGTCTCCAGGCAATCCAGGACGTATTGTTTTTCTCGCTCGCCAACCAGTGGTTCGTTAACTGGGATCAAGGATCGGCTCCTTATCGTCAACGCCCAGGTAGGGGCCTTGCTTGATTTCCAAAATCTGGGCGTCTTCCAACACGCGCATGCCGTGCCCGCCGGCGGCCAGCAAGATCGTGTCGCCTTCGCGCAGTTGCACCGTCGCCACCTTGCGCGCCTCGAAATCGTACACGTCCACCTCGACCAGGCCGTACCGCACGTGCAGCGTCTCTTGTGTCTGGGTGATGACCCGCCGGATCGGCTTGTGCTGGTGCGGACGGATGATCTTGCCCTTGGGATGAATCAATAACCCAAGCTGTTGTGAAAAATCGTCGGGCGTAAAGAAATGCACGTCAATTGTGACCGTGTCGCTGCGAATGACGAGCGCCAGTCGTCGTTCTTTGGCATCTGTGATCCATTCTATGCTACTCATAATATTCTCCCAATCTAGTTGTTAAAGCCTGGCCTGGCCGAGCCAGAACCAAGCGGGGGCCGTTACAAATATGTATCATCAAGACCCAAAAGTGTCGAAAACTCTCGATATCTTTGCTCCATGTTCGGATGAATCGGCATACCTTCTTCTGTAAACCACTTGATGAGCCAACCGGTTTGTAGAAATGCGCCTTCTGCCAAATGACCTGAATAGACGACATCAGCTAAACGACCAACATTGTCGCAGAGCCATTTTACCTTACTCCAGTCACGTGTGGGTTCAAGAATATCCGAAAAGCGGAGGCACCAACAAATGGGATCATTGAAATTGGGTCCATAGCCATAATAGGTATGAAATGCTATGGCATCCAAGATGGCGGGATCATTGATACCGAGTTCCTTGCGAACGATGTAGGCGCCAACTGGACCATGTAGATAAAAGTGAAAGTTATTGTCACACTCGCAACGCATCTCTATATTTGCTTCTTCAATTAGCTCTCTTTGTCGAGTTGGCTCCAGGTCTTTGGCGGCATCGTGTAATAGTCCAACCGTCAGCGCCTTTTCTTGTTCCAGCCTGTAGACCTTTGCAAGCTCTCCCATAACTTGCATGACACCCAAAGAATGTTGAAGACGCTTTGGCGTAAGCTCCCGCTCTAAATAAGCAAAAAGTTGTTCTCTATCCAACTGATTTTTCTCTCTTACACCATTGCGTGAAACGCGGCCCAACGACATAGCTCACCTGCTGGGCGGGCTTAGCGTGAGACGGTCGCTGCCCAGCACCGTCGCAGGCGTAGATCAGTTGAAATCGCCGCCGCCAGCCCAGTCAGGGGCAGCGGGTGTTAGTGTGTCTCTAATTGCTCATCTTGCTCTCGATGTCGAAGTAGAATCCAGATAGCGACTATCACGACGCTCAAGCTACACAAGAATCCGATCGTTATCTCAACATACCTCAGTGTCCCCACTGGTGGTATTTCAAGCACATTAATGCTACCCCACGGATGTCTTTCATACCATAGTTCGATTTCGGCAGCCTGCTTCTCTTTGTCGAGTTCGTATGCCTTGACATAGATGACGACAAAAGACACGATCGTTAAAACTGCGATAACCAAGATGACCCAGCGTGGTGCAGTTTGTCTTTGTATCAACCATCGCTTCATTCGTCGTCTCCTTGTTTTGTGTTTGGCGCGCTAACGGCGGGCATAACCCGCGCGCGGAGTGCGTCGGCTGCAACCCGTTGTTAGCGCGCCATTTATAGCTTGTCACACGAAAACAGGAATTTTACTCGCCGATACCCAAGAGCTTTTTCAGAGAGGCAATTTCTCGCCTTAGCCGGTTGACCTCTTGGGTGTGTTTAGTTATCGACGGCTGGTCATGCTGCTTGGTAAAATGCTTGAGTGTATGTCGACAATCTTCGAGAACGCGCGCCATCACATCCAGAGCAGACTCGGACGTGAGTCTTTGAATCTCTTCATCGGTCCATCCGATGCCGACCCCCGATTCAGAATCATGATCGTGCAGGTACGTGTAGTAGGTCTTGCACAGGGGGCACTTTCTCACCTGCGGAGATCCATAGAAGCCATATCCACCGAGGATCTCAAGTTGATCCACTTGCTTCGGTAACCGCGCCTCTGTGTGAAGGGTTTCGACAAACTTGTGATCCGGAATATGCCTGCAAATAGAGCAACGCTTAAAATCCGTCGTCGGTTTTGGGGTCTTTGTCAAGGTTTTGTTTTCCCTGCCACTTTCACACGGTTGATGTCGAACACGCTTGCACAGGTCTCTTGCCCTTCGGGTATACCGCTGGCGTCACGCTTGTTCAATATTCTGCAAGACACGTATCTTTTTGTGTCGGCTCTATGCGCGCTAAAAGTGTCCAGCGATTTTGCCGCCGGCATCCTAATGTGCTTTTCCGCTTTTGTGTCTTGATATGGGGTCAAATATAGCTTCCTTTGCACCGCACCAACGCGCCAAAGGCCTTGACTGTCCGAGTGCCCCAGTCCAGTGTACTTTGCAATCGCGCCCCGCGCAATTGCTCGGGATAAATCTTGGCCAGGCGGCAGGGATTTTGTCGTGATAAGCGTTGGCCCCTCGCCTGGCGATGGCGATTGTAGCACAGGGGGAACAGGGTGTCAAAACGCAACCTGTATATCCTGCGCTCTCCCATTTGCTCCGGCCCCCGTCCTCGGGGGCCGCCCACCCCGGGACGGGGCGGGAAGCTAAGTGTGTGTGGGCTTGACGCGAGCTTGCCAATTACACCCTGAAAAGGTAAAATTCGGCCACTATGAAATCAACGTATCATCTCAAAATGTAGGGGCGACTCTTGCGGTCACCCATATGAGGGCAGGGGCAAGCCCTGCCACTACCCCGGATTATTGAGAAGATACAAATCAACCTCATCTGCGCGCTGGCGCGCGTTTGTGTGGACGGCATTGCTGCTGATATTGCTATTGGCGGCGGCGTTGCGCTTTTACGGGTTGGGCATTCTGCCGCCGGGTCTGAATCACGACGAGGCCGCGCACGAAATCGCCGCGCGCGAGCTGGCGCAAGGGGGGAAAAGATCAGCGCTTGGGCTGTGCAAGAAGCACTTGGCGGCAACTATAACCCCGCTGCGGCGGCGTGCAGGCGGCTAAGGCAACTGGGGTTGATTGCTGGCAACGAGGTTGCCGAATAAATTGCTGGCAATGAAGTTGCTGAAGAGATTGCTGAGGAAGCATTTTTGAGTTTTGAAACTGGCTAGTTGAGTTTTGAAACTGGCTAGTTTCAAAACTCGATAAACAATTTGCCATGGCGCCTCGAAACGCGCTTTTGTCTTTCGCCGTTGTGTGCTCGTTTGCCTTGCTCTGGCTCGATAGCCAACTGCCGCCGCTCGGTGCAAGCCCCGCGCAGGCCAGTTCGCCCGCAGTTGAACTGCGGGCGGAACAAAAGCCCATCCTGGCATAGGAACCCGAGCTGGCGCTCTTCCATTTCTTCCGTCCCATCTTGCCGTGCCAAGTTCGATGTGGGCGTCTAACGTCGCGCATCACCCGCCGGGCGGGTGCGGGCGGAAGCCCTTGCCATACAATCAATTCTAAAGCGCGTGGAGCCTTGATTTTCGCACGCCGATAGCCCGGTCGCGTGCAACCGCTTGTTAGTGCGCACTTTTCTCTTGAGAGCCTTTCATCGGTTTTCTCTTGTACTCACCGATTTTGGCTCGCCGCTCATCTTCTGTGCTAATGGCTTCGTGAGATATACTCTAAACGGTTGAGATTTGGACTTTTTCGAACGATTGAAAGTTCCAC
>CAZYXV010000004.1:55822-183983 GCA_964651475.1 uncultured Anaerolineae bacterium | reverse complement strand
CCCGTGCAATTTGAGGTGATAATACACAAAGAACCACAACTTGACAAAGCCCTAGTGGGATACTTTTCTGACTGGCATTTTGGACCTCCAATTTTGTAATGTAACCTTTACAAGTTGGGCAATGATGTTATAATCTTGATGGTTAAATTGTTGGCAAATAGAACTTTTGTTCTATTTCTAACCTAAATTGTAATCGTTTAGTTACAAAATGTCAAGTCAAATGGCTTTGGAGGTCGAAATGATGCAGGATTTTGACTATAACAAGCGTCGGGCAGAGATCGCCAGGCAAATACGAAGAGCCAGGCGAGCAGCTCGCCGCACACAGGAACAAGCTGCGGCCGTATTGGGATGTTCACGGGTCAGGTTGAATCGCGTTGAGCGCGGCTTGGTGGATTTGTCTCTCCCGGAAGCGGAAAAACTGGCATGGGCGTTTGGCGTGTCAGTGGCTTTTTTCTTTGAGCAACAGCAAGGATAAGTCCGGTGAGTTGTGACAGTCGCCGCCGCAAGCTATGGAAATCTCTTGGGCTTGACGCCGTGAAAATGGAATCTATTTTTCGGAGTGCGCAGCAAGCGGCGCAGGGACGCGGCATTTCGCCTGATGAAAAAGTGGAATGGATAGACAAGACGCGCCGCATGTTAGTGTTGTTTGACCAGCGTGGAATCCCTCGTCCAGTGCATAGCAAAAAGACCGACCTGCCCCGGCGCAGTGCGTTGGCGGGGTACGCGGCGGTTTGGGACGAATTATCATCCAACCTACCTGCCGGTATCGGTGGGGAAAATCCAAAGGCGCTTGGCGCAAAGGAATTGAAAGAGGCTTTGACTGAACTGGGACAAATGGCCTTGAGTCGAGGGTATCAAGTAGAGTTGGTCGCGGTTGGAGGCGCAGCGATGATCCTGGCTTACTCGGCGCGGCTTTCCACCAAAGATGTGGATGCCGTAATTTTGTCGCCGCGAGAAACACGCCTGGTGCGAGAGATTTCCCAAGTAATCGCAGACGAAAAGGGATGGCCCGATGACTGGCTAAATGATGGAGCCAAAGGCTATTTGCACGGCATCAGTGACGGCCCCCTGGTATTTTCATCGCCCGGTATCCATGTCCGTATTCCCGCCCCTGCGCAACTATTGGCGATGAAATTATCAGCTTGGCGTGACCAGGTGGACATTGCGGATGCGCGCCTGTTATTGAAGCAAATCGCCTCGTCAGGCGACCGCGACAAAACCTGGTTGGAGATTGAGCCTTATCTTATTCCAGGCAGCCAGTTGAAAGCGCAATACGCATTTTTGGATTTGTGGGAATCTATCTATGGCGACGATTGAACAGATAGCCCGGGCCGCTTTGTATGCGGACGACTTGCGCCTCCGCATTTTGGTTCAGGAATTTCTACGGCAGACGCCGGTTTTGAAAGATGTCCCTCACCCCGAAACTCAAGATCGGCGCGTATTGATTGTCGCTGCCGGCTTGCTCGAACTGTTCGCGCTGCGTTCCGGGCAGCCCGCCCCACAGTGGACGTACGCGATTGGGGCGTCGCCGGAGCCAATCTTTCTCACGCACGAAGCCGCGCGAATGAAACGATTGCGCCAACTCTGCCAGGATGAATCCCCGGCGCCCCTAAAAAAGCGCAAGCTATACGCCACACCGAATTACTTGACGTTTGCCTAAGTCAATAAGGCGCTCTCATTATTTGCGAGACAAGCACACTTGCCAAATCACTCTCACTATTCTTGAGATATTCTGTTTCGATGGTGACGAGTTGCTCTCATTATATCCGCTCAAGATGTTGTTTGCTCTCACTATTTGTGAAACCCACTCTCACTATATGTGCAAAAATGAGCAGTTTTAGCCTTTGCCGCTCTCACTATTTACGAGATACGACATTTAGGTTGTTTGTAGTATCTCAAAGATAATGGCACTGGCGACATAGTTCTTGGCACTGCGTCTAAGATAACGGCGCTGACAACATAATACGGAGCCGTCTTCTTCTGGCTCAGCCTCTCCCCGCCCCGCCGCTTGCTGCGCTTGAAGGTAGCATCTTTTTGATGTTTACAATTTGGCAGCACTACGCTATACTTTTAAAGTGCAACGCACCTCAGAGGTGCGTTGCACTTGGAGAAAATGCTATTGAACAACCACAGCGAAATCGTCAACTTTATCTGGTCCATCGCCGATCTCATCCGCGATACGTTCAAGCGCGGGCGCTACCAGGACGTGATGCGGAAAACATTAAAACCAGAAGACGCTCAACTTGCCAATGAGGCTATCCAGGCCATTGAGAAACGAAATCACTAACTTGGGAGAACGCGCTCTCGGTCGCAAGCAGCAAGCGATTGATTCTGTGGCAAATGCCGGCGGGGAACATTGCGCTGGACAATACCAGCGAACATTGTGGACGGGCCGCTCGCGCCCATGCATTGAAACGAGGACACCGAACCGGATTCGCGGAGCTATTTTGTTCCGTGAGCGGGTGGCGAAGGAAGCCGTGCACGAACTGGGGCACGTCTTTGGGGTGGGAAATTGCCGTGATTGGCGGTGCGTCGTGGCCTTTTCGAACTCGTTGGCTGACACGGATTACAAAGGGCAGACATTTTGCGCCAGATGCTGGCAGCAGATACGGCGGTAGGGGGCAGTGTGAAATTCATTTAGCACAAGCGTAAGGGGTGCGTGGAGCCCTGACTCCCACCCTGGGCAAGCGGATTGCGAGAGCGCAAGCGCTTGCCAGATGAGCGCAAGTTAGACCAAGAGGTATGGCAATGATCGAGTTTATTGAGGGGTTGGTCCGGGCGGCTCGCGAGGAGTATGGGGTTGACCCGGTTATCTTTGTGGGCATTTACCTGGTATCGGCGCCGATTTTCTACTATTCGCTGTTTCGCACAGTGCGTGCGCTTGCCAAAAAGCTCCAAAATGAAATCATGCTATGGAGCTTTATCTTTCTGTGTACAATCGTAGCGCCATTTGTCTATGTGCTCATCTTTGGCCGGAATCTGCCGTTGTGGGTGTATGTCATCATTGCCTTGATTATTGGGCAGGGTGTTTTTTCCATGGTCAGAAAGCTGCGAGATAAGCCGCCGGCGAGTGGAGATACGGGGAGTGAGACAAAGGCCTGAGGCGGCTTGAGATAACCTTTAAATCCCCCGCGAATCCCCCATTTGGGGGATGAGGTTTTTGCGATTCTCACGTACACTACATACACGGGACCGTTGGCCGCCAACGGTACTGCATTACGTGTTTGGATAGTGACATGAGAATATTGAGCAAACTTTTAAACCCCATTTTCCGCGCTGGTCTGCGCCGCCTGGGAACCAGCCTGGTAATTTTGCTCGCCATCGCCTACCTGACGCTGGCGGGACTGATTGCAAGCGAGCGGGGCAAGGCCGGGCTGCCCGTCAGGCCGTCGGATATTGGCGTCGAGGCGCTGCGGCAGACACTCAATTACCTGGTCAATCACCCGCTTACGTATCACTGGCAGCGAGCGGATATTGGCGCGCCGGCGCTCGTCCTGACGTTGTTGGCCCGCAGCGCCGCACTGCTGCTGGGGGCCTTGGGAATTGCGGCGCTGGCCGGCGTTCCGCTGGGAATGGCGGCCGCGCTGCTGCGGCGCGGGCGCGCGGCGCCCTGGGTGTTGTTGGCGTCCATCCTGGGCGTTTCGACCCCCAGCTTTTTGCTGGGCATGTTGTTTTGGAGCCTCAACATCCAGCTTTATCGGCGGCTCGGGCTGGACAGCGCGCTGCTTCCGCCCACCGGTTTTGGCTGGGACGCTCACCTGGTGATGCCCATTCTTGTGCTGGCAACGCGCCCGCTGGCCCAGGTGGTGCACATCACCTACGTCTCTTTGACCGGCGTCTTGGGAGAAGATTACGTTCGAACCGCCCGCGCCAAGGGATTGGCCTGGCGCGTGGTGGTGGGCCGCCACGCCATACGAAACGTGCTGATCCCCATCCTGACGACGTTGGGAACATCGCTGCGCTTTTCGCTGGCCAGCCTGCCGGTGGTCGAAGTGTTCTTTGTCTGGCCGGGGGTCGGGCTGGCGCTATTGCAGGCTATCGAGTCGGGCACAGCGCCGCTGGTGACCGACATGATTGTGTCGCTTGGCTTTTTGTTCTTGTTGGTCAACCTGATGCTGGACGTAATCTACAAGATCATAGATCCGCGCCTGAGGCAAGCGCCCGAGGCTATAGAACAGGACGAAAGACAATTAGCTGATCTCGAGTCTTGGACCTCGGATTTTGGAAATTGGATTTCAAACCTTTCACGCCAGGCATCCAGCATCGTACAGCGCGCCAGATCAGGCTATTCTTTTTCACGCAAAGCGCCCGCGCCCGCTCGCGCGCAAGCGAAAGCCGGCCCTCGGGGCGACTCGCCGCCCAAGGCCGCCGCCAATCGCCGCCCGGCGTTGTGGGCGGTGCGGATGGTCTTGAGAAATCTCCCGCTGCTGATCGGCGCGCTGCTGGCGCTGGCGCTTGTGTGGCTGGCCGTCTATGGCGAAACGTTAGCCGCTGCCAGTCCTTACGAAACCCACGGCATCATGGTGATTGAGGGCAAAGTAGCCGCGCCGCCCTTTGCGCCTTCGACCCTCTTTCCATGGGGGAGCGACCCTGTGGGCAGGGATGTTCAGGCGTTGGTGCTGGCCGGCGCAAAACAAACCCTCAGCCTGGCGCTGTTGGCCATGCTGGCGCGCGTCGCCGTCGGCGCTATCTTGGGTGTGTTGGCCGGCTGGCAGCCGGGCAGTTGGCTGGACCGGTTGATCCATGGCGTGGTATCCATCTGGGCGGCCTTTCCCGTCACGCTGTTTGCAATGATCTTGATCCTGGCCCTGGGCATCCAGCAGGGCGTGAGCATTTTCGTCGCGGCGCTGTGCCTTGTAGGCTGGGGCGAAATCGCCCAATTCGTGCGCGGGCAAGTGATGGGCCTCAGGCCACAACTTTACATCGAGGCGGCGCGCTCGGTCGGCGCGCGCGCCAGCTGGATTCTAACCCGGCACGTCTTGCCGCATTTGTGGGCGCCGCTGCTGACGCTGGCCGTGTTGGAAATGGGCAGCATCCTGATGCTGCTGGCCGAGTTGGGTTTTCTCAACGTCTTTTTGGGCGGCGGCTTTAAGGTCGAGATCGGCGAAGTGGGCAAGATGGTGCCCGTCATTTATTATTTTTCCGACGTGCCGGAATGGGGCGCACTGCTGGCCAACATTCGCAACTGGTGGCGCAGTTATCCCTGGCTGGCGTGGTATCCGGGCGCGGCTTTTTTTGCCGCCATCCTGACCTTTAACCTGTGGGGCGAGGGCCTGCGCCGCTTGCTGGAAGACAGCCGCATCAATATCGGCCGGCTGATCAATCGCTATACCGCTGCCGCCGCCGCAGTGATAGTGCTGGGGAGCGGCTGGCTGATGCGCAGCGCGGTCCCGCTAGAGACGTACAACGCGCAGGCGCAGCAATTGGACGTTCAACGCGCCCTCGAGCACATTGAAACGCTGGCCTCGCCGTCATTCCAGGGCCGCGAAAGCGGCACGCCGGGCGCGCGCGCGGCGGCCGACTATATCGCCGCGCAAATGGAGGACATTGGGTTAACGCCGGGTGGAGAAAAGGGCGCCTACGTTTATGCCATCTCTGCGCTGCGTCCGCACCTGGCCGGCCTGCCGCGCCTTGAAATCCTGGATAACGCCCCCGCAGAAACGCTAATCTACCGCCGAGATTTTGTCGAGTACGTCCGGCATTACCTGGATCAAACCGAAGGCGAGGGCGCCGTGGTGGGGCTGGCCATGGGGCCAGACGCCGGCCAATCTCCTCCCAGCCTGCGGGAACTGGATTTGCGCGACCGGGTGGTCCTTGTGCGCGAGGCGGACATGGAACGCTTTATGGGCAACAGCATCGGCGCGGCGGGTGTATTGGTCGTTCCTCGAACCGATGTATGGGAACGCAAGTACCTGTATCCGCCGGAGCACATTTCCTTCCAGTATGACGAGACGCCCATCGTGTACGTCACGCCGCAGCTTGCCGAGCGCCTGTTGGCCGCGGCAGGCGGGCTGGCCCAGTTGGACGCGCTGGCCAAAGGCATGGCGCCCGGCCAGCTTGCGCTGACCGAACCGGGCGCGCAGGTGCGATTGGCGATTCCCATACTGCCGGCGGATCTGAGCGAGACCTATGATTACGTCATCGGCTTTATCCCCGGCGCGGGCGCGGCCACGGGCGAAGAACAGGGGAAAGGGCTGGATAATCGCGTGATTATCGTCAGCGCCTATTACGATGGGCTGGGAACCGGCCCCGAAGGCATGCTTTACCCCAGCGCGAACGATAACGCCAGCGGCGTGGCGGCCATGTTGGAAATAGCGCGCCTGCTCAAATCAAGCTCGCTCGAGCCCCGCAAGACCATCATGTTTGTGGCGTGGAGCGGCGGCGAGCGAAAGGAAAGCTTGAGCGTGACGTACGCGATGAACGCCGGGCCGGGCTTGAATACGTTGACGGTCGAGGCCATAATCGAGTTGAGCGGGGTGGGCGCGGGCGACGGCGAGGGGCTGGCCCTGGGAGCAGGCACCAGCTTTAGCCTGGTGCAGCTCTTTCAGCAAGCCGCCGGGCGGGTTGGCGTGCCCATCACTACCCGCGGGCGGGGGCCTCACTTTGGGCAAACTGCCCAGAGCGGCTATGGGGGCCGTTCCGCGCTTTCTGCTTACGTCAGTTGGGACGGCTCGGACCGCCTGGCTCACACTGCCCGCGACGCCTTGGAAACCATAGACCCCGAAAAACTGGAAAAAGCGGGGCGGGTCGCGTTCCTGGCGGTGAGTACGCTCGGGCAGGCAGAGGCGCAGCGCTCCGCTGCCGAGCCGCTGGCAAGGGGCGACGACTATCGGCAAGGCGCGCGGATGTTTGACGAAGAGCAGGCGCTGGCGCACGTGACCTACCTGGCCAGCGACGACCTGACCGGCCGCCGCCCCGGAACGCCCGGCGGGCGCGCCGCGGGCGAGTACATCGCCGCTCACCTGGCCGAGTATGGCCTGCAGCCGGGCGGAATAGCCGGCTCGTACTTCCAGACCTTTACCGTGCCCATCACCCGGCTTGTAGAGATGCCGGTGCTCGTCGTCGCCCGGCAAGGCGTCACGCGCACGTACAATTATCGCACCGACTATATGGCGCGCACGCGCGGCTACCTGGGCGCTGGAAAAGCCGAGGGGCAGGTAATCTGGTTGAACGAGTGCAATCGCAAGGATTGGGCCGGTCAAGACATGGCGGGCAAAATCGCCTTTTGCCGCAACCCCGAAGACGCCAACGTCTACAGCGAAATGATCGAACAAGCGCGCCAGCACAAAGCGGGCGGCTTGCTGCTGCTGTGCAAGCGGAGCGGGGAGCAGTTTCCGCGCGGCGCCGTGCGCATTGACCCGGAAACCATTCCCGCCTTTTGCGTCACCGAGACCGTTGCGCGCGATTTGCTGGCCGGCACGGCATACACGCTGGACGATCTGGATGGCCGCCTGGCCCCTACACCGCTTTTGGCTACGGCGCGCATGGCGGTTGCCTTTCAAGAGCAGCCGGCAGAGGCGCGCAATGTCTTGGGTTTGTTGCCCGGTTCCGATCCCGATCACCGCGATGAAATTGTCATCATTGGCGCTCACTATGATCACATTGGCCAGGACCCCGACGGGGCCGTATACAACGGCGCTAACGATAATGCCAGCGGCGTGAGCGCAATGCTGGAAATCGCCCGCTTGTGGCAGGCGCAAGGGTTCCAGCCTGCCCGCAGCGTGCTCTTTGCCGCCTGGGACGACGAGGAAGACGGGCGGAATGGCTCTGGCTATTACGTGCGGCGACCCGTGTATCCCCTCGACCACACAGTGGCCGTGCTCAACATGGATGTCATTGGCGTAGGCCAGGATTTGCACCTGAACGGCCAAAGCCCCGTGGCGGACCATCTCTGGACTACCATCAATACTTTTAGCGTCACTGCCCAGTTTGATGGGTGGGTGGGTGGAAGCGACCACGTTCCATTTCACGAAATGAGCGTACCTTCGGCCATGCTGATATGGGATAGCGACCCCGCTTACCACACGACGCAAGACGACGTTCAGAACATCCATCCCGCCCGCCTCAGGACGGCCGGCGTCCTTATGGCCCAGGCCCTGGCAGCGTGGAGCGGCGGCGGGCCCGCGATAGCGCCGCCGGGCGAGAGGCGTTCCTTGAGGGACTTGATCTTGCCCACGCCGACGTGCGCGCCGCCCTGGCCGCCCGGCGCCATGACATGCGATCACGGCGAGTGGTCAAGATGAGACAAGCACCGCCGCCCATGTTCAGAAACACGAGGAGCATCAATATGAAAACCCGCACAACAAGCGCGCTAGTGATCTTATTGGGAATCGTTATCGCCGGATGTTCTACACCCACATCCGGCGCCGCGCCGGTCTCCACATCGTCCATTCCCAATCTTCCTGCGGCTCAGGCCACATCGCCGGCCCAAGTGTGGGATGTGGGTGATATGTATATCCGCCCGGTTGATGGGATGGTGATGGTTTACGCGCCGGCCGGCGAGTTCAAGATGGGCGCCGACGCCGCGGGCCTGAAATACGCGCTGCAGTTATGCAAGCAATACGGCGGCAAGGACGCCATCGCCACCTGCCGGCGAGACGTGTTTTTAAACGAGCAGCCGGCGCACACCGTCGTCCTGGATAGTTTTTGGATTGATGGGACAGAAGTCACAAACGGCCAGTATCGCCGCTGCGTGGAAGCAGCGGGGTGCACCTTGCCCGTCAATCCTGGCTCGTATACCCGTCCGTCTTATTATGGTGAAAGCGCCTATGACGATTATCCCGTCGTTTGGGTCACCTGGCAACAGGCGACGGATTATTGCGGGTGGGCCGGGGCGCGGCTGCCCACAGAGGCCGAGTGGGAATATGCGGCGCGCGGGCCAGAGGGGCGCATCTTTCCATGGGGCAACGCCTTTGACGGAACGCGCTTGAACTATTGTGACGCCAGGTGCAAGGCGGGGCCAAACGATCCAAGCGTTGACGACGGCTATCCCGACACCGCGCCGGTAGGCAGCTTTCCGGCCGGCGCCAGTTGGTGCGGCGCGCAGGACATGGCCGGCAACGTGCGAGAGTGGGTGGCCGATTGGTACGCCAGGTACCCGGCCCGGCAAGAAGTCAACCCCCAAGGCCCGGCCTCCGGCGAATCTCGCATCCCGCGCGGCGGATGCTGGCTCGATACGCCCGACGACGCGCGCAGCACCAATCGCGGCGAAAACGCCCCCGACTATACTCGCCACAAAGTGGGGTTTCGCTGCGCGATGGACGCGGCCCGCCAGTGAGCGGTGTGAGGTCAGTCAATCAGCACAAATGGCACAGATGATGGACATGCGAGAATTTGGAAGAGGAACCTACGAGATCAGGGTTAAAGGCCGCCTCGACCTTACGTGGTCGGACTGGTTCGACGGCTTTGCCATCACGCCGCAACTTGATGACGAGACCATGCTGACGGGCTGGGTTTGTGACCAGGCTGCTTTGCACGGCGCATTGGGCAAGCTGTTGGATTTGGGCTTACCTTTATTGCTGGTTAAACGGGTGAATAAAGACGGGCCGCGTTAGGGTTGGGTTAAACAGAAATCTGTAAAGCGTGGTAATATAATGTTACCATGCTCACACCGCTACTCAAGACCAAGCTCTACATTCCCCACGCCCGACCTGGACTGGTGCCGCGCGCGCGCCTGACCGGGCGGCTGGATGCCGGCCTGGAGCGCAAGTTGATCCTCGTTTCCGCCCCGGCCGGCTATGGCAAGACTACGCTGTTGAGCGAGTGGGTCTCTGCCAGGAATCGAGTGGCCTGGCTCGCGCTGGATAGAGGCGACGATGACGCGGCTCGCTTTCTGGCTTACTTGATAGCCGCTCTGCAGACGGTGGAGCCAGACCTGGGGCAGGCCACGCTGGCGCTGCTTCGCTCGCCGCAATTGCCGCCCATCGAGTCGCTCCTGACGCCCCTCGTCAACGAGATAGCCGGCCTGTCGGCTTGTTTGCTCGTGGTGCTCGACGACTATCACGTCATCACCGCGCCTCCCGTTCACCAGGTCCTCGCGTTTCTGCTCGATCACCTGCCGCCCTTTCCGCACGGACTGCACCTCGTCATCGCCACGCGCTTCGATCCCCCCCTGCCCCTGGCGCGCCTGCGCGCCCGAGACCAGATGGTCGAGCTGCGCGCGGCTGACCTGCTCTTTACATCCGACGAAGCGTTTGCCTTTTTAAACGAGAGGATGGGGTTAGAGCTTTCGAATGAGGACGTGAGAGCGCTGGAACAACGAACCGAAGGATGGATTGCCGGGCTGCAGTTGGCGGCGATTGCGCTGCACTCCCTGGCCACGCCAACCCCCGGCCAAGACGCCGAACGCGCGGGCGCTTTCATTCGCGCGTTTACGGGCAGCAACCGGCACATCCTGGATTACTTGACCGAAGAGGTCATGGCGCGTCTGCCGCAAGACCTCCAGGCCTTTTTGCGCCGGACTTCGATTTTGGAGCGCCTGAGCGCCCCCTTGTGTGAGGCAGTTACCGGCGAAAAAGATAGCCAGTCCATCCTGGCGCGGCTGGAACAGTCCAATTTGTTCCTGGCGCCATTGGACGACGAGCGGCGCTGGTACCGCTATCACCACCTGTTTGCCGATTTCCTGGCGCTGCGCTTGCGCCAGACGGAGCCGGAGCACATTGCCGGGCTGCACTGCCGGGCCGCGGCGTGGTACGAGCAAAATGGCTTTATTGCAGAAGCCGTAGGCCACGCGCTGGCCGCCGAAGAGATGGCAGAGGCAGCGCGGTTGATCGAGCAATGCGCTATGCAAATGTTTGCCCGCAGCGAAATGGCCACACTCCTCACCTGGCTGGACAGGCTGCCCGACGAACTGACACGCGACCGGCCATGGTTGTGCATCTTTCACGCCTGGGCGCTGCTCGTGAGAGGGCGTTACGAAGCGCTTGCCCCCCGCCTGCAAGAAGCCGAGCGAACGCTTGAAAAACGCAAGCTCTTGCTCGATGCGAATCCACCAGAGGACGCACTGCTTGAAATACGCACCATGCAAGGCCACGTTGCCACGCTGCGCGCCCTGGAGGCTGTGTCTAAGGAACAGGCATCGCTTGCCAGGGAATTGGCCTCCCAGGCGTCTGAACACCTGCCCAAGGCAAGCCGCGTGCGCGCCGTGAGCACAATGGCCTTAGGGTGGGCGCACCGTTTAATCGGCGATCTCGAGGCGGCCAATCAAGCTTGCGCCGAGGCGCGGAATATCAGCCTGGCCACCGGCTTTACCTTTGTGGCAGTCGTCGCCGCCTGCCGCCTCGCTTACCAGCAAACGCTGCAAGGCCAGCTTCACCAGGCCCTGGTGAACTATCAAGACGCACTGCGCATGGCAACAGACCAGGATGGCCGCCGCTTGCCGGCTGCGGGCTATGCTTACGTAAATATGGGCGGCGTATACTATGAATGGAACAACCTGGATGCCGCTTTGCGCTACGTGACGGATGGCATTGACCTGTGTAAACAGGTAGGACACATTGAGGATTGGGCCATCGGATACGTGACGCTGGCCCGTGTTCACCTGGCGCAGGGCGACCTGCGCAGCGCGGGCGACGCGCTCCAGAAAGCGCTGCAACTGTGCCAGATGCCCGTCCCGGATTTCTTGGTGCTCCGCTGGGTGCAAGAGTGCCAGGTACGGCTGTGGCTCGCACAAGGCCATCTCGAGGCTGCCGCCCGCTGGGCGCAAGCAAGCGGGCTGGGCGTCCAGGACCCTCCCGGTTTTGCGCGCGAACTGGAGCACATTATCTTGGGGCGGGTGCTCGTGGCCCTGGGGCAGGCGCAACCTGACGGAACGCACCTGGACGACGCGGTGCGCCTGCTGACGCGCTTGTCGGAAGCCGCCGAGACCAGGGGATGGATGGGAAAAGCCATCGAGATTCTGGCGCTGCTGGCGCTGGCCCTCCGGGCGCAAGGGCAGACCGAAAAGGCCATGGCAGCGATGGCTCGGGCTCTGTCTCTGGGGGAGCCAGAGGGGTACGTGCGCACGTTTGTGGACGAGGGCGCGCCGATGGAGAGGCTACTGCGATTGGCCGCCGCTGGGGGCCTCGCGGCAGACTATGTGAGCAAGTTACTCGCGGCTATCGGGAACGAGGGAAAAAGCGCCAGCGCGCCTCCAATCGAAAACAAGCTCGCCTTACACGATCTCGTTGAGCCTCTCAGCGAACGGGAATTGCAAGTGCTGCGGCTGGTGGCCGCCGGACTGTCTAACCAAGAAATCGCCCAATCACTGGTGATCTCGGCCGACACGGTCAAAACACATCTCAAGAACATTTATGGCAAGTTGGGCGTGCACAATCGTACTCAAGCCGCCGCCCACGCCCGGCAGCACGACCTCTTGTAACTTACTGTGTGAAACTGTTACTGTGAAGGTATCCATTTACAGTCATTGTCTTTAACCCGCGTGTTGTTTTGGACGCGCACGGCGCCTTGCCCTTTGTAACCACCCGCTCCGCCCAAGACACAGCCTGCGATAACGGTATTGGTGTACTCTAACGTTCCCTTGATGTAAACGCCGCCGCCTATGCTGCCCGAGACATTATTTTGAACGATGCTGTCAATGAGCCTGAGGAGACCATTCGGGCCAACGTGAAAGCCTCCACCATTGCGGGCTGCTTTGTTGTTCGTGACGGTGCTGCCGATGAGTGTGGCTGGGCCGTAACAGGCGACGTGGATGGCGCCCCCCTTGCCATTCGCCTGGTTTTCTGTGATGGTGCTGCCGATCAGCGTCAGCGTTGCGCTGTCGGCGTTGTTGATGGCGGCGCCGCTGCCACATTCAACGTAAGGATCGCCGGCGCCGTCTGAATAGTTGCCGGTGAGGATGGAGTGAGTGATGGTCAGCGTGCCCCGATTCCAAATGCCGCCCCCATCTGCGGCGGTGTTGTCGCTGACAATGCTGCTGATCAGCGTCAGCGCGCCCTCATTCCAGATGCCGCCCCCGGCATAAGGAGACGAAGGCGGGTAACCGTGCCGGATGGTTATATCTCGAATGGTCGCCATAACACCCGGAGCGATGTGAAACACGCGCGCGGTCGCGCCGGTTCTTTCGGCAAAAGCCTGCACGATGCTGCTTTTAGCGCCCCTCCCCTGGATGGTGAGGTTTTTGTTGACGAGGATAGCGGCCTCGGTGTGAACAGGATCGGCGATTTCAATCACGGCGCCATCCGGCGTGTTGGGATCATCCATGGCGGCCTGGAGTGTGGTGAAATCGCAGCCCGCCGCGCACACGGTGTGCGTGGCGGCTTGAGGCGCTGGAGGCGGTGGGATAGGAACGGGAGTAGCGGGCGGCGGAACTGGCGTATCCGTCGGCGGGAGGGAGGTACTGGTTGGCGCTGGCGTGGATGTTGGCGGCAGGGGTGTGCTGCCAGGCGGGATGGGGGTATCGGTTGACAAAGTTGCGGCTGGCGGCGCGGTAGAACAACCTACCAGGGTCAATAAGAGAATGGTTGTTAACAGGCAGTGCGTTCTAGATTTCATCCGGTTTTACTCCTGGCACAAGGGAATCCTGACAAGTGCTGAACCATTATAAAACAAAAATCATCCAGGTGCATACGCCACCTGGATGATTTTAGAATTGGACAGGTATTCAATTTTATGGCAAAAGTCGGGACCTGCCTGTTCTTACCTGGCCCACACGGCCAGTTTAAGCGTCACTTTGTTGAAATAGCTCTTGGGCAATCCACCCGCGCCATAATCCAGCTCGGCGACGTGCGCCAACAAGCGGAGCGTTTTGGTTTCCAGTTCCACGTTCATTCCCGGCTGGATGAGCAGGGCCTGGCCTTTGTGCGCCAGGCTGGCTCGCTGAGCTTCATTGCTATAGCAATATTCGCTCATCAGCACCCTGGTGATGGTGTTGATGTCGTTTTTGTCAAAGATCCACACTTCCAGCGCCGTGGCTTGCTTGGGTTTGCCCGCGCCCAGCGTGTGCGAGATACCCGCGCCGCACTCGCCCATAAAGTCGCTGCCCGTTTTAATGCTGAACGAAACGTCATAGTGATCGTCGCCCAGCGTGTAAGTGGTGACAAATTGCGCCAGCGGCTTGCCGGCCTGGCCAGGCCAGGCTTCCGGCTCGACGACCTGACTGCTGGCGCTTACCCAAGATGGGGTTGCGGATTTTTTGCCGCTATAACCCAGGCGGCGCAAGATTACAAGACCCAGCACCGCAAACAACAAAAGGCAAACAATCAATACAACAGGCAGGCTTAGCATAGATAATACGCCTGCCGGTTGTCCCACCGCAAAGCGTCCATACCAATCACCGCTATCGCCCGGCTGCGGGCCAACCAGGCTCCCCCCCAGCGATCCCCGACACTCGCGAATATCTTGCTGCGACGTGCCAACGCCCAAGAGAACATTGTCCCCATCCAATTCAATGACCATGTGGATGGCCCGCTCATCCGCCTGACCGGTGACGCGCGCTTCCGAGCCATCCTCGCGGACGAGCCGCCCCTCAATGTTAGATTGCCGGATCTGCCACGTCAAATCGCCCGCCACCGAGAGGCCGGCGCTTGGCCCCTGGCGGACGGCGGCCTGAAAGTTGAGCGTGCAGCCTGACGCCGCTGGCGTGCAGGCTGCCAGCAAGCTGACAAGGAACACGATGAGCAAATATGTCTTTTTCATTTCAGGGACTCTCCACAATTTCCGTAGGAGCGCCTACTTGCCTGGCGGCTAGACAGAAAAGGCGCTCTTACGCCGTAACATCCTGACAAGCTGCGGCTACTCCCCCTGGCGGGTGTCCGCAGCAGGGTCCTGATTGGGTTTAACCACTTGTGGGACAGCGCGTTTGGCCGCTTCGACAAATGGGTTGGGAACCTGGTTTTTGTCTTCGACCCTAAAACCACAGGCGTTACACCACATCGCGCCAAACGGCATTCGATATTGATCTATTTGCGTGCTGCCACATTTGGGACATTTGTACATGGTCTTTTCCTGAGCACAAGCTGGCTGTCGGAGAACCCTGCTCAGTCCGTTGTCCTCGGCGTCTCTCCGACAAGCTCCTAGCAGCCTCTTGGAAAGCAGGCTGGCATCCCTATGCCAGCCCCGCCAACGCATAGGGATGCGTCAGCCACTCCGACAAACTCCTAGCTTACCGGCTTTACAAGGTAAAAGCCGAATACAGCGCCTACGACTCCCCCAACAATGTGCGCCATTTGGGAGATGTTATCCTCATCCAGGCTCAAAATCAGTTCATTGCCAATAAATAGAACAAAAACGAGAATAAACGAAAGGGGAATGTAACCTCTTCTTACGTTGACGATTGATGCCAGGATAATAAAGGCGAAAGCGATGCCGCTGGCTCCCAACAAGCTCGTCGGCAAGAACAACACATTGACTAACCCGGTTGACAATGCTGTGACTAGCATGATCCACACCATGCTGGAGCTGCCATACTTTTCTTCAAGAATCGGGCCAAGCAGTAAAATGAGCAACAGGTTGCTAAACAGGTGATCAAAGCTTACGTGCCCCATGACGTGCGACACAAGACGAAAGTAATCCAAAGGTTCAGCAAATGAAAAGCTTGGCCCTATCACAAAAAAAGTATTGGTGAATCCGGCAAAAGCGTATGTGCTCACGAGATGGATAAAGACAATGGCAATAGCAAAAGTCAAGACTGCCGGCGAGTTGTAATGGATTTTCACTCTTTCACCTGGGTTTTGTTTGGCACTCAATCATCTTATCCTGGTTTGCCTGGAGTTGCAGCCCTCCGGGCCAGCATCCCGGCGATGGAGAACAGTGCGCCAGAGACAATCTGCGGAGCCGCCAAGATCATTATTGCAGGGGATATCACACTGAGTTCAGGGGGAGGGGTTGAGCCAATCATGAAGCTGACGATGAAAAGGATGGCTCCTACGAAAAGGGCGCCCCCTCCCTCTAGTGGCCGCATCCAGGCGAGTATCCCCAACAGCACAGCGACTGCTACTTGCAGCAAGTGCCCGGCGCCGCTTAGATCGCCTGACGCCATCTCGCCAATGCCAAAGAGTAAAAAGATCGCGACCTGCAAACCCAACGGAACGAGGCCAGCTATTCTTAGCCAGTGCGCAGACTTGATGCTTCCAACCCGTTGGTCGCGACCGCGGCGCAAAACGAAAATTCCCACAGCTACGATAGCGAGGATATTGATAAGAAATAGGATCATTCCTCCCCCTTACAAACTCTTAATGCTCCCGAATCGCTCTCAATATAGCCGCTGCGACTGTATTCTGATACGTACTGAAATCATCTTCAAGGATGTTCAAGTCGGCTTCTGGGAGGATTCTGGCGCATAGGCGGGCTATACTTTCTGCATCCTGTATCCTTTTCAAACTCATTGCGGTATACAAGCTATCAAATTGCCGCAGGCTGAAATCGTATTCCTGAGGATGATTTGACCTGAGCGAATTCCACTGCGCCACAGCGGCCTCCAGACCTTTCTCGTTCAATGTTTTGAGAACAAGGATGCTGGCATACGGAATGATGGGGTCAGGATCGTAACCGAGGAGAATATCCAGAGCTGAATAAGCAATCTTGTCAACAGGAGCAGGTATCAAATTGCATGCCACAACCACCGCTGCCCTCTTGCCTGGCAGCATGACGAAATAGGACTGAAAGCCGATATCGCCCCCGCCATGTCTGATCATTTTCTCGCCGCGATATTCTCCGAGAAACCAGCTCAAGCCCACTTGCTCGCCCTCGCCGGTTTTAGCCCGAGGTTCCCAGAGAAGGTCGTAAGACGAAGGATTGAGGATTTGCCTGCCTCTGATCTGTCCCCGATTTAGATTGGTGATTGCCCAGTTGCACATCTCTAGAGCGTTGGAGTGAAGCGTTGAGCTTGGCCCGTGCATACGATTGTACGGGTATCCTTCCCACGCCAGGTTGGCCAAGATCCTCACGTGGGGCGCTGCCCAACTCCCTGGAAGACGCTCCGGTTTGAGAAATGAACTCTCTGTCATTCCAGCGGGATTGAGAATGTGCTTTCTTACGTAATCGTCAAAAGGCATCCCTGAAACCTTGGCGATGACATCGCCCAAACATTCGAATGCCATATTGCTATAGGCGTACTTGTCGCCCGGCCTGGAGACCAGTTTCTCTGACGACAAGCTGCGCACATATCGCCCCAGCGCGCCCTGGTCGTACTGAGGGTTGTCCCATTCATAATCCTCCACGTCTGGCATGCCCGAAACATGGCTGAGCAAGTGTTGTACGGTTATGTCTCTATAGCGCTCGTCATCCAGCTTGAAATAGGGGAGATAGGTGATGACGGGCGCGTCAAGTTGAACCATGCCTTGCTCGACCAATTGAACAATGCCGGTAGCCACGAAAGGTTTAGAGACCGAGGCCATGTGAAATATGGTTGCTATGGATACGGGGTCTCGGGTTTCGATACTCTTTACCCCAAAGCCTCTTGCATACACAATCTCATCGTCAGCCACAATGCCGATAGCAAGACCGGGGAGCTCGTGGGATTGAATGACATCCTGGATGAACGGTGAGAGCTTGATATCGAGATGCTTTCCAATCTCTCCTTCGATGATGTATTTGTCAAATGTATCCATAACCGATACCCCCGTTTTTTTTCTACGCTGCCTGGGCTATTACTTGAATTCAATGTGTTCAAGCCTTCCTTACCATTCGGAGAAACTCGTATTGGCCGCCATTGGTCTCGTTCATGAAAACCCCGTCGGGCTTGAAGCCCACCCTCTCATAAAGCCGGATGGCCCTTTGATTAAACGTGGCCACACTCAAACGAAACGCTGTAGGGCTGAATTTTTCTTGTGCAAATTCAAGACCAGCCTCAACAAAGGTCTGCCCTAACCCTTTACCTGTGTGATCGGGCCTCAATCCCAATCCAATAATCACTGCCTCACCATCTTGTTCGAAGCAAAAGAACCCTATCAACTCGTTACATTTATTGACAACCGCATAGTATCTATCCGCCCAACTGTGAGGGTCTAACAGTTCTTCCAGGTCTTCCGCGTCCTGATCCATATCGTAGAAAACATAGATACCCTCGTAATGCCAATTTGCGATTGCGTGGGCATAGTGTTCATCCATCAATTTAAAGTTGAACTGCATCTATGACTCTCCCTATTGACCTTTGCTAATGTGCGTAAAGTAATACCTCAGAATGGTCTCTGGCTGATCCTCTAGCGCGACGATTTCACTGGGAAGAGGCAATGGATTGCTCCGCAGGTATAACCCGACCAGGTTGTGCAATTCTTGGATGGCGTCAGGTAAGGTTGTAAGGTAGTTGGATTCCAGGTTAAGTGTCATTAACTTTCTCAACTGTCCAACCTCGGGTGGGAGGGACGTTAGTTGATTATCCCAGAGGTTCAACCCACGCAAGTTGACCAGTTGGCGAATTGCTGGAGGCAAGCTCGTCAACGCATTACCATAGAGGAGCAGACTCTCCAGGCCTGTTAGTTCAAAGAGAACTGGCGGCAAGGTGGTCAATCGGTTGCGACCCAAGTTGAGTTCTCTTAACTGCGTTAGCTGGCAGAGTTCGGCAGGCAAAGTGGTGAGCACGTTGCGTCGAAGATTCAAGACCTGCAAGTGTGATAATTCAACAACTTCAAGTGGCAACGTGACTAATTCCTGAAACGACAGATCTAGAGAAATTGCTTGCTGCTGTTTGGCTTGCTTGATGATGGCCTGGAAATTTTCCATTTAATTTCTCATCCTTCGATATCCATCGAGATTCTGACCCGCCCAATGGAAAAGCTGAGACGCAGCGCCGGGTTTGCGGAGCGGGTGTTGGGCGCTCTCTCGGCAAAGTATCCCGCTTTATCTTATTCTGTCCGAAAGCCAGATACCAATGTTGTTGATTGTACGTATTAAAGGTGTCATCTTGTTGCCGGCCCTAACCGTCTGGACAAATCCCATAATAACAACAGCCATCCATAAAGCTATGTACCAAATCGGCACGTGCCCCTGTTCGATGGACATGGCGATCACGTAGCCGCCCGACGGGATCATCAGCAAAACCGCCGTGACAACACCCGGAGCATATTGCCGGAAATAAAACGCCCAAAATACGTGCTGCAGGGCGTTCTGGAGCATGATGGCTATGGCAGGCAGAATGATCCATGCGGCGATGGTAGGATTGCCTGGTAACGTAGCTGCGGTGCACCAAACCAACCCCGTCAGAACAACAAACCCGATCCACATCCGCGCACTTTGATCCGTTGCTGCGGGGGGTAAGCCCACAAAATTGCGGTGCTCAAATTGGTCAATATTCCACTCTTCAACTTCGTGAAGTACAAAAACCAAAAAAAAGAGCCATATTGCAGCTAGAAAGTTTATCTGTACTGGCATAATCAAGATACTCCTCGTGGAGTCGGTGTTAGCCGCCGATTTGTCCCTCTTTGCCGGAACTCACAACCCATCACTCTGACTCTCCGGCATTGTGCCACTCATCCGAAAGTATACCATACACATTCGGCCTTGCAACCAGCCCACTGTTAACGGAGCGAGCTGAGCGCCAGGCAGCCCATGCTGCTGGTCCTCGCCCACCAACCCCAGTGACTTGCTGTTCAACCTCGCCAAGCCCTCTAGCCAGTTATTGCTGCTCGATCTCTCGAATCACCCTGGCCGGATTCCCCGCCACCACCGTATTCGCCGGAACACTCCGGGTGACGACTGCCCCCGCGCCCACCACGGCATTCCGGCCTACCCTCACCCCTGGCAAGAGAATGGCGCCGCCTCCTAACCATACATTGTCCTCGACCACAATTGGTTTGGCCACTTCCCAACCCTGGATCCGCGCTTCCGCCTGAAGGACATGGGCGGCGGTATAGATCTGGACGCCAGGCCCGATCATGACATGGTGGCCAATGTGCACCTCGTTACAGTCCAGAATGGTACACAAGACGTTCAGATAGACATGATCGCCGATATAGATGTTCCGACCATAGACGCAGTAGAGGGGTGGCTCAATGATCGAATCCTGACCGATCTGTCCCAGCAGTTGTTGGAGGATGGCTTGTCGTTCAGGCGCGGCTTCAGTCAGATTGTAGAGCCGAAGCAAGCTCTTGATCTTTTGGCGTTCAACTTCCAGGTCAGGATCAAGGCAGTTGTAGGTTTCTCCGGCCAGCATTTTCTCTTTTTCGGTTCTTACGGGCATCTGGTGACCTCTGTTTGACTTGTGCCGCTCAACGCTCAGCTAAGGATTAGGTGTCAATAATCACGACATCGTGCGCGGTTGAGCAATCACGACATCGTGCGCAGTCTAGTGTCAAAAAGCAATCACGACATCGTGCGCGATTTATCGTTTTTCCGTACAAAAATACGCATTTTGCTCCGTTGTCTGGCAAAAGTACGCACGATGTCCTGATCAGTGTTCCGACTAGGAAAAGGGCAAAAAGGTGCGCACGATGTCGTGATCAATGAGAATTAGGAATTAGATAACTGGCTCACCTTGACGACGGAAGGCACGTAAACCTATCGGCGCATGGGTAAGTTATTTAATCCTTAGCCCCAAGTGCCCGCAAGACGACGCACATTAAAGGGCGCCACTGTTGGGATCGCTTGCAAGTCGTCATCGGGCAGCTTGACCTGCCGGACAAATGGTTATACCCTTTCCAACAACACATCAATCTGACGCATCTGGTCTGGCGTTAGTGGGCCAAAATGCATTGTCCTGGCATTCTCCTCCACCTGCTTTACTGTGCGGAAGCCAGGAATCGGGATGGTCCTTTGACTGCGGGTCAGTACCCAGGCCAGCGCGCCCTGCGCCAGAGTTCGCCCGCCGCTGGTCAGGATGCTGCACACGGCGTCGAGCTTGTCAAGGGTTGGTACGAAAAAGTGTTCAACCGACCACTCATCACGGCGGACATCATTCTCAGCAAAAACTGTGCCTTTACTATATTTGCCGGTGAGTGCGCCGCGCGCCAGCGGACTCCGATTCACGCTGGCAAGATCATGTTGTTCGCACAAGGCCAACATCTCCGGCGCATCCAAAATGACGTTCAGGTCATGCTCGATGGCAGCGCAGTGTTTGCCATCGGCAAACGTTCGCGCCAACTCTACCGAGTCGGTGCTCCAGCCGTAGGTGCGGATTTTTCCTTCGCGCGCCAGCGCTTCCAGCACCTCGCGCAATTCACCGGCCCGCTCCACCGGAAAATCCCACACGTGGAGCAAGAACAAGTCAATATAGTCTGTGCCCAGGCGGCGCAAACTGGCCTCGCACGACTCGCGCGCATTCTTGATAACGTCGTCGTCACTCTCAAAGCGGGTCACTTTTTTGCCGGCTTCGTCTACGACAAAGCCGAACTTGGTGGAAATAACCGCCTGCTGGCGCCGTCCTGCCAGCGCCTGTCCCAAGATACGCTCACTGTGCCCCGTGCCATAGTTGGCGGCCGTATCAAAAAAGTTGATGCCGTTGTCCAAGGCGGCGTGAATCGCGCGAATTGATTCGGCGTCATCCACCTCACCCCAGCCGCCCGGGCCGCCAAGCCATTGCCAGATTCCGCCGATGGCCCAGCAGCCCAGTCCCAATGGGCCGACTTTACCAGACTTGCCCAGTTCACGTGAAGTAAATGTTGACATACTCTTCTATGCTAATACCTCGCATCAGGTCAGCCAGGTAATAAGTGAACTTTACTTATTGAATCTACCAAGTGTCCTTGTTCCTGATACCGTTGGAAACACTGTCCCCACATGGTGTTCTGGCGCCAATGCTTGGCGATGCCTTTATACTTCAGCGGCCAGTAGAGATAGTCCTGCTCAATTTCGCCAATCAGAATAGGAACGATTACCAATGGCGTTCGCAAAACCACCTTTTGGAAGATCCGAGTTGGGCCGTACCAGGCCAACCAAGCCAGGAAGCTGTGAGAATTGTATCCGACCTTAAAACCCCAGTTCTCCCCCGATACGTCGTCACCGACCAGTTCAATGTCGCGGAGATCACCCACGCCCAGCCCTCGCTCGTGAGCCAAGCGGATGTACTTGATGCTGAGCGGGTCAAATCCCATCAGCTTAGCCGCTATTGCATCAATCGCAACTTGATCAGCTGAGGCCAAGATGACGTGCTTGAGCACTGGCTGCACCATACGCGGCCCAGCCCCATTGCCAGCCGTCGTACCATCCATCAGAGCAAAAATGCCGGGATGGATTTCTTTCTGGATGGCCAACAAATCCACCAGCGTTTCGTGAATCCAGGTGTGTGTGTAATGCCGATACTTGCTGAGCAGTCCGCCGAAGGCGTTTTTCATCGCCCCGGTAGTGGTGGTATACATATGCGTCTTGACCGTCGGCAGGTGAACGATATTCCTGCCCATGAAATAATCCGGAATATAGATCCCTTCAGGATAGATATGATCCAGGGCCAGCATTTTGGCTGTTGGCTGATAAGGAATCCAATTCATATCTTCCTTGCGAAAGTTGTATCGCACCGAGACATTATAATGCTGGAAGATTGGCACGTAGCCATTCAGGTCTTCCCCTTTGAAAGCATTGGTGACTACTGTTTTGTTTTGCACGCACACCAGATCATCAAAGCCAGCTTGTCGCAGAGCAAGGATCGTGCCCTCAAGTTGCCAGGGAGTAGTATTGGCCCCTGGCATTGGGAAATGCCAGGTAATGTTGTCTTTGAGAATCGTGGTCGTATGAGGCTGAAGAGCATTGGCCCCGCCTGCCAGTTGGAACAATCTCTCGTAATCTTGAATAACGGTCTCTGGCTGCGTGTACAGCACAGCTACTTTGGATCTAGTCGTCATCAGGTTGTCCCCTTTTCGTTTTGCCTCATCGTGATTAAGCCGACCAACATGTGCGTCAGCCGCTTGCCGATCTGCGCCGGACTCGCTGATTTGCTCGAAACACTTTGGAACACCTAACAATGGTTAAACGCGGCGCGTGAGGCAAGTCGGTTGAACGCGGTGCTAGTCTGCGGTCAACGTTGGTAATAGTTGAATTCACACCATTCGCAATCGAGCTTGGCTAGCAGCCTGTCGGAGAGCAGGCTGGCATCCCTTCCTCACCTGTTATTCGTTCTATCTCCTCCAATGTTTCGCGCCTTGTGCGACCATAATGTAGACCCATATTCTTCGTCGGTGGCACAAACGAATTCTGCCACTTTGGAAAAAATCTGAATATCGTCAAAGCCTGCAGCCTTGAGGATAGCCCCAAGCCCTTCTGGTGTGTGCGGGGACGCCGCGCCCCGAATGATGATGACCACGCGAAAGTAGCTCTGGAACTCGCAGCGTATGGGTGGTCGGCTGCATGCGCTGGGTAGGCCCCGTTTATTTTCAGAAGCAGTGCTACGGTCTGTAGAATCAAATTTAGTCGAGCAATCAATAGATTGTCCAGTTACGACGTTCACTTCCCCAAAAGTTTTAAAAGTTCAGCTTTTCTCTTCTCAAGAGAGATGGTTTGGGCCTTCAGGGTTTTTAGTGTTTTATTGATCTGTGCTAACTCTTTTTTTAGTTTCTTATCCTTCAGGTAGTCATCCCCATGCTTCTCGCTGACTAGTGCTTCTACTTCACTTCGGATCAACCGTAAATACGGATTCCCATAGATATTATTCTCACGATATTGCAATTTGCCACACTGTATGGCTTCAACAATCTCCTGTTGGGTCAGGCCAAATTCTCTTTGAGCGGTTTTGTCGCTTAAAGTGGCCCCTTTCTTTGTCCATACAGAATCTTCATGTCCAGCATCCATCAGTTTGTCCCTTCATAGTAACTAGAGCTCGATTACACCAGATATAAAACTGGAATGTATGGTAACCAAGGTCCTACTATTTCTATACAGTATCTTCTCAATAATCCGGGGTAGTGGCAGGGCTTGCCCCTGCCCTCATATGGGCGACCGCAAGAGTCGCCCCTACATTTTGAGATGATACTCTATACAGAACAGGGCACATTTGTTAGCATTGTTGATATATGGGGCCTAACGTCAGCATCACCCGCCGACCAGGGTGCGACGAAGAACGCCTGCGCCCCGAACGGCGATGACCACGCGAAAGTAACCTTGGAACTCGTAGCGTAAGGCCAGTCGGGTGCAAGCCGTTGTTGGGCGGTTCGGCATGCCCCATGCTCTACTAAAAATTGACAACTACAACAAGCGAAGGAATTCTTCGACTGTATCAAGCACTTTTTCGCAGAAGCCTTTCTGGAGACCTATTCCATTACTGCCCAGAGATAAAGTCGGCTCACGATTAGCATATTCTCTGAGCAACCTTTTGTGGTCTTCACTTTTCACATTCTCAAAACTGCCACAGTGAACGAAAAAATCCCGAAGCCTCTGATAGTTCTTAATCTCTTGCCATTCTCGACCGCTAAAATCAACCTGCCCTTTCAAACAGTCCTTTGCTTTGTCAATACCACCACGAATGACGTCTTTAAGAGGCACCTCGGTCTTACCCCATCGTTCCCGATAACGGCATTCTTCAATTAGCCGCAATTCGAGAAAAGCGTAAAGACTTATGAAAAGCGATTCTCGCAATGTAGCAATAAAGATAGTCTCTATCATCTCTTTCTGGTTACTAACCCAGGCCTCTTCCGCTGGGGGTGGTTCAGTCGGATCAATTAGGCCACCTTTCTCTATCAGTTTCCTATATCGTTCATGTTGCAAATCTCTCCCCCGTTTCCGATACTTCTCAACCTCGGCCTGTAAGAAGCTCTCCAGGACTTAGGTAATCCCTGAACAAACTGACTTGCTCATTCATCGCTATCAATTCAAAACCGTCCCAAGATCTTGCAGCCTCTGCATCCATAACGAATCTCTCCTGAATGGTGACGTGCCGCCTAACTTTAAGTCAGCGACAACTTTGTCGCCTTTTGCCCTACCTGTCTTTTGCGTGTTTTGCCCCTGTAGAGCAGCCATTGCGACAATGTTTGTAGAGACTTGTCCCCACGGTAGGCTTGTACAAAAACTGTCTGCAGGGCAAAACACGTCAGGCGCATCACGTGACAATCTTGCTGCTGGATTGCAATTCCTGCCCATCCAGCCGGTACGACAGCACGCGGCTGGCGTGATCCGCGCCCATGGTAATGCCATAGATCGTATCGGCGGCCTCGATGGTGCCGCGATTGTGCGTAATCAACACAAACTGGGTGGTGGACGACAATTCTTTGAGAATATCGCGAAAGCGCGTCACGTTGGCCTCGTCCAACGCGGCGTCCACTTCGTCGAGCACGCAGAACGGCGTCGGGCGCACCTTGATGATTGAAAAGAGCAGCGCCGCGGCGGTGAGCGCCCGTTCGCCGCCGGAAAGCAGCGCCAGTCCTTGCTGGCGCTTGCCGGGCGGGCGCGCCACAATGTCAATCCCCGTCGCGGTGAGGTTATCCGGGTCGGTCAAGACGATTTTAGCCGACCCGCCGCCGAACAATTGCGTAAAGGTCCCCTTGAATTCCTGGGCGATGGCCTCGAACGTTTTCAGGAACGATTTGCGCATCAATTCGTCCAGCTCGGCAATGACCTGGTGCAGCGAGGTGATGGCCTGTTCCAGGTCGGCGCACTGCGTGGTGAGGAAGGTGTGCCGTTCGAACGTTTCCTGGTATTCGGTTTGGGCCTCGGCATTGATTGGCCCCAGGCGGTGCAGCGCCGCCTTGCGCCGCCGGATGGAATCTTCCAACCCCTCCGGTATGGCGTTGACGACGGGCAATTCTTCGACGATGGGGCGCAGGGGCAACGGCAGCGGGCCGCTCACGTCTTCGGCCATCTCTAGCTCCATCAGCCCCAAGTCCTCATCAATGCGCTCGCGCAGCGCGGCAATGTCGTCCTCGCGCCGGGAGGCTTCGAGCAAGGCCGTATTGTGGCGCGCTTCGTGATCCCGGATGCGTGCGCGGGCGGCGCTCTCTTCGGTCTCGGTCGTCGTGCGCGCTTGTTCTAATTGATCCAACTGCGCTTCGGCCGGGTGGATGCGCGCCTCGATCTGGTCCAGCTCGCCGGCGCCGCGATGATCATTGAGGCGCAAGCTTTCGATTTGCGCGCTCAGCCCAAAGCGCTCGTGCGCCAACTGCGCCGTTCGCCCGGCCCAGGACCCGAGCTGCGCGTCTAGTTTTGCCAGCGCGCTTTGCTCGCCGCTCAGCACGGCTTCTTGCCCGCGGATAGCTTGCTCGGTCACGGCGGCGGCGGTCTGCAGCGAAGCCAACTGCGCTTCCAATTCTTCGAGCGACAATTCCCCCAGTTGCGCTTCGCACGCCCGAATGTTTTCTTCTTCGGCGGATTGCTGAGCCGCAAGCGTCTGAAGCTCGGCTTCGAGCGCGGCTTCTTTGGATTGCACGCCGCCCAGGTCGCTTTCAAGTTGGTTGATGCGCTCGCCTTCCCACTTGATCTGCTCGCCCAATCTCTCGGCGGCGCGCGCCAGCGTGTCGCGCTCGGATGATCGTTGGCGCGATTGATTATTCAATTCCTCCGCCGCCTGCGCCAGCGCCGTCTGTTGATTCATCAACTTGAGCTGCTGGGCGGCCTCGCGGTCGAGTTGAGCCTGGATTTCGGCGGAGTGCTTTTCTGCCAGCGCCAGCTGGGCCGGCAGCTCGCGCCACTCGCGCTCGCGCGTCAGCAGTCCCCCCGCGCCGACCTGCCCAAGCAGCGCGGTGCCCCTGTCCGTCAACACATCTTCTTCGGGCGTGACCACTTGTTCGCCGGGTTTCAGCGCGTGCGCAATGGCGTGGGCCGTCTCCAGATCAGCGGCCAGGATGGTGCGCCCAAGCAATGCTTCGATCACGGGGCGTAACGCCGGCTCGCACGTCACCGCATCCGCAAGGTAAATGGAGGATGATGGAAAGGACAAAGCGGCGTCGGGCGCGCTGAATGTGAGGCGTGGAAGTTGGAACGTGAGACGCGAAATGTGAAGCGTGAAACGCGAAATGGTCAGTTGCCCAAGCCGCGCCAGCAAGCGCTGCCACCGATTGGGCTTGGGCGCATCGGCGCGCTGGCGCGCGCGTTCCTCAATCAAATCGAGCAATATGAGAGTGGCGCGGCCTTGTTCGCCCAAGCGCTCGCGCGCGGCTTGCGCGGCGGTCCAGGTATCTATCACCAGCGCCTGCACGTCCTGGCCCAGCGCGGCCTCGATAGCGCGCTCCCATTCCGGCGGCGCATTAATGAGCGTGGCCAACGGCCCGCGCACGCCGGGGATGCGCGCATTCATCACCATTTGCACGCCGGCGGAATATCCTTCCAGTTCGTCTCGCACCTTACCCAGCGCGTCCAGCCGGGCGCGCAGCTCAGTCTCGGCGGCGCGCGCCTGGGCCAGGGATTGCTCCAGCGCAGACTGGCGATGCTGGCTTGCGGCAATTTGAGCAGCGCAGGCCTGACCTTGCTCCCGGAGGGCCTCTTGCCGCTCGTTCAACGCGGCAACGTCGCGCTCGATTTGCTCAATGGTCTGGCGCTGCCGGGCCAGTTCTTCTTCGAGTTGCGTCCGCTCCTGGTGGCGCGCGGCCATATCGCGCTGAATCTCGGCGCGGCGCTCGGCCAACTGGGCGCGGCGATTGCGCCGGTCGCCGACCTGCCCCGCCAGTTGAAAGATGCGCCGCTGCGCCTCGGCGCGCCGGGCGGCCAGACGCTCGCGTTCGGCTCGCCGTTCTTGCAACGATTGCCGGGTCTGGGCGATGTGGGCGACGTGATCGGCAGCTTGCTGGCGCAGCGTTCCAAGCCGGGCCTGCGCCTGCGCCAGCCGTTCGGCCTGCTCGGCGCGCTGAGTCTGCAGCGCGGCAGAGCTGGCCTCCACTTCGGCCTGCTGCGCCTCCAGCAGACGGTCGCGCTCGCCCAACACGGCCAGCTCGCGGCGAGTCGCCTCTACCTGGGCGCGCAACTTGTTGGCCTGGCGCTGCCACGTGGTCAGTTCGACCCGCAGCGCGGATTGTTGTTCGCGCACGCCGGCCAGCTTGTAGGTCAGCGCGTTGAGTTGGGCTTGCTGCTGCCCCAACTGGGCGCTTTGCGCGTCGGCGATGGCGCGCGCGTCGCGCAAAGCCTCCTGGGCGCGCGCCCAGTGATAGCCGTACCAGGTGCGCTGCAAATCGCGCAACTCGCCGTTCAGCCGCTCAAACTGCTGGCTGCGCTCGGCCTGGCGCTGCAGGCTGCGCAGGCGCGGCGAGATTTCGGCCAGGATGTCCCTGGCGCGTTCCAGGTTGCGCTGGGTCTCGTCGAGTTTGCGCAGCGATTCTTCGCGCTTGCTCTGGTACAGGCCAATGCCGGCGGCCTCTTCAAACAGCGCCCGCCGTTCTTCGGGGCGCAGGCTGAGCGCCTGGTCTACCAGGCCTTGCCCGATGACGGCATACGTGCGGCGCGCCAGCCCGCTCTGGCTGAGCAGTTCGGTAATGTCGCGCAGGCGCACGCGGCTGCCGTTCAAGAAATACTCGTTCTGCCCATCGCGCGAGGCGCGCCGCCCCACCACCACTTCGGTGAACTCGACCGGCAGCCAGCCGTCGCTGTTATCCAGCGTGAGCGAGACCTGCGCCAGCCCCGCGCGCGGGCGGCTTTCGCTGCCGGCAAAGATCATGTCTTCGGTGCGCTTGCCGCGCAGCACGCTGAACGATTGCTCGCCCAGCACCCAGCGGATCGCGTCGGCGATGTTGCTTTTGCCGGAGCCGTTGGGCCCGACGATGGCCGTCACGCCGGTCGGAAAGACAAATTCGCTTTTGCTGGCAAAGGTTTTAAAGCCTTGTAAATCGAGATGTTTGAGGCGCATAGATTAGATCTTATCAAATTTTATTCATAGGGCATTTTATCACTGCCCGCACCACAGCGCAAACCGCCCGCGCCCCCCTCGCCCACTTGTGGTATACTAGCAGCACCGAAAGCCCGTCATACAAGGTCAATGGCATGAATGTATCCAGCAACACCCATTTGCTGCGCCTCCAACCCAGGGGCGTGGCCGACATGCTCGACGCGGCGATGTACGTTTACCGGCGCAACTTTCTCAGGCTGGCGCTGGCCGCTGCCGTCGTCGTCGTGCCGCTTTCGACGCTCGACGCCATCACGCGGATGGTCGTCCTGGCGCCCATGCTCAACCCGGAGCGTCTTTCTCAGGGCGACCCTTCAAGCGTGATGCTGGCCGGGCAGGGACTCAACCTGCTGCTGACATTCACCGGCACCGCCATCATCTATACGGTGATGACGCCCGCGCTGATGTGGATGGTGGGACAGCGTTTCTTGGAACGCCCGGCCAGCCTGGGCGCGGCTTACGGCGCGGCGTTCCGCCGCCTGCCGGTGACGGGCGCGGTTGCCGCGTTGTACCTGGGTGTCATGGTTCTGATGTCAATCTATGGAGCCATCCCGTGTGTGGGCTGGGTGAGCGTATTGCCGCTGATCGCGTTCGTTTCGGTGAACACGTTGACGCTGCTGGGGCCGGTGGCGGTGTTGGAAAAGGGCAGCGTGTGGACCACGCTCAGGCGATGCTGGATCCTGACCAAAAGCAACTTTTGGCGCGCGTTCGGCTTGATGGCGGCGTTGTACCTGTTCAGCATCGCCGTCACCAGCGGACCGAGCATGCTGGCCGTATTTATAGTGGCGCTCTTGGCCGAAAACCTCGCATTGGGCACAGCCATCAGCGCCGCCGTTGGGGCGCTGCTCACCGTGCTGTACATGCCGATCTGGTGCGCCGGCCTGACGCTGCTGTATTACGACACGCGCGTCCGCGTAGAAGCGTTTGACCTGGAATTGATCGCCGGCATCGAATCAAGCCCCGAAACCAGCCTGCCGCCGCGGATAGAATGGCTCGAGAAATCAGACCTGAAAACACTCGTCATCCTGGCCGGCGTGATCGCCATACCCTTTGTGTTAGCGGCGGCGCTGTTTTTTTTCATGATGGCCTTTTTTATTTTGGTAGGAGCGGCGGCGGGATGAGACGCGCGCGATGGGCAGCCTGGCTGTGTATGGGGTTGATTGCCGCCCTGGCGTGGAGCGTTGCGCCGTCTCGCGCCCAATCCGACCCGCCAACGGTGAAAGAATACTGGCAGCAAATGGACGAGGCGCTGAAAGCCATTCGCAAGGCGCGGGACTTGCCACCCCCAGAGCGCGCGCCGGCCCTGGCGCAAATTGCCGACGCGCTAGAGCCGATTACGTCCGTCACACTGCCGGATGGGCAGAGCGCGCTGGTGGACAATGCCGACCTGATCGCCGCATTGCGCGCCGACGAGCCTGACGTGGATCACATCGAAACCCGGCTGGCCGCATTGGAATACACCCGGCGCATCTGGCCGCACGGCGCGGCGCGGACGGATGCCTTTGACAAACTGGCGGCGGTACTGGCCCGCCCCGAATTCCAGCCCGTCGTAAAACAAACACCTACCTGGCTTCAAGAGTGGCTGGAAAAATTTAACCGCTGGCTCAACCGCATGCTGGCCCGCCTGATGTTTTCGGACGAAGCGCACGTGCTGGGCGTGGATTGGGTAGTGTTGGCCCTGGGGGCAGTGGTGCTGAGCGGCGTGGCTTATTTTTTTTGGCGCAACGTGCGCGCCCACCTGGTGAGAGAAGCCGCACTGGCCCGCGACGCGGCAGAATCCGGCGGGCTATCGGCGGCCAGGGCCACCCAACAGGCCCGCCGGCTGGCCGCGCAGTCCGATTATCGCCAGGCGATGCGTTACCTGTACCTGGCGGCGCTGCTGGCGCTGGACGAGCGCGGCGTGCTGCGTTACGACAAGGCATTGACCAATCGCGAGGTACTGCACCGCGCCGGGCAATCCGCCGATTCCAATCTGGCGCAGATTATGTCGCCGGTTGTGGAGACGTTCGACCAGGTGTGGTACGGCTTTGCGCCAGTGGACGACGAAACTTTTCGGAAATATCACGAGCAGATCGAACGGGTTGTAGACAGTAAAGGGTAGAAAGTGAACCCACGTCCAACGGCTAAACGTCTTGCGATCAACAGAGATACGGTCCTGCTCATCACCCTGCTGCTGGGGCTGATGATTTTCACGGCCTACAGCGCGTCGCAGCAAGACGACGGAACACGCTACCCGCCAGGCTCAGCGCACAGCAACCAACCCGACGGTGGGCGCGCCCTGAGGCTGTGGCTAAGCGAACTCGGCTACAAAACCGCCACGCTCGAAGGCGGCCTGGCCTGGCCCGACAAAACAGTGGACGTGCTGTTGGTCTTGTCGCCGTCCGAAGTGTTTAACCAGTCGGAAGCGGCGGCCATTGAAAAATGGGTCGAAGCGGGAGGAACGCTCATCTTTGCCGGCGACGATGCCTACGTTGCCTACCAGTTGTGGTCGCGTTTTGACTTGCGCGCTGAATGGCTCGAATCGCCCGCCGAGCCGCTGTTCGCCGCCCAGCCGCTTTTGGATGCGCCGCCGGTGAGCCAGGCAGGCGCGAGCGCCGAAATGGTGTGGGCGCCCGACAGCCACGATTACGTGACGCACCTGGCGACGGCCGATGGCAAGCCAGTGCTGATCTCGATGCGGCGCGGGCAGGGGTGGGTATTCGCCCTCACCACCGTCGAGCCGTTCACCAACGACGGACTGAAGGACGCCGGCAACGCCGCGCTGGCCTACAACCTGGTGCAGGCCGGAGCAGGCCGCGCGGGCCAGGTATCGTTCGACGAGTATCACCACGGGTTCCAAACCGAGCCGTCTATCCGCACGTGGTTGGTCAGTTCGCGCTTCGGATGGGCCATCTTGTACAGCGCGCTGGTGGCGTTTGTGTTTTTGCTCGTCGGCGGCAGGCGTTTTGGCGCGCCCGTGCCGCTGCCCGAGCACATTGCCCGGCGCACCACCGCCGAATACATCCGCGCCCTGGCAAACCTCAGCCGCCGCGCCGGGCGCCGCCAGGCGGTGCTTGCGCACTACAAAGATCGCCTCAAACGCCACCTGGGGCGCGCGCACCGGCTGGACCCTGGTCTGGGGGATTCGTCCTTTGTATCCGAGCTACTTGCCTACCGGCCCGATTTGGATAAAGAACGCTTGGCGCGCCTGTTAGCCGCCCTTTCGCGTCAGGAGGTGAGCGAACGCGACATGGTGCGACTGGCCGAAGAAGCAACCTGTTGGATGGAATAGCCAGAGATCGCCACGTCGTTGCTGCACCTTAGGTGCAAAATATCACTGCCCGTATCTATTTAACTCAAGGTTCGTTATACTGGTAAATCGGATAATTTCATGCGCGATGATGAGCCCCGCCTGATTCAGCGCGCCCAACGAGGTGATGCTGCGGCGTGTGCAGAGCTGTACGACCGCCACTATGACGCCATCTACCGTTACTGTTACTATCGCGTGATGGACGTGGCGTTGGCGCAAGACCTGACCAGCGAGGTTTTTGTACGCATGGTGCAAGACCTGGGCGCGTTCGACGCCCGCGGCAGACCTTTGCTGGCCTGGCTGTACACCATCGCGCGCAACCTGATCACCGACATGTACCGAAGCAAGAAACAAGTGACATTCTTGCCGCTAGACGAAGCATTGATGGCCGACGAAGACAGCCTGACCATCAACACTGAAAGGCGCATTGGGAACAATCATCTTGCCAGGGCAATTCAGCGCCTGACGGAAGAACAACGCCAGGTCATTTTGCTCAAATTTATGCAAGATTTTAGCAATGCCGAAGTAGCGCGCCTGTTAGACAAACCGGTAGGCGCCATCAAATCTCTCCAACACCGCGCCCTGGCGGCATTGCAGCGCATTCTGACTAAAGAACAGCACGCATGAACTGTGAGTTTGACACCGCCCTAGATGAATGTTTGGCGCTTGTGCGAGCCGGCGACGATATTGAAACGTGCCTGGCGCGCTATCCCAGCCATGCGTCCCGACTGCGCCCGCTGTTGGAGCTGGCGGCCGACGTGCGCGCCCTGGCGCCCCCCGCGCCCGCCGCTGCTGCGCGCGAGGCGGGCCGGGCGCGTATGTTGAACGCGCTCGCTCAAAAGCGCGCCGGCCGGCCAAGGGCATCCGCGTTCTCTTTACGCGGTGCGGCGCGCCGCGTCGCCGCCTGGTTCGGGACCAGGTCCTCAAAATTCAAATACGTCTGGCAAGCCGCCGTGACCATGATCGTCGTGGCCATGGTTATAATCAGCGGGAGCGTGGCCGCCTCGGCGGCCAGCCTGCCTGGAGACACATTGTACCCCGTAAAGCTGGCCGTGCAGGGCGTCAGGGTGAATCTGGCGTTCGACGCCGCTACACGCCAGCAACTTGAAGAACAATTCGAGATACAAAGGCGGCAAGACGTTCAGACCGTGCTCGAGGCCAGGCGACAGACCATCGTCGAGCTTCAGGGCATATTGGAACAGATCAACGAGAGTAACTGGACTGTGAGCGGTTTGTCCATAGCATTGGAGCCAGAAACCACGCTGGTAGGCCAGCCGCGCCTGGGCGCGCACGTCGCCGTTCGGGGATACTTGCCGGGTGACGGCTCGCTGGTTGCCATTCACCTGCGCGTCACGGAGATTCCATCTCCAACACCACAGCCGACCGCGCGCCCGAGTGTCACGCCCCGGCCCACCAAACCTCTCCCAACTTTAACGGCGGTGTTGGCGCCCTGGAAAGAGCCGGAGCCGCCTTCCAACCCGCCGCGTCAGCCCAAGCCAACGCGCACGCTCGCGCCAACCGTTGAACCGTCGCCGAGCCACACCGCACAGCCTACACCCACATCCGTACCCACTCACACATCAACGCCAATGCCGACGCGCACACTGACGCCAACGCTGACCTACACGCCCATGCCGACTTACACCCCCACCCTACGGCCTACTTCCACTCACACGCCAACGCTGACGCCAACGCCTGTTCCGCCGCCTCCCCCCACATTCACACCAACACCCATACCGCCGCCAACGGTCGTCCCAACGTATACATCCGCGCCCACGTCCACCGTGCCGCCCGAGCCAACACCAACGGACACGCCCGTTCCGTCAGACACGCCGTCCACACCGGTCCCGACCGATACACCCGACTTGACGCCCACACTGGAGCCAACGCAAACGCCGCTCCCGCCCACGCCAACACTTGTCGAGCCGACGCCGACCCTGGAGCCCTAGCAGCCTGTCGGAGAGGAACGTGTAGATTCCCCAACTTGTTGGGGCAATGTTGGGCCATTGAGCAGGGCGCATCCGAACAAGTTCGGGACTCCATAGTAAGTGGGGCAGTGGGTAATCTCTCCGACAAATTGCCTGGATCAGCCGGAGAGTTGCGCGCTTTTTCCTCTGGGAGTAAAATATAGTTTGATTGTATTCCATTCCATAACAGACTGACCCAATTAGATCATCCTCGCAATACATTCCACCGAATTAAAAAGGAGTAGAACATGATGGACATCTCCAAGCCATCACAACCCTCTGACCCCAGCCTGACATCAGAGCAGGCCGACGCAAAAAGCATCTTGGCTTACGCATTAGAAAGAGCGCTGCCTGAACCGGCCTTGCGGCGCTACGTAAGCCTGGACCAAAACGCCAATATCCTGACGGTGGCGGGCAGGCCATACAACCTCGACGAGTACGACAAGATCGTTGTCGTAGGCGGCGGCAAGGCAGCCAGGCGCACGGGCGCGGAACTGGCAAGCCTCTTGGGCGACAGGATTACCGCCGGCGTTTTGAACGTCTATCAAGCGCAAGCCCAAGAAACTATTTCAGAAAGAATCGAGCTCTTTGCCGCCGATCATCCCACCCCGAACGAAGCAGGCGCCGAGGGGGCGCGGCAGATGATGACGCTCTTGAAAAGTGCCAACGCCCGGACGTTGGTGATTGCCCTCATCTCCGGCGGCGGCTCTTCGCTAATGGCCTTGCCCGTAGAGGGGGTCAGTTTGGAGGATTACAAGGACATTAGCAAATTGCTGCTCACTGTCCCGGCCACCATTGACGAAATTAACGCCGTGCGCAAGCATCTCGATCCGCTCAAAGGCGGCGGGATGCGCAAATGCGCAGAACACGCGGGCGGGTTTATCTCTCTGGTCCTTTCGGACGTGCCGGTGACCAAGACGGGCATCGTGGACGATACCTCGGTCATCGCGTCAGGTCCAACCGTCGGCGATGATTCTACCTTCCAGATGGCTCACCAGGTCCTCTCCGAACACGCCATCTGGGACAAAGCGCCGCAAGCCGTCAGAGACTATATCCAGGCCAATTTGGGCAAGCAAGATAACGAAACCCTTTCCAAAGATTCGCCCCTCCTGGCCGAGGCCAAGAGCCAGTACGTCATCATCGCCAACAATGACCAGGCCATGGAGGCAGCCAAAGAACGGGCGGCACAACTGGGCTACACGGCGCACCTCGTTGGGTGGAACACCGGCGTGACCGACGACAAGCTCAAGGCCGAGGTGACCCAGGAGATAGAAAATATCTGGAAGGTCATCACCCCCCACCTGGCAGATACGGACCTCATCACCTTTGCAAGCTTTTCTACCGACGGCGTAGACGGCCACTCAGACCTGGCCGGCGCGGTGGCCGATGCCAATACATTGAGCCAGGGGCTTGATTACCGGGACTATTTGACCCGATACGACTCGGCCACCTTTTTCAAAGAGCTGGGGCTGGGGATTGAGACCGGCCCGACCGGCACTAACGTGGCCGATTTGAGCCTGGTTCTGGTTACCAATCCCAACAACCCCTATCGCAAGCTGGCCTTTATTTTTGGCGGCGAGGCAACGGTGAGGGTTGATTTGCCCGAAGGTCAAACGCCGGGGCAGGGTGGCAGAAACACCCACCTGGCGCTCTTGGCCGCTGAAAAGATGGCGCAGCGCAAACCCCGCGGCCGGCTTGATAGTCAGGCCATCAAACAAGGCCTCGTCAGCGCCGGCATTCCCGAAGCGCAGATAGAAATCGGCCAGGCAGGCCGCCTGGGATACGCGACGGACGTGGGGCCGATCAGCCTCACGCCGCTGGCCATCATCGGCGTGCGCTGCCATTCCGATGTGGAAAAAGCGTGCCGCTTTGCCTACGAGCACGCTATCCCCATCACTGCCAGGGGAGCGGGCAGCGGCCTGCCGGCCCAGTCGGTCGGCTTTGGCATCGTCCTGGATATGCGCTCGCTGGACAAGATGGAGGTTCTGGAAGATTACCCCGATGGCGGCAAGATCACCTTTGCCCAGGCGGGCGTCATTTGCACCCGGCTAAACAATTTCCTCAAGGGCTATGGCGTATTCCTGGCCTCGTATCCCGCCTCCACAGACATGGCAACCGTCGGCGGCATGATCGCCAACAACGCCTCGGGCGCCAATTCTTGCAAACTGGGCACCACTCAGCACCAGGTGCTGGACTTGCACGTCGTCCTGAACGATGGGACAAGCGTGTGGACTTCGGAGATTGACTCTGGCCGGCAGCCGTGGAAGCGGATTCTCGAACTCGTCAGTGTCAACCAAGAGACTATCGAGGCGAGCTTTCCCAGGGTGCCCAAGAACTCGTCGGGCTATAACGTCCTGGATATTTTGCGGCAACTCGAGCAAGGCATCCCCGTTGATTGGACCCGGCTCTTTGCCCATTCCGAAGGGACACTGGGGATCATCACCGAGGCCAAGCTCAGGGCGCTGCCGCTGGCCACACAAAAGGCTACCTGCATCGTCTACTTTACAGACCTGCAACAGGCTTGCGGCTCTATCCCCAAGATTTATGCCCTGGCGCCTTCCTGTTTCGATACGGCGGTGACGACCAATCTCGATCTCATCCGCAAGACCTACCCTAATCTCGGCATACGTCAAGATGCCCAAGTCATGTACATCGTCGAGTTTGACGACGTAGAGGTCAAACCCGACGAGCGCGACCCGGCCCGGCGCATTGGCCAGGTGAGCATTATGGAAAAACAAGCCGCCGCCGAGCTGATTCAAAAGCAAGTGGACGCTTTGCAAAAGCTGTTGGAAACGGATTACGCCGCAACCGCCGTTGGGTTCGACGTGGCCCGGGATCCGGCCAAGCAAGATGCTCTCTGGCAGGGAAGGCGGGGCGCCTTGCAAGTGTTGTATGCCTACGACCCAACTAAAAGACCCCTGACCATGATCGAGTGCGTGGTCATACCGAGGGACGAGGCCAAGCTCCTGGCGTTCATCCGTTACATGGAAGAGGTGTTCGAGCAGGAGCAAGTGGTGGCGGGCACGCACGGCCACGCCGGCGACTGCAATTTCCATCTTTACCTCCTGCTCAATCTCACCCAGCAGCAAGATCGAAAACGCTTGATTAACGTAATGACCCAGATCACGCGCAAGGTTACCGAGTTGGGCGGCAGCATGAGCGGAGAACATGCCGATGGAAGAACGCGGGGCATTATTTTGCCGCACGTGTTTGGGCTGGGCCTGTTTGATCTTTTCGTCGAGATTAAGGACTTGATGGATCCGCGCGCCATCTTGCACCCTGGCGCCAAGATCATTAGACAAGCTCGCGATCGGGACCTTTACCAGGCCATAGAAGAATTGGTCGGCGTTGAACAAGATGCCAGCCAGCTCAACCTGGCCCGCTTTAGAGATTTCGCGCATCTCTACTCTGGCGTGTGTTCCTTTTGTTCCCAGTGCGCCGATATCTGCCCGATCTTTAGCAAGCTGCAAGACGAATTCCCCGCGCGCACCGAGGCGGCTCCCACCTTCAAGCGCGCGCTGGCCGTGGCGCTGGACGCAAACGGCGACCCGGCCATCAAAGACGATCCCCTGTTCCAAAAGGTTTTTGATCTGTGCTTGCTGTGCGGCCAGTGCACGTTCAAGTGCGCTACGAATGCCACCATGCGGGATATGGTGGCCGAGATACGAAAAGACAGGCGCAGTCGGGTCATCGCCCCGGCTATCGAGTCGGTAATGTCTCACCGCTCACTCTATAATTTGATCATAGGCGCCGCCGGCCTCACACAGGGTCTTTGGAACAACAAAGTAGGCCGCAGTGTTATGGCGTCTCTGCCGCAGGGACTGATCCCCACCCATATCCCCGCCGAGCGCTACATTCCGCCCATCGCCAGGTCGAGTATACAAGCCAGGTACAAGGAACTGGAAGCGATTCCAGCCTCGCAGGCAGACGTTGCCTATTTTTACGGCTGCAGCTCTGATCTTTTTGCTGTGCCGATTGTGGATAGTTTTATCAACATTGCCCGGCGCAACGATTGGAAGATTTCTCTGCCGCCTCAACGCTGCTGCGGCGAGCCTTTTGCGGCCGCGGGCAACCTGGAGGAATACCACCGGCTTGCCAGGTACAACATTGACCAACTCTTGGATTATCGCTACGTCGTCGCCCACTGCCCATCCTGCATCATCGCCTTTAGGGAGTATGCCAAAGACCTGGCGCGTATGGGGGATACGGCCTATGAGAAAAAGGCGCAAGAGTTGGTTAAAAAGCTCTACGACCCCGCCCGCTTTATCATAGAGGTCGTTGGCCCCGAAAACCTGAGGCCGCGCAAGAATGGGACGCGGCAAAAAGTAGCGGTGCACGTGTCTTGCCACGAAAAGCTGGGATACAAGATGGGCGCTTCTGCGAACTATACACGGGACTTGCTCAACCTGATCCCAGGGCTGGAGATGGTTGGCATGAAGGGCGCCGACGAGTGCTGCGGGCAGGGGGGGCCGTGGGGGCTGGCTGGTCACTATGACGTGTCCGTGAAACTGCGCCAGGATAAAATCGCCAATGTCATCAGTTCCGAGGCGGACGTTGTGACAAGCTGGTGCCTGGGCTGTATGATACAGATGAGAGACGGCCTGGGGCAGGCCCACAGCGCCATCAGGGTACAACACCCGCTGGAACTGTTAAGCGCGGCCTACAATCCTTAGAATATGTCTTCAAACTCGACAACTGTCATTGCGAGGAGGCCGCAGGCCGACGAAGCAATCTCGATTTTTCGGCAGGGAGATTGCTTCGGCGCAAAAAACGCGCCTCGCAATGACACTTTGAAGACACTTTTAGAAAGTATCATCTCAAAATGTAGGGGCAATCCCTTGTGGTTGCCCTCGGGGGGCAGGTGCAAGACCTGCTCCTACCCCGGATGATTGAGATGATACTTTAGAAAGTGCCGTCAGCGTTGAGGGGCGCGTTCGAGGTGCCCCTCGTAAAACGCACAGTGCTTTACAAACCCAAGCTTTTCATAGACGCGCGCGGCGGGCGCATTATGTTGCCCCACGTTGAGCACAATGCTGGCCAGCCCGCGCCGGGCCAGTTCGGCGCACACGGCGCTCGTCGCCGCCGTCGCGTAACCGCGCCCGCGATAATCGGGATGCGTCATCACGTTGCCCACTGCCGCCACGCTGTACGCTGCGCTGACCAGGTGCGTGCCGGCGGCAGCGACCAATTGCCCTTCTATCTCTACACCGTAAAACACTCCCTGGGCTAACTGCGCCAGCGTGAAGGCATCGCCGCCGCCCAGCGCGTATAGCGCAAACAGACGGCCGGCGTCTTGCGCCTCCAACTGCCTCAGGCACAGAGGCGAGAGTAGGGAAAAAGATACAGGCGAAAAGCGAGGGATGGCCAGCGCCATGCGCCACATCTCCACGAGGTCGTTTGCTCCCCAACGATAATACTGGCCCAGCGCCGCCAGGTGCTCTGCGCGCACCATGGGCATGGCATGCTCAGGCTGCACCGGCCCCCCAAGCAGCGCCGCCGCGCCGTTGCTGCTGCCCATCAAAAACAAGACCGGCGGGTCAAAGCCGGCATACACCAATGCCAGCGCCCGGATCGCGCCGTTCTCTTGGGCCACGTGCCACACGCACTGCTCAAAGAATCCATCGTCCAGGTCGCCAATGGCATACGCGGCATAGTCGCGGTCGCTTTCCAGGTAGGCCAGGATTTCAGCTTTGTTTGTAAGCACTCTTGTATTCATTGACTATTCGACCACCTGACTACCCGACCAAATCCTCCAACTCGGGCGCGTCTCCAAAATTCTCGCGGTAGCGCGCGGCAAATGCCTGGCGCGTGTAGGGCTCGGGCTGCGGGCCGGGCGATTCGAGCACGTACACCGCCGCCACCGCCGCGATGCGTCCCGTCACTGGCCAGGGGTAGCCGCGCACCAGTCCCTTGATCAGCCCGGCGCGGTAGGCGTCGCCCACGCCGGTTGGGTCGCCGATGGGCTTTTGGGGCCGGGCGACCGGAACCATGATCTCGCGGCCATCGGTCAGGATGCGTGAGCCTTTTTCGGCCAGCGTGATGATAATGGTGGGGAGGCGTTCGAGCAAGGCGCTTTCGTCGAGGCCGGTCTTTTTCTGGAGCACGCCGTACTCGTACTCGTTCACAATCAAGAGGTGCGCGCCTTCCAGCCCGCGCGCCAGTTCGCCGCCGTCCACGCGCGCCACCTGCTGGCTGGGATCGTAAATAAAGCGCAGCCCCAACTCGCGGCACTCGGCGGCGTAGCGGGCCATCGCCGCCGGATCGTTGGGTGAGATGATGACGAGAGGGTTTTGATCGGCCACGCCGCGCAGCGACAGGTCCCGCGCGCGCTGCATGGCGCCCGTGAAAAAGCTGGCGATCTGGTTCTGGTCGCGGTCGGTGTTGACGAAAAACGAGGCCGTGAAAATGTCGTCGTGCAATGCCAGCAACGAAATATCCACGCCCTGTTCCGCCAGCCAGCCGGCGTATTCGCGCGCGTCGTGCCCGGCAGAGGCCATCAGCATGGGGCGCTCGCCCAGCAGCGCCAGGCTGTAGGCGATATTGGGCGCGCAGCCGCCGCGCACGCGCCGCATGTCGTCTACCAGGAAACTGAGCGAAATGTGCTCCAGTTGATCGGGCAAGAGGTGATCTCGGAAACGGCCCGGAAAGCTCATTAAATAATCGAACGCGAAAGAACCGGTGATGATGATGCTCATACTGCTGCTCCATTTGGAAATGTGGTGACGAATCGCCAACGGCGAAACCGGGGCTGATTATAGCCCAAGCGCCACATAAGCACAAATGGCGCTTCTTGCGTTTCGTGGAACGTAAGCTATAATTTGTTTCCATGTTTGATCCTTCTTTTTCTTTGGCTAAACAAAATTTCCAGCAGGCGCGCTTTCGGGCCGGGCTGGAAGAAATCCTGGCGCGCCTGGGCGGCAGGTCGGCCGATTTGCTTTCGTATCAAGAGGTGTGCCAAAAACTGCGGGCCAGCGGCAGCGCCAGCGGGAGCGTGCAAGATATTCCGCTGGACGCGATTGTGGGGAGCGTGGGGCGCTATTCCGATTTCACGCGCAGTTTCTTGCCCCGCCAAGATTGCGATCGGGAGCGCTGGGCCAGGGTCGAGCGGGCCATGATGGACCTGTCAGCGTGGCCGCCCATTGAGGTCTATCAGATTGACCAGGCTTATTTTGTGCTGGATGGCAACCATCGCGTCTCGATTGCCCGGCAGCAAGGCCTGGCCTATATCACAGCTTACGTAACCCAGGTGCGCACCAAGGTGCCGCTTTCGCCCGACGTGCAGCCAGACGAGTTGATTTTGAAGGCGGAATATGCCGCGTTCCTGGAATACACTCGCCTGGATCAACATTGCCCCGGCGCCGACCTGACGGTGAGCGTTCCCGGCCAATACGCCAGGTTTGAAAATCACATCGAGGTTCACCGCTACTTTATGGAAGTGGCGCAAGAGCAAGACATCCCATTCGACCAGGCGGCTTGCCATTGGTACACCGAGGCCTATGTGCCGGTGGTGCAAGTGATTCGGGACCAAGACCTGTTGCGCGATTTCCCCGGGCGCACGGAGGCCGATCTTTACATCTGGATTATCGAGCACCGCGTCGAGTTGGAAAAAGCCTTGGGCTGGAAGATCAGGCCCGAATCCGCCGCCACCGACCTGGTCGCTCATCGCAGTCCCAATGCGCCGCGCGTATTGACCCGCTTAAAGTGGAAGGCGGGCGAGCTTTTAACTCCCGACCCGTTCAAGGCCGGCCCGGCGCCCGGGCAGTGGCGCAGAGAACATTTAACAGCGCGGCGCGGCGGCGCATTGTTCGCGGATATTCTGACGCCTGTGACCGGCGACGAGGCGGGCTGGCGGGCGCTGGATCAGGCGCTGCACATCGCCCGGCGCGAAGGCGGCAATGTGCACGGGCTGCACGTAATAACGGCGGCGCAAAACCTGCAAGCCATCCAGGCCGAGTTTGCCCGCCACTGCCAGGCGGCCAATGCGCCGGGCAAACTGGCGATTGAGACCGGGAAAACGTCGCTCGCGCCAAGCGTGTGTGAGCGCGCGTGGTGGATGGATCTGGTGGTGCTCAAGCTGGATGCCCCGCCTCAACTCCGCTCCCTGGCCCGGCTAAGTTCGGAGCTACGAGCTATACTGTGGCGCTGTCCCAGGCCAGTGTTGGCGTTGCCAGGCAAGCCTTCTGCATTGGAGCGCGCTTTGTTGGCTTACGATGGCAGCCCAAAGGCTGAAGAAGCTTTGTTTATAGCCGCCCACCTGTCTATCCAATGGAAGACGCAGTTGGTGGTGGTGAACGTCACGGATAAAGACGATGGCCAACGGTCTTTGAAGCGCGCTCAAGAGCGCCTGGAGGCGTGCCAGGCGCCGACGTGCTTTGTGCACAAAAGCGGGCCTGTGGCCGAAACGTTATTAAAAGCCGCCCGAGAGTACGAAAGCGACGTGCTGATCATGGGAGGGTACGGGGCCAACCCATTTTGGGAACTTGTACGAGACAGCAGGCTGAACCGCGTGCTGCGGGCAAGCTGGCTGCCCGTGTTGATTTGCCGCTAAAGATTGAGCCAGACAGCCATTAGGGTCAACTTAGCGGCTTGTCACACTTGCCCTGTTCAGCACTGGCTGTACCCGCACGAATAGCACTTGCGGCAGCCTTCTTCTTGCACCACGGCGGCGTGGCCGCACTCGGGGCACAAATCACCCCTGGACACTGGCAAGGCCGGTTGAGATTGAGGAGGCGCTTGCTCCTGGCCATTCCCGTTTCCTTCGTGCATGCCCAGGTATTCCGCCAGCACGTGCGCCACGCCGTCGGGCAAACTCAATATCCGGTTGGGGCCAAAGCCTAACGGGCGGCCGCCGCCAATGCCGCTCAACTGCTTGACCACTTCCTTCAAACGCTCGGTGGGGCTGACGGGCGAAGACAAACGCAGGATGTACGAAATCAAGCGCCCCATCGCTTCGGATACGGCATACGTTTCGCTGCCGGCCTTGCTGGTGTGCATAAACACCTCGAACGGCTCGCCGCCGCCGTTCTCGTTGATGGTGACAAAGGTAGTGCCCAACGGCGTGCCCATCCGAAACGTCTTGCCGGGCAACATTTTGGGACGCGGTTTTTTGGCCTCCACAAAGGGGAGCGCCATTTGCTCCTTGCCTCGATTGGGTGTTTGTTTCTGCGCGCCATCCTCTACCTGCCCCTCTTTGGCCTGCCGAGTGGCCTGCGTCTCCAGCACCACCTTCTCGCGGCTGCCGGCGACGTAAATCGTCAATCCTTTGCATCCCAGCTCCCACGCCAGCAGGTACGCGCGGGCCACGTCGTCCACTGTGGCCGTGGCCGGCAAATTGGTCGTCTTGGAGATGCTGTTATCAACAAAACGCTGCAGCGCGGCCTGCATGCGCACGTGTTCCTCCGGCGTAATGTCTTGCGAAACGACAAAAGTGTGGCGAACGGGTTCGGGCACGCCGGCCACGCCCTGGCACGAGCCTTTTAGCATGACCTCGTCGTAAATCTTGCGGCGCGTTTGTTCGTCCACGCCGGCTTTGATCAATGCCTGCTCGAAAAGCGGGCTGGTATAGATCAATGGCAAATCTTGCCCATTGTCGTTGACGTGCCGGACGTAAGCCAATGCAAACACCGGCTCGCAGCCATAGCCTTCGCAGCCGGCCACCGTGCTGATCGTGCCGGTTGGCGCGATGGTCGTCTGCGCCGCGTTGCGGATGCCGTACTGCTGGATGCCGCTCACCACCCTATCCCAATCCACCGGCGGCCGCCCCCAGTCGTGCGCCGCGGCGCGAGGCAAAGCTGGCGGCTGCCAGCGTAGATTCGCCGGGTCGTACAGGCTGCCTTCAATGGATGGAAACGGGCCGCGCTGCTTGGCTAACTCGATGCCGGTCTGCATCGAGTGGTAGCGCACGAACTCTATCACTTGCCCGGCAAACTCTTCCGCCTGGGGGCTGCCGTAACGAATGCCCAGGTGATACATCACATCGGCCAGCCCCATAATGCCCAGCCCGATTCGCCGGCAGCGCAAGGCGGCTTTTTGCAGTTGCGGCACAGCCGGCACGTATTGGTTGACCGTGACCACGTTATCCAAAAAGTGCGTCGAGAGCACAACCGTTTCTTCCAGTTTGGCCCAATCCATCTCTGCCCGCTCGCCGGCGTACCTGACGTGCTGCGCCAGATTGATGGATCCCAGGCAGCAGTTTTCATAAGTCCCAAGAAATTGTTCGCCGCAAGGATTCGTGGCCTCCAGTTGATACAGGTGCGGCACGGGATTGGTGCGATTGGCCGCGTCCAAAAAGAGCACGCCCGGCTCGCCGTTGTGATGCGCCTGGCGGGCGATCTTGTCGAACAACTCTTTGGCGCGCACGCGCTTGTACACTTTGATCGGCACGCCTTCTCGTTCGGCCTGTTCCAGTGCGCCGTTAAAGCCATGATATTCGGGCGCGCTCAAGTCGGGGAAGCGCAGCTCCCATTCCTCGTCGCGTTTGACGGCGTGCATAAAAGCGTCGGTGATGCCCACCGAGATGTTGAAATTGGTGATGGCGTTCTCGTCGGTCTTGCACGTGATAAATTCTTCGATGTCGGGATGGTCCACCCGCAAGACGCCCATGTTGGCCCCGCGCCGGCTGCCGCCTTGCGCCACTTCTCCAAACGCCTTATCGTACACGCGCAAAAAGCCCACCGGCCCGGTCGCTTGCCCGGCCGAGGATTTGACCAAGCTGCCCTTGGGGCGCAAACGCGAAAACGAAAAACCGTTGCCGCCGCCGGTCTGCTGGATGAGCGCGGCATCGCGCAAGGTCTGAAAAATGCCGTCGCCGCGCCGCCCCATGTCGTCCGAAATCGGCAGCACAAAGCACGCGGCCAGTTGTCCCAGCGGCGTGCCCGCGCCGGTGAAGGTGGGCGAGTTGGGGAAAAAACGCAAACTGACCAGCAAGCGATAAAACGCTTCTTCCGTCATCGCGGCGTCGCCATAGTCCGCTTCGGGTTCGGCAATGGCGCGCGCCACGCGGCGGAACATTTCTTCGGGCGTCTCGACCGGTTTGCCGTCCGCCCCCCTGCGCAGGTAGCGCCTGGTCAACACGGCGCGGGCGTTAGCCGATAGAATCAAAGACGAACAATCGGGCATCACGCGCAAGGTGTCTGTAGCTTGGGTTAATGCGGGCCTACCCTGGTTCGACATGTCTTTTCCTTTCTGTAATCAAGAATGGCAAGCTTTTATCGGGCGCGGGGAAATAATCCAGCGCGGGCAAAACCCCACACGCTGGATAAAGGAAGCTCTGCTCTACCCTGTCTTGGGCGCAAGAATGCGGTCTATCTCGCGGCGCACGGCTTCGACATCCGACAGCCCCATGTAGACGATGGCGTACCGGATATAAGCCACGTGGTCAATCTCTTTCAGTCCCTCGACCACCATGTCGCCGATGACTTTGCTGGAGACTTCAGGCTTGCCCATGGACATAATCCGCGCCTCGACCCGGTCTACCAGCCCTTCCAGCACCTCGCTGGCAATGGGGCGCTTGGCGCACGCCACGCGGATGCCGTGCAGCAATTTGTCACGGTCGAACGGCTCGCGCCGGCCATCAGCCTTAAAGATCTGCAACTTGGACACGACCGCGCGCTCGACAGTCGAGAACCGATTGTGACAGCCGTAGCACACACGGCGACGGTGAGTGCTGCCGCCTGAATCGTGCGTTGTATCAATCACTTTGCTTTCTGATCCACCACAATGAGGACACTTCATGTTTCACCTGTATCCACCGCCAGCAAGCGCCCAAATACATTGCGCAGACCGGCGCAGCGACATGACCTAAAACCCAGGGTGTTGTTCGGAAAAACTCTTGGCAGGTTAAAAGGCTCAATCTGGCTGCCCCTTGGGGGGGTGGGGCATTACGCTTATTTTTTTACCCTATATATATGGGTAAGACACACATGCCCCGCCATATATGGCGGTCAAATGTAGCGGCATTATAGCACAAGATGGTTAAACTGGCAATAGCCTGCAGGGGTATCAACCTTAAAATTTTCCAGGTTTTAAGGAAGGAAATGCGGCGCAAGGTCCTGCGTTACCTTGCGCCGCATTGCGTCTGCCGCGCGCCTGCGGCCGTCCGTTCGCGTGCCTGCGTTCACACGAACCCATTTGCCCCGTCGGCCACGAGCGCCAATTCAGCCTCTCGGACGCGGCGAGTCCGGCTCTTGATCAAGAGCCAAGCGGATGCGATAGCCATCCATCGGGCAATAGCCCAAAAATTTCAATTGCCGATCAACCCAGAAATTTACGGGACGGGTTGCTAGTACCCTACCATGAAAGTTTTGATATGTCGGTTCCCACGTATCGTGACGCTTTGAACTTGTCAAAACTTTGGCAGGGTACTAGTTGCGCTTGCGCAAAAACGGCGGGATATCCAGGTCCGATTCGCTGAAAGCGCGCGGCGCAAATTCGGGTTGAACGGGCGCTGGCGCTGGCGCCGGCTGCGGCTTGGCGGCCACCACCTCGCTCAGGCGCGCGCGCGCCGGCTGCTGAACTGCGATGCGCGCTGGCGCTGCAGCAGGCTGATCAAAGCCGGTGGCGATGACGGTGATGCGAATTTCGTCTTTCATCGTCTCGTCAATCACCGCGCCAAAGATCAGGTTGACCTCCGGGTGAGCCGTCTGCTTGATGATTTCCGCGGCCTGGTTGACCTCGAACAACGTCATCGAGGGCCCGCCGGTCACGTTGAACAAAATGCCGCGCGCGCCGTCAATCGTCACGTCCAGCAGCTTGCTGGAAATGGCGCTCTGCGCCGCCTCTACGGCGCGATTCTCGCCGCTCGACTTGCCCACTGCCATGAGCGCCGCGCCGCCTTCGGACATGATCGTCTTTACGTCGGCAAAATCCAGGTTGATCAACCCCGGCACCGTGATCAGCTCGCTGATGCCCTGAATGCCCTGGCGCAGCACGTCGTCGGCCACGCTGAACGCCTGCTGGAGGCTGGCGCGCTTGTCAACGATTTCCAACAAGCGGTCGTTCGGGATCACAATCAGCGTGTCCACGTGTTCCTTGAGCTTGGCGATGCCCGCTTCGGCCGACTTGGATCGCTTGCCCCCTTCGAACGTAAAGGGGCGAGTGACCACGCCGATGGTCAACGCGCCGACTTCGCGCGCCACCCGTGCGACGATGGGGCTGGCGCCGGTGCCGGTGCCGCCGCCCATGCCGGCCGTGATGAACACCATGTCGGTGCCGCGCAGCACCTCGTACAGTTCGTCCGCCGATTCTTCAGCCGCCTTTTCGCCAACCTCTGGATTGCCGCCCGCGCCCAGCCCGCGCGTTAGCTTGTCGCCGACGCGCACGCGCCGGGGCGCATTCGCCAGCATCAATGCCTGCGCGTCGGTGTTGATCGCGATAAACTCGACGCCGCGCACGCCTTCGGCAATCATGCGATTCACTGCGTTTGTGCCGCCGCCGCCCACGCCAATCACTCGAATCTGGGCAAAGTTTTCCGTCACCTGGTTCTGAGCATTCATCATATCCAATACCTCCCTCTTATTTTGATTGCTTCTGATTACCTTGTAATGAGTTCCACACTTGCGTTCGATAAACGTCTTTAATAAACATCTTCAAGTGTCATAGGCGTCTCCCTCTCAGGTAAGCAACATGGGGGATGTCGCATACAAGCCTTGTATCAACTATGATCGGGCAACAAATTTTTAAGCCAGCCCATCAGCTTTTGCCCTCCGTCGAGCCTGGCGCGCGGCGAGCGTCTGCTCGCCGGCGTGTCTTGACGTTGGCCCCATTGCAACAATCCAATGCTGGTAGCATAGGCCGGCGAATTAATAGTATCCACCAGTCCTTGCAAATCGTGGGGGGCGCCCACCCTCACCGGCATTCCCAATATCTTGCGCCCCAATTCGCGCATCCCGCGCAGTTCCGCAGTGCCCCCACACAGCACCACGCCGGCCGGCAACAGGCCGTCGTAGCCGGAGCGCTTGATTTCTTGCAAGGTCAGGGCGAAAATTTCTTCGACGCGCGCTTCAATCACTTGCGCCATCTCGCGGCGCGACACGCGCGATGCAGAGTTATCGCCAAACGTCTGCACCGTCACCATATCATTCGGGTCAACCAAATCGGGGCAGGCGTGCCCGTACTTGATTTTGGCCTCTTCAGCCCCCGCCACCGGCATCTTGAGGCACACCGCAATGTCATTCGTCAGGTGATTGCCGCCCACGGCCAGGACCGCCGTGTGCCAGATGCTCCCTTCGATAAAGATAGCGATGTCGGTCGTGCCGCCGCCAATATCGGCCAAAGCCACGCCCAACTCTCGCTCGTTATCGGACAACACGGCCAGGCCAGAGGCCAGCGGATCGAGCACCAACTCGTCTGCCCCCACCCCCGCATCCTGGACACACTTGGTCAGATTGTGGATGGACGACGTTGCGCCGGTGATAATGTGCGCTTCCACTTCCAGGCGATACCCGATCATGCCGAGCGGGTCTCGAATGCCCTCCTGTCCATCCACAGAATAGTCGCGCGGGATGAGGTGAACGATTTCGCGGTCGTGCGGCAGGGCAATCATGCGCGCCGCGTCCAGCGCACGGTCAATGTCGTCTTGCCCAATGCCGCGCTCGCCGCGCTGCACGGCGACCACGCCCCGGCTGTTGATAGAAGACACGTGAGCGCCGGCCAGGCTGACGTTGGCGCGCTCGATGTCATAGCCGCTGATGCGCTCGGCTTTGTCCACCGAAGCCGCGATCGCCTGTGAAGCCTCCGCCACGTTGACGATCACACCTTTACGCATCCCTTGCGCCGGCACGGTGCCAACGCCCACAATCCTCAGATTGTTTTGCTCATCTACCTCGCCGATGAGTGTGCACACCTTGGTCGTTCCAACGTCAATCCCAACAATGGTTCGCTCCACATTACACCTCGTTATCAATGATCGGCCAATACCAGATACCCACCGCCCCATCCCCTCGTAGCAAGCAGGTATTTACTGCGTCGAATAGTACGGCGCCTGCGCGTATCGCACATCTATGAACGTCGGCCTGAGTCCCCTGCGCGCCAGGTTGTCTGACACTGCTTTCCACACGGCCACCCGCGCCGCCATCCCAGGCCCGCGCCCCAGGTAAACCGGCCAGCCGCCAACAGGGTCTGCAAATTCCAGTCCGCGTTCGGTTGTATAGTTCAAGGTTTTCAGGTCGGGCAGACTTTGGGCCAGCGTCTGCACCCCGGCTACCAGGTCTTGGTCAACACGCGTGCCGGGCAGCGGCAGATTGCCCGGCGGCATCTCGACAACCGGCTTGTTCTCGATGACGCCGTTGGCATTGAACAACACGCCCTCTGCGTCTACCCAGGCCCACACACCGCCCTGCCGCCAGGCAAAAAGCGGCTCGCGCTCTTGGACGGTGATGGTGCAGCGCGCCGGCAGCGCGCACGCCACGTACGCGGCGCGCACTCCCGGCAAACGTCGGGTAATCAATTGAGCGGTGTGAACAGGGTGCGCCCAGGCCACGTGCAATCCCATCAAATTGCTGGCCGACACCACGTCTACCGCCTCAATGCGCTGATTGCCCTCGACCACCGGGTCGTACACGTAGAACGTATAGTCAAGCGAAAAGTACAACAACGCCGCCAGGCACGCCGCCAAGAGCGCCAGGCTCACGAGGCGCGGCGCGGCAAAAATATCCAGGGCCAGGTAAGGTCCCGCCTGGACCAGCCGGATGGGCACGGCGTTGCGCCCAGCCGTCTTGGTATATCGCTTGCGCTTGCGCCGGGCCGGTGGTTTGGCTGCCGCGCTACTCAATCGAATCGCCATGGGCAAACGTCATCTTCCTTTTTGTGTGATGCCAGACGCCTCAGTCAATATAACTGATCCGCGAGCGCTTTTTATCCGCATAGCGCTCTAATGCCAGAGTGACCAGCCGATCAATCAACTCCGCGTATGAGATACCCGTCGCCTCCCACAACTTGGGATACATGCTGATGTGCGTAAAGCCCGGGATCGTATTTACTTCGCAAATATACAATTCGTCGGTCTGGCCCGAAAGTAACAAGTCCACGCGCGCCATTCCCGCGCAATCCAACGCTACGTAGGCCTGAATGGCCAGCTCGCGCACTCGCGCGGCCACGCCGTCCGCAAGAGGCGCGGGGATGAGCAGTTGCGAGGCGCGCTCGCCGCTATCGAGATACTTGGCCGCATAGTCGTAAAACTCGCGGCTGGGCACGATTTCGCCCGGCACGCTGGTCATTGGATCGTCATTGCCCAACACGCTGCACTCGATCTCGCGCGCTTGTGGCACGGCGGCCTCGACCAAAAGCTTGCGGTCGTATTGCGCCGCGTCTGCCAGCGCCTCGTCGAGATCCGTGATATCGCGTGCCTTGTTCACGCCAATGCTAGAACCGAGATTGGCCGGCTTGACAAAACACGGCAGCCCAATCTCGCGATCAATGCGATCCATCACCTGGGCCGGGTCGCGTTCCCAATCACGCCGCCTGACAACCACGTGAGGCGCAATCGGCAAGCCGTGCGCGGCAAGCACATCTTTCATAATCGCCTTGTCCATGCCCACCGCCGAGGACATTACACCGGCGCCCACGTAAGGAATATCCGCCATTTCCAGCAGACCTTGAAGCGCGCCATCTTCACCAAACGGGCCGTGCAGCACGGGGAATACCACGTCCACATCCGGGAGGCCGGCCTCGCGCGCGCTGAGAATCAATCCCCCCCGTTTAGAACCGATCCGCGGCGGCGAGTCGTCTGCTTCAACCACTGACATATCGAGCATCAATTGTTCGCCTTGCGCGCCGCGCGGTTCCAGCAAATGCACGTCCACCACTGGCGCTTCGCCGGCCAGCAACTTGGGCAGGCTCATTTGCCCGCCGCTCAGTTCCGCCAGAGGGTCTCCGTTCACCAGCCAGCGCCCCTGCTTGGTGATGCCGATCGGCACCACCTCGTAACGGGTCTTGTCTATCGCGCGCATCACCGATTGGGCGCTGATCAGGCTGATTTCGTGTTCGCCGGATTTGCCGCCAAAGATGACGCCGACGCGGAGTTTGCGTTTAGCCATACGTCACCTGCAACTCACCATTTTCCAATCATCTCTATTTCCAACTCTAGCTCAATCCCAAATTGGGACTGCACTTTTTCGCGCGCCAGGTCAATGAGCGCCTTGACGTCGGCGGCCGTCGCTCCGCCCAGGTTGACGATAAAGTTGGCGTGCAGCGGGCTGATTTGAGCCGCGCCCACGCGCGCGCCCTTCAGGCCGGCGGCTTCGATTAGGCGTCCCGCGTAATCGCCGGGCGGATTTCTGAACACTGATCCCATCGTCGCGCCGGGCGGCTGGCTGCGCTTGCGCCGCTCGGCAAACCCGGCGGCCAGGGTTTCCAATTCCTGGCGCGCGCTTGGCCGCAATTGAAACGTGGCGGCCAGCACCACAGGCTTTTGGGTATTGGGTATTTTTAATTTGCTCGTGCGATAACCAAATTCCAGCTCGGCGTTTGCCCAATCGCGGATCGCGCCGTTGGCGTCCAGGATGGAGGCTGTAATCAAATCGCGCGCCACATCGCCGCCGTGCGCCCCCGCGTTGCCCACTACCGCGCCGCCCACGGTGCCAGGCACGCCTGCCGCCCACTCCAGGTTGGCGTAACCTCGCTCGATGCACTCGCGCGCCAGCGTGGGCAGCGCAACGCCGCTTTCGGCCTGCACCTGGATAGAGTGCCCGGCATGGGATGTTTGATAGTTGATGTTTTTTGTTTTGTTGGCAATCACCAATCCGCGCACGCCGGCGTCGCTCACCAACACGTTGCTGCCGCAGCCCAACACAATGCAGGGCGTATCGTGCTGCCGGGCAAGCCGCACAAACTCGCACAGCTCTTGAGACGCTAGAGCGATTATGTACAACTCGGCCAGCCCGCCGATTCGGGCAGCGGTATGGCGGCTCAGCGGCTCGTCGCGCACCAGCCGTTCTCCCAATGCTCTCGCCAGCCCCGTCACTTTAACTCTTTGCCTTCCACCTGTCCAACACCATTTGCCCTACCAGGTTGCCGTCTCCCGCGCTGAGCGTGATGATAACGTCGCCGGGATAAATGTGATCCATCAAAAAAGCCGCCGCATCCCCCAAATCGGGGATGTAACGCGCGTCGCGGTGATTCGCATGGGCGACCACGTCCGCGCCAGACACATCCAACGTATCTCGTTCGCGCGCGGCAAACACCGCCGTCACAATCACGTGATCCGCGTCGTTAAAAGCCGAAGCAAACGCCGGCAAAAATGCCTTGAGGCGGCTATAGGTATGCGGCTGGAATATCGCCCAGACTTTGCGGCCGGCAAAGCGCGCACGCGCCGCCGCCAGCGTGGCGCGGATCTCGCTGGGGTGATGAGCATAGTCGTCAACCACCACCACGCCGTCAACTTCGCCTTTGACTTCAAAGCGGCGCCCCACGCCCAGAAATTCGCGCAGGCTGTCGCGCGCCTTGTCGAACGGCACGCCCAGGCGGTCCAACACGGCCAGCGCCGCGAGCGCGTTGACGACATTGTGCGCCCCCGGCACGCGCAGGCGCACCAGTCCCACTGTTTGGCCGCCCCGCCGCTTGCTATCCAGTAGATTGATCACCACAAAGTCGCTGCCGCCCGCCAGGTTGGATTGCACATCCACCGCTTGCCAGGAAGCGCCCTTGCTCATTCCATACAAAATCGTGGGCCTGTTCTGCGCTTGCCATAGTTCGCCCAGTTGCCTGGCGGCCGGATTGTCCCAACACGCCACCAGCACCCCATCATCCGGCAGGCGCGCCACGAACTGGCTGAAAGCGTCAAACATGGCGTCAAAGGTCGGGTAACAATCCGGGTGATCGTGATCAACATTGGTCACAACCGACACGCGCGGACGCAGCCCCAGGAACATCCGGTCATATTCGTCGGCCTCGACCACAAACGGGCCTTTGCCGGCGCGCGCATTGAGTCCCAGACCGGCAATGACGCCGCCCACAATAAACGTTGGGTCTTGCCCCGTCTCCAACAACGACTGGGCAATCATCGCAGTGGTGGTGGTTTTGCCGTGCGCGCCGGCCACGGCCACGCCAACGCGCCCGGCCATCATGCACCCCAACAACTCGGCGCGCTTGACGACCGGGATGCCCAACTGGCGCGCTTGCGCGATTTCCACATTGTCCGCCTGAATCGCCGACGACGCCACCACGAGATTCGAGCCGCCGACGTTAGCCGGCGCGTGCCCGATCACAATGCTCGCGCCGCGCGCGGCCAGTTGCTCGGTGGCCGCCGAAGCTTGCTGGTCCGACCCGCTCACCACGTAGCCTTCATCCAGCAGCACGCCGGCAATCGCCGACAGCCCGGCCCCGCCAATGCCGACGAGATGAATGTGTTGTCCTGCTCTCAGCCCCGTAAATTTGACCATAGCATTTCAGACAAAGAGAATGATGACTACGACAAACGCCAGGCACACCCCCAGGTAAAGCAGCGTCCCTGTTAAGAAGCGAGGGACCATCAACTCCAGCAATGAATAATACATGGTGCCTTCCTCAGGCGGCATGACCAACGATGGAAAAGGATAGCCCGTCTCGTCCAAAAAATACAGGATTGTGCCAACAACCATATAGGCGTTGAACGCGCCGACGACCGTTCCCAGCAAGACATCTTGCAGCTTGTCGCGCGCCAGCTTGCCACGCACCGAACCAGAAGACAGCGTAGGCCCGGCATAACCAAAGAGCACAATCACGACGACAAAGATCGAGCGCGCCAGAAAGCGCCGGGCCGGATCATCGGGCGACACAAAGATGGCCCCAAAGGGTACTCTTTGGAAAATCTCTAACATAGCCAGGGCCAGAATGACGCTGAACGACACAATGACCTCTTTGGCCCAGCCCCTCAAGGCGCCAACAAAGGCAAAAAACGCAACGAACACTGCAAACACAGCGCTTAAAGAAACCATGGCCTACATTTCTCCTGCCAGCCGCACCAGCTCGCGCGCCAGCGCGGCAGACGCATCCGGCCTGGCCAAAGCGCGCATCCGGCTCCGCATGTCCTCTAGTCGCGCCTCGTCGCCCAACACGCCTTCCAGCGTTGGCAGCAATTCCGCGCCCAGATCGCCGTCGTCCAGGCGCAGCGCCGCGCCGCGCTGGACCAGGTAATCGGCGTTCACTTTTTGATAGCGCCACGCGAACGGGTACGGCGCCAAGACGGAAGGCAGCCCAAACAGCGGCAACTCGCCCAAGACGGATGCGCCCGCCCTCGACACGGCGAGGTCCGCCGCGCGCAGTGCAAGCCCCATCTCTGGGCCGTGCAAATATGGATAAAGCCGGTAGCGCGCCCTCAGCGTTTCGGGCAGGGCCTGGCGCCGCGCCGCCGCCTCGTCGGCATCCAACGTGCCGCTGAGGTGAATTAATTGCCATCGTTCCAGCACCGGCTGAAGAATGGCCCCCATCGCGCGGTTCAGGCTGCGCGCGCCCCGGCTGCCGCCCAGCACGAGGATCGTTTTGTATTCAGAGCCTAGCTGGAAATGCGCCAGCGCCTCGGCGCGTGTCCCGCGCGCCGCCTCAATCAATTCCGGGCGGAGGGGATAGCCCGTAACGAGCAGCTTGTGCTTCGGCAAGAATTGCCCGGAGGCGTCCGTCGTCACGCCAATCCTGGTCGCCAGGCGGCTGATAAACTTGACCGCGCGCCCCGGTTCAATATCGGGTAGATACAGCAAGATGGGCACGCGCCGCAGCCAACACGCCACGGCGGCCGGCACGCTCACATAGCCGCCCGTGACAAAGGCCGCCCGGGGGCGTTCCAATTTCAGCGCCACCCACAGCCCCTTGATCAGCCTGAATCCATTGCGCGCCGCCGTCCACGGTGCAAGCCCGTGCAGCCCGCCCGCCGGAATGGTCGCAAGGTTCAGGCCAGCCTGCCGCACCAGCCCTTCTTCCATTCCACCCTCGCTGCCCACGTACAAAAGGTCAACCTTGTCTTTCGAGATTTCATTCGCGACGGCGAGAGCGGGATACACGTGGCCGCCCGTCCCCCCGCCGCAGATCCATAACCGTGCCAAGCCGCCTTTGCCCTCCAAGGGATCTGGAATCTTTTCCGGCAGCGCGCGATCCGCGCTCCGCCGCCCGCGATTTCACTCTCACCCCGCGCGATACACTCAGCACCAACCCAACGCCGCCCATCACAGACACCAACGCCGATCCGCCATAGCTCAAAAATGGCAATGATACGCCCGTAAAGGGCGCGACGCCAGTGACGACGGCGATATTCAACGTGGCCTCGAACACTACCCAGCACGTCACGCCCGAAGCCAGCAATGCCCCAAACACGTCGGGCGACTGGGAAGCGATTTTAAAGCCGCGATAGGCCAGCAAGGCAAACAAGGCAATCACCACCAGGCACCCAATCAGCCCGACCTCTTCACCCAGCACGGCGAACACACTATCGGTATGCGCCACGGGCAAATAGCCCAACTTTTGGCGGCTGGTGCCCAGGCCGCGTCCCACAATGCCGCCCGACCCCAAAGCCAGAATGGCTTGTTCGACGTGATAGCTGGCCTGCGAAGGATCGGTCAACGCCCTGACAAAATCACTCACCCGTTCGCGCGCGTGAGGCGAGTTGACGATCAGCAGCGCAAACGTGCCGATCATCGCCGCGCCGCCTACCAGCACCTGCTTGATCTCGGCGCCGGCCAGAAAGAACATGGCGCTGGCCGTGACCACCAGCAAAATCGCCGTGCTGAAATCCGGCTGCAGAATCACCAGGCCGGCGATGATGCCCATCAACACACTAAACGGGATCAAGCCGTAACTCGTATCGCGTATCTTGTCGCCCTTGGAAGCCAGCCAGTCAGCGATGTAGACCACCATGGCCAGCTTGGCAAACTCGCTGGGTTGAATCGATCCGCCGAAAAAGCTGCGCTGCGCGCCAAACTTTTCCGAGCCAAAGGTGATCACCAGCACCAAGAGTCCCAACGCGCTCGCCAGCAGCGGCAACGAGAATTTCCGCCAGGTGCTATACTCCACGCTCGCCATCACCGTCATCACAATCAACCCCAACGCTCCCCAGGCAAGCTGCCGAAGCAAAAAATAGGCGGGCTGTTGGTACTTTTGGTTGGCCCAGTCAAACGTGGCGCTGTAGACCATGATCAAGCCAATGATGAACAAGGCGCCCACCGCCAGCAACAAGGCATAATCCAGGTTGGGCCAGGCCATACGCCACTGCTGCACCTTGCTACGCCGTTGAGTTTCTGCTGTTGCCATGGTTACCCCTTTAACTGTTCTACCCACCCGGCAAATTTGTCGCCGCGCTCGGCAAAATCCTTGAACGCATCAAAGCTCGTCCCGCCCGGGCTGAGCAGCACCACGTCGCCGGGCTGCGCTACCTGCGCCGCTACACCGACAGCACTTTCCAGGCTCCCGGCCCGATGAATCTGGCATCCGCTGTTTGGTAGTTGATATTTGCGCACGGCATCTTGTACCAGGTCCGCCATCTCGCCGAACAAGACCAGGTGAGCTACGCGCCGGGCGATGGCTTCCGCCGCCTCGTCCCACGGCAAATGCTTGTCGCGCCCACCGCACAGTAGCACAATCGGCTCGTCAAACGATTTGAGCGCCGCGATCAGACGTTCCGGCGCGGTGGCAATGCTGTCGTCGTAATAACGCGCGCCGTTGTGTGCGCCCACCAATTGCAGGCGGTGCGCCACGCCCGCGAATGAGGTTGCCACACGCCTCATCGCCTCCTGGCCAGCCCCGCCTGCCGACGCGAGCAAGCACGCCGCCAGCACGTTGAGGACATTGTGCGCGCCGCGCAGCTTGAGTTCGCGGACGGCGCACACTGGCGTTTCTACGTCCGTTGCCAAAATAATCTGGCCATCGCGCACAAAGGCGCTTCCACCCGATGCGCGTTGCGCGACGTCTTGCGCGCTAAATAAATTCAGCCGGCCGCGCGCGCTTTTAATCAAACGGCGCGCTTCGGCGTCGTCGTATCCCAATACGGCCACGTCGCCCGGCGCCTGGAAATCCAAAATCCGCTTTTTGGCGGCAATATAGGCTGCCATCGTCGGGTGGCGATCCAGGTGGTTGGGCGTGATGTTGAGCACCGCCGCCACCTGCGGGCTGCTCGTCATCACCTCCAACTGGAAGCTCGACAGCTCCATCACCACCACGTGACCGGCTTGAATCTTGTCCAGGTCGGCGATGAGCGGGTTGCCGATATTGCCGCCCACCCACGTTGTCAGGCCGCTGGCCTTGAGCATCTCGCCGGTCAGCGCCGTCGTCGTCGTCTTGCCGGCTGAGCCTGTAATGCCAATCACGCGCGCGGGGCAGCGTTCCAGGAACACTTGGGCGTCGTTCGAGATGGGAATGCCGCGCCGCTGCGCCTCTGCCACGATGGGCAAATCGAGCGGCACGCCGCCCGAAAGGCAAAGCGCGTCACACCCATCCAGCAAGCTGAGCGGGTGCCCACCCAGCGCGTAGCGCAGCGAACAGCCTTGCAGCGCGCTCAACGCGTCGCCCAACGCCTCGGCCGGCTTGGCGTCGCTGGCCGTGACCTGGGCGCCTTGCCCAACCAAAAAGCGCGCCAGCGCAATGCCTTGCCGCGCCAGGCCCAAGATAACGATATGGGCTCCGTTCAATCCAAGCACCTGCCCCACTCTCTCCTCTTACGACCTAGACATCTATTCCGGGTTCCTTAGAAACAGCTTTTCTTGTATTTGTGAATACCAGGTTGACAACGTAATAATAGGCGTGGCATAACAACCCAAACATTAACAGCGCCGCGCCTTTCCCGATGGTTAGTGCAAATGGTGTTATCCCCGTCAGTGCCGAGATACTCTGCATCATTGCGAGCGCCAGGGCCGCCAGACTAGCCCCTACAATGTTTACCAATCCCCTGCCCAGAGGCGTGCCGCCCAAACATACCATCAAAATTACGTCTACTTCCAGTCCTGTGCCTATCGTGGGCGTAGCCGCTCGGATCCTGCCAAGATATAAAGCCCCGACAAAACCGGCTACCGTGCTCGACAAGACATAAGGCAAGCCCATAGAAAGGCTTTGTCGTACCCAACCTGCTTTACCACCCGGCTTTTTGTTGCCCGCGAATCCCAGTTCAGAGGCGACGACGCAAACAATTATCAGCAAGATTAGGATGACGCCGGGAATGGCTGGTAATGACAGGAAGCCTGCCCCCGCGGACGGAATGGTTTTCCCTTCTGTAATGACATAGCAGGCGCCTCTTAACATCGTCATCATAGCCAGGGTCACAATCACCGCGTCAAGTTTAATCACGCCGATCAGGAAACCGTTAACAAGGCCCACCAGAAAGCCCAGGCTCAGGCCGGCAACCAGTGCTCCCCCCACCCCCACTTTTTGGGCTACCAGTAATGCCATTACGGAAGCTGTCAACCCGGCCACCGACCCAACGGATAAATCCACGCCGCCAGAGGCGATGATCAAGGCCATGCTTGGCGCTAACAGCGCCATCACAATCCATATCCACGTCATGTTTCGAACATTAGCCGCCGACCAAAACGCGCCTGAGGACACACTGCCAGCCAGGGGCACAATCGTCATCAAAATAATCAGTACAAACACGCCCCACGCCGTATTGGGAACAAGTCTCCAGCCAGTATTTTCGTGAAAACGCAACAATACATCCTGGTTGGTGTTATTTTGCATCATCGCTCACTTTCGGATTTTTCCAACTCGCTAAGCGCCGCCCGGGCCATAATCAGCTTTTTGTAAATCCGGGCAAGCTTTTCCGCATTCCCTTTTTTCGACGCCTTGAACAGATCTCCCTCAAGCTCGGCAACCTCCAGGCGGGCGTAATAGTCCAACATTTCTTTGAGATGGGCCAAAACGATTTTACCCGTCAGGAGGGGATGGTTGTTAGTGACATTCGCATCAGGAAACATTATCCCGTGCTCCAGTTCCACTTCCAGACCTTGCTGAAACGCCTCAACCGGGATTTGCAGAGCTTCAGATCCAACGGTGGCCTGGATAATTTTGGCCTCTTCGAGTTGCACCCTAGTATCTGTCAGTTTGGTCCAGTCACGAATACCAAGTTCCTGGCACGCACGCTGAACCTGTTCTACGGGAACAAAACCTGTGTTCATTATTCCTCCTGATTTGTCAGTCACGATTGGGTCGCGAGGCTGACATTTGTGCCCCGGCCCTCGTTTCAGCGGCCTGATGATAGGCTGTTAGCGCGTGCCTGGCAGGCCGCTGTTATTTGCGTAATTTTTGCAGTACATCTGCTGGGATCTCCATACCAAGCTCCTGCGCTTTGTTAATGTATTTCTTGGCCAGCTCCAGGTCGTCAACCTCTGGCGACAAATAGCACATCCCCAGAAGAAAATTAACCTCTGCATCATTTTGCATCTCTGGGTAAATCATTTCAATATACTCTATAGCCTTCTTGTACTCCGCCAGCAGATAGTGCGCCGCGCCCAAGCTATAGCGCGCGTCTGTTATCCAGGGTGAAGATTGTTTTTCATACAGTTCTTCGGCTTTCTCAAGTTGCACTATTGCCTTGTGTGGTTGTTTCAGATATAGATAGATATTGCCCAGTCCGTAATACCCCTCTGGATTTTCCGGGTCAATTTCCGTGATTCGCTCGTATTCCCCTATGGCGCGCTCTGTTTTACCTTGCATCCTGTAAGCAATAGCTAAATTCATGTGCGCGACAGTGTTGTCTGGCCTGACCTGGATGGATTGCTGATACCAATTAATAGCCCCCTCAATATCACCCTGGGTGCGAAGCAACTGCCCAAGGTTATCCATTGCATCGCAGAAATTTGGATCCAACTCTATCGCCTTCAGGTACAACTGCTTTGCATTCTCCACATCGCCTTGATCTCGCAAGTCAAGCGCTTCATTGTAAAATTGCCGGGCTTGCTCATTTTCAGTCGAGCAAATAGTCTCCTGTGCTCCCACCTTGGGTGTAATTTCTGGAAAAGGCGATGGTTCCTGGGCCGGCGACTGCCCCACGTACATCAGCAGTACATAGGTCAAATTGGTGTCGGGATTGACTATCAGCGCAACAGTAACGACCTGATCGTTCTTTTTAAAGAACATCAGTGGCTTGTAGTCAATATCGTCTCCTTCAGCGGCAGCCCATAGTTCCCAACCGAGTTGAGCCATCCTCTTTTCATAATAATCCTGAACTTTGGCTGGTTCAATTTGGGTTGTATAAGAATACTCTGATTCCTGCTCGTCGCCCGCAATAGCTTCCGGAAGAACAGGAATACTGCGCCACTCGGGCACAGGCGTTCCTTGTGGTTCCGGTACAGACCATTCATCCGCAGCCTGGGTTATTGTCGGAGGCAGCATAATGGGCGTGGCGGACGGTAACGGTGTATATGTTGGTTCTGGCATGAAGGTTGGCGTAATTGCGCCAGTCGGTGAACTGGTAACAGTCGGCGCTTGGGCAGGCGCAAAAGACAGCGTATTGCACGAAGCAAGCAAGGTAACGCCAAGAACCACCACCATCGCTGCCATTATGTATCGAATTTGCGTGTCTTGATTCGTAAAGCTTTCCACCCCGCCTCTCCAAATAACCAGCACTGCCCTAAAGCTCACCTCGGACTATGGCAAAGCGCCTCAATGTTAAGCAGCGCAGTCCGCCGGCTTGAAATATCACCTTAAATCGCTCACATACAAGCGGCATGGTTTCAGCCGGCCTCGGGGTTGCGCCCGGCAGATGACCTGGACTTTTTCTTCGGCCCAAGCGATTGCGCCTGGTCCGAGTCGCCGCCGTATTGGGCAAGTACCTGGTCTTTGACGCCGAGCATGACGTCGTGAAAATTCCACTCGGCCTCGATAGCGGCGTCGCGGGCGGCGCAAAAAGCGTTATGCGCCTTAACCTCGGCTGCGCGAGCGGCCTCCAGGGTCTCGAATGCGCGCAGCGCGGCAAGCCGGGTATGCTCAGGACTGGCCGAGCTGTAATCGCCCAACGCTTGCAGAGCCGTCAGCGCGTGTCCATCGGCCTCTAGCGTGCGCGGCGAAAGGCGGCGAACATGTTTTTGGGACATTGTTTCTGCTCCTTTATCGTCATTGACCGCTTGTTTTTTTCCGGCCATTGCGTCTCACTTCGGCAATCCCCACCCAAAAATGATTGGGCAGCACGGTGCGCAGCGTTTCGATGCGCACGCCATTCGCTTCGGCGGCCTTGCCGTTGCCGTTCAGCATGGCTGGATTGATAAAGCACACCGTAGGCGGCTGGCCAAACTTGTGCTCGTACTGCGCGGCGGCCCGCGTCACTTTATCTTCCAACGAGCGAGTTGTCGTATCGTCGTACCATAACAAACCAAATTCCACGTTTCACCTCTCATCTAAAAGCCGAGGGACCAGGGGATTTGCTCGCCCTGTGGCTATGCTATGTATGCTCGCCCGCTGGTCCCCCATGCTTTGCCCGGCCGGCTCGCCATCCGAGCAAGTCGGCCAGTCCCGCAACGCGCCCTTGTGTGCTTTGCCCCTGGATAGTCACAAGAGCGCGAGAGCGATCCCTACCATTGCCGACCAGATTGCCACCAGCCAGAAGCGCTGGACTACCTGGGTTTCCGACCATCCCAACAATTCAAAGTGGTGGTGCAGCGGCGCCATCTTGAACAGCCGCTTGCCCCTGGTCAGCTTGAAATAGCCTACTTGTAAAATTACGCTCACCACTTCAGATACCGGCACCAAGGCAATCACCGGCAACAACAGCCATTGGCCCGTCATCAGCGCCACCACGCCCAGCGTCGCGCCGAGCGCTTCGGAACCGGTGTCGCCCATAAACATTTCCGCCGGGTGCGCGTTGAACCACAAAAAGGCCAAACACGCGCCCGCCACCGTCAGGCAAAATGGCACCAGGTACGACACCCTGGCCGTTTCCAACTCGGCCTGCGTCAGGCCCCTAAACGATTGCAGATAAGCAATCACGGCATACGCCATAAACGCCGTGGTGGCAATGATGCCGGCCAAGCCATCTAGCCCATCCGTAAAATTGACCGCGTTGGTCGCGCTGAGAATGATAAATATCGCGATGGGAATATAGAACAATCCCAGGTCTATCTTTTGCGGCAAGCCGGGCAAAACCAGGCTGTGAATATCCAGGTAATAATATAGCGCCCAGGCTGCCCCCGCCGCCAGGATCAATTGGAGGGGGAACTTGGTGCGCGCCAGCAGCCCTTCGCCGCGCTTGCCGCGAATCCCCGCCAGGTCATCCCACGCGCCCAGCAGCGCAAATCCCAACAACGTCCCCATCGGCACCAGGATCGAGCGCCCAATCACAGTATTGCCCTCTCGTCCCATCAGGCGCAAGAGATAGCTCCCCACCGGCAAGCCAGTCAACAAATTGTCAAGGTTCAAAACGCCAGTGATGAGCAGCACCGGCACCACAATCATCAAGCCGCCCATCGTCGGTGTGCCGGTTTTGACCTGGTGAGTGGCAGGGCCTTCGATCCTGATTTTTTTGCCGATGCCGCAACTCTTGAGCAGGTTCAGCAGGGGGTTCCCCCACACCACGGCCAGCAAAAAAGAAAGCCCCCCCAACAAAAGTGAAATCGCCACTTTTATCCTTTGCTCAACTTGGAAACAATGTTTTCCATTTGCATGCCGCGCGACCCTTTGATCAGGATAAAGTCACCTGGCGCGACGAGCGCCTGCAAATGCTCAATGGCTTGCTCGTTAGTGGCGCACATCAACACACAATCGGATTTCATGCCGCCGGCCAGGGCTTCTTGGGCAATGATACGTCCGCGCTCGCCAACTGTCACCAGCACATCGGCCACCTGCGCCACGCGTCCACCCACTATGCGGTGGCCAGCGATCTCGTAATCGCCCAATTCCAACATGTCGCCCAACACAGCGATTTTGCGCCCTTGCATGTCGTCCAACAAATTCAGCGCGGCGAGTGTCGAAGCGGGGCTGGCGTTGTACGTGTCGTCCAGAATCGTCGAATCGTTGGGGCCGGGCACCGCCACTAATCGCAGCGCGGCGCGGCGATCTTGCAAACCGGCCAGCACGTGATCCCAACTCATCCCTTCCACCAATCCCGCCGCCGCTGCGCGCAGGCTGGTGTGAACACTGTGGCGCCCCAGCAGCGGGGCGCGAACGTGCATCACCTCACCCTGATAGTGCAGGCGGAACGTAATGCCTTCCAGCCCCACGCCTTCGATGTGATCGGCCCACAAATCGGCGCGCGGATCCAGGCCATAGTAAATCACGCGCGCGCGCGTTTTCTCAGCCATCTTGCGCACCAGGGGATCGTCGTAGTTCAAAATCGCCGTCCCGTCTTGGGGCAGCGCCTCGACCAGTTCCGCCTTGGCTTGCGCAATCGCTTCGATACTGCCCAGGCGGCTGAGGTGCACCGGCCCGACGTTTGTGACGATGCCGACGGCCGGCATAGCCAGCCGGCACAACAATGCAATCTCGCCAACGGCAAACATGCCCATTTCCAGCACGGCCCGCTCGTGATCTTCGTTCAACTCCAACAATGCCATGGGCAGGCCAATTTCACTATTCAAGTTGCCTTCATTTTTGTACGTGTTGAATCGGTGCGAAAGCACGGCCCAGGTCAACTCTTTGGTGCTGCTCTTGCCCACACTGCCGGTGACGCCGATCACGCGCACGTCAAAACGCGCTCGCCACACCTCGCCCAGGCGCTGCAAGGCGGACAGCGTGTTTTCGACGCGCAGGCAGACGGGCAAGTTGAACGTTGAAAGATCAAGCGGCGTGGAGCGCAAATCAATCACCTGGCAATCTGCCGGCGCGTCTTTGTGAATGAGCGCCGCCGCCGCGCCGCGCGCAAAAGCCGCGGCCACAAAATTATGCCCGTCGGTTTGCTCGCCGGGCAGCGCCACAAACAGGTCGCCCGGCCCAGCCTCGCGGCTATCTGCCACCGCGCGATGGATGATTTGATCCATTTCGCGCGGCGCCTGGCCGCCAAGTATTTCGATAACGTCAAATAACCTCATCTCAAACGCCCACCATTAATTTAAAGCCTGATCGGGTGGAATGCCCATCAAAATGAACAGGCGCGCCGCCAGGCGTTGGAATACCGGCGCGGCCGTCGTCGAGCCATACGGCGAAATCGTTGGCCGGTCGAGCTTGACCAGGATAATCAGCTGCGGATCGCTCACCGGCCCATAGCCCACAAACGACGCAATCGTCCACGGATCGTCGTACCCGCCGGGGATGGGAATCTGCGCCGTGCCGGTTTTGCCAGCGATACGATAGCCCGGCACGCGCGCCAGTGGAACTTCGCGCTCGATAGCCTGCGCCAGCATCTCTGTGAGTGTATGCGCCGTTTGGGGCGAGAGTGGCTGCGCCAGGATAGCCGGACGCGCCGCCTGCGACTGGCCGCCGTCAACCATGTGCGCCACCACGTGCGGGCGCATCATGATTCCATCATTCGCCACCGCGGCGACGGCCGCAATCATTTGGATGGGCGTTGTCGAAAGCCCCTGCCCAAAAGCGTTCGTTGCCAGATCGCTCTCGTGCCACTCCAGGTCACCGGGAACCCTCAAGCTGCCGCGCCCCTCGCCCTGCATATCCACACCCGTTGGCTGGCCGACGCCGAACGCCTGGATGCCGCGATAAAACGCCTGCGCACCCATGCGCGTGGCCACCGTAGCCGCCCCGACGTTGGATGAATACGCCAGCAAATCCAGCATCGTAGACGCGCCGTGCCCTTTGCGGTCCCAGTTGCAAATCACCTGCCCGCCCACTTCGAGGCAGGGTGTATCGTTGTACACACTATCGGGCTGCACCATTCCCTCTTGTAAAGCTGCTCCCATCGTCAGAATCTTGAACACCGATCCAGGCTCGTAAGCTGAACTGACGGCCGGATTGGTGAATAACTCGGCTGGCGTTGTAGTATAGGCGGTGGCGTCGAAGGTGGGCAAGTTTGCCAGCGCCAAAATCTCGCCGGTGCGCGGGTTCATCACAATAATTGTGCCTCGCTGCGCGCCAGTCTCGGCCAGCGCGCGAGTCAATTCGGCCTCGGTCAATGCCTGAAAGGTCCGGTCAAGGGTCAACACCAAATCTGCGCCGGGGCGCGGGTTGGCTGTGCTCCTGAAATCAAACGGCGAAAGCCCAAACCAAACATCCTCCACCAAACTCAACGTCACCTCTTGGCCTCGCAGGCGATTATCATAGTATCCTTCCACGCCGTAATAGCCCGTGCCTTCGGCGTTGACAAATCCCAGCGAGTGCGCGGCCAATGAGCCTTCGGGATAAGCCCGCTGCCAGTACGGCTCGGCGTACACGGCCCACAGGTCAAGCTGGTCAACGGCCTGACCAATCGGCACGGCCAATCCCGTTCCCAACAATGTATGCGTGGGGCTGGACGCCATCTGGGCGCGCAAATCACCGGGCGATTTGCCCAATATCGAAGAAAGCGAGACCACTGCCCGGTTAATATCCACAATGTTAATCGGGTCAGCCAACACCTGGTAAAGCGTGGTATTGCCCACCAATAGATTATGGTTGCGATCCCAAATCTGCCCGCGCGGCGCAGCGAGGCGGCGGCTGTGCAGCTGGCTTTGAACAGCCCACGCTTTTAGACGCGTGTGCTCGACCACCTGCAAGCGGGCCAGTTGGGCCACGATCAAGACGACCACCATCGCTTCGACGGCGACGAGCACCATTAAGCGGCGGCGCAAGCTCTCACTCACGGAATTTTCCTCTCCGCTTGCGTGTTGCCGAAAGCCGCCTCGTCTGCCGTCACCGGCAAATATTCCACCGCTTCAGCCGGGATCAATCCCATTTCGGCGGAGCGCTGCTGCAAGCGAACGATATTGGCTTCCTGCGAAATCTGGTAAAGCAACTCGGCATTTTCACGTTCGAGCTGGTCGTATTGCTCTCGCATTGTTTCCAGGCGCCGCCCCACAGTAGACATCTGGCTGGCCTGGACCAGGTACAACCATGCCACCAACCCAACGAGCAGCACAATCAGGCCCAGGCGCACAGCCACCTGCCGGCCTGACCAACCGCTTCGTTTAACATGCGTCGCCCATCTTGAAAACCGATTCATCTTCCCCAATCCTATGGTGAGGGCGTTTTGGGATGTCGAGTCAAAGCAATGCGCCGCGCCTCAACTGGATGCAAAACGAGCTAGTGACCTTCGAGCCGCTCGGCTACACGTAACTTGGCGCTGCGCGCCCGGGGGTTAGCGCGCATTTCCTGTATGCCCGGTGTGACGGGTTTGATTGTGACCGTTTTTAATGTCGCTCGATGATTGCACGTGCATACAGGCTGGTGGGGGGAGCAGATGCAATCTCTGGATTCATTCTTTAAAAACGTTTTTACGATCCGATCTTCTAACGAATGAAATGACATAATGGCCAGCCGCCCGCCGGGCCGCAGCAGCCGAATCGTCTGCGGCAAGGTTCGCCCTAATGCGTCCAGTTCGTCGTTCACGGCAATTCGCAATGCCTGAAAAATTCGGGTGGCCGGGTGAATTCGCTGGCCGCCTCGTCCCATCACGCGCTCGACAACGCGCGCCAATTGCTCCGCCGTATCAATCGGGCGGGCGCGAACGATGGCCTGCGCGATTTTGCGGCTGGCGCGTTCTTCTCCATAGCGGTAAAATACATCTGCCAGGTCGTCGGCGCTCCACTCGTTCACCAACACGCTGGCCGGCGCGCCGCGGGTTGGGTCAAAGCGCATATCCAGCCGGCCGCCGGTGATGAACGAAAAGCCGCGTGCTGCGTCGGCCAGCTGATCCGACGACAAGCCCAGATCCAACACGATGCCGTCAACCAGCGCAAAATCGTGTTGGCGCGCGATAGGCTCGATCTCGTCGAACGGCGACTGCACCACCGTGGCGCGCGGCCCGAAACACGCCAATCGCTGGCGCGCTCGAGCGATGGCCGCCGGGTCAGCGTCCAGTCCCAACAAGCGGCCGTTGGGCTGCGATGCGTGCAAAATAGCAGCCGCGTGTCCTGCGCCGCCCAGCGTGCCATCTATGTAACGCCCGCCGGCGCGGACGGCAAGCAAATCAAGCGTCTCTTGTAAAAGAACAGGAATGTGTAAAATTCTAGTTTCGGGTTGGGCCTCGTCCATTGGAATGTGGCGTCAGATTCCCAACTGTGACCAATGTTCCGAGTCCAAGGCGCCGCCTTCAAATTGTTCGCGCCGGCTCGTCCAGGCGCTCGTGCGCCACACTTCGATGCGCGTATTCACGCCGACGACAGTGACTTCGCCATCCAGGCCGGCAAACTCGCGCAACACCTGGGGCAGCAAAATGCGCCCCTGTTTATCCAGGTCGAGATCCGAAGCGCCGGAAAACAACATGCGCATAAAGTCACGGCCTTCGGCGTGCGTCAATGGAATGCTGGCTGCCTGTTCCGCCAGGGTTTTGAAATGGGACATTGTGAAAATAAACAAGCACCCATCCAATCCGCGTGTGACGACGACGCCATCCGCCAAGGCCGGGCGAAACTTGGCTGGCATGGTCAATCGCCCTTTTTCGTCAACCGTATGTGTAAACTCGCCCAAAAACATTATTTCGAGTTCTCCCACTTTTTGACAAGAATCACAGGCTCAGGATGCAAAAATTCCCCACTTTACCCCACTTTATCCCATATTATACACCACTTTTCCCAAAAAAGTCTAGTGGTTTGGGAAATTTTAAGGTGAAGGACAAATTCCGCGCAACGCACGCAAAAAATGTCAACGAGATACCACAGGAGTAAAAACATGTTTAAACTTGATTTGATACGCGCCGAATGTTCTGGACAAGCAACGCTTAGACTGGTGGACAGCATCAGCCGGCATCATCGCATTCAAGCCAGCACCGGTTATCGCCAGGCCGCGTTGTACGTGCTCGACCAACTCCACGCCTGGGGATTGCGCGCTGAGCTTTTAACATTTGCTGCTAATTACGATACGGCGTATTGGGGCGAAAAGATGTTTCAAGAATGGGACGCTCAATATGGAACTCTGCACCTGATTGAGCCGGAAGGCGAAGCGTGCACGCTGGCCGATTACCGGGCGGTGCCGCTCAGCCTGATCCCGCGCAGTGTATCGTTCGATGGCGAATGTGAAGTAGTGGCCCTGGACACAGGTGAACAAGCAAGCGATTACGAAAACCTGGATGTGCGCGGCAAGATGGTCTTGACGCGCGGCAACGCGATGCGCGTACACGCGCTGGCGGTGGAAAAATTCGGCGCAGCGGGCATTCTCTTGGATGGAATGCGCAGCTTTGAACCGGTGTGCCCTCCCATGGCCTTGCCAGACGCGATACAATACGCCGCCTTTTGGTGGTCAAAGGAAAACAAACCGTGCTTTGGGTTCTCGCTCAGTCCCCGGCGCGGGCAATGGCTGCGTGACCTGGTGAGCAAGCAGGCGGCCGAAGGCAAGCCGGTGCGCGTTCGCGCGCGGGTAGAGGCCAGGCTGTATGACGGCGCTATCGAGGATGTATCGGCGTCCATCCCCGGCGATGAAACAGAAGTGATCGTGGTCAGTCACTTGTGTCACCCCGCCCCGTTCGCCAACGATAATGCTTCGGGCGCGGCGGCGACGATGGAAGCGGCGCGCGTTTTGCACAAATTGATTCAAGATGGCGCGCTGCCTCGTCCACAGCGAACGATTCGTTTTTTGTGGATGCCGGAGATGACTGGCACGTATCCGTACCTGGCGGCGCGCGAAGGCGAACTGGGGCGAATTGTGGCAGGGCTTAACCTGGATATGGTGGGCGAGGACCAGGCGCAAACCGGCAGTGTGATGTTGATCGAACGTCCATGCGAGGCGCTGCCCAGCTTTGCTCCGGTCTTGTTGGAGCGCATACGCGAGGAGCTTTACGAGGACAAGGGCGCTGCGCCTTATGGCTTTCCGCTGTTCCGCCACGCCGTCATGCCATTTTCGGGCGGGAGCGACCATTATATTCTGAGCGATCCGCAAGTGGGCATCCCCACGCCGGCTATCAATCAGTGGCCGGACAAGTTTTATCACACCACGGCCGACACGATTGACAAGGTCAGTCCAGATTCGCTGGCGCGCGCGGCGTCGCTGGCGGCGGCGTATGCGTATTGGCTGGCGACGGCCGGCGCGCAACAAGCCGGCTGGCTGGCGCACGAGATGAACGCGCGCTTCAAAGTGCGGGTTATCGAGCGCGCACAGGCCGCCGTGACGCAGGTGATGGCCGGTCGAGCCGCCGGGCCGCATTTGCGCCGCGTGTTGGATTTCGTCCTGGAGCGCCACCTCGCCGCGCTCGACTCGCTGACCCGCTTAGGGCCGGTGGATGTGCAACCGTTCAAGGCTGAGGCGCAGGCGAGCGTGGAAAATGAGTGGGCGCGCTGCAAAGACATTGTCGGCGAGCCGAGTATCCCCGTTGCAGATGTGCCAGCCCTCACGCCGCGCCGCGTCTTTCCAGCCCAGGTGAGCGCGCGTCCATATCAATACAGAATGAGCGAGGCCGACCAGGAAGCGTTTTGGGCATTCAATCAAAAATTGGAGCGGGCCGACCAGGTTCTTCAGACGGTAGCCATGTACTGGGCAGATGGCAAACGCACGCTGGCGCAAATTATCGAGTGCGTAGAGTTGGAAAGCGGCCAACGCAGCGCGGCCATGCTGACCGAATTTTTCAGGTGGATGGAAAAGCTGGGGTTGGTGGACACCAGTCAGGGCAACTCGTAACGATAGGCGTCCACCAGCATGAATTGCCCGGCCTGTGTGCGACGGGCGTGCGTATCTAGCCAGCCCAGCACCTGGAATTTTTGATCCCACATCGCCACTTCAGAGGCTATCAGCCACACCGCCTTGTGCGCGCCGATGGCGGCGCGCATTTGTGCGTCAATCTCGTCGTTTGTCATACCATAGTTGGTATAAAGACCATCCACCCACTCAAACGAGCGTGGATAATAATAATCAAACGTGTAGCGAGCGTGGGGAATCTGGAACAGCAACAAATCGCCCGAGCCGGCCTGCTGCGCCACAAACTGCGCCGCCGCGCGAAAATCCGATTTAACAGGCTGCGCCGCCTGCACATATATACCGCGCCCCAAGGCGATGAGGAGCGGTATCACCACCATCAAGCCGACCAAACGCGATTGCCGCCACAGAGCGCGCACGCCAAGCGCGACCAACACGTAAATCGCCGGGCCAATCCAAATGAGGTAACGATCCGTGAACATCGGGCGCCGCAAAGAAACAACGTACAGCACCAAAATCGGCAATGCAATCCAGACGATTATGCCCAGCTTGTGTTGCACGCAAGCCCGCCCCCATATCAATCCCGCCGCCGCCAGGATGGCCAATGGAATGAGCATCACCCATCCCGCCGGATGCCCCACCACGCCGGTGGAAAATCCATACAGTAATATATAAATCATCTCGGACAGGGGATAAAAAGGATAACCGGTTTTGGCCGGCGTCAAAGCCAGCGGCAATTGCCAGTACAAAAGTGGCAGGTAGGGCAAAGTGAGGCAAGCCAACGCCGCCAGCGCCTCGAGCCATTTACGCCCGGGCCGGGGACACCAAAATACCCACACCGCACATTCCACCGGGATCAGGAGAGCGGCCAGGATGTGCAGATAAATGCCCACACTGGTGGCGGCCACCATCACCACCCACCAGGCAGAATGCCCATCCATGGCGCGGCGCAGCGCATACATCGCCAACACGGCCAGCGCCAATACGAGCGCATACATTTTGGTTTCCTGGCTGTACCAAATAAAGTAGGGCGAAAGGGCAGCGCAGGCCGCCGCCAATAATCCAATAGGTTGTTCAATCCGGCAAACTTGTCCGGGCGGCACAAATAATCGCCGCCCCAAGGCATACATCAGTGGCACCAACAAGACGCCCGGCAAAAGCGAAAAATAGCGCAGGGCAAACGGTGTGTAACCGCAAAACGCAATCCAGCCACGCAAGAGGAAATAATACAGGGGGCCATTGTGTTGGATGGTGGCTTTGGCAGCCTGGAATAGCCGTGAGAAAACAGAGGGATCTTGAGCCGAGACCAGGGGGATAGAGGGACAAGCGGTGGGAAGAACCAGCTCGCCCACTAATTCAGGCGCGAGCGCGTGAGCAGCCAGGTGTGGAAACTCGAAAGCATAACACAGCGCGTCCGTCTCGTCACGCCACAAGCTTTGCGCGTCCAGTGCCGTCACGCGCAAAATGAAAGCCAACATCACCAGTCCATACAAAATGGCTGGAAAAAGGTGACGCCAGCGGGACATAACTTAGGCAGGCTGCGAGCGCCGCGAGACCGTCAGAATAATGCCAGTAGCAGTCGCTGCGCCAAAAACGACCCAACTCAATTTGGATACAAAGGTTGGCAAGATCAAGGTGGGAGGAGTTGAGGGTGTGTCTGTCATCACGGCAGATGCCACAGGCGCGTCCAAAGGCGACTGGAACAAAGCATTAGCAATAGGCCCGCCGATCACGAGCAGGCAAACTACCGACGTAAACAAGGCCAGGATTATAGAGCGTGTCATTAAGAATTATTATACCATATTCTAACTTTTGGTCAAATCTGACTTTGGGGAGCGTCACACGCTGGGGATAAGCTCGGCGGCGATTTTTGAACGTAGCCGGCCCATTATACCGACCGGAAGTTGAGCCTTTAGGCGGGGTCCCCGGCTATCCGCAGGACGCCTTTGGGCAAAGCCTCAGCTTCCGTACTGGGCAGCAGTCCCCAACCTGATACGCTCGCGATTATCTCCAGTTTCCAAGTATGAATCGCTACCCTCTTTTTACGACAAACGTCCGTTCACGCTTCGGTAAATACAGGCAAATGCCCTAACGCAATAATGTTCTTCCACTTGGCCCGCTCGCCTTCGGTAAAAACGGCCGCCTCGGCAATCACCGTTCCCCCGGCTTTTTCAACAATCATTCGCATCCCTTGCAACGTGCTGCCGGTGCTGATTACATCATCCAAAATCACCACCTGCTTGTTTGCAACCAGGCCGCGATCTTTTTCATCCAGGTAAAGCGTCTGCGTCGAGCCGGTGGTGATGGAGAGCGTCTCGGCGCTGATGGTTTCACCCATGTAGGGCTTGTAGGCTTTACGCAAAACGATATAAGGCAAGCCGGATTCTACCGACGTGGCATACGCCAGAGGGATGCTCTTCGTTTCAGCCGTCACCAATGCCTGCGCTTCCCGCGGCAGCCGGCGAGACAATTCCTTTGCGGCAGCCCGGACGATTTCAGTATCGCCCAGCATGTTGAAAATCGCGATCCTCACGCCGGGCGCCACCTCGAACAAAGGCAGCTCGCGCACAAGCCCAGCCAACTTGACAGTGTAGGTTTGTCGCAGAGTCATAAATCCTCCTGAGCAAATAGAAAGTAGAAAGGGCACTGAGCCGGGCGTATTCTATCATATCTATCCCAATACGTCCACACACCTGCCTCAACGGCCTACATGGGTTGATTTTCCCTTCCGCGCCTATTTCTCGGCCTGTTCCTTGGCGGCAACGATTGCCATAATCCAATCTTCTGCCAACACCATTCCCATTGTTGGATCAACTGGCGCCTCGATCTTTTCAAGGAGAAGGCGCGCAATGCGTTGAGCAATAATTGAACGGCCAGATAGTTCAAATCGGCGTCGCAAAAAATCTTGGGCCATTTGAATGTCCTGGGAAGTCAGGCGTTCGACCGGCCATGCAAACTGGGCCGAAGCCCGCTCAACAGCACGGGGCAAAACCGCCCGGGCGGCCAGGTTTTCCAGAGACACGTTCGCCCGCTCCCGGACCACCAGTGTCCCGGCGGCCAAGTCGCCCAGCCGGCGCGACTGTTCGTCAACAAACATGGCGACTACTCCCACACCATAGTAAGCCGGTAAAAAATCCACCACCCGAACCAGATTACGGACGAGTGATTCGGTCAGAGTGATTGGCGTGCCATCGGCCCGAATGACCCTCAGGCCGGCCCAGCGCTTGCCAGGCGATTGGCCATTCCAAACCATTTCAAAGAAAATATGGTATCCCCACAAACAGCTAAATGCAACGAGGCCGGCGATAGCAGCTATCCATTCCCAAGATTCTCCCATCTGCAACCCTGCGCCGAGCGCAAACAGACACACGGAGATCACCGCCAGCAATAAAACGATCAACACGGTGTCAACGAGCGCCGCCAAAAACCGCGACCCGATCCCAGCCACCTGGTAATTGAAAGTAATATTCTCCGGCGTGTCAACGTGTAGTTGATCGTTTGGTATGGCCATGTCCGACAACCTCTAAAACCTGGTCCCCGCTATAGCGGCCCCCATTCCTGCCCCCACAACGGCAAAAGCAAAATACAACGCCACCACGACAATTGACAGAATCAAAAAGTAGCCCATCTCTTTCTGTGTGAGCAGGCTTCTCCCGTCGGGCAGCGGCGTCTGCGCCAAAATCTGCGCTACGTCAACTGCTTTCCCCGACGCGTTTTCGGCCTGCAAAGATAAATCAAGACCCTCCGTGCGAACGCGCAGGTCAAAATACAAAAGTGTTATGCCCGTCAACTCGAGAGGCAAATAAATCAGGCTAAGCGTCAGCCCCACCAGGGATTGCGCAAGAGTTTGAACCGTGAATAAAGTAGAGTATCCCCACAATTTGGCCAGGGTTCCCGCCAAAAACTGAAACAAGAACTGGAGCAAGAGCACTGGCCCGGTGACGACGAATTGGTTGAATAGATAGAGGAGTCCCACAAAGCCAATCACCCACCAAAAACGCCGCCGCGTCATGTCCCAGGCCCGGCGTATGGCTCGCCCCGGGGTTTGTTTTTCGAGCACGATAATCGGCGCAATCATCGGCACAACCACCAGCCCCCAAAAGGCCAATATACCAAACCCGGTGAACCAGCCGACACACGGCACCAGCAGCCAGACAAAAAGCCCGATGCCGATCAAGCCTCCAATCAAAAGTGCTGCGATCAGAGATGCCCAGGATTGGCTAATTCGGGCATAAGCACCCACAAAGCTGGCGGACTCGCCCAAGTATTGATCTGCTACGGCCTGGGTCAAGGCGGCTGTGGCTATTCCCCGAAGAAGAACAAGGGTAACCAGCGCCAAAAAACACGTCCCCCCCAGGCCAGCAACATACTCCGTACTGAACAATTCGTAAGGACCTGGACGTGAAGCGGCAGGAATTTCATATTGGGCGGCCATGTTTTTCATCATCAACCAGGATGTAAAAGTTTGCAGCAAAGTGAGCGGCACCTGGACAACAGCGATGATACCCACGAAGGTGAAAAATTTGCGACGATACAGGCGGATGGCTTGATCAAGCAATTCGGTGATGCCAAGCGGGCGCAGGGGGGGAAGAGTAGCGATAGTCATTGTATCTCCTCGTATTATGGGATTGGGGCTTTGATTATACTCCAAATTGCAAAATACTCCACCATACATCGGTTGACTTGGTGTACGCTCGTGTTATAATCCTCGCGGCTCGGATAAAAATGTTTGCCGCAACACCATTCGAGATTTTCTCCGCCAATATCTTTATAAAGGAGTTATATGAACACACAAGACTATATCGCGCTCGAGGAGCAGTATGGCGCCCACAATTATCACCCTCTCGACGTCGTCATCACCCAGGCGCAGGGCGCGTGGGTGACGGACGTAGACGGCAAAAAATACCTGGACTTTCTCAGCGCGTATTCGGCGGTGAACCAGGGGCATTGCCACCCGCGCATTCTCCAGGCGCTGGTTGACCAGGCGCATCAGGTCACGCTCACCTCGCGCGCTTTCCGCAACGATCAACTGCCCTTGCTGGAAAAAGAGCTGTGCGAGTTGACCGGCTACGAGATGATGCTGCCCATGAACTCGGGTGCGGAGGCCGTCGAGACGGCGCTCAAGGCGGCGCGCAAGTGGGGTTATACGCTCAAGGGCGTGCCGGAAGACCAGGCCGAAATCGTCGTGTGCGCCGATAACTTTCACGGGCGCACCATCGCCATCGTCGGCTTTTCGACCGAGCCGCAATACCGCGCCGGGTTTGGACCGTTCCCGGCCGGCTTTGTCGTCATCCCTTACGGCGACGCTGACGCGCTGCAGCAGGCCATCACGCCAAACACTGTGGGCTTTTTGTTCGAGCCAATCCAGGGCGAGAGCGGCGTGCGTATACCGCCCGCCGGATTCATCAAGCGCGCGGCGGAAATGTGCCGGGACAATCGCGTGCTGCTGATGGCCGACGAAATCCAGGCCGGGCTGGGGCGCAGCGGCAAGCTGTTGGCCTGCCAGCACGAAAACGTCCGCCCCGACGTAACCATCATCGGCAAGGCGCTGGGCGGCGGCTTTTACCCGATCAGCGCGGTGTTGGCCAGCCGCGAGGTATTGGGCGTATTCAAGCCGGGCGACCACGGCAGCACGTTTGGCGGCAACCCATTGGCGTGCGCCGTAGCGCGCACGGCGCTGCGGGTGTTGATCGAAGAAAAACTGATCGAACGCAGCGCCGAACTGGGCGAATATTTCAAGGGGCGCTTGCAGCGTATTGAGAGCAAGCACGTCAAACAAGTGCGCGGGCGCGGGCTGTTCATTGGCGTCGAATTGCATCCGCAGGCTGGCGGCGCGCGGCGCTTTTGCGAGGCGCTCAAAGCACGAGGATTGTTGTGCAAAGAAACCCACGAACACGTGATACGCTTTGCCCCCCCGCTGGTGATTGCCAAAGAAGAACTCGATTGGGCCTTGGAGCGCATCGAGCCTATCTTGATGATGGAGTGAAACGACGGTTGAATTTGAGCTGAGCGGCATGGCTCACGGCGGCGACGCGGTGGGCCATTACGAGGGCAAGGCGATCTTTGTGCCTGGCGCGCTCCCCGGCGAAATCGTGCGCGCTGAAATCGTGCAAGACAAAGGCCGCTATGCCCGCGCGCGGCTGGTGGAGGTGGTGCGCCCATCGCCAGAGCGCGTGGAGCCGCGCTGCCCGCACGCGCCGCCGCGGGCAACCCATCGCGCGTGCGGCGGCTGCCAGTGGCAATACATGGCGTACGAGGCGCAACTGCGCCTCAAAACCGGCATCGTCCGTGAACAATTACAACGCCTGGGCGGGCTGGCCGACCCGCCCGTATCGCCCATCATCCCCTCCCCTGCCCCCTGGATGTATCGCAATCACGCGGAATTTTCAACCACTCCCCAAGGATGGTTAGGCTTTTTCGACGCCAGCGGCCAGCACGTGACGCCCATCGCCGAATGTCACATCATCGAGCCGGCGTTGGCGAACGTATACGACGCGCTGGATTTTGAGATGCCTGAACTGGTCCGCTTGAGTTTACGCAAAGGTGCGGCAGACGACGACGTGATGCTCGTCTTTGAAACGCGAGACGAGCAGCCGCCAGAACTCGAAACTGACCTATCGCTTTCTGCCAGCCTGCTCACTCAGGACGGCGAGTGCATTGCGCTGTTTGGTAACTCGCATATCCAATTTCAAATATCAAATATCCAATATCGAATTTCTCCCTCCACCTTTTTCCAGGTTAACACAGCGCAAGCAGGGACGTTGGCGGGCCTGGTGAGCGAGTTCCTGGATTTGAAGGGCGGCGAGACGGTGCTTGATGCATACTGCGGCGCGGGACTGTTCACGGCTGTGGCAGCAGAGCGCGCCGGGCACGTCATTGGCATCGAAGCCTCCCCTTTCGCGTGCGATGACCTGGAACACAACCTGGCCGAAAGCGATAACGTGTCTCTATACCAGGGACAGGTGGGCGACGTGCTGCCCGACTTGTCCGATAGCCTGGATGCTGCTGTGCTTGATCCACCGCGCGGGGGGTGCGAGCCGGACGCGCTCGACGCGCTCATCGCCAAAGCGCCCCCGCGCATTGTATTTGTCTCGTGCGATCCGGCCACACTGGCGCGAGATATCAAGCAGTTGGTCGGCGCGGGCTACCAGGTGGAGCGCGTACAGCCGGTAGACATGTTCCCACAGACATTTCATATTGAGACATGTGTGAGGCTGTCGCTTGCACAAGCAGCGCAAGTGTGGTAAACTGGATCTGAAAGCGATGACCGGGACAAGTACCCGCGTGTAGCCTGACAGGGAAAAAAGGCCACTGACTGAGAGCCTTTTTCAAGCAAACGCGGCGAACACCACCCGCGAGCGGCCTGGGGAACGAATACCCAATACCTGCTTTCTACTATCCAGGCCCGGGTCGGCCCGTTACAGCCAAGAGCGCGGCAGCGATGTGCTGCCGAATGTGGGTGGAACCACGGGAGTTAGCCTCTCGCCCCAAGCGGGTGAGGGGTTTTTTGTTAATGACGAATGAGGTGAATATGAAAGATAACACTGGCACGATTACTCAAACCGCGACTTGTTGCCCCGGCGGCAGGTAGGGACAATGGCTTGTGTCTCTTACCGGCTGACCGGGGCGGGGCCAGCCGGTAGGCGGCAAACGCGATTGCCCCTGCCGGTGTTACTGAACAAGATACCCAGATCCAAAGAAATATCTCTTTGTGTCTCGGTGAAAAATACATACACAGGAGGCAATCAACATGTTAGCTCAACCTGAACTCATGCAAATCGAACAAGTGTGGGTCATTGCGCCGGACGCGGCGTTGGCGGAAGCGTGGGAAAACAATGGCTGCTGCGCCGAGTCATTACAGCCTATCCAACCAGTTGAAGAACGCCACCCTGTATCGGCTTACTTGAACGAATGGCAACCCGAACAATGTACGTAAAAATTTGAAGCAGGGCCGAGAACGCAAAACAGAATATGAGTGTTCTGCGCCTTGAGGTTAAATATTTATCGAGGTGAAAAATGTCTGATGAGTACAAAAACAGTTTTCTATATCGCCTTCGCCATAGCGCATCACACGTGATGGCGCAGGCTGTGCTGGAAATGTTTCCGGATGGCAAAATTGCCATTGGACCGGCCATTGAAGATGGCTTTTACTATGACTTTGATCTGCCGCGCACGCTCACGCCCGAAGACCTGGAACAGATTGAAGCACGCATGCGCGAGATCATTAAACAAGATCGCCCCTTCGTCTACCGCGAAGTGAGTGCGGACGATGCGCGCGGCGTTTTCAAAGACCAACCTTATAAAATCGAGTTGATTAATGACCTGGAAAAAGGCGGCGTGGACGAATACGGCGAGCCGATCAAAGAGCAGGTGAAAATCTCGTTCTACACGCACGGCCCGTTCACCGACCTGTGCCGCGGGCCGCACGTCGAGCGCACGGGGCAAATCAACCCCGAGGCAATCAAACTGCTGTCCACCGCTGGCGCATACTGGCGCGGCAGTGAAAAGAACCCGATGCTCCAACGCATTTATGGGACGGCGTTCGAGACGGCCCAAGAACTGGAAGAATACCTGGCCTGGCGCGAGGAGGTGGACAAACGCGACCATCGCAAGCTGGGCAAGCAGCTCGATCTGTTCAGCACCCATCCCGACCTGGGCGGCGGGCTGGTGTTATGGCATCCCAAGGGCGGCATGATTCGCCACCTGGCCGAAGAGTTTTGCAAGAACGAGCACATCAAGGGCGGCTACGACCTGGTGTACTCGCCGCACATCGGGCGCGCGCACCTGTGGGAAATCAGCGGCCACCTGACGTGGTACAAAGACGGCATGTACTCGCCGATGGATATTGACGGGCAAGATTACTATATCAAGCCAATGAATTGCCCGTTCCACATCATGATCTACAAGAGCAACATTCGCTCGTACCGCGATCTGCCCATGCGCTTTGCCGAGTGGGGCACGGTCTATCGCTACGAACGCGGGGGCGTGCTGCACGGCCTGCTGCGCGTGCGCGGCTTTACCCAAGACGACGCGCACCTGTTCTGCCGTCCCGACCAGATGCCGGAAGAAATTGACCGCGTGCTAAACTTTTGCCTGCACATCTTGCGCAGCTTTGGCTTTACAAACTTTCAGGCGTACCTTGCAACACGCGACCCGGAAAAATCCGCCGGCGACCCCGCCAAGTGGGAAGCGCCCACCGAAGCGCTGCGCGCGGCGCTCATCCGCGCCAATATCCCCTATGAGATTGACGAGGGCGGCGCGGCGTTTTACGGGCCCAAGATTGATCTCAAGATCAAGGATGCGATTGGCCGCGAATGGCAACTGAGCACGATCCAGTTTGATTTCAACTTGTCGGAACGCTTTAACCTGAGCTACGTTGGCGAAGATGGACAGGAGCACCAGCCGTACATGATTCACCGCGCGCTGCTCGGCTCGATGGAGCGTTTCTTTGGCGTGCTGATCGAGCATTACGGCGGCGCGTTCCCGGTGTGGCTATCGCCGGTGCAGGTGCGGCTCATCCCCATCGCCGACCGGCACGTGGAGTACGCGCGGCAGGTACAGGCCGCACTCCAGGCCGAAGGCATCCGCGTCGAAATTGACGCATCTGGCTCGCGCATGAACGCAAAAATCCGCGAGGCGCAACTGCAAAAAATTCCTTACATGCTCGTGATGGGCGATAAGGAGCAAGAGGCTGGCGCGGTGAATATCCGCCTGCGCAACAACGAGCAGCTCGGGGCAAGGCCGCTGGCCGAGGCGATTGCGCTGATCAAGGAAGCAGTCAAGTCGCACCAAAACATCTGACGCCGGGCTTGACATGTGGGGTAGTCGCTCTTGGAGTGACTACCCTTTTTTGTGTTTTTGCGTTATCATGGCCGTCGCTTTATAGAATGGGCCAATGTTCGCGCCCCCGCCAGAGGGTTGGGCGCGCGACTATAATCTCAAAAGGGGTTTAGCACAGAATGAAAAATATAACTGTTATCGGAGTGGGGTACGTTGGCATCGTCACCGGCACGTGTTTTGCCGACCTGGGCAACCATGTATGTTGCCTGGATATTAATGAGGAGCGCATCGCCAATCTCAACAAAGGCATCATGCCGATTTACGAGCCAGGGCTTGAAGAGACCGTGGCGCGCAACGTGAAAGCGGGGCGGCTCATCTTCACCACATCTTACACCGAGGCCCTCCAGGACGCCGAATTCGTGTTCATCGCCGTCGGCACGCCCTCCGGCGTGGATGGGGAGGCTGACTTGCAATACGTGCGAGCGGCGGCCGAAGCCATCGCCGACGTGGCGGACCACCCCGTGATCATTATCAACAAATCCACTGTGCCGGTCGGCACCGGCGACTGGGTGTCCGACATTATCAAGGCGCGGCAAAAGACGCCCATCCCGTTCAGCGTGGTTTCGTGCCCGGAATTTTTGCGCGAAGGCAGCGCCATCAGCGACTTTATGAATCCCGACCGCATCGTGCTGGGCAGCCTGGATCGAGACGCCGCCGAGCGCGTGGCGCAACTGCACCTGCCGCTGCGCACGACCATTGTCCTCACCGACCTGCGCACCGCCGAGATGATCAAGTACGCTTCCAACGCTTTCCTGGCCACCAAGATCAGCTTTATCAACGAAATTGCCAACATCTGCGAGGCGCTGGGCGCAGACGTCAAAGAAGTGGCCGCCGGCATGGGCTACGACAAGCGCATTGGCCGCGCGTTCCTGGATGCCGGCCTGGGCTGGGGCGGCTCGTGCTTCCCCAAGGACGTCAAGGCCCTGGCGCACATGGCGCGCGAAAAGGGGCGCCACCCGCAACTGTTACAGGCCGTCATGGATATTAACGACGACCGGCGGCGCGACATTATCACCAAACTCAAAAATGTGTTGGGGGATTTGCACGGCAAGACGGTTGCGCTGCTGGGGTTGGCCTTCAAGCCCAATACCGACGACATGCGCGACGCGCCCTCTATAGACATCGCCAACATGCTGTTGGCCGAAGGCGCGCGCGTCAGAGGCTACGACCCGGTGGCGATGCAGGTGGCCGCCCGCGTGTTGCCGCCCCTGGTTCAGCTTGCGCCCAACGCGTACGAGTGCGCCGCAGGCGCAGACGCGGCAATCATTGTGACCGAATGGAATGAATTCAAGCAATTGGACCTCGGCAAGTTGAAACAAGCGCTCAAGTCGCCAGTGATCATAGATGGGCGCAATATCTACGAGGCAGGCGCGATGCTCAAGCTTGGTTTCGCCTATCGCGGCATGGGGCGAGGATACAACGGCGAAGGCGTTTGAGGAAGAAAAAGCGTGGCTCAAAAAAAACAAACCGGGCGGATCAAAATCGCCACTCACAATAATGTTACCAAGGCTCAACTGGATAATGGCCTGACCGTGCTGCTCAAAGAATCTCACAACGCGCCGGTGGTCACGTTCTGGTGCTGGTACCGCGTGGGCAGCCGCATGGAACGGCGCGGCATCACGGGCGCCAGCCATTGGGTGGAACACATGCTATTCAAAGGCACTCCCAATTTTCCCAAGTCTGCCGCCGATAAAGCCATTGCTCGCGTGGGCGGCGTGTTCAATGGGTTTACGTGGCTGGACTTTACGACCTATTTTGAAACGCTGCCGTCTGGCGCGTGGGAATTGGGCGCGCAAATCGAATCGGACCGAATGGCAAACGCGCTGTTCGCGCCCAAAGAGGTGGATTCTGAACGCACCGTGATCATCAGTGAGCGGCAAGGCAACGAAAACAATCCCCGCTTCCTGCTGGCCGAAGAGGTGCAGGCGGCGGCGTTCCGAGTCCACCCCTACCATCACGAAGTCATTGGGGATATGTGCGATTTGCTGACGATGACGCGAGACGACTTGTACACGCATTATCGCACTTTTTATGCGCCGGGCAATGCCGTGGCTGTGGCGGTGGGCGATTTCAAGACAAGCGAGGCGCTCAAGCTGCTCGATCGTTACTTTGGCAAGATCAAGCCCGGCCCCGCCTTTCCACCCGTCGCCATTGAAGAGCCGCCCCAACGCGGCGAGCGGCGCGTGCAGGTGGAAGGTCCCGGCAGCACGGCCTACCTCGAAGTGGCCTACCGCGCGCCGCAGGCCGGACATCCTGATTTTATCCCGATGATTGTACTCGATGCTATTCTGGCCGGCGCCAGCTCGCTGGCCGTGATAGGCGGCGGCGGCTCGAACGCCAGCTCGCGTTTGTATCGCGCCCTGGTAGACACAGAGCTGGCCGCCGATGTTTCGGGCAGCCTGGCCTCGACAGTCCATCCATTCCTCTATTCCATCAGCGCCACTGTCCGCACCGGTCACACGCTGGCCGAAGTCGAAGCGGTGCTGGACGCCGAACTGGCGCGCATCGTCGAGCAGGCCGTGAGCGAGGCTGAAATTGCCAAGGCCATCAAGCAGGCCAAGGCGCTGTTTGCTTACGGCGCCGAGTCGGTGACCAACCAGGGCTTTTGGTACGGCTTTTCGGAAGTCTTTGCCGACTATACCTGGTTCGAAACCTATCTCGACCGGCTGGCAGCGGTGACGGTGGACGATGTGCAGCGCGTGGCGCGCGCCTACCTTGCCAGGCGACAACGCACTGTCGGCTGGTACATCCCGACAATGACGAAGTGCGAATGACGAATGACGAACGGAAAAGCTATGACAAAAAATTCCTCTTACCCTGGCCCGCAAGACATTGTAAGGCAAGAGTTTCCCAATGGCATGACGGCGCTGGCGCGCGAAAACTTTTCGGCGGCTTCTGTGGTGATTGAGGGCGTGCTGCGCGTGGGCGCCGCCGATGTGCCGCAGGAAAAAGCCGGGCTATCGTCTTTTACCGCCAGTTGCCTGATGCGCGGCACGGCGCGGCGCACGTTCCAGCAAATCTATGAAGAAATCGAGTCCATCGGCGCTTCGGTTGACGTGGGCGGCGGGATGAACGCCACTACCTTTGGCGCCAAATGCCTGGCCGAGGACATGCCCCAAGTGCTGGGCATTCTGGCCGACGTGCTGCAACAGCCAGCTTTCCCTTCCACCGAGGTGGATAAAGAGCGCGGCGAGATATTGACCAGCCTGGAAGAACGCGCCCACAACACGCGCAGCCAGGCCGGACTCAAGTTCCGCGAACTGCTCTACTCTCCCCAGCATCCCTATGGGCGCAGCACAGAAGGATACACGGAAACCATCCAGGCGATTACACGCGACGAGTTGGAACAATTTTATCGCCAACACTATGGCCCGCGCGGCATGATTGTCAGCATCGTCGGCGCCGTCAACACCGGGCAGGCGCTCGAGATGTGGGACAAGGCCTTTGGCGCATGGCAGGCCGCCCAGGTCGAACGCGAGCCGCTGCCCCCCGTCATACCCATCAGCGGGGTGCGCCGCGAGTTTGTGGAGGTGCCCGGCAAATCGCAAAGCGATATTGTGATGGGGTGCGTGGGACCTTCGCGTTTGGCCCCCGACTATATGAAGGCGGCTCTGGCCAATTCGGTATTGGGCATTTTTGGCTTGATGGGGCGGCTGGGCGCCACGGTGCGCGACAAGTTGGGACTGGCCTATTACGCCAGCAGCCGCACCGAAGGCGGGCTGGGGCCGGGCGCGTGGATGCTGTACGCGGGTGTGGCGCCAGATAATATCGAGCAAGCAATTGAAAGTATGCGCGCCCAAGTGGTGCGCCTGCGCGATAAACTGGTTCCCAGCCGAGAGCTGGCCGATAACAAATCCTTTATCACCGGCTCACTGCCGCTCCAAATGGAGACCAACGACGGCGTGGCGTCTGCCATGCTCGATATGGAATTATACGGCCTGGGGCTGGACTATTTGCAGCGTTATTCCGATCTCATCAACAGCATCACGCCCCGGCAAATCCGCGCCGCCGCGCAGACATATCTCGACCCGGATAACATGTCCATTGCTGTGGCGGGACCGTCAGTTTGATAGTGGGTATTTGAGATTTGCTAACCACCGGCGTTGACCTCGTCCACATCCCGCGCATCCAGCGAGCCTGGGAGAGATTTGGGACGCGCTTTTTGGAGCGCGTGTACACGCCGCCCGAGGTGCTGTATTGCCGCGGGCGCGCGCCGGAACTGGCGGCGCGCTTTGCCGCCAAGGAGGCCGTGTCCAAGGCGTTGGGGGTGGGCGTGCGCGTGCTCAGCCGCAACGGCATCTATTTCCGCGACGTGGAGATATTGCCGGACGCGAACGGCAAGCCACATGTGGTGCTGCACGGGCGCGCCGCACAGCGCGCCGCCGAACTTGGCCTGACCGAGTGGGCCATCAGCCTGAGCCACGAAAAAGAACTGGCTATCGCGTTCGTGGTGGCGCAATAAAAAGGGCGGGTTTCAAACCCGCCCTACCTCTATCATCAGCCTGATGATCTCCATCGTAAAGTAACGCGCCCGGCAGTGTTTCTGCCGGACGCGCTGTTCAAGCCGCCCTACACAAAGGCCCTCAGCCTGGATGTCGCAGTTCGCGCATCCCTATGCACGAACTGCCCCAGCTATCGGCTTGCATGGGGATGCAAGCCTACGAGGTGCGAAATCCAGGCTTGGCGAATTGCTAATGAGGCGTGCACAATGGCGTTCCCGCCACTCTGAACCCCTCGCCATCCGTTACGAGCGGGAGATCAGGCCAACCCTTGATAATGGACTCACAACTGGCCAGGGTCGGGTTTGTTTCAATCGCCAGCGGCTTTTCGGACGCTGCAGCGCCAGCATAGGTAAGGGTGATGTAGGGAATATAGGTGGAACCGGCGTCGCGCGTGCCAAACGACAGGCGCGCGTCGCTGGACGATTCCGGACTGCGCACCATCAGCCCGTAATTGGTAAAACTGCCGTTGACCCAGCCGCGTACCAGGTCGGTGACGTTGGCAGAGTACCTTCCCCAACCTAAGCTGGACACTGTGCCAGAGCCATACGCTTCGGCATAGCCAGGCCGACTGTTCCAGGTCACCGCTCCTTCGCTCCAATCGCTGCTGACACGATAGATTGTAAAGGTGCGGCTGTGATTGCCCGTATCGCAGGAGCCAACCAGGTAAAGCGAGAGCGTGGCATTAGCGATTTGCGTTCCTGCTGGAATACTCGACGGGTCAAATTTGACCAAAGCGCGATTGATCCCAGAAAAGCCGCCTATATTGCATGCAGAATGTTCATAGCCGGTCCACATATCACCCTCAGAGCCATCGTTCACGGAAGGAATGCCTTGCAAAACAGAGGCGTCTCCCACAGAATAGAGCACTGCGGGCAGTTGCGGCTGCACCGTGACTGACTGCGCGCCGCTCCACGCGCCTGGCCCATAGTTATTCTTGCCGCGCACGCGGTAGGTGTACGTTCCAACGGCCTTGCTCGTAAAGGAACGCGAGGCGCCTGTCAAATTAGTCAGGATGACCGTCCCGTTTTCTTCCAGGTCATACGAGGTCGGGGCGGGACCGGCGCCGGCGGACCAACTGACTGTATAACTGCCATCCGAGGATGGGTTGGGCGTAATCGCGTTCAGCGTGGGCGCGTTGGGAATGGGCGGCCAGGCTTTGAGGAGGATGGGCAAATACACCAACCGCAATGGCCGGCTGGCGGTTACGGTGAACACAGCGCTGGCCTGCACCTCTGGGTTGATAATGCTAAAGGCGCTCAGTGTAACAATCCGTTGATCCTTATCAACTGCATTGGCGGGCACAGTGATGGCTACCGAGACTGGCTGTCCCTCGCCTGCTGCCAGCACGGCCCAGGCCGGCCAGACGGTCCCTTCCCAATCACTCGTCAGGCTGAAAACCAGCGTGTCTGTAATGGAACTGGTGTTGGTGATGTGTAACGTGTAGGTCACGCCTTGCCCTGGATCGCCCGACTTGCCCGGCGCATTCGGATCAGAATCCACACTGCGCGTGATGGTCTGCGTGACGGCGATGGTCTTGAGCATCGAGGTCGCCAATACGCCGGCGTGTCCATCACGCGCGGCTTGCACCTCAACCGTATCGCTGTCGCCGTCTGCGGCATCGGCGGGAACATTGACCGTTGCCTCTAGCAGCGCGCTTTGCCCCGCCGGGAGCAGGTTAACCATGGCCGGCGATAGCGTGGTCGTCCACGTGTTGCCGGTGCGCGTCAGCGCGTACGTCTGCTCGACGTTGCCGATATTGTGCAGCCTCAACGAGTAAATAACCTCGTCGCCCGGATTGACGACAACTACGGCCCCACCCGGCGTCAGGTTGGCGCCATATTCGTACCGGGTTGTCGCCAGGGTTGAGCTGTCCTTTTTGGACGAATCGTTTTGAGACGTAGCCGTTATAGTCGCTACGTCGCTGGCATTGCCGGTGGAGGGAATATGCACCACCACGTCCACGCTTTCGCCTGCGCCCGCCGCCAACACGCCCGTGCTGGCCGGCACATCGGTCGTCCAGGCGTTGCCGCTCTTTGACAGCGTGAATGTATCCGTCGTGTTGCCGGTGTTGGTCACGCGCAAGGTATACGTAACCGTCGTGCTCGCGTCGCCAGCTTGCGCGGCGGCGGCCGGCTCGATGGTCACGCCGTACACATTGGTCGTGACGCCGTCTACCAGCAGCGCGAACTGTTGCGGGCCTTGCGGCACATTTTGCCCAAAGACCTCCACCGTCCACTGCCCGGCGGCCGGCGACTGGATATAGACATTTTCCACGTTGTTGATCGCATCGGCGCTGCCGCCGGTCTGCGACCAGCCGCCGCTGAAATTATTGCCCCAATAGGTGGTGGCGCCGTCGGGCGCCGTCACGCGCAGGTTGAGGTTGTTGACCAGCGTGGGGTTAGCGGCCGGCGTGGCGGCCGGGTCGCTCCAGACCAGCGTCGCCTTGAAGGGCTTGCCGGCGCTCGCCATATAGTGATAGGTCTGGGTCGCGCCGGTGCCGACGCCGGTGGTGTTATCGTCAAACTGGCGAGAGCCGGGCGTGGTAGCCGCGCCAACGTCAACCCGCCCCCAGCCTTCGTGGTTATTGGGGATGGGCAGGCCAGCTTCCTGACCGGCGTTGCCATAGCCAGAGATGTCCACGGCTGTGTTGATAAGCGTGGCCTTGACGAGCGCCGCGCTGGGATTGGCGTGCCCCTGCGTGATATAGTAATCGCGCACCACCGCGCCCGCCCCCGCCGTGAGCGGGCTGGCCATCGAGGTGCCGCCGTCGTACATGTAGTAACTGTTGTACGTTCCCCAGCCCGTGCCGGTGGCCAGGCTGGAACGGACAGAGACGATATCCGTGCCCGGCGCGACCACGTCTGGCTTGATGCGGCCATCGTTCATCGGCCCGCGGCTGGAGAAAGCCGCCAGGTGTTCGCGATCGCTAGAGATGCGGTCGCCGCTGGTCGGATTGGCCGGATAATCCGAAGGCCATCCATCGCCCCAGTTGTATCCGGAATAGCCGCCGCTGGCGCGCTCGTTCTCCGAAGCGCCCACGGTAATCGTGTTCTTGGCGCTGGCTGGCGAGCTGATCGAGTTTTCGTCCACGTACCCGTTCGAGTCGGCGTCTGTGCCATCGTTGCCAGCCGAGACAAACACGGCCATGTCCTGGTGAGCGTAGATAAAATCGTCAAAGTAGGCGGCCTGCTGGTCGTACACGCCATAATCGCCGCCGCCCCAACTGTTGTTGTGGATGCGCGCGCCCCAGCCGTAGGCCTCGTTCAGCAAGGTGCGTGTGTCATCGGGAATGCCGCTCAGGCCATAGCCCTGATTCCCCGAAACGCCGCACTGGGCGGTATATTGTGTCAATTGCTCGATGGCCTGGAAGGTGACCGAGGCTTCGTAGCCCAAGCCCTTGAATTGCCCGCCAGAAGCCGCGCCGCTGCCGGCCACCGATCCTGCCACGTGCGTGCCGTGTCCTGACTTGACATCCGCCGCGCCATCGTCGGCTCCCGCGTTGGTGATCTCACACCCGCCGCCATAGTTGGCATACAGCACAGGCCAACTGCTAATATGCGTCACACGCCCGGAAAAATCCTGGTGAATGGTGCCGGTATTGGCCGTATCCAGCCCCGTATCGGCGATGGCGACGGTGACGCCGCTGCCGGTGTAGCCGCTGGCCCAGGCCGTGCTGCCGCCCATAATCGTCCCGCCGCCCACGTCGTTGTGAAGGCGCTGCACGTGATACGGTTCGATCCACACCACGCCCGGCATGCGCGCCACCTGATCAAGCTGTTCGCCGCTCAACACGGCCGCAAAGCCCCCGCTGTAGCCGCGCGGGCTAGCGTTGAGCGAATTTAACGCTGTGCGAGTCGCCTGCACGTCGGCCCAGGGCGCGAGCATAACTCGGTAGCTGCGCGTGTCGTCATAGTCTACATCTGCCGCCAGCTTGTAGGCCGGCTGATAGGCCCCTACCCACCGCACAAAAGGCAAGCCTTCCACATTGGCTTTCGAGGCCGCATCCAGGTAGACCAGGAAAGCATAATCTGGAACGTAATCACCCAACTGCGCCCCAGCGGCGGCGAGGGACTGCTTCCATTCCTCCCGCACCGGGCCGCTGAATTGCACGATGTACGCGCCGGCAGAAATTGCTTCATCTGGCGTAAACGATAACTGTTCGGGCAGAGCCAGCGGCGATTGGAGCGGATCAAACGTCGCCGCCGTCAGGCGAATAAAGATGGGTGAGGCAGAAGACACCTCGTGGTAATCTGCTCCCGGCGCCGGGCTTGCAGACAAGGGCGCAACCGTGCACAATACAACGATCGCGATAATCAACGTTTTGAACCAACGATCATGTTTGAAAACCATGCTTGCGTTCCTTTCTACTCAAAATTGGTTTATCAGTGAGGTAAAAAATATCCGTACAGGCGCTTATTATACCCTTAACCAATGGAATTTGACAGCGTATACAACGCATCCTATCATTTAAAGCAAAGGGGCTAAGCCTCTTGACAGTTAGATTGACAATGCCAGAGCAGGTTCTCCCATCCTGCGTAGGATCGCCTTCACAGGCGCGACCGGAGCGCCGGAGGCAGTATGTTCATGCCCGCGAGAGCGATCCTACGGCGAATCCATCATTTCGGGTAACTGCTCAGCATGCCGTCCTCGGCGGGCGTTACTGGCCACGCATAGGCCGCGCCGGGGACGGCGCGCAGAGCCTTTCCAGACAGAAACAAGCTAACGAGGACAGAGAGGCAGCCCCACCGCCTCGAACAACCCATTTTCCACCCCAGCCAACGGGACATCAGAGTCGCCTTTGCTCGCTACTCCACACCCTCCCTGAGCAGGCTCTATCGTCTGCGGCGCGCTCAACATTGTCATTCCTGCATACGTGATGCTCAAATAGGGGCCATAGCTGCTGCCTGCATTCCGCGTGCCAAGCGATAGCCGGGCGTCGCTAGAAGATTCGCCGCTGCGCAGGAACAGGCCATAGTTAGTATAGGTACTGTTCACCCATCCACGCACCAGATTGGTCACGTCAAGCGAATATCTCTGCCACGTTCGGCTGGATACCGTAACCGAACCATAGGCTTCGGCAAGGTCAGGTCTGTTATTCCAGTTAACACTGGTCTCCCCCCAGTCACCTGTTGTACGATAGGCCGTCAAAGCACGAGATTTGTTGCCTGTGTCGCAGGAGCCGGTCAGGTAGACCGAAAGCGTGGCCTGGACGATTTGTGTTCCTGGCGGGATGGCCGATACGTCAAACTTGACCAGGCTGCGCGCCCGCCCGATCAGGCTGGTGCTGCAATGTTCATAACCGACCCACATGGTGCTGTCTGTTCCATCGTTGAGGGTCGGTTTGCCTTCGAGAACTGACGCATCGGCAATTGAGTAAAGCGTGCCCGGCAGTTGCGGCTTCACCGTGACCGACTGCGCACCGCTCCACGCGCCAGGCCCGTAGCTATTCTTGCCGCGCACACGATAGGTGTACGTTCCAACGGCCTTGCCCGTAAAGGAGCGCGAGGCGCCCGTCAAGTCGGTCAGGATGACCGCTCCATTTTCCTCCAGGTCATACGAGGTCGGCGCGGGACCGGCGCCGGCGGACCAACTGACCGTATAGTTGCCATCCGAGGATGGGTTGGGCGTAATCGCATTAAGCGTAGGTGCATCGGGAACGGGCGGCCAATATTTCATCACCACTGGCAGGTAGATGAATATCGCCGAGCCGGTCTTGGCCAGCGCAAAGCGCGAAAAGTCGCTGACGTTTTGAGCCTGGACGTATTGCGCATTGCCCGCGCCGCCGCTCGTATAGGGGCCAGCCTCCTGCACCCATTCAGCGCCGTCGTAGTGAAATACCAAGAGATCTCCGAGCGTTTGATTGTTGCGTTCGGCCTCGGTCAGATAAAAACGCACGGCGGCGTCCAACGCGGCATCCGGCGTGATGTCAAAGCAGCGTTTCACGCCGCCGGTGCGTCCGGCGCAGAACTGGTTGCCGGAAACTGCCACCGTTACATTGACGCCGAAGGGCGCGGTGACCGTAAAGCCATTGGGCAGCGTCCCGCTCTTGGCATCTGGATTGGTGACCACCACGTTCCACGCGCCGGTCGCCGCCCCGGTCAGATCGAAATCGCAGATGATGCGAGTGGCGTTCATCAATAGATTCGTGGCCGTGATCGGCGTCTGGCCCGCCCGCGTCAACTTGACTGTAGCGCCCATCATAAAGTTGCTGCCCGATAGATCGGAGATATGAACCGTGCCGGTGTTGACGCCAGTATTCGGCGTAATGCCAGTGATGATGGGCGCCGCCGAAGGCGCAAACACCGTAAAGCCGTCGGGCAGCGTCCCGCTTTTCAGGTCCGGATTCGTAACCACCACGTGCCACGCGCCGGTCGCCGCCCCGGTCAGATCAAAATCGCACATGATCTGGGTCGCATTCAACATCACGTTGGTGCCGGTGATGGGTATTTGCGCCGTGCCGGACTTGACCAGCTTGATCGTCGCGCCCATCTCAAAATTGACGCCGGTGATGAGGACGCTGACCGTGCCGGTGTTGACGCCGGTGTTCGGCACGATACTGATTATGGCGGGACCCGTTCCCTGCATTACCGTAAAGCCGTTGGGGAGCGTCCCGCTTTGCGCATCGGGATTGGTGACCACCACGTTCCACGCGCCAGCGGCGGCGCCGGCCAGGTTCAGATTGCACGTGAGCTGCGACGCGCTGACCACATTCACGCCGGTAGCGGCGATGTCGGGTTGCCCCGAGCGCGTCAGCTTGACCGTCGCGCCGGCCTGCAAGTTCGCACCGAGGATGGCAACGCTGACGGTGCCGGTGTTGATGCCGGTATTGGGCATGATGCCAAGTACGGTGGGCCCCGTTGCTAGAGTTACCGTAAAGCCGTTGGTTAATTCACCGCTTTGAGAATCGGGATTGGTGACAACAACGTTCCATTGCCCGGCGGCCGCCCCATTCAGATCAAAATTACACATGATTTGAGATGCACTGACCACATTCACATCGGTGGCGTCAATGTCGGATTGGCCTGAACGCATCAGTTTGACTGTCGCGCCGGTCTGAAAGTCTGTACCAGTGACGGCGGCACTGACCACGCCAGTATTGGCGCCGGTATTGGGTATGATGCCAGACACAGTCGGGGCCGCGGCGCCGGCACAGTTGTCAGCATAACCCTCGTCCAGGTATTCGTTATAGGTCGTTTCGTCGCTGCCCGTGCTCCCGCCAACACCCCAAATTTTGCCGCGCACCCACCCACTGGCCATGCCAATGCGCGCCACTATCAGCGGACTATCGCTCCGTTGTGCCCAGGTATTCGTAGAAAGATTGTATTGCTCTGTGTCGCTGAGAGCCGTCCAACCGACTCCGCCGCCAAAAGCATACAAATAACCACCCGCTGCAACCAGTCCTGGTGATTGTCGTCCTTGCCCCATAGAAGCCAGTACGGTCCAACTGTCGTACACAGGGTCATAACGCCACAAGCTTGTGCTGGCGGAAGAACTAAGCCATCCGCCAGCAATGTAGATATAACCATCTAGCACTGCGCTGCCGGCATAGGCAAAGCTGCTTGGCGCAGGCGCTTTGGTGCTCCAGGCATTGGTAGTGGGATTGTACTCAAAAGTCGTCGCTACATGACCACTGCTCGAGTTTCCGCCAATGTGATATAGTTTGCCGTTCACAGCAGCTACTGCGCCGCCCGCCAAAGCGGTTGGCAGGGGAGCTCTGCTCGACCAAGAATTGCTCGCGATATTGTAGGCTTCGTGTGTACTTTGGTATGCGCCGTTGTAGCCAGCCGGCACATAAATCACACCATCAAGGATAGCAGCGCCTGTGTTGCCGCGAGCTGTGGGCATTGGGGCTAGACTGATCCAATTATCAGACTGAGGATCGTATACTTCGTTGTTTGCAAAATAACCACCACCCCCATCCAGCATGCCGCCAATGGCATACAACAGACACCCGTCACTTGCCCCTGCAAGCCGCATGCGGGCGGTCGGCATGGGTTGGCCCATAGCCCAAACAGTTGGAGCAGCAGGTGCAGCCGGCTGCTCAACTGGCAAAGCTGGCCCTACATCCGGATTATCCCATGCTGCTGTGCCAATGGGCGAGGGGTGCCCCAAACCAGCAGTTGCTTTGGCATCGCCGGTGGGTGTGATATCTACGCCATAATACTTGGTTTCCGTGCCGGCCTGGTTGGTGATGCGCAAAAACTGTGTCGCGCTGCTCACAGTTTTAGCTTGCTTGAGCGTGCCGTTATTGGTCAGCGCGCCCTCGACGGTGAGATGGCGCGTGGTCAGGTCCAGCACCGCGCCGCTGTCAATCGTCAAGCTATTGGCCGCGGCGTCGCCGGTCGAAATCACCGGATCGCGGGCGACGTTGGGAATTAATACGTCGTCGCCGGCGCCCGGCACGCCGCTCGGGCTCCAGTTGCCGGCAGTATGCCAATCGCTGCTGGCGCTGCCCGTCCACGTTTTGCCCACAAAAGGCTCATTCACCGTAAAGCCGTTGGGCAGCATCCCGCTCTGACTATCGGGGTTGGTGACGACGACGTTCCACTGGCCAGCGGCGGCGCCGACCAAGTTAAAGTTGCACGTGATCTGAGACGCGCTCACGCTCGCGCCCGTCGCAACAATGTCGGCTTGTCCGGAGCGCGTCAACTTGACCGTCGCGCCGGACTGGAAATTTGTCCCGGCGATGGTCACGCTGACCGAGCCGTTGTTCCCGCCGCTGTTGGGCGTGATGCTGGTTACAGTGGGGGCGGGTTGGGGAGCCCCCGTTGTCCACCCAAAATCCTGAAGCATGCCCATGGCTACCGCGCCGGGATTGTGGTTGGCTTCTCCATAGTCGAGCGAAAAAGTCATCAGCGAGTTGGGCGTTCCATTGTAAATCTCGTCGAGATGAGAATAACTCGACCCTTGTTGCCACGTGCCGGGAGCGTAAAGCTTGGGCCGGGCACCGCCGTTGGCTGCATTGGCATTGGCGCCGTTAAAATACACATTGTCGCTGGTGAGTTGGGCAGCCAGCGCCGACGATGGATTGGGAAACAGAGAAGTATTGATTAGTTGTTGAGCGGAACCATTCTCTGTAAAGCGATCATAGCTGACCGGATAGCCAGTATTAAATCCCCAACTGCCTAGCCCGCTGGATACTCGCATAGAGCCGCTGAACCCTAGGCCGTGGCAAATCTCGTGCAGCACCACGGTGGCAAAGTCGTACTTGTCTGCCGGGGTATTGCCGTCGGCGCCAAAATACCAATCGAACGTGCGGCTGTAGGCAATAATCATATCGGCGTCCGCATCGCTGCCATCTTGATCACTGTCATACCCATCGCTGTCGTTCAAGTCACTCCCGGCCAACGCATTAGCCAGCGCGGCCTGATACCATGTTTCGGCGGTTGGGGCGCCGCCAAAATCACGGTGGTAACTTACCGCTCCCCCATACCCCAAGACGCCGGGGTCCAAGTCGGTCCAACATGCCTGTATGACAATAGGAACGGTCGAGTTAATTTGCGATTCCCATACACTCGCCGTGTATTCAAAAGCAGCCTGCGCATCGGCGGGCCAGGGGTAGCAATAATCTCCTGCGGCGTTTGTTTGGTTGGACAGGTATTGAATATTGATAGTGGCGCTTTGGACGCCCTGCCGTGAAAACTCGAGCGGGGGCGCCACGTAAGAACGGTTCACAGCCTGGCCCGCCCGCAAGATAACCATTTCACCCATGGGGGGGCGAGTCGTCGAGGAATCTTGATCTATCAAAGCAGATGAAACAGACGGATTAACTTGTGGAGTGGCGCGCACAGCAGAAGGAACGATCGCGTACATCAAGGCGATCAAGGCGCACAACAGCCTTGACCAATGCTTATTTATGGGAATCATTGCCTCTTTCCTTTCTTTAAAATCATAGGCTCACTGTCAATTGAGCGCGAGGAATATTACCAGTACACATTGGCATAAATCCTGCCAAGTTCCTCCTGGGTTATTTGCGCGTTCGAATAGAGGAAGCATCGAAGGATCTGTGCCTTCGAGTACTTGGCCACATTATACTATAATCGGCAGAATTGGTATAATGCATTCACAATTTTGTCAGGAGTATGGGATGTACTTGATGCGGAGAAAAATTTGGATGGGCTTGTTGTGTGGTATGCTTATTCTGTCCGGGTGCGTTCGACCTGTTCCCGTTGCCCCAACGCCGTCGCAATCACCTGATGAGACACTTCCCGACCCGCCATTGCCGCTCCAGGCTTTGCTGCCGGCATACGCTGGCGACGCCGCGCGCCTGACGACGGCGACGCGCTACGACATTCACCTGGACGTTGACCTGCCACAAGTTCGCGGACGCCAGGAGGTGCACTATACAAACACGGAAACTGTAACATTAAAAGAAATCTATTTTAGATTGTTCCCGGTCTTGCCGGGTTATGGGGGGGCAATGACGGTCACCCAAGTTGCACTCGATGGGCAACTTCAGCCGTCCTATCTTGAGCAAAACGGCTCGGCCTTGCGCGTGCCGCTTGCCTCGCCGCTGGAGCCTGGGCGCAGCATCACCCTCTCGCTCGATTTTGCGGTGAGCGTGCCGCGCGACAATCCGGCAGGGTACGCGCAACTGGATTACGCCGATGGCCTCCTCACGCTGCCCAATATCTATCCCCTCATTCCCGCTTACGATCATGCTGGTTGGCACATCGAGATGGCGCCTCACTATGGCGACGCGGTATACAGCGATACGGCGTTCTATACGGTTGAAATTAAAGCGCCGCCCGGCGTGCTTGCCACCACAGGCGTCTGCAGCCCGCCGCAAGCAGCGGGCGACGTTCGACAGTGGACGTGTGTCAGCGGCCCGGCGCGCGATTTTATGATCGTGTGGGGAAGCAATTACCAGACCGCTACGCAAGTCGTCAACGGCGTAACCGTCCGCTCGTCGTATTTGCCCGAGCACGCGCAGGCCGGGCAACAGGCGCTAGAGTATGCCGCGCGCGCCGTGCAAATCTTTAGTCAACGCTTTGGCCCCTACCCGTTTTCCGAGTTCGACATCCTCGAAACGCCCACCACGGCCGGCGGCATCGAATATCCCGGCCTGATCGTCATCGCCGCGAATCTGTACGACGATCCACAAGAGTATTTTGAGTGGGTCATCGCGCACGAGGTCGCGCACCAGTGGTGGTACAGCCTGATCGGCAACGATCAGGTCAATCACCCCTGGTTAGACGAAGCCCTGGCGCAGTATTCCACGGTTCTGTACTACGAGGAAGCGCACGACAGCGCAACCAGCTCTTACTTAGTTAACGCGATGTTTGAACAGAACTGGAAAAAGATTGTCGAGGCCGGGAGTGATGCGCCGGTGGACCAGCCCGTCGGGGCCTTTACAGAACAAAGCTACGGCGAAATCGTTTATCTAAAAGGTCCGCTATTCTTTCACGCGCTGCGACAGGCCATGAATGAACAGGTTATCTCAAACTCCACGTGTGTGCAATCGCACGATGGAACATCCCAGGCCGGAAACGATGAAAAGTTTAATGCTTTTTTGCAAACTTATTACCGGCAAAACCTGTACGGGGTGGCAAGCTCCCAAGATTTGCTAGAGGCTGCCTACACCGCCCTGGATAAATCTACCGTGCAATGTTTGTACGACGAATGGATCAAGGGCACGCGCAAATAGGCAATACTTGACATTTGCCAGATAATACGGTATAATCGGTAAATACTGAAATAAGTGAATAATATGGCCGAACTGACTCCTGTAATGAAAAAATTTATCCTCCACTGGGGAGAAATGGGAAGCGCCTGGGGGGTCAACCGAACGGTTGCCCAAATCTATGCATTACTATATCTTTCGCCCCACCCCCTGACGGCCGACGAAATCAGCGAGACGCTGGCTGTGGCGCGTTCGACGGTCAGCACCGGCCTGCACGAGTTGCAAACGTGGGGCATTGTCAAAGTCGTTCACGTGCTTGGGGATCGCCGCGATCACTTTGAGTCAATGAGCGATGTATGGGAAATGTTCCGCGCGATTATCAGGGAGCGCAAAAGCCGTGAGATTGATCCACTCCTGGCGACGCTGCGTGTGAGCGTGGCAGAAGTAGACGAGGAAGACGCTCACGTCAATGAAAGGTTACACGCAATGCTCGACTCGCTCGAGACAGTTGTGGCCATTTACAATCAAGTCGAGCAAATGCCCCTGGAGACGTTGATCAAGCTCGCTAAACTGGGAGAGAATTTTGGCAAGGCGTTGAGTGTGCTTGTCAAAAGCTAGTTGTCGAATTCTCTTTTTTTTATTGGTTGCTTCGGATTTTTCCGAAATAACCAATAATTCGGAAAATACAGCGAATGTGATGTGCGGCTATTTTGTAAAATAGCCGCAGTGACGCAGTAACTTACCGCTTCAGCACTTGCCAGGCAAAAGGTGCGTTAGGCCGCCGTTCGGCTTGAGAGGAGCAAATATGGATATCCTTCTCGTCAATGTACCACACATGTCTATCGGAAGTCGTATCCCGCGCGAGCATTTGCCGCCGCTCGGCTTGCTGTCTGTGGGCGGTCCCCTGATTGACGCCGGCCATCGCGTACGGCTGCTAGACGCAGAATTTGGTCCTATGTCTACCCAAGCGATTGTGAAGCAGACTGTAATGCTGGCGCCTCAAGCCATTCTGGTGGGTCATTCTGGCTCGACCTCTGGGCATCCTATCGTTGCAGAAATTACACGCGCCATCCACGCTATGCTTCCCAAGACGTGGATCATCTACGGTGGAGTATTTCCAACCTATCACTGGCGAGAGATTTTGGAGGAGGAAGGGCAAATCAATATCATTGTACGCGGCGAAGGCGAAGAAACGGGGCGGCGCGTTATCCATGCTCTGGAAACGAACACCCCGCTCGAAACCATCCCCGGGATTGCTTTTCGGAAACATGGCGTGCCGTTCGCCACGCCGCCCGCCCCACTCATCCGTAACCTCGATGCTTATCGTGTTGGCTGGGAGTTAATTGACCACCGCCATTACAGCTATTGGGGCGACCGTCGCGCCGTTGTGGTTCAATTCTCTCGCGGCTGCCCACATGGGTGCAGCTATTGCGGTCAACATCCATTTTGGGCGCAATGGAGGCACCGAGACCCGCAAAAATTCGCTGCGGAACTGGCATGGCTCTACCGGCACCACGGGGTCGAGGTGATTAACTTTGCCGATGAGAACCCAACCGCTTCACGGCAAGTCTGGCGCGCTTTTCTGGAAGCGCTCATTGCCGAAAATGTGCCTCTGACGCTGGTAGGTTCAACTCGGGCAGATGACATTGTCCGCGACGCCGACATCCTGCATCTTTACAAAAAAGCCGGCGTGGCCCGCTTTCTGCTCGGCATAGAAAGTTATGACGAGGAAACACTGCGCAAGGTTTGCAAGGGTGGGACACCAGCAAAAGATCGAGAGGCCATCCGGCTGCTGCGCCAGCACGATATCCTTTCGATGGCAACCTACGTCGTCGGCTTTGAAGAAGAGTCCGATCGTGATTACTGGCGCGGGTTGAAGCAACTTTTGTCTTACGATCCCGACCAGATCCAGATGCTCTATGTCACCCCACACCGCTGGACGCCTTATTTTCGCACGGCGGCCGATAGACGGGTGATACAGATTGACCTGCGCAAATGGGATTACAAGCATCAGGTGCTCGCCACCCAACATATGCCCCCGTGGCGCGTTCTGACGTGGGTCAAATTCATCGAAGCCGTCATGCAGTTGCGCCCACGCTCATTGTGGCGGGTGCTGGCCCATCACGACCTGCCTCTACGCGACGCTATGCGCTGGTATTACCAGATCGGGCGACGGGTGTGGCCGCACGAAATATGGAATTTTCTCTTTCGGGATCGGCGTCTCCAAGATGGCCCAACGCTGGCAGAATTTTGGAGCGCATCGCAGAATGTTGATTTTTCTGGGACTGGCGTGTTTGGCGTAGATTTATGTTAACAACGAATAACGGAAGGGGTGAACAATGAAGAATAGACTGCTCGTAATCGGCGGCGGCTTTAATGTGCTATTCGGCTTGCTGCACATTTGGCTTGGTTGGGAACTTTATCGCGCCGCCCACCTATCGCCGGATGACCGTGCGCTCGTGGAAATGCTTAATGTGGGTGTTGCGCTCTCTATTTTCTTTTTTGCCTACGCCTCGTTTTTCTGCAGGAGGGATTTGTTGTCTACTGCATTGGGCAAAGCCACTCTTGTTTTGATACTGCTGTTTTACCTGGCGCGAGCCGTCGAAGAAGTCATCCTCGCTCCCGCCTTCTCGGCCGCCATCTTTGTGGCCTGCTTGCTCGTCGCCGGAGTATACCTGGCGGCGATGGTATGGAAAGAGGAGACCCCAGCATGGAACTAGACTGTTTTTTGCCAACCTACCATTTTAACGAGGTTCATTCGATTGACATCCGGGCGTCTGCGAGCGCCATCTTTCGCGCCATCAAAGAGATAACGCCCTCAGAATTGTCGCCCGTGTTTCGCCTGCTGTTTTGGATTCGGGCGCTGCCTGCCCGCCTCGCCGGGAAAAGCGGCATGGGATTTGCGCCCTCTCAACCCTTGTTAAAGCAGATGGAGGGCAATTTTATCTTTCTGGCCGACATACCCGACCGCGAGATTGTGTTCGGCATGATCGGCCAGGCCTGGAAACTGACAGACGGCCAGGTCGTCCGGCTGGTCGAGCCACAGGAATTTGTACAGTTTGAGCGACCGGACTATGCCAAAGTAGCGGCGAATTTCTACATATCAGAGAGCTGCCACGATGGTTGTTTCAAGGTCAGCACCGAAAGCCGGACATACGTGGCCGACCCCGCCAGCCGGAAAAAGTTTGCCCGCTATTGGCTTGTCATTTACCTGGGCAGTTCATACATCCGGACACTGATGCTGCAAGCCATCAAACGGCGAGCGGAGCGACAATGAGCACAACTCAAAAAATTACTCCTGGAGGTTAATCAAATGAACAATCTGAAACTCTTGCTCGGCCCCATGCGCGTTCCGTTTCTAATCCTGACCCCTGCATGTGTATTGCTGGGAGTTGGAACTGCGGTCTGGACGTCAGGGTCTATCAACTTGATCTATCTGGTCATGATCCTTGTCGGCGCCCTATGCGCCCACATCAGCGTCAACGCCTTTAACGAATATTTCGATTTCAAGAGCGGGCTAGACTCTAAAACAACCCGGACGCCTTTCAGCGGGGGAAGCGGCACGCTGCCCGCCCGGCCCGATCTAGCTCGCCCGGCATTGGGCATTGCGGTGGTAACGCTGGTATCTGCCTCGCTGATTGGGTTATACTTTCTATCTGTACGCGGCTTGGCCCTGTTGCCCCTGGGGCTTGCCGGCGTATTTGTCGTCATCACCTACACCACGTGGTGGACACGCCATCCCCTGTTGTGCCTGATGGCCCCCGGGCTGGGGTTCGGCCCGCTCATGGTCATGGGGACAGACTTTATCCTCACCGGGCGATACTCGTGGATAGCGTTTATGGCCTCACTCTTGCCCTTTTTCCTGGTGAATAACTTGCTGCTGCTGAATCAATTTCCCGACGTTGAAGCCGATCGGAGCATCGGCAGAAAACACTTGCCCATCGTCGTCGGCCGGAAAACCAGCAGCCTGATCTATGGCGCATTTCTTTTCCTGGCCTATCTGGCCCTCCTCGTGGGCGCTTGCCTCCACTATCTGCCCCACGCCAGCCTGCTGGGATTGCTGACCGTCTTGATCGCCGCGCCGGCGAGCGTCAATGCGTGCAGGCACGCCGAGAACATCAACAAGCTGATTCCGGCCATGGGGCTTAACGTCATTATCAGCGTCGTGACGCCAGCATTGGTCGCGATCGGGCTTTTGATCGGATAGCGATGAGCACAACCCATACCACAGCGTTATTCGCCCCGGTTCAAGACGGGTTGGCCGCTGTCGAACTGCGCCTGCGCGAGACCATCGCCGGCGAACACCACGCCCTGACGGCTGCCATCAAGCGCCTGTTGAACGCCGGCGGCAAACGCATCCGCCCGGCCATCTGCCTGATGGCGGCCAATATCTTTGGAGCAGATCCCCAAAAGTCTGTGTTATTGGCGGCGGCGGTAGAAATGTTGCACACGGCCACGCTGGTTCACGACGACCTGATTGATGGAGCGCTGCTGCGGCGCGGCGTTCCCACACTCAACACCGACTGGTCCGCCGACGCCATCATCCTGGCCGGCGACTATATGTTTGCTCGCGCCGCCGGTCTCATCGCCCAGACGAACCATCCGCGCCTGATTGATTTGTTTACCAGGACGTTGATGGTCATCGTCAATGGCGAGATCAAGCAGAGATTTTCTGGCGGAGGGTGCATCAGTCGAAACGACTATTACGAACGCATCTATGCCAAGACGGCGGCCATGTTTGTTCTTGCGGCCGAGGCCGCGGCGCAGTTGGGGGAAGCAGACCAGGCTAGCCTGGAAGCCTTGAGCGAGTTTGGGCATCACATCGGCCTGGCATTCCAGATCGTAGACGACGTCTTGGATTTTATCGGCGCGCCAGATCAAATCGGCAAACCGGTTGGCAGCGATCTGCGCCAGGGGGTGTTCACGCTGCCTGCCATCCATTACGTCGAAGCACATCCAAACGACCCAGATGTGAAGGCATTGTGCAATGGAAACGCCGGGGATATAAGCACAGTTCAGCGGGTGATTGCGGCTGTGCGAGCGTCTGGCGCCGTGGATAAAGCGCTGCGCGAGGCGCGAGCGATGGAAGTGCGCGCGCAGCTTGCTCTGGAACAGTTATCCCCGTCTCCTTACAAAGCGGCTTTGTCGGCGGTCTCCCGCTACATCGTCAATCGAGATCTCTAGGAGAGCAATCTCACATGTTCTGCCTGGGAAACAGCGGCGCGCTGGCAGTCACCTGCGTCCCCGGCAGGAGTCCGCCCCAGGCCAGTCCCTCTGACAGCGGGGCGGACCAACCCAGGCCATGCCACACTTGTGCCATCCGCTCCGGCATCACTGGCTGAAGCAACACAGAGCACAGGCGTAATGCCTCGGCCGCATGATAGAGCACCATCTCTACCCGCCCGGTTTGTCCCAGCCTGGCCAGTCGCCAGGGCGCAGCCTGATCCAGGTAACGGTTGATATCCCTGACAACGCCCATGATTTGAGCCAGGGCATCATTGAGCGCCATGGCCTCGACTTGCGCAAGCGCCTGGGGGGCCAGCGCCAGGCAGCGTTCACGCAAGCCGGTTTCCTCGGCCGTCGGCTCACCTGGCGGCGGGATGCGCCCTCCGCAGTAACGCTGAATCATGTTAACCAGCCTGTGCAACAAATTGCCCAGGTCATTGACCAAATCGCCCTCGTAACGGTGCGCCAGCTTTTCTTGGTCAAATTCAGCATCGCGGCCCAACGTCATGTCGCGCATCAGGAAATAACGGAAAGCGTCCACGCCATAAACGTCGGCCAAATCCAGCGGGTCAACCACATTTCCCCGCGACTTGGACATCTTGGCTCCCCGGCTAATCCACCAGCCGTGCGCAAAAATCGCCTTGGGTTGGGACAGGCCGGCAGCGCGCAGCATCGTCGGCCAATAGACGCAATGCGTGGTAAGGATATCCTTGCCGATAAGGTGTATGGCCTGCGGCCACAGGCTGCTAAAGCGGCTGTCATCAACCAGGTAGCCGGCCGCCGTGACGTAATTGATGAGCGCGTCAAACCAGACATACGTGACGTACTCGGGATCAAAGGGCAGGCGGATGCCCCAACCGAGGCGGCTGACAGGCCGGGAGATGCACAGATCGCCGAGCGGCTGGCGCAAAAAGCCCAACACTTCGTTGCGGCGATAATCGGGTTGGATGAACGACGGATGCGCCGTAATATATTCGATCAGCCAATCCTGGTAAGCACCCATCCTGAAGAAATAATTAGGTTCTACGATCTTGTCCACAGCGCGGCGGCAGTCGGGGCACATGCCATCCATCAAGTCCTTTTCAGTCCAAAATCGCTCGTCGGGCACGCAGTACCAGCCGGTATACTCCCCCAGGTAGATTTCACCCCTGTTCCACAAATCTTGCAAAATCGCCTCGACGACGCGCACGTGGCGCGGCTGGGTGGTGCGGATGAAATCGTCATAGGCCACGTGCAAATGTTCCCAGGCCTGATGAAAACGCACCACCATGTCGTCAACGTGAACGCTGGGAGGCACTCCTCGGCGTTGCGCAGCTTGCTGCACCTTTTGGCCGTGTTCGTCGGTGCCGGTGAGGAAAAAGGTGGATTGTCCGCGCAGCCGGGCGTAGCGAGCCAGCACATCGGCCAGGATCGTCGTGTACGCATGACCAATGTGCGGCTTGTCGTTGACGTAATAGATCGGCGTGGTTACGTAAAATGGTTTATCCATCGAGCGCCTCCTTTGCGCAATAAAAAAGCCTTCCGTTAGGAAGGCTCCAGTCCTATAGCAAGCTTGGGGCTACAGCTTCACCCGCCTCCCGACGACGCACAGCCAAGGCCGGCGGCCTTGGCGCTGTTCATCATCATGTCATCAGAAAACGGCATCAAGCCAAGCAGTTGGTCCATCTTTGCCTCAATCACGTAGCCAGCGCCCGGAAGGCGCCGGCTCCACGAAATCATACCATATCCACCCCCAGCCGTCAAATTCTCCAGTTTCATTAATGTCAACTTTAGCACGGTGAGCTTGACCTCGAGCTCAGTCGAGCCGTCGAACCATGCGCGGAGGGCATCCGACAGACTCAGGATGCCTCAAGTTGACACCGATACTCCAGTTTCCAGGCAGCGCGATTTCCAACTCGCGGCGCAGGCTGGCAACCTGTCCTGCAATGCACGCCAGGAAACCCGAGCCACGGCGATTGCGCAAACGCCTCGCTGTGCTATAATATCCTTCGCCACACATCACACTGATAAATTGCCAAACACATACCATGGTTAACCTGACCCAACGCGATATTACCGCCGCGCGCGAAGCACGCTACCGGCGCAGAATGGACATTCGCATCACCACTCAAGAACAAGCCAGAGAGTTTGTGAATGATGTGGGATTTTGTTTTCTCTTCCCGATCAAAGACGTGGACATGCCTTCTCTGTGGGATGCCATCGCCGGGCGCAACGTGCCGACGTATTCTTCGCACAGCGGCTACGAAATCGAGCGGACGTGGGGCTGGAAAGACGAATCGCTGGACAAGAAATGGTGGTATTACGGCAAGCTCGTGCGCGGCAAAGCCACGCTGGTCGGGCTGGACTTTATACCCAACTTTTACGCCCTCAGCGAAAACCTGGGCGACTATGAGCACGATTACGTCGAAGAATATCGCGAGGGGCGGCTCAGCGCCGAATCCAAGGCCATCTACGAGGCGCTGCTGCATCACGGCGCGCTCGACGCGGTCCGCCTGCGAAGAGAAGCGCGCCTGAGTTCCGAAGCCAGCAAGGGCCGCTACGAACGCGCGTTGGCCGAGTTGCAGGCGGGATTAAAAGTGCTGCCCATCGGCATCGCGCCAGTGGGGGCGTGGCGCTATGCCTTTATCTACGAACTGCTGCCGCGTTGGTTCCCAGACGTACCCGAAAAAGCGCGGCCTATCGGGCGCGGCCAGGCGCGGCGCGCCATCCTCGCTCAATATCTGCGCAACGTCATCGCCGCGACGCCTCAGCAAGCCGCTCGCGTGTTGGGGTGGGGGCTGGCCGAAACGCGCCAGGCCGCCGAGGCGCTGGCCCAAGAAGGGCAGATGCTGCTGGACGTGAAAGTAAAGAGAATGCGCGAGGTGCAGATGGTATCGGCCATAGCATTCCACTGACCGCGCAGGCAAACCTCCAACGAGCGTTATTCCCTTTTCATTGTTTGCGGTGCAACTGGGCGGGCAGCATCCACAAGGCAGGCTGCCCCAGGTCGAGCGCAAAGTCAATGTCGCGCAGCCAATCGGGCTGGGCCGCTTCGAGGCCAAGGACGATGAACTCGACCAGTTTGCGCGCATCGTCGGGCAAAACGACACAACCGGCGACCAGCGCGTTAGGAGGCGGCGCAATCGCCGTAATGGCCGGCTGCGTTTGTGTGAGGCGGGTGGCAACCGCCTGTGCTTGTTTCAGATCGAGCGCGTAAGCCGGCACCCAGAAGCGCTTGATCTTGCCCCAATCAAAGCCGCGGCTCTGCCCACTTTGTGTATAGCGGCGCGTGATGGTCACCGAGCCGTCAAAAGCCCAATAGGGCTGCCACGCGGCGCCAGTGTTGTTGGCGGCAAAATTAATCTCCAGCGGCCTCAAGCCGGCTTCTCCCAACTGTTGACCCGCGCCGCAGGCGGCGCAGCGCCACGCCACCTCGTCCACCTGGGCCGGGAGCTGAACCTCGCACTGGATACATTTAAGCGGGATCAAGCGGATGCCAGCCATCACGTCACTCTCCAAACATGTGCGTCATTTTTTTAATCGCTTCTTGCGGCGCGGCAAAAACAGATTTTTTCGCCGCGCCCACCTCGACCTCTTCCCCATAGCGGAACGTTTGATACGCCCAAAGCACTAGTCCAATCCCGGCAACCAGGATGATGAGCGGCAGCCAGGCAGCATCGTCGTCGCCGTTACTTGCAAAAACAAGCAAAAATCCTGCAAGTGTACCGTTGACCACCAACAGGTTGCCAAATGCCATGCCCAGCGCCAGCATGATGGCGCGATAGAGAATGTTGCCGGGCGCTTTGCCGTATAACACCGCGCCGCGTTGGCCATCTACCACTACCTGGTAAGTGCGATTTTTGTACGAATAGCGGCTCACCCACATGGGATAATAGACCAGCGATAATTGCTCGCGCAAGAACCGGAAGCGTTCAAAAAAACGCTTGACCAGCTTGTTTTTGGAGCGGCTCTGAGCCAGGAGCGCGTGGTGCGCTTGTTCCAGCGCCTCGGTGCGGCTTTCGGTCGGCTCGAACACCATGCCGTCGGCGCGCATCGCGTCGCCGTCGTAGGCGCTCAACTCGGCGTCGCTCACGCGAATGTTTTGCACGCCAAATTCGGCCACATCGCACGCCGCGTCGTTCCAGCGCACTTCTTCGGCCACCATGATCTCGGCGGGCTTGGTCGAGTTTTTCCCCCTTTTCACGCGGCCCAACACACAGCCGGCCAGTTGCGCTCGCACGTGCCAGTAAGGCAAATAAACTGGAAAAAGCTCTTGGATGCGCGCCGCGTAGCTCAAATCCATGGCTTTATTGACGCCGGTCCAAAAACCCTGCACCGCGCGTTGAGCGGCGGCGCGGTCCATCTTGCGCGGCACCTGGTAGCGATAGACGCCGCGCTCCCCGGCCACCGCGTGGCGCATCTGGCAAAACGGGCAAATCACGATCCGCGCTCCCTCCGGAATGGTGAGCACGCCGCTGCAATTGGGGCAGGTCAGGCCAGTGATTGTTTTTTCAGTCATATCACACCTTGCGCGAGACGTACAACGCCGCCAGTAAAACCGGCACCGTCCACAGCGCGTAAGCGACGGCGCACAAGGCCGCGCCGACAAACGCGCCATTTTCGCCGCCGACGAGGTATCCACCAAGTATCAGCCAGTTCGCCACAAAGTAGCCGCCGAACGCCAGCGCGCCCACCAACACGTAGGGCACTTCCCACTTGGCCGGAAAAATATTGGCAAACACTTGCCCCGAGACCGCATCCACCACCGCCGTGTACCCGCGCCCGTCAAAAGTGTACTTGAACGTGTACAGCGGCACGTGCACCAGCGCCGCTTCGCGCACGGCATCGCTCTTGATGTCGCGTTCTTCCAGGCGTTGGAGGACAGCCTCGTAAGGAATATCGGGCGGCCTGGCCTGCGCATCCAACCCGGCATCGTACGGCTTGAGATCGCCGGCCGGAACGGACAGCCGCTTGATTTCGGTGATGGCGATCGCCGTGGCCGGCTCCAGGTAGACGGTCTCGCGGCCCGCCTGGGCGACCTTGACGTACCACAACGGAAAGTATTGAAAGGTCTGCCCGGCAAGCCTGGCCTTGCGGTCCAGGTCCTTGACGGTCTGGTTGCCGGCCATCCACCGACGCAGGCTGGCCTGGGCCGCCTGATCGTTGACCGTCGGCGCGACGGCCCAATGGAACACCACGCGGCTTTTATCCAGGTAGACTGTAGCGCGGCAATAGGGGCACGAAAGAAAAATCTCGCCCTCGGCCGGCGTGAGCACGCCGCCGCATTGAGTGCAAGTGAACTGTGAGGTTGCTATGGTCTCCACGTTATTCTTCCACCTCGGCAGCGCCGGTCAGCCTGAGCGTGCGGCCGGTCAAATCGCCGGCGTCAATCTTGGCGCGCACGCGCGCAAAACCCAGGCTGGCCAGCGAGCCCCAAATGCCATCCATGTCCGTCGAGCGCGCCGGGTCCATATCGGGCCAGTGCGCCTTGATCGAGGCGGCATCGGACACGATGGTGTAGCGAAAGACCTCGGCCCCGCCGCGCTCGACGCGATAGACATACGTGAACGGTTCTGCCGTCGAGCCGGGGGACTCGAACACGGTGCAATCTTGATAGGTCCACCTGTCTTCGTCCATATCAAAAATCCTCGTCCCCATCTTCCTCGTCTGCCCACTCTTCAGGCATCAGCTCTTGATCCAGCAAGTCGTCCGTCCAATTGGCCAGATTATCCCACACCTCGTCGGGCAATTCCAGGATAACCTGCGCATGGCGAGCCGCTTCGCCATCGTACTGCAACGCGAGCGCGCCCATCGCCTCGTCCTGCGGCGCGTTCAGGCCGGCTTGTTGAGCTTGTTGGTGAAGCGAATCGCCGCACTCGACGCGGGTGGGCGACAGGCGGAACACGAGCCGCCCTTGCGCGTCCAAAGTGATTTTGCCCTTGCTTTCAAACACCAGTTGGATCATCATACACCTCACAGTTCGAGTTGTTGGCCGGCGGCCACGCGCCGCACGCGAGCGGGCGCCCCAAGCGAGGCCAGCGCCGTCTCGAATTCGCCCACGCTGCCAAACATGCCGCCAAAGAGCGGCAAACGGATAAAAGCATCCAGGTGCACCGGCACGACGATATCCGGCCCCAGCGCCGCCACGGCGCGCGCCGCCTCGGACGGCGACCAGATGGTTTGCCTGCCCCACATGCGGATGCCAATGACGGGAATGAACGCCGCATCTAGTTTACCACAGCGTTCGGGAATGTGCGCCAGCTCTTGTACCCAAAGCGTATCGCCGGACGTGTAAAAGCGCTTGCCCTCTTGCGCGGCGATCACGTAACCACAGGCGGGGGAGCCGTGATGCTCGGCCGGGACAGCCGTCACGCTCACGTCGCCGTGGGTATACGTTTCCCAGTTGGGCAGCGAAACGACGTGTCGCGCGCCCCGCTTGCGCGCCTCGGTCTCCAACCCCGGCGGCACAATCACAGGCAGGTCCGGCCAGCGGCCGCAAACGACGTCTATGTCAAAGTGATCCATGTCGCCGTGCGTGGCCAACACAAACTCGCAAGGCGGTATCTGCGCTATGGTCAGCGCTGGCGGCGGTATTTTGATGGGGAAATTGACCGGCTTGAAAAAGGGGTCTATAAGAAACGTAACATGTTGGCTCTGGCACAAGAGCATAGATTGGCGGATAAGTTGGATTTTCATTGGTCTCACCCCCTGGTTCACATGCTATGAACTGCGTATGCAAACATCTGGTAACGGTAGGCTTCACCCGCTCCTGGTTGCAATGCCTGCCGCTTGCCTCACCATGGTGATGAACCCCGGCACGTAAGGGCGATCGGTTGCAACATTTGTCAGGCCACCCTAGATATGTGCAAACCAATCACTGTCAATGGTAATTTGTTCTACTTCTACTTTCTTTGTTCTGACACCCAACTCAAACTCTTTTAACTTTTCTACAAGTTGGTCACCATCAATCAAGTCTATAGCTGGGGCGCCATCTCTGGTTGCCTCTCGGGTGGCCTCCTTTGTAAAGTTGCCGGTGGTTATAAACAGTCCCTTGTCTGCACGCCCTACCATCGCGCCGCGAAAATCGCGAATCTGGCTCGGCGTGACTGACCCTTGATAGCGCTTGCACTGGAATATAACGTGAAAGCTCAACATGCCACCTAAACGCATAATGCCTTTGCCATCAATTCCACCATCGCCGCTGCGCCCCGTCACTTCAACTTGGAAGAATCCTGCTTCACGGAGCAATCGCTGTACCAGTCGCTCAAATGCGGACGGTTCCATTGCTTGAAGTGTGTTTACCAGTTCATCGCGCCAGGATGTTTCTTCCTCCTCGGTTTCTTGTGAAACAATTGGTGTTTTCTTGCGCTGTTCTTGAACCTTACGTCTGACCACCTTGCGATATTCAAATTCGGTCTGACCGCCTCTGTTGGGGTCGTGCAATACCTCGAGTTGATCATCTGAAAGGCCGACCACTTCTGCAACTTTGCTGTCTATCTCCTCGATGGTACCGGATCCCCCCAAATCCTTGAGAACAAGGATAAGTGGATTCATCAAAGTGTCAAAGGTGGGGATCTCTACCTTCGTCATAGATAAACCTCAATTGATATTGTTGTAATCTTATGTGACAACGGCTTGTAACACAGAACGCTTCTTAAATATGCATTGCGAGGGCATCGGGTGTATGCATGTTTGGCGCGAATGCACCTACCGTTTTTCAATGTAACGGACCCAATCGATTTTCTCAAAATCAACGTCTTGTGTCCACAAGATAGCCCCATAAGCGCGAGCTGTAGCCAAAATGATGCTATCGGCCATAGGAAGTCAAGTCGGCTGAAATCCTGGCTGCACTCAAAGCGAGTGAAGCGTCCAGGTTTATCACATTACCTTGCATCATAGTTGCGGCGGCTTGCAATGCCTCATCCTCGCCTCGTTGCTGCAAGACTCGTTTGAACACTTAAATACTGATAGCAGGAACCAGCAACTCGGGGATATTTTCTAAAACCTTATCGTATCTTCTCAATAATCCGGGGTAGTGGCAGGGCTTGCCCCTGCCCTCATATGGGCGACCGCAAGAGTCGCCCATACATTTTGAGATGATACACCTTATCCTTGTCTATCTCGTCGCCTGGCGATTACCTTATATTCTTGAACCACTTTATACCTGCCTGGTATTCTTCTTCCCTATCAGACAAACCCATTTGACGCGCAAGCTCAAAGGCAAATTCCACATAGGCTTGTCCTTGCGCCGTAATAATATTTCCATCCACAACCACATGATCATCTAAAAAGATCGAGTCTGCGAAATATTGATATTCGGGAATGTCTGGATCTTTACCTGAAGCCAATCCTGTACATCTTTTCCCCTTTAGCGCCCCAAGGCCGGCCAGCAACCCGGCGCCCCCGCATATTCCAGCCACTTTTTTATTTCTGGCGACTAGCTTTTCAATAAAGCTCTTTAATTCAAGGTTGTCAACCAGTGGAGCTGGCTCTCCGCCAGGAATGACGAGCAAATCTATTGAATCAACAGCAACATCCTTGATGACTTGATCCACGCAGAATCTCTGGCGTTCCTCGCTTCTATATTCCCTGTTTTCCAATGCGATGGAAATGAGGTCGTGCCGTCTAAAAATCAGGCAGGCCAGTACAACTTCAAATTCAGCAAATTCATCATAGTAGAGCAGCGCGATTTTCAAAATACGCCTCCTTCAGAAAGCTCTGCCAAAGGCAGTCATCTAATAATACACCAACCATGCATATGCTGCTATTCCCAAAAGACTCAGGCCGATTTTGCAACACCCGCCCAACCGAGCCTTTGCTCCTTTCACAAATTGCTCTCTGCCCCACCAAAACCATTCTCGGGAAATGGCCGAACCAACCATTACTTCCCACGCCCCCTCCATAATGAACGTCATACACCAAAGCACACCGCATATCACCCAACCCCCACGATAATGCAACCACTTTTCACTGCAAATTAGCGCAAGCACTACAAGATTCAGTATCCCCCGACTCAGCGTTATCCACGAGTTTACTCGCTCATTAAACTGTCCCACCCATCTGGATTGCCGCTCCAGGTATCGTCTGAATTGCCAGCGAGGACCCCACTCCGACTCTCTTAACGCTCCAGCGGTGTTGGGCCAACGTTTATATAGTAGCGCCACGATGCCCGCCGCGACCACAAAAAATAGACTAACAATGAGTACCGTTGTTGGCTTTTCTATGGCGCGCCTCGCGGATCAGATCAACCAGGTTAACCACAAAAGCCGCCAGTCCTATCACGGCCAGCAGCCCAAGGATAAGCGTGAATGCAATTCCCATATCTTCTATGCGCGGCTTGGGGAAACCCGGGCTATATACTCCCCACAGGGGAGCGCCGTTGACGAGTCTCTCAATGTCCTTCAGGGTAAAATAGCCCGCCGCGACAAACAAAGCCAGGCCGCCCGCCATCTCCAGGATTTTGCCCGCCGTGCTCGTCTTGTCTTTCATTTGCCTCCGGCCTATAAAAACGGATTGCCCCAGCGTTCCTGGCCAATCGTCGTCGCCGGCCCGTGCCCGGGATATACCGCCGTCTCGTCCGGCAGCGTCATCAACTTGTCGCGGATGGTATCTATCAACTGGCGAAAGCTTCCGCCGGGAAAATCGGTGCGGCCAATGCCGCCCGCGAACAACACGTCGCCGTCAAACAGCGCCTGGTAGGTCGGCTCGTAAAAGGTCACGTGCCCCGGCGTGTGGCCCGGCGTGTGAATCACGCGCAGGCGCAGCGCGCCGACCTCGATGATTTGCCCGTCCGCCAGGTGAACATTTGGCGGGGGAAGCGGCCGGATAGTAAAGCCCCACATCATGGCCCCGCCGTCCAATTTGAGCAGCGGCAGCTCGGCGGGGTGAATGGCCAGCGGCGCGCCGGTCGCTTCCACCAACTCGGCGGCCGCGCCAATGTGATCAAAGTGGGCGTGGGTGAGCAAGATGCATTTTGTTTCTAGCTTGTGCGTTTGGATAAACGACAAAATGTCGCCAGCGTCGCCGCCGGGGTCAACGATGGCGCACGCACTTGTTTCCTTGCACACGGCCAGATAACAATTCGTCTCTAACGGCCCCACCGCCAACGTGTGAACGATCAAACCCCCACCTCCGCGCGGGCCGCCTCGACCAGCGCGGCGAACAGTCGCCTCATTTCGGGCTGCTTTTCGTACAAAAATTCGGGGTGCCACTGCACGCCGATGGCAAAACGGTGGCCGGGGACCTCGACGGCTTCGACAATGCCATCCGGTGAATGGGCCACTATGTCCAGGCCGTCGGCTGCGCGCTTGATGGATTGATGGTGCCACGAGTTGGTCTGCGCCTCCTCCATTCCCATCACCCCGGCCAGGCGCGAGCGCGGCTTGATGCGGACAGAGTGTGCGATATAGTCGTGAGGGATCACTTTATCGTCAAAACTGTGTTGGAGCGCGCCCGGCGCTTGCGAAGGAATATCTTGAATCAGCGATCCGCCCAGGGCCACGTTCAACACCTGGATCCCGCGGCAAATGCTCAGGATGGGCTTGCGTTCTTGAACCGCCCACCGCGCCAGGTCCAACTCCATCCCGTCGCGGGCCGGATTGAGGCCGAAAAGGACTGGGTGCGGCGGCTCGCCGTAAAGAGCCGGGTCGAGGTCGCCGCCGCCGGAAAGCAGCACGCCGTCCAGGCGATCAAAAACCCGGCGCAAGGCCTCACCCTCCAGGGTGGGCGGCAAGATGAGCGGAGCGCCGCCGCACTGCTGGACGGCGTCCACGTAACGCCGGCTCAGCGTATAAACTTTGCTGTGCGGCGGTTCGGGGTGCCGCATTTCAGACGCCGTGATGCCAATCAGAGGTGGTGTGTTCATTCACTGCTCCTGCTTGCTGCCAGCGCGATCCCACAGGTTGACCTTGCCGAGAATGTGTTGCTTGTACCATTCGACCTCTTGCTCCAAACCCGCTCTCAGCGTGGTAGTTGGATTATAGCCCAGAATGGCGCGCGCCTTGTTAATGTTGGCGTGCGTCTTGAGTTGGTCGCCCGGACGCCTGGGCTTGGTGACTATCCTGGCTTGTTTGCCAATAATGTCTTGTACGATTTTTATACCTTCACCCGTGGTGAATGCCACATCCGTCCCGATATTAAAAATCTCACCCGTGCACCGATCCAGGTTATCTAGCACGGCCACCAACCCATCTATAATGTCGCCGACAAACGTATAACTCCGCAGGTGCGCCTGGCTGCCTTCGTAGAGCGGAAACTCGCGGTCATCAAAAATAGAACCGATTAACTTGGGATACAGCTTTTCGGGGCGCTCTCGCGGCCCGTACACGGAAAAGAGCCGCAGCGAGCACGCCGGCAGTCCTTGATCGCGCGTGAACGCCAGGACGAGTTGTTCCGCCGCTAACTTGGTGACGCCGTAATAAGACGTGGGGCGCGGCTCGGTGGTTTCGTCGCCTGTGGCGTCTGAACCATATACTGACGAGGTAGAAATATTGACCAGGCATCGGAAGGAAGCCGAGCGCCTGACGGCTTCCAGGAGCCTGTGCGTTGAGACGAGATTGTTGCGCGCATAGGTTTCGAAACTGGTGGTAGCCGATATCCCCGGCTGCGCAGCCACGTGATACACCACCTCGATGTCCTTGACGCCTGGTTCGAGATCGTCCACCGCCATGTCGAGCGGGAAAAACTCGACGCCCTTTTCCTGTACGTGCCGCGCGTTGAGTTCTTTGAGCGCGCGCGCGTAATAATCCGTAAAGCAATCCAATCCTCGCACGTTGTGCCCCAGCGCAACCAGGCGCTCCGACAAGTGCGAGCCAATAAAACCGGCTGCCCCTGTGACAAGTATATTCATTCAGTATTCTCCTAAAAAATCAAACAAGGGGCAGTATGTCGAGTTATGTGTAAATTCGTTCCGCCCGCAGTTCAACTGCGGGCGAACCGGCAAATTACACAAGATTTGCAATACTGCCAACAGGGCGATTGAAGCGCGCCGGAACAAGTTTACCTCAGTTTGCGGTAGCGTCAACTTTGGCCAGCCAGCCCCACACCGCGCCTAACAGCGCGACGGCTAACACTATGCCGCCCCACGTTTCATAGTGATTGATAATCAAGAGCGTGCCGCTGACCAGCAGCGAGGCAAACGTCACCATCCGCGTCAGGCGGTTCACCGAGCCGGCCAGTTCCCTTACATGGGTTTCGGTTTCGCGCGAAAGCGCCATGCGCACCACCAGTTGATCGGACAGCACGCGCGCTATAAAGCGGTCCGCCGCCACCGGCATGCGCATCGCCACGCCCAGCGCCTCGCCAATTTGCTTTAGCCATTCGCCCAATCCACCCGTGATTTCTTCGGACAACAATTTTTCGGCGTAAGGTTGAACCGCGCCCCAGATGTTAAAATCCGGATCAAGGCTGGTAGACATGCCAGACAAGATGCCCAGCATCCGCCCCAGGTAAACGTAATCTTGTGGAAGCTGGATGGGCATTTCGAACAACAAATCGCGGAACTGGGCCAAAAAGCCCTGGATTTCGCGCCGGTCCAGGTTCTGCAGCTCGGCGATCGTCATGCCGTAAAAACGAAGAAAGGCATGCTCGACGGCCTTTTCGATGGCTGCCAAATCGGCGCCGGGCAAGAAAAAGCCCAATTCGGCGGCGGCGCGCACAATTCGGCCCGAATCGCGCATAGCCAGCCCGATCAACGCCTGGCGCAACTGCGTCTGCACGTTTGGCGCAATGCGCCCCGTCATGCCAAAATCCACAAAGGCTAATTTAAAGGGGCGAGGCCGCTCTTGCGGGCTGCCGGACGGATGCACGAACAAGTTGCCCGGGTGCGGGTCGGCGTGAAAAAAGCCGTCGTCAAAGATTTGCTTCAAGTAGACATCGAACAATTTGCGCGCGACCTGGCCCCGGTCAACGCCCGCCATGCTGAGCGAGGCGAAATCCGTGATCTTGATGCCTTCCACGTCTTCCAGCACCAGCACGCGGCGCGTGCAGAGTTGGCGGTAGAGGCGCGGGATAATGACGTCGGGCGCCAGGTTAGCGGCGAACTGGAGCGCGTTCTCGGCCTCGCGCACGTAATCGAGTTCTTCGTACAGCGTGCGGCTAAACTCGTCCAGCAGCGCCATCACGTCGGCGCGGCGGCGCAGCGGCGGATAGTCCTTGATCCAGCGCAGCACAGTGCGCACCGCCGCCAAATCGGTATCCACGATCAAGGCGATGCCCGGGCGCTGCGCTTTGACGACGACGCTTTCGCCGCTGTGCAAGCGCGCGCGGTGAACCTGCCCCAGCGAGGCGGCGGCTTGCACGTTGGGGTCGAACCAGGCAAAAGCTTGTTCGAGAGATTGCCCAAGCTCGGTTTCAATCACGGCGCGAATGTCTTGCAGGCTTTCGGGCGGGACCTGGTCTTGCAAGTCGGCCAGTTCGCTCGTCACCTCGCTCGGCAGCACGTCCACGCGGCTGCTGATGAACTGGCCGATCTTGATGAGCACCCCACCCATCGAGACGGCCAGGTCGCGAAAGCGGCGCGCAATCCGGCTATAACGCTGCAAGGCCGACTCGTTAACACGCCGGTCGCCCAGGATGCGGCGCAGAACCAACTCCCACCACAAGACATGGGCCACCGTCCGCGCCCCGAACCACAAGATGCGCCGGGAGCGGGCGCGCAACTGGCGATTGGTAGGCGATTTCAAGCGAACTGTCACAGACCTTTACCTCCCATCGTCCGATTCTACTTGTTTCTTTCTCGGACGGCGACAACGATAATGCAAAGGGTCTGTTTTGTCAAGAAACGCCCACAAAAAAGTCACCCGCCCCGAATTTGACTCTGTGATATACTATGCGTTTGTTGACTTTAACCCAGGAGAGAATTTATGTTTATTGGAGAGCTAGCTGCGTTGGGCACGTCTTTGGCATGGTCGTTTAGTTCAATTCAATTCACACTGGCGGGCCGGCGGGTGGGAGCGGTGATTGTCAACCGCGTCCGACTGGTTCTGGCGGTAGTGTATCTCTCTATAGCCCACCTGGTGCAGTATGGCAGGCCGTGGCCGGTCGAGGCCGGGCTTGCCCGGTGGGGCTGGCTGGGGCTTTCGGGCATTGTGGGCCTCACGCTGGGAGATGCCTGCCTGTTCCAGGCGTTTGTGTTCATTGGGCCGCGCCGCTCAATGCTGATTATGACGCTTGTGCCCGTCCTCAGCACGCTCATGGCCTGGGGCGCCTTTGGCGAGTCGTTGCAGCCGGTTGAGCTTGCAGCCATGCTCGTCACCATTGGCGGCATTGCCTGGGTAGTCTCAGAAAGGCGCTCGCCTGAATCGAATGGGTCACCCGCGCAGAGGCGGTCTTTTTTCGGCGTGTTGTTTGGGGTGGGCGGCGCGGTGGGGCAGGCGCTGGGCTACATTCTTTCCAAGCAGGGTTTGGTGAGCGGGTTCTCGCCCCTGTCGGCCACGGTCATTCGAATGGTGGTGGCTGCCGCCGCCATCTGGCTGTTCACCCTGGTTCAAGGGCAAGTGGCATCCACATGGCCGGCCCTCAAAGATCGCAAGGCGATGCTGTTGATGATGGGCGGCGCGCTGGCAGGCCCCTTTATCGGCGTCTGGCTTTCGATGGTGGCGGTGCAAAATGCTCCTATGGGTATTGCCTCAACTCTCACCGCCCTCAGCCCCATTTTGCTGATCCCGCTGGAGCATTGGTTTTTTCGCGATCCCATCACCCCCCGCTCGGTGATAGGCACGCTGGCGGCTCTGCTTGGGGCGGCGATTATCTTTTTGACCTGATGTTGGCCGCCAGTCGGCCCGCACCCAGCGGTATCTCAATTCCGAAACATGGCCGCGTATCGGCAACTCTCTACCGGATGGCGCCCCAATGCGGTTTCGTCCGAAAGTACCACGCCGCCATAGCCCTGTTGCAAAGTCGCATACAAGGCGCACACTTCGGCGCGGGTGGGTATGGGATGTTCGGTCATGTACTCTAGCACCTGCCCTGCCAGCAGCACTGGCCTGGGCAGTGCACCAATCCCGGCAGAAAAGCAATGCGTGGTTTGGGCCAGGTCGCGCAACCCCATCTCCGCGCCCAGGTCACCCCGGCACAACCACAACTCGTCCGCCGATGCCGCCATTTGCATCGCCTCTGCCAGCGCCGGCCGGCGCTCCACTTTGGCAATCAGATGCGCCGCGCCCAGACGCGCCCGGTACCGCTCCATCTCGGCCGCATCGCGCACATACGAGACGGCATACTGAATCCCCGCCAGAGAGTGCGTCTGTTCCCGAATGGCGCGATCCTGGTCGGTCAAATCCTCCCGCCGGTATTCGCAAGCCGTATACGTAATGCCCTTGCGAGAGCAAAGCGGGCCGCCCCGCACGACGGTAGCGCGTAACGTGTCAGATGCAAAAGACTCGACCCGCAAACACACCCGCGCGTCATTCAAGGCAATTTCACCATTGGAAAACGGCGCCGCCTCAAAGAAATCGAGGTGCGGAACGGGCAATATATCAACATGCCCGGCGGCAAATCCATACACCAGCGTGATGGGCTGCCCGGTTGCCAGTTCGCGCGCCGGCAGCTCGCCCAAACGCCACTTGCTGCCCTGCAAATCCAGAATGAGCGGCGGGCGCGGCTCTATGCCAGATAGAAACGAGTCGAGCCGTTCTATCCATTCCTCAAGCTGTGGCATTGACATGTGCGACGTGTTCAAGCGAAAGCCCGTCGCGCCGGCGGCCAACAGTGCTCGCCAGGTCGCCGCGTCCACGCTGCTTGGCCCTAACGTTACGACAATAGAATACTTCATACTATATTCTCACGACGTGCCGCCATCAACAGCCCGACCACGGTGATGCCGTTGCAAATCTCCATTTCGCCCTGCACAATCATGGCCACGGCCTTGTCGAGCGGCACACGCATCAACTCGATGTATTCATCCGACTCAGGGCGAGGCGGTCCGGCCTGCAGACCGCGCGCCACAAACAGGTGAATGATCTCGGTGGTATAGCCGGGGCTGGGATAAATCGTAATGAGCGGCTCGAACTCGGCCGCGCGGTAACCGGTTTCTTCTTCCAACTCGCGGGCGGCGCTGGTCAGCGCGTCTTCGCCCAGCTCGATGGTGCCGGCCGGCAACTCGATCAGTGAATGCCCGATGGCGTAGCGGTATTGCCGGATAAGGATCACGTGACGGTCTTGGTCCAGCGCCACCACCGCCACCGCTCCCCGATGTTCGACAATTTCGCGAACGACTTGATCGCCGCACGGCAGGCGAACATCGTCCACGCGCAAGTTGAGCACGCGCCCTTTGTACAAGTGCCGGCTGGCGATAGACACTTCGTGATCCACAGACACTCCTCCATACAATCAAAGAGGCTACCAGGATAGTCCCTGATAGCCCCGAATACTGACGATCAAAAACCCCCGCCGAAAAGCGGTGGGAAACAAACCAGAAAAACAGATAATCCGCTTTTAAAAACCAGTTACGGGATAACCAATATTTGCCCGACGTAAATCAGGTTAGGATTGGTGATGCCGTTTGCTGTTGCAAGGGCCTGAGGCGTTTTGTTGTATTTGAGCGCGATGCGGAACAAGTTTTCGCCCGATTTGACCGTGTGCGTTGTTTGACCTGTGCCCGGCACTGGAGTGGCAGGCAAGGTAGTGCCGCTGGCTGCCGGAATGATCAGCTTTTGGCCCGGCTGCAACATGTTAACGTCAATACCGGGATTGGCAGCCGCGATGGCTTGAGGGCTGACGCCGCTTTCACGCGCGATTTTCCACAACCAATCGCCGGGTTTGACAATATAAAAGGCCTGTCCCCCTCCACCAGCAGGCGCGGTAGGCAGTGGTGTATAGGTAGAAATTGGAACGGGCTTGGTGGTTGGCGTCGAACTGGGCGCGGCGGGTATAGATGTGGGTGCGGCGCCCGTCACAGTCGCGGCTGTCTTGGGACTGGCTGGTGTTGGCATGCCAGTCGCCGCAGGCACGGTGGCAGTGCCCACAGCCTTTGGAACTAGCGTCGGAACGCCAGGCCCGGTGGATGCAGGGCGCTCACAACTCGTCAAAACAAGCGCCGCAATGACAAGTAAAACAGAAAACAGAACTGTATTGATATGCCGTTGAGTCATAATATGCCTCCTTGGTCACGTTTGACGCAAGATACGTCCGACTAGGGGGGGCAAAGCACTTGCATGGTATCACAAAAACTTTTAAGCGTCAAGCGCAGAGACATATTTTAGGGGCAGCCTATGGCCGTCTATGCTTGTCGGTCGAGTTGGGGGCGGAACTTGTACCCGTAAACAATCACCCCGCTCTTGCCGTCGTCGCGCATCCGGCGCGTGACCATCTCCACGGGCATGCCGATCTTGACCTCATCGCTGTCTACGTCGGTGAGTTGCGCCGTGATGAGCGGCCCTTCTTCCAGCTTGATCAATGCCACATCGTAGGGCGCAAATTCTTCAAAGCCCTCGGGTGGATGATAAACGGTGGTATGCGAGTAAACCTGGCCCCGACCGCTGAACGCGAACGGCGTCTTGGCCGGGGCTTCGCACTCGGGGCAAATATCGCGCGGCGGGAAAATTTTAGCGCCGCAGCGTTCGCACACCTCGCCCACCAGCGAATAGCGTTGCCTCTGCGATCTCCAATATCTTGGTGTTTGCATTCTAACCTCCCATTCTGTTGTGCATTACGCGCTGCACAACGCGCGTCTCTTTACGCAGCACATAACCTCTCAAGCTAATGATTCCAAAATCGTCGTGATAACTGTTGCGCCGCTGCCGCCGATATTTTGCGCCATGCCAAACCGCGCGTGGGGCACCTGGTTTTTGCCCGCCTGGCCGCGCAACTGCTCGACAGCTTCGACAATTTGATACATGCCCGTCGCCCCCACGGGATGGCCGCGCGCTTTTAATCCTCCCATCGTCGTCAGCGGCAAGCGGCCGTCAATGCCAATGTGTCCTTCCACTCCCAGATGGGTTGCCTGGCCTCGCTCGGCAAAGCCGCATGCCTCCAGGCTGAGCGCGCTCATGATTGTAAAAGCATCGTGCATCTCAAACAAATCAATATCCTGTGGCCCCACGCCGGCCTGCGTGTAGGCTTTGGTGGCGCTGATTATTGCGGCTTCCAGCGCCAGCATATCCCGCCGGTCGTGGAGCGCGATGCTGTCGGTGCCAATGGTGCACGCCCGGATGCGCACCGGCGTACCCAGGCTGCGCGCGATGTCAGTTGGGCACAAAACAACTGCCGCGGCGCCGTCGCACACCGGCGACGAGTCCAGCAGATTGATCGGGGCCGCAATCATCTTGGCCTGCCTGAATTCCTCCGCCGTAATCGCGTGCGGAAACATGGCATACGGATTGTTAACGGCGTTCTTGTGCGCGTTGATGGCAAACGGCGCAAATGCTTCGTGCGGCACCTTGTATTCGTGCATATAACGCCGCATCAGCAGCGCATTGAGCGCGACGAAACTCAGCCCCTGCTGCGCTTCATAGTCGCCGTCGGCGGCCATGGCCAGGCTCGCAGTGACCTCGTCGCCAGGCCGGTCCGTCATTTTTTCCACGCCGGCCACCACCACAAAATCCGCCAACTCGCCGGCCACGGCAATATAGCCCACGCGCAGCGCCGCCGCGCCAGAGCCGCAGGCCGCCTCAATCTTGATGGCCTCCACGCCGCGCAGCCCGATAAAGTCGCTGATCAGCGCTCCCAGGTGCTCCTGGCCAGTCAACTCGCCGGAGAGCATGTTGCCGACGTACAGGCTGTCTACACGCTCGACGCCGGCGTCTTTGATAGCTGGCAAAATGGCCTGGGTCGCCAATTCCTTCAGCGATAACTCCCAGTGCTCGCCAACTTGGGTTTGTCCGATACCAATGATACTTACATCACGCATAGTTTGTCGCTTGTCACTCGCTGCCTATGACTCGGTTACGAGATAGCATACATCAATTTATCGCCCGTATCAATCCCACTTTAGTCCTATCGCCTTATTCCATTTGCAGCTTTTTGCGGAGGCGCACATAGGTGGCGTAATCAATCACCTGGCGCCGGGCAATATAGTCGCGCGTGGCTGGCGCGCCGAGACGGCGGCTAATCTTGTCGGTCACCCGCAAGCTGAATGCATCCGAGCCGGCGCCGGAGCCAAATGATACGGCCAGGATGCAGTCGCCAGGTTGCGCCACGTCGAGAACGGCGGTCAGGCCAATCAACATCGCGCCGGCATACGTGTTGCCGATTTCGTTGACCAACAGGCCCGTCTTTAATTGCTCCTTCGTGAAGCCCAGTTCCTTGCCGGCCTTGAGCGGGAAGCGGACGTTGGGTTGGTGAAAGACCGCGTAGGCGTAATCTGAAGGGCGTTTTCCTACAACTTGCATCATCTCGCTGGCCGCCGAAATGACGTGCTTGAAATAAGCCGGTTCGCCCGTAAAGCGGCTGCCGTGTTCGGGATAGTGCTCGTGCTGGCGGCGCCAAAAGTCCGGCGTGTCGGTCACAAAAGACAGCGAGCCTTCAATCACCACCGCCGCCTCGGCGGCCGGCCCGATCACGTAAGCGGCGCCGCCCGCGCCGGCAGTGTATTCCAACGCGTCGCCCGGCCGGCCCTGGGCAGTGTCCATTCCAATCGCCAGCGCGTAACTGGCCATGCCCGATCCCACCAGGCCAATGGCCGCTTGCATGGCTTCTGTGCCGGCCTTGCACGCAAATTGCCAGTCGGCGGCCTGCACGTGCGGCACGGCGCCAATCGCCTCAGCCACCACGGTGGACGTGGGCTTGACGGCATACGGGTGGCTTTCGCTGCCCACCCATACCGCGCCGATGCGCTGCGGGTCAATCTGTGCGCGGTGCAGTGCATTGCGCGCCGCCTCGATGGACATGGTGATGACGTCTTCGTCCAGGCCTGGCACCGCTTTTTCTTTGATGGGCAGCGCCCCCTGGCCGCCTTCCCAAATGCGGCTGACCTCCGTCGCCGGCAGGCGATAGCGCGGCACGTAAGCGCCGTACCCCATGATTCCAACATCTTTGATTGGTTTCATAATTTCACGCAATACCCAATACCCAACCTCGCGATCCGGTATGGGAAATCAGGCCCTCTGTAAGCGAGTGTGCAATCTCATGTGCCCGCGCTGGATGCCTTCCGTAGCCAACGCGCGGATGGCCGCCAGATTTTGCGCCAGCCCCACCGCCGCAATTACCTCGGCCAACTCGCGCGCCGATTGAACCCCCATCAGCTTGAGCGCCACGCGGGCGGCTGGATGCGCTTTTGTCGCGCCGCCCACAATGCCAACTGCCGCCGGCATTTCGAGCGTGCCCGTCAGGTTGCCGGCGCCGTCTTTACCCCAGGTCGAAAGCGACGTGTAACGCCCCTCGCGCGCGGCATAAGCGTGCGCGCCGGCCTCGATGGCGCGCCAGTCGTTGCCGGTGGCAATCACCACAGCATCCACGCCGTTCATAATGCCTTTGTTGTGAGTGGCGGCGCGATAAGGGTCGGCGGCGGCAAATGCCCATGCCTCAATGATGCGATCCCGCACTGTTTCTCCTCCGAACGTTTGACCATCACTTTGAAAAGTCAATGCGCTGGCGGGAATGGTACATCGCGCGCGCGCCAAGCGGCGGTCGGCCAGGTTCGATAGAATGCGCAGGCCCACACGCCCTCCAGCGATGTCTTGGATGGCGGGCGCCAGTTTTTCCGCGGCCGTGTTGACAGCATTCGCGCCCATCGCGTCTCGGCAATCGTAGATCAGATGTATGATGAGCATTGGGCCGGCTGGCGACTGAATCACGCGCGCTTCCACATCTCGCGCGCCGCCGCCCAAGCGGGCGATTATGGGATCGCTTTGTGTTGCCAGTTCCAGCAAGCGATCCTTGTGCGCCAGCACGTCCAATCGCGCCGCGTGTGGATCAGCCAAGTCAAGCACCTGGATTTGTGCAATCATACGCGGCTGGCTGGACGACGTAACAAAGCCGCCGCCTTCACGAGCCAGGCGGGCAGCATACGATGCACCGGCTACTACGGAAGGCTCTTCTATTGCCATGGGAACAAGCACATCGCGCCCATTGACTTGAAAATTAGTTGCAATACCCAGCGGCAAGCCAAATACGCCAATGGCATTTTCGACCATTTGATCAGCCTGGTCAACCCCAAGCCCTGCAACGCCAAGCAATGTGCGTTTTTCTTCTTCCGTCAACCCCGATTGCTCTGCGAGAACCAACAAACGATCTTGAATATTTTTTTTATAAAATCCAGACAGGCGCGAGTTCACTGCTGATCCTAAGCAAAGTAGTTGATTCATGTATGTATAAATCGCGTGTGAACTATATCACATCTCCTCTACCAAAAACTATCAAACCTGTATAGCGGCTCAAAAATACGCCAAAAAGCCAGCGTATCATCTCAAAATGTAGGGGCGACTCTTGCGGTCGCCCATATGAGGGCAGGGGCAAGCCCTGCCACTACCCCGGATTATTGAGAAGATACAAGCCAGCTTTCGCAAAAGCTGGACATAGATTTTTTTGATATAGTTAGTGCAGATCCGTTATTTTGTCAATAAAACTGGCGAGGTTATCTGTGCCGCGGATGCGAATACGAGGAAGCTCAAATAAGGTTGAGGTTGTATGAATGTGCCCTGATTGGGTTGTCAACGCTCCCCAAAAATCAGCGGATTTCAGGACGAGGATGACGGATGAATCATATCTACCGGACGGGTAAGCTATCCAATGCACCGGTTTTTGAGTGTGCGCCTCGATGGATTGCTTGCCGCCCCAAATCTGGTAAACCAGGAATTCGTTAGATCGGTTGCGCAAATCATAGTGCTCGCGGCTGTGCAATTCAATATCCATGCCGGCCGCGCTCATGGCCGCAATTTGTTTCCAGGTCAGGTATCCTCCCGCGCCGTCTCGATCTGCCGGGCCAGTCAGCACAAAAAATACGCCGACACAACCATGCTTTTGCAAGAGCGGCATAGCAATGTCGTGGGCGTCTTGATATCCATCGTCAAATGTCAAAATGATAGGTTTATCTGGCAATGGATAGCCCGCCGCCAGATAGTTATACAAGTCGTATAGCGTAACGGTATGATATCCATTTTGGACTAGCCAGGCCAGTTGCGCTTCAAAGTTAGCCGGCGTGACGGACAGGTCCAACCGGTAGCGGTCTGCACCAGCAGGCGGATCGGAAATGTAATGATACATCAAGATGGGCACACTGGAGGTGCGCTGCACGTGGTCGGGAGTGGGCGGCGTGGTTGGCGTCGGCGTGGATGTAAAAGTAGGCAGGAGGGTGTGAGTGGGAGTAGGAGTATTTATCGGCAAAGGAGTACATGTAGGTGTTGACGTCGCCGTGGGTAAAGGTGTTGAGGTAAAGGTAGGGGTAGAAGAAGCGGTAGGCGTTGGAGTGGCCGTGTTGGTGGGCGATGGCGTGAACGTGGCCGTGGCCGGCATGAAGGCGAGTGCTGGCATGGCGGCCCACAGTCCACGCGGCTGCAAGTAAAAAATAATTACCCCAGCTGCAATCAATGCGGTGACTCCAAGCGTCAATCCCAGCCCCAACAGAGCCTTTGCGATCAACTTGTCCAGATACCCCAGCGATTTCAAATCCATTCAGTCCTTTTTAGAAACGATGTGACAGGCTGGCTAAAGATACGCCAAGTTCGCCAAAAAGTCAACCCCAGCGAGCATATCAGGCTGAGGGCTGCTGCCCGGTATGAAAGCCGAGGCTTTGCCCAAAGGCGTGCTGCGGATAGCCGGAGCCCCCGCCTGAAGGCTCAACTTCCGGTCGGTACAATGGGCCGGCCAGGTTCAAAAATCGCTGCCGCGTTTGTCCCCGTCGTGTGACGCTCCCCCAACCTCAAGTTTGAGTTGCAACGGGGCTATGGTATAATTCTCACGGAGGCCAAAATGTCCTTCTTGGTGCAGGTTGCGCGCTTATTCAGTACTTGGCCGGGTGATTGGGTCTATCATCTGACCGTCTTGTTCGCTATTGAAGCAAGCATTGGATTGGCCGTCACGCAGGGGCGCCACCTGGCGCGGCGCGTGTTGCTGGTTGGGCTGGCGCTGACGTGCGGGCGAGTCGCTCTCATAATGGCGGCCTGGATTGCCCGGCAAGCCGGCGCCCCCGCCGCAGCCGTTCTGCCGCCTCTGGAACGTTTTGTTGATATAACCAGCCTCGGATTGCTGGCGTGGGCCTTTGTTCCACTGTGGAGCCGCTCACGCTGGGCCGGTTACGGCTTGTATTTGGCTAACCCCTTGGTTGCCCTGGTGGTGTACATCGTCTTGGCCCTGAATTGGTATGGCATCGCCGCACAAGGCGCCGTGTTCAACGGATCATGGCAAGATAGTTTATGGTGTGTGTGGGGATTGGCGCTGGGGGGAGCGGCTATCATAGGGCTAGTGCTTCCCTCGCTCACTTCAGGCCTCCAAGACACACCCAACGAAGCGTGGGGGCAAGCTCTGGCTGCATTTGTGTTCATCCTGGCAGGGTATTTGCTTCAATTGCTTTTCCCTGACCCTGCCTTGTTTACCCCAGGGTGGACCCGGCTGGCATTTTTTGTGGCTTATCCTCTGTTTGTCGTCACGCTGTACCAGCAAGTTGTTCGACAAGCCGTTCCTCTTGCTCCTCGCCCGCCCGCCGGCGCATTCGAAGCCTTCCCCTCCACGCCGCCGGCGTGGTTGGTGTGGGATGCCTTGCGCCAGGTGGCCGAAAGCGCCGGGCGGACGGATCAGACAAGCGCGCTGGAGAAAGCGGCGGCGGCGATTGCAGACGCCACTGGGACGCAGGTCGTGGCGCTAGGCATCCCAAGCGCCAGTCTCGACGCTGTTGAATTGGTGGCAGTTCATGGTTCCCCCGAAGCGCGGGAGGCGGCGCGCATCTTTCAGTTGGACACGCAGCCCGTCATTAAACGCGCTATCGCGCACAAGCAAGGCGCATCCATAGAGCCGCGTAGCAGCGAAGCGTTGGCGATGGCCGCGCTTTTAAATGTCTCGTCGTTCGCGCTGCTGTGGGTTGAGCCAATCCTTCACGAGCGCCAGGCGCTTGGCATCTTGATTGCGGGCAGAACTGGCGAGGCGGCGAAAGGGGGCCGTCCGATTGATTGGTCGCCGGCAGAGATTCAAAACATTCGCGCGTACACGTTGTATCTGGGCGGCGCCTTGAGTATGGCCCAGCGTCTTGACGAAGCCATCCAGCGCGCGAAAGAGTTATCCAATCAACTCTCCAGGCTGGAACGTGAACAATCCCAGGCAAAAGCGAACGCGAAATCGCTCACCGCCGCCCTGCAAGCAGAACTGGACAAATCCAAAGCCGGGCTTTACGCCGCGCAGCAGCAGGTTGCTCATTATCGCAAGCAAGTAGAAGACCTGGTCGCCTTTGTGCAACTTCAGGAAAGAAGCGGCCAGCAGTCTATGGGGCAGACGCCGGCTCAACCTCTATCGTTGCCGGGGCAACCCAAAACAGTCAAGGAGAATCCTCATGAACCCTAATCCGCAAGCTACGCCCTCGGGCGGCGCCTGGCGGCAAATCGCCGGCGGGTTGCTCGGCGGCATTATTATATTGGCGACCGTGATGGGCAGTATTTTGCTGGCTACACAAGAAACACCGCCGCCAGCGCCGACGGCGGTGGCCGTCATGTCTCCCACCGCGTTGCCGGGCGGCACCGATGTGACGCCGCCGCCCAGCGTCACGCCAGCGCCGAGCTTCACCCCCGGCCAGCCAGTCGTCACGCCAACGGCTGTGTGCAATGTGCAGCCCGGCTGGACGGCCTACACGGTGCGCGAAGGCGATACGCTCCCCAGCATTGCGGCGGAGGCCGGCGTCACTGCCTTCACCTTGATTGAGGGCAACTGCCTGTCTGAGACTGACTTGAGCGTTGGCCAGACCATTTACGTGCCGCCCCCGCCCACCAGCGGCCCCACCGTGGCGCCAACACCTTGCGGCCCGCCGCGCGATTGGGTCATTTACCGGGTCAAGGCTGGCGATACGCTGTATGGCTTGTCAGTGCGTTACAAGACAACAGTGCATGCGCTGGCGCTTGCCAATTGCCTGACGACGTACACGTTGCGTGTGGATCAACCCATCTACGTGCCGCCGGTAGCTCTGACCCCATCGCCCACGTTTGCGCCGCCTAGCTTTACACCCACGCCGTTCGTATCGGTATTGCCCACCAACACGCCGTGGCCAATCGACACGCCAACGGCCACTTTTACGCCAGAGCCAAGCCTGACGCCGAACATTGCACCCACCGATACGCCGCAGCCCACCTGGACGCCGCAGCCCACCGATACGCTATTGCCTACCAACACGCCGCAGCCCACCGACACGGTATTGCCAACCGATACGCCGCAGCCCACCGACACGGCCATACCATCGCCTACGCCAATTCCGTAGCGCATCTCCTCGTTAAAAACACAGGGCGTAGAAAACTCGCCCTGTGTTTCGTCAGGCGTCTATTCGTAGCGCAGCGCGTCAATCGGGTTGAGGCGCGAAGCGCGCCACGCCGGGTACAACCCAAAGAACAGCCCTACTGCCGCCGAAAAGGTGGTGGCCAGCAGCACGGCATCCCAAGACACGATCGGCGTAAAGCCCTCGATCAATCGCGCGATGAGAATCGCCCCGCTTTGCCCCAGCCCGATGCCAATGCCGCCGCCGATCATTGAAAGGACAATGGCCTCAATCAGAAATTGCGTCAGGATATCGCGCCGCTTGGCCCCGACGGCCTTGCGGAGGCCAATCTCGCGCGTGCGCTCGGTCACGCTGACCAGCATAATGTTCATAATGCCGATGCCGCCCACCAGCAAACTGATGCCGGCAATCGCGCCCAGAAAGATGGTCAGCGCGTTGGTAATATCGCCAAAAACACTGATGATGTCGGCCTGGCTGATGACCGAAAAATCGTCCTCGTCTCTATAGTTAATATTGTGGCGCTCTCGCATAATGGCCGTGATTTCTTCGATGGCGGCGTTCATGCGCTTTTCGCTGCTGGCCTGCACGTAAATGGCCGACACCTTGTTGTCGCCCGAGCGCGTGCGGGCTGAAAAGAGCCGCGTGTGAGCCGTGCTCAGCGGGATAAAGATCACATTGTCTTCGTTGCCAAATCCACTGCCGCCCTTTTTCTCCATGATGCCGATGACGCGAAAGGGCACCTGATTGATTTTGATGGTCTGGCCGATGGGGTATTGCCCGTCGGGGAACAGCCGCTCGACAACGGTTTGTCCCAGCAGAGCCACCCGGCTGCGCGCGAGCACTTCGCTATCGGTGAACAACTCGCCTATCTCGGCGTCCCAGCGGCGCGCGCGGAAAAAGGCCGGGGTGACGCTTTGAATCTGCGGCGTTGCGTTGCGCGTGCCAGCCACTACCGTCGCTCCAAGCCGTGTGTACACTGGCGCCACCTCCGCCACGTCCGGCGCGCGGAAGGGATCCAACAAAGCAGCCGCGTCGGCGTCGGTCAATTCGGCGCTGCTCATGCCGGGCGGCTGGAAGCGGGCGTTTTGCAGGCTGCCAGGAATCACAAAGAGCAGGTTAGACCCCAACCCCTGGAATTGCTCGGCGATGTAGAGCTGCACGCCCGCCCCGGCCGACATTAACGTAATGACCGCGCCCACGCCGATAATGATGCCCAACATGGTCAGCGCCGCGCGGAGTTTGTTGGCCGTCAGCGCGCGTAATGCAATGCGGATACTTTCAATGATCATTCCGATCCTCGCTTGTTGTATTCACGAGCGGCTGGCCAGCGCAGGCAACGAGCGGCTCAGCCACCAGCACATCGGCGATAATCTGGCCGTCGCTCAGGTGAATATTGCGCTGCGTATGTTGTGCGATGCGCGGGTCGTGGGTGACGAACACGATGGTGATGTTTTGTTCCCGGTTGAGCCTTTGAAAAATGCACATCACTTCGGCGCCCGAACGCGAATCCAGGTTGCCGGTTGGCTCGTCCGCCAGGATAATGGATGGATTGTTAACCAGCGCGCGCGCAATCGCCACGCGCTGCTGCTGGCCGCCCGAAAGCTCGTTGGGGCGATGATGCAGCCGGTCGCCCAGGCCCACCGCTTCCAACGCGGCGACGGCGCGCTGGCGGCGCCCGCCGCCGTTTTGACTGCCCTGCACGTTGCCGCCCGAATAAATCAGCGGCAACTCGACGTTTTGCAATGCCGAGGTGCGCGCCAGCAAGTTGTAATTCTGGAACACAAAGCCAATCTTGCGATTGCGAATTTCCGCCAGGCGGTCGTCGTCCATCTGGTCAACCTGGATTCCTCCCAGGCGATACACGCCCGACGTGGGCTGATCCAGGCATCCAATGATGTTCATCAGCGTGGACTTGCCCGAACCCGATGGCCCCATGATAGCCGTCATCTCACCTTTGCCAATCTTGAGGGATACGCCGTTCAAGGCGTGAACCTGGACCTCGCCCATCTGATACACCTTGGAAATATTTTCGATTTCGATTACGTATTCGCTCATACCAACACCTCATGGGTTAGCGGTGGGTTCGAACAGGGACGAGAGTTGTTGGATGCCGCCAGTGATGACAGTATCGCCCTGGGTCAGTCCAG
>CAZYXV010000004.1:0-55722 GCA_964651475.1 uncultured Anaerolineae bacterium | reverse complement strand
CGCCCAGGCGGCGCTGCTCTGCGCGCTGCTCGCCCCGTCCGCCACGCGGTCATAGTTGGCTTGCGCCGCGTCGAACGCCGCCTGCGCCGCCTGGAGCTGGAATCGCGCTTGTTCCTCAAATGTGCCCAGTCCCGGGCAAATGCCTTGCTCTTCGCCAGTAGGCAGCTTGAAGGTGAAACACTTCATTGACATGTCGTGAGCGACGGTGGCCGCTTTGAGCTGCGAGCGCGACTGCGCCAGTTGCGCCTGGGCCTGCGCCAGTTGATCAGCCTTGGGACCTTGCTTCACGTCATTGTATTGCGCCCACGCGCTGGCAAGCTGCGCCTCTGCTGCCGCCAACTCGTCTGGCTTGGGACCGGCTACCGTCTGGCTAAAGGTCAACTGTTGAATGAGCCACGTTTTTTCGGCCTGCGCCACGGCCAGCTCAAGCTCAACTGTGTCGAGTTCAGCCAGCACCTCGCCTCGTTTGACCGTCTGCCCTTCTTTCACATTGATCCTGGCCACTACGCCCGGCGTCTCAAAGTTCAGCCCCACCTCCGCCTCCGGCTCAATGCTCCCAGAAGCCCGGATGGTGGATACCAGCGTTCCCCGCTCCACCGTGGCCACTCGCCCGCCCTCGCCCTCAGCCGCTTGAGCAGCCTGTTGCCGGCTGCGATACACCCATCCAGCGGCGATCAACGCCACAATGATGATAGCGGCGATTACGATGATACGTCTTTGCATATTTTATACTCCATATTTCGCTCTAGCAGTTTGTCGGAGAGGAACTCGTTTGTAGTGCGCGCTTCGCGCTCAAGCGCGCACTATGAGCGTACCCACCCGCTCTCCGACAGGCTGCTAGAAATCAGATAAGCGATCCGCGCCCCTGTAAGGTTCAAAATCAGCAGAATGAACGAGCGGCGAGAAAGCGCGCCGCAGAACGGCCAGCCCGGCCAGCAGCGCCTTGTGATCGTCTGTCGAAAGGGGCGCAACCAGTTCGGCAATGTATAGCGCGGCGAATTCTTTGGTTTTAGCCAGGATCGCCCGCCCATCTGACGTCAATTCGAGCAGCACCACGCGCCGGTCGTGCGGCGCGTGCACGCGCTTGACCCAGCCGCGTTCGACCAACACCGACACTGAATTTGATATGGTTGGCAGACTCACCGCTTGCTTTTCGGCCAACGCGCTGAGATTGCACGAACCGCAGGCCAACAATGCCAGCAGGCGAAGGTGAGCCGGCATGATGTCGCAGCCGGATTGCCTCAGCCTGGCTGTAATAGCGCGCATCACCAATGGAAAAATTTGCGCCAGGTCCGTGATCTCTTGAGCCACTCTGTCCGTGGATCGCATAAAAAATATTAGCCCTCCTAATCATTAGAAGGGCTAATTTTATCGAGTTTGATGGGTTTTGTCAAGAGCGGCACGCTTTGTGCAACGCCTGCGATCTGGCTACTTGTTCGGGCAGGCTCTCCAGGTATGGCGGATAGGCGACGCCGCCTTCTGTGATAATGGCCGTAATGTACCTGGCCGGCGTCACGTCAAAGGCAGGATTGGCGACGATTGCCCCCTCTGGCGTGATGTGCTCTTGACCGACGTGCGTGATTTCGCGCGCCGGACGCTCTTCGATTGGAATCGCGTCGCCGTCGGAAATTGAAAGGTCAACCGTGCTGGATGGCGCCGCCACATAAAACGGCACACCGTGCGCGTGCGCCGCCAATGCCAGGTTATAGGTGCCGATTTTGTTGGCCGTGTCGCCGTTCCGCGCCACGCGATCGCACCCCACCACGCACAGGTCAACGCCGACGGTGCGCATAAAATGGCCGGAGGCGCCATCTGGAATCACCGTATACGAAATGCCCAACTGCCCCAACTCCCACGCCGTCAGGCGCGCGCCTTGCAAGCGCGGGCGAGTCTCGTCCACAAACACGTGGACCTGCTTGCCGTGTTCGTGCGCCGTGCGGATGATGCCCAGCGCCGTGCCATAGTCTACCGTGGCCAGGCTGCCGGTGTTGCAGTGATGGACAATGTTGGCCTTGTCTGGGACAAGCGACAAAGCGTTCAACCCGATTTGCTTGTTGGTCCGCACGTCTTCGTCGGCCACGGCGCGAGCCTCGTCCAGCGCCGCCGCGCGAATGGCTTCGGTCGTCCGCAGGCTGGGATCAGCCGCCCGGCTCATCACGCGGTCAATCGCCCAAAAGAGATTGACGGCGGTCGGACGGGCAGCGCGCAGCACCTCGGCCGCTTGCGCCAGCTCCGCGCGGAGCGTTGCCGCGTCCTTCGCCTGGCTGTGCGTGGCCGCCAGCGCCAATCCATACGCTGCCGCCGCGCCAATAGCCGGCGCGCCGCGAATGACCATCTCGCGTATGGCTGTTGCAACTTTACAATAATCAGTATAATCTATATAGATGGTTTGATGCGGAAGCGCGCGCTGATCCAACAGGCGGAGCGCGCCGTCTCGCCATTCGAGGGTGTGGTAACTACTCATCGTGTCCTCCTGGAATTAAAAGGCGGTACAAAAATTCTCTGGCATTGTGCACCAGTTCGAGCATTGTGTCAACATAGGAGGTTATTGAACCAATGTCACCTGACAAGCGTACCCTAAACATTGCCCACCGGGGAGCGCGCTCGCTGGCCCCAGAAAACACTCTGGCGGCAGCGCACAAGGCGCTCGGCATCGGCGCCGATATGTGGGAACTGGACGTAGGCCTGACGTCCGATGGCGAACTGATCATCATCCACGACGACAGTCTCGACCGCACGTCCAACGCCCGGCAGCTTTTTCCAGAGCGCTCGCCGTGGCTCGTCCACCAGTTCAAGCTTGGAGAAATACGCCGTCTGGATTTTGGCTCGTGGTTCAACGAGCAAGACCCGTTCAAGCAAATTGCCGCGGGCGCCGTGACCGGAGCCGACGTAAAGCGCTACGTGGGTGAACGCGCGCCGACGCTCCGCGAAGCGCTGGCGTTCACGCTCGATAATGACTGGCGCGTCAACGTAGAAATCAAAGACCTGAGCGCCACCCCGGGCGGCGCGGCAGTGGTGGACAAGGTTGTGGCGTTGATTCAAGAGTTGGGCATGATAGACAGGGTACTCGTGTCTTCTTTTAACCATCAGTACCTGGAACAAGTCAGGGCCATCACTTCCGACCTTGCCACCGGCGCGCTGGTGACTCTGCCTGACCCTGACCCGCCGGCATTGTTGCGCCGGCTCCATGCACAAGCTTACCACCCTTTTGCGATGGCGATTCAACCTCAAGACATTGCCGCCCTGCGCAAGCAAGGTTTTGACGTAAATGTGTGGACGGTTAACGACGAGACCGTCATGCGCATTTTTATCGAGGCCGGCGCGAGCGGGATTTTTACAGATTTTCCGCAGACGCTCGAACGACACATTCCATCCAGGTGACGTATGAGTGCATCTACTTCTGAATTAGGGCTGACACGTTTGTGGTATCTGGCGGGCGAATGGGAAGGCACGGGAGGGGGCCAAGATTTTAGCGTTCACGCCCGGGCCATGTTTGAATGGGCCTTGAACGACCACTTTATCGTTGGGTTCAACCAGGTGCGCGATTCAGGCTCGGACCAGGTGTTGAGCACCGAACACATCTATGTGTATTACGACCGCGACCAGAGCCAGGTGGTGGGGGCTTTCTTTGCCGACGATGGGGCGGTCGAACAGGCCGTGGGGCAAGTGGATGCCAGGGGCGAGTTGGTGCTGAATAGCGCCAGCCTGAGCTGTGTGCCGCGCAGTTTCCCGCGCGCCCGATTGCGCCGGGTGTTCCAACCACTCGATCGGGACCGTTGGGTGTACGCCATCGAGATGGATTGCGGCAATGGGCTGTTGCCGTACATCACGGTCCAGATGCAGCGCGTGCCGCCGGCCCAAAAGGGTTGACGGGCAAAGGCCAGCGGCGTTATGGCGTGGGGGCAGGCTCGCCTTCTGGCGGCTGCGGGCCGACCTTGAACACGGCCTGCCAGGGCTCGTAATGCGTAAAGATGTCGTCCTGGTATAGCACCGTCCCGTTGCGCTCGACGACGCGCTTTACGTTGACGTCGGCGCCATCCACTGCCCAATCCACTTGCTTCGTCGCTCCCGGCGGCAAGGTGGAGTCTTGCTCGTAAATATCCGGCCCGTGCGCCACGACGTTGTATATAACCGGCTGGTCAATCGTGACCTTGCGCCCGTCCGGCGTGCTGTAGAACTTGAAGGTGAGAGTGCCGTTTGTCGCGTTCGTATACGTTTCGATCAGCAGGTGATAGGGGGTGTCGTTGGTGAATTTGAAATCCACCAACGGCGCAAAGACGGTCGCATCCAGGCCGGGGCCAAAGCCCTTTTCGTACCAGCTCACGCGATAGGCGTGCGGCCAACGCTCGACAATGGGAAAGCCGGCCAGGAACGCGGCGCGAAAGGCCGTGGTAGATACCTGGCAGACGCCGCCGCCCACGCCCTCGATGGTTCGACCCTCAAAGATGATCAGCCCCTCTTCGTATCCTTCCTCCAGGCTCACGTCGCCCAGATATTTGTTGAACGAAAAAGTCTCGTTGGGAGCGATAATGATGCCGTGAAATTTGGAGGCGGCCACTATGATGTTTTGGACGCGAGCCGACGACGAGCCTTTAAAGTAAGTGACCCCCTCGCCCACCAGGGCGGTGATGCCCAGTTCTTGCGGCGGCATTCCGTCGTGATACTTGGCTTTGAGCGGGCGAAAGATCAGCGGCACGCGCCGGTTGTCGGTGACGGCGCGCTGCTCGATGCTGGCGATGGTGGCCGGAAAATCTAATTCGCGCCCATCTACGCTGGATTGAACAACGACGAATTGCGCGGTCGCGTCGTCAAAGACGTAGCGGCCATTGGTGGGTGTGAGAACAAGCGAGGGGGCGATGGCTTCTAATCCAGCGCGCAATTGGGCCTCGTCGAGCTTGACCAGGATGTGGCTGTCTTCGCGGCGGAGGACGGCCATCCTGGCAAGCGCGTCGGGCGCGATAGGCCACGAGTTAAGCGTCTCGCCTGCAGGCCCCAGTTCCACCAATTCCAGGGGGCTGCTGAGCAGTGTTTTCAATTCGCGCGCGGGCAGGCTCACGTCGGCAATGCTAGGCTCTACGTCTCGGAAAGAGAGCGGTATTTCGGCCGGCTGCATGCCGCCCACGGCAGCCTGGATGGCGGCGATGACCGGCGGCGCGTCGAGCGTGCGCCCCATCACCGGCGGGTTGGTGATGACAGTAGTGACGTCCAGGCGCAGCCCCGCGTCTTGGGCCGGGCGGTTGACCGTCATCGCCAGGCGGTCCAGATAAGCTTGCGCCGCGGCTGGATCGAACACAATCACCGGAGAAAGGGCTTGCCCCGTCCGCCACACGTCGGCCTGGGCTTGCAGCCGCTCGATGAGCGTGCCCGAGCGCCCAAAGCTATAGGCTGTGTCTACGGTAGACCCCGCGTCCAGTCGAGCGCCCACCTCGGCCGGGCGCACCTTCCAGGTTTGATCGCCGTCTCGCAGCGTCAGCGCCGGCTGGCCGGTGTAAGGAAAACTGGTTTCCAGGAGCGTTATGGCTTGCTCGCGCCTCATGCCATCCAGTCGAACGCCCCACACGCTGATGCCAGGGTAAATCCGGTCCGCATACAAAAATTCAAAAATCAGCACAAACAACGCCGCCATCACGACGAAAAAAATCACCAGCACTGCCGGGGCGACGTGAACCCAATGCACAGACGAAGAACGACGCGCCGCAAAAGGTTTGTCAACCGGTTGTGTCATTTCAGCCATTGTCAGATCATTCCTTCAATCAGCAAAACACCCTAAACAATGATAAAGAGTATAGTTGCAATAACCATCAAAGCTCCCACCCATCCACTTGCACCTGCAAATGCTCCTATCGTGGAGCGCATAACTGGTGGCATTCCCCGCCCAAATTCTCTCAAAGCACCAAACACGCTGCCAGTTACTCTTCCAAGTGTCCCAACAATCACTCCAACAATTATTACTCCAAAGGTTGGCAAAGCTCCACCAATAACCGTCAAACCTAATGCTCCGATTATCGCTCCGACAACCGGCCCAATAACCAATCCGATTATTGCACCTGTAACAATGTGACGAGAGTTCTCGCTCATTTCTTTCCTCTGGTTTACTTACAACGTCCAAGTGGAGATGCTTTTGGTTTGGGACTTGGTTCTTCAATCTGATTTACCATCATTTGCAAAGTTGTATCCTTAACTCTGATTTTTGGAGAATCAGTAGATCCAATTTTTATAATCGAGGTGCGGCTGGCGCGACAATCTGCCGGACGCAGCCATAATGCTCTTCCAGGGCGCGGCGGATGAATTTGGCCAAGCGGGTCAACTCGAAACGTTTTGTATCCAGCCAGCGGCGGCCTCGACGGGGGACTTGGGTGAAGAGCCAACGTAGATGAATCCAAACATTCAACAAGACAAAGGCCAAAGCCATCAAGACAAAACGATACGCCGGGTTGTTGGAGGTCGTCCAACCGCGCACGTCGCCCGAGCAGCGATAGCTGGTTTCAACGCCGAAGCGTTTTCGATACATGCGCCGGGCGGCCTTCGGCGAGAGGTCAAGATTGATCAAGATGTAGATCAGCCAGACCGCGCGCGGTTTCAAGCGTTTGGTGCGCTTGGCGGTGGTGAAGGTACGACACACGGCCAGGTGGGCGGTGAACGTGACGCCGTCCTTGCCCTTGAAGGTGTAGGGGGTGCGATAGCTCTTGCGGCCCTGACACAAGGCGCGCGTGCCGCTCGTCTTGCCGCGAATGGTGCAAGCGATCAAGGCCGACAGCCCTTGGCAGGTCAAGTAATCCATCACCGCAATGCTCCCAAAACCTTTATCCAAAATCAGGCAATTGACGCGAATTTGGCGCTTTTTCACGCGTTTGAGCAAGATTTTCACGATTTCGACGGTCTCTTCGCCGGGAAGTACAAAGTGAATCGCCAGCGTCACGCGCAGGCCATGCAACATCACGTAGGCCGTCGCGATCCGGTAAAAATGCGTCGTCCCATCTTTGGCTTGGGCGCGTATCCACAGCCCTTCCTCTTGCGAGGTCTTGCCATAATAAGGCCGATCGTGAAAATCCATCGCGATGTCGCGAGCTTGCCGCCACACCCGGACAGGAATTCTCTTGCCCAGTGCAGCGTTCAATGGCGGTTCCAATTCGGGCAGAAGGAGATCCTCCACCCGCAGTTGGGCACGCAAGTACCCCCGGATCGTCTCGGGATCCGGGCTGCCGACCAGATCACTGCCCAACGCTTGCACCGTGCCGCAGTTCGCTGCCGCGCCCAACAAGATGTTGATCAAGTCCTCCGTCGTACAGATGTATCCGTCGGCCTCCAACGGCAAATGCTCTTTCAGCAATTCGGCGGCCTGCTCAAGCACCTCCACATCCGTCAATTCAAGTGTACGATTATTAGCCATAGGCTTGCCTCCTGGATTGGGTTTCGCAACCGCAATCTTACAAGGTAAGTCCGTTTTTTACTAGCCGAGTGGCACATCATAGACCAAAATTGGATCTACTGAGTATAGCCCAACATCACTTTGAACGACAAATCCTGCTATCCACTTCCAGCACTCTCCGCGTCAGCGTGTATTAACCCATTGTAGCGCAGGGCGCTAACCATTAGCGGCGACACCCACACAAATGACGCCCCGAAAAAAGGTGGGTGAGGGCGTCGGGTGCAACTGCTTGCTGCCGCCGCCTGCATTCATTGGGGCCGCCTATGCTGGCATAACGGCAATGTATTCAGCAAAAGAATGGGACTTGGGAACAGGCAACTTGTCTTCAAGCAAGCCGCGCACATGCATCTCAATCGCTTCGTGCATGTTGCGCGTAACTTGCTCACGGGTTTTGCCGGTTGCCACACAACCAGGCAAATCAGGAGAGTAGGCTGAATAGTTGCCATTTGCTTTTTCGATAACAATCAAAAAGCGGTACATTACTGTTTGCCCTTTCCTTTCTTGGGTTTTTGCATTTGAGCTTGTTTGAAAACACTGTTGAGTGTGCCGGGGGCCAAATCGTCATTCTGATAACATCACGAATTTTCATCGCCACCCGCTCTCGTTAAAAGATGCGCTATGCGATAAGAACATAATAGCTTGATTTTAGCACATGAATTGCGGAAGGCCAAAGCTATTCTCAAAGAACCTGGCCAGCTCGAGATACAGCCTCCGTTGGTTTTTGGGTTTGAGAATGCCGTGGCCTTCGTCTTCAAAGGCCAGGGTTTCGTATGGGATGCCGGCTTTTTGCAGGGCGGCGGTCACCACGCGGACATTTTCAGGGCTGACGGTGGCGTCTTGCATACCCTGGATGATGAGCAGGCGTCCGACGATATTGTGGACAAAGTTAATCGGCGACGCATTGTAATATTTTTCCGGGACCTGGTCGGGGCTGCCGCCAAATAGCTCATCGGTGAGAGGACGGAACTCTGGGCGGGTAGTTTCGTAATCAACCACCAGGTCCGTGGGGCCGCAGATGGGCACAGAGGCGGCCAGCAGTTCACGCGGCATGTGCGTGATGGCATGCCAGGCCGCGTATCCGCCGAAGGATGTGCCGGTGATGGCGACTTGCCCGGGTTCGGCGATGCCTGCCGCGATCAGGGCTTCAATCCCGGCGCGGATGTCGCCCTGTTCGTCGGCGCCCCAGCCGCCTTTATTGATGGCTTGGCGGAAACTGAGGCTGAAACCGGTCGAGCCGCGATAGTTCGGGTCGAGCACGTTGAATCCGCAGCGGACATAGAACTGAATCTCGTTGTTGACGGCATCGGCGCTGTGGGTGGTCGGGCCGCCGTGCACCAAGACCACTGTCCCGCGCGCTCTGCCTCGCTCCGCGGGGCGGTAGAGCCAGCCCTGAATCTCTAGCCCGTCGTGCGATTTCCAGCGGAAATCCTCGGCGGGTGTCAGGTCGGCGGGGGTCAGGCGGGTGCGGCTCCAGAGGCCGGTCAGGCTTTTAAAGCTTGCAGGGTCCAGGTTGGATGTGGAGAAGCGCACCGCGTCGGTTGGCTGCCGGGAACTGGAGAATAGCCCGGCCCATTCGCCGTTCCCAAGCGGGGCGATTGGCTGGAGATTGCCGGCCTGGACATAGAGGGGCGCTTCTATACCTGTTTCTGGGTTCAACAGGCTGGCGCACGTGCGGGCTTCCTTCACTTCGATCAAGACCACCTCTTCGCTGCCGGGCGGCACATAGGCATTTTCGATGTTCCGAGTCGGGTCATCCACCAGCCAGCGCACGCGCGAAACGTGGTCGTCCAGCGTCCAGACTCCGATGCGGCGGTGGGTGTCGGTGTCAGACATCACCAGCACACGGCGGCTGTCGGGGAACCATCTGGCAAATGTCCTGACGTTATCGCCCAAGTTCAGGATTTCGCGGTCAGCCTGGCCGTTGATGTCGGCCAGCCAGACTTGCCGCCCGGCGGGATGCCGCTCGTTGCGCGAGTAAAGGATGTGCTGGCCGTCTTTGCTCAGAAATGGCCGGGTGCCTCCTATTTGGGGACGGGCCAGCACGAGGCGTTCGCCGGTTTCGAGATCGTGGCGATAGATCCAGGTGGGTTCGATTTCTTTTCCGGTGGCGATGTCGTAATTTGCGCCAAAGACGAGCCACTTGCCGTTGGGGTGGACTTGGCCGCCGATCAAGTAGAAGGGGGGATTGTGCTCGGTCAGCGGGACAAGAATCCCGGGGCGGTCGAGGTCAATGCGGAAAAGCTGGTCGCGCTCGTTCCCGCTCTCATCCTGCGAGACAATCACAGCGCGGGAATCCGGCACCCATTCAATGATGAATGTATTTTCGGGCGTTTCGGTCAGGCGGATGGGCGCGGAAGAGCCATCAACAGGGGCGGCGCATCCAGTGGGTGCGGCGCATCCTGTGGGTGCGACGTAAACATCGGCGGCTGGGCCGGTGCGATACCAGCTCCAGGCCACCCATTTTTTATCGGGGGAGACCTTGGGGCCAACTTGCCGGGATTGGCTGATGACCATGCCGGGCAGGCTAAGCAAGGCGTCGAGATATTGTTCGGTGTTCATTTCTCTTCCTGGTTCAGCCGCCCAACATCACTTTGGACGACAAGCCCTGTTATCCAGTTCCTGTACTCTCTGCGTCAGCGTGTATCAACTCAACGATGGCTGAATGAATCAGGCCATTGCTGGCAACGCAGCCGGGTGTGGTAAAAGACCAGGCCGCCCCGAAGGGATCGGTGATGGTTCCGCCGGCTTCACGGATGATCAGTCCGGCGGCCGCCTGATCCCACGCCTGAAGCGCCAGGTGAAAATAGGCGTCCAGCCAACCCGCCGCCACGTAGCACAACGCCAGCGCCGCCGAACCGATGGCGCGCACCGTGCCGACTTGAGGGGCGACGCGGTTCAGGCTATTCAAAAGGCGACCGCGCACAAGCGGGTCGCGCGCCCAATCCAGCCCCACAACGGCCTGGGCCGTGTGCGCGCGCGTGCTCACGCGCAGCGCCTGGCCGTTCAACGTTGCACCCTGGCCGCGCTCGGCTGCAAACAGACGGTTGTGCAGCGGGTCAAACACCACGCCCAATTCGGGTTCGCCGCGCGTCACGAGGGCGATGGATACGGCAAAGCACGGCATGTGGCGCGAGTAGTTGACAGTGCCATCCAACGGGTCAATGACCCAGACGTGCTCACTTGCGCTGGCGGTGGCCAGGTTTTCTTCGGAAAGCAGCCCGTGTTCTGGAAAATGCTGGCGGAGCACGGTCACGATGGCGTCTTGCGCGGCCACGTCGGCTTCTGTGACAATATCACGGAATCCTTTCGAACGGACCTCGTGCGAGCCGCCAAAACGCTCGATCAACGCCTGGCCCCCGGCGCGCGCGGCAAGTTCGGCCTCCTGCCTCACGGCTGCACCCCTCCCAAAGCGGCATTAGCGTCTGCTTCAGCCTGCTTGAGCGCATCCGCCGGATCCATGCCCCCGATCACATCCCGCATCGCATCAACAACGATTTTGCGCACGGCTTCCCATTGGGGAACGGGAGGCTCGGATTGCCCATACTCCGCCAGTTCTAATACTTGTTTGAGATACGGATCGAGATCGGGCGTTTCCAGTAATACCTCGACGGTCGAGCGACGAAGCGGCAATGTGTAATTAGCCAGCGTCCAACGCTGGGTTTGATCAGGTTCCGCGAACCAACGCACAAAGAACCACGCGGCCAGTTGGCGGTCCGGCGTGGTCTTGAGGATTGTCCACCCTTGTCCATCCAATGACGTGATAGGGTCGGGGCTGTTATGCGGCAATGGCGTCGCGCCCCACCGAAACACGGAAGTGCGCTCAATGTCTGCCTCGTAAGCCGGCAGTGCGCTGCTGGGCACAATATTGAACAAGGTTTTGGCGCCTGTGAAATCTGCCCGATCCCAGTCGCGGCCGGGAACCGTGTAAGCGCAATCCGAGCCAAACGTATCGCGCAAAATGCGCAGGGCTTTTTCGCCTTCCAGCGTGTTGAACAATACGCGCCGGCCATCTGGGCTGAGCACCTGGCCTTCGCGGCTGAGCACCAGTCCAGAAAACGTGGGCGCATCCGCCACAAAGGCGTACCCAAAGGTGTCATTCGCGCCGTCGCCGTTTGTATCCGCCACTGCCTGCTTGCAGACTTCTTTAAAGGTTCCCCACGTCAAGGGCGGTCCCTGGTAGCCGAGGCTGCGCAGCCAATCCAGGTTATAAACCAGCAGCATGGCGTCTGGGCCGATGGGAAAACTCACAAGCTGATTATCCAGTTGTGGGCTGCGCTGGCCCGTTAATACGGCCGGTATGAAATCGTCCCAATCTCCCAGCGCCACTTTACGCTGGGGATGATTGACATAGTCGTCCAGTGTGACGGCGTAGCCATCGGACGCATAGGCGGCGGCGTGATAGGGCCGAAGCGCGACCAGGTCTGGTGTAGCGCGGTGCGCGAGCGCCTGGTCGAGACGTTCGCGCAGCCGGGAATAAGTCCCCTGATCTTGCGGCACGACCGTAATACCCCACTCATTGTGCGCGTTGAATTCGTCAATAAAGCTAACCAACGCGCTGCCGGCGGTATCGCTCATCGAATACCACAAGATGACTTGTTGGCCGGCCACCAGGTTGAAACGCGCTACCTCGCCGGGCATGGCCGCCGCCGGTTTGGCGAGGTAAGCACGAGCCAGGATGACTAGCACGACCAGCACGCCAATACTCAAAAGAGGCCATAGAAAACGGAGGAGAAGGGGCGGAGGCCGGAAGCGAGCGACCAGCCGCTGCAGACCAGATGTTAGAGGTTGCGTGGCGGAAGCCCAGCGCGCCGTGAGGGGCGCGAGGTTTATGCGTGGCAAACGTTGCGCCAGTGTCTCCGTCCACCGGCTCCAGGTCGCTTTTACAGGAATAGAAGGCAGTTTGATTTTCAAGCCAGCTCCAATCTATAGGTTACACAACCAGCGGGATATGGACGCTATATGATTGTCGTTCGTCAAGTTGGCAGCATTGTGGAGCGTGCCGCCTTTTAATTGACTCCAAATCTCGCCCGCCATTCTTTTCTCAATTGCCGCCCCGATGAAAAAGGTGCGCGGTGAAAGTTTGATGGCAGAAAAAGCCTTTTGTATGCGAGTCAAAGCTGTTCGTGCCGTCTTCCAATGCTCATCAGCGCCAGCAGGGTCTATCCCACCTTTGAGTTCGCCAAATGCAATATACAATTTGTTCGCTTTACAAGTCTCGGTTGAAAATTCACCGCAATCGCAATTGAATAGACACAAATCTATATTGCTCTGAACGAGGGGCACGGTCAAGTTATAAATCATGGTTCGGCTTTTCCCCTTTGCGTTTTTCCAACTCAATCCCCTCAAATACAACTCAATATCGGCATCATTATCCGTCATTGATACCCAGGTATTGGTTGAGGAGTGAAGCCACTTGTATGGAATGGCGGCCAATCTGAGAGTAGAAATGATTGCACGAGTTAGCTTGCGCTGCGCCAGAGCGCCGCCGATATTCCGCATAGATCCGCCAAGTGTGTCCCTGCGCGTTAATAGAAATCTAAAAATCAGTTCTTCGATGAATTTTGCCCCGGCAGGTTCAAGGAAATTCTTTATCAGCCCTTGTATCGCCTCCGCTTTATCTTCTTGAAACAAATGCCTTGCGGCTTTGTCGGATACTCCGGCTGCTGTCAAGAGTGCAGGTTGTATACCCTCAATCTCGGTCAGGTCGGCGGGCTTTTTGGCTTTGGATGCGGCAGACTGAAGCGCCCTTGCTTGCTCAACAAAAGGGGTGGCGCGCCGGTTCTTTTCGAGCGCCAGAGCGACAAAACCTGCTCTCACAGCCTCGTAGGTTGTAACAAGGTCATCACTCTTATCCAAGTGTTGGCGGTAAGGTTTTATCATAGCTTGGTTTTTCTCCAGATGTATACGCATTTCCGCAAAGGTGCGCGCCCGTGTTCGCCCATTTGTTGGCTGCTATTCCCCTTATCGCCAGGAAGGACGAGAATGTTTTCAACACAAAACCCCAACTGTTCGGCGATATGCGCAAGTATCAGGTCCACTGAAATGCTTGCCCCAGCGTATCGAACGTTATCATTTATCATGATGAGCGGAGCGCCCGCTTTTAGCACGCGCGCGCACTCGAGTATGGCACAAGCCATCTCGTAAAAATACCCCCGCACCATTCTGGGAATGCCATTGTTATTTAACAAGCCTTGCGCTTTTTGGTTTTCCAGGTATCCCAGGATGGTTTGCAGCAGATCTTGGCGATCTGCTGCGGCGATGGCCTCCGCCCAGTGTGGATTGATCTTTATCAAGTCTTTGGGGCGATTCTCCACTGTGCAACTCAGCATGTGTTGTCTGAGTTCGATTAACTCTCGCTCTCCAATGCCAAGCGCCGCTAACTCTAGCGCATACGTCCGGGTATAGTCATAACGATTGCAATAAGGCGGAGAAGTAATTGATGGCGTCGTAATAATCGCCAGGCAGTGTGGGCAACATGTCCAAACAAGAACCATTGTAAAGACGAATTGCGCCTCTAGCATGCTCCACGGGGAAAAGTTCCATTTGTCCCCGCTCCTCGGTGGACAAGTCCTGCAAAATCTCGTCCAGTTTGGTACAGATAGCCTCGTCAAAATCTGGAATCGGGCCTTTGTTAAAGTTTTTTTTACCTTGCTGTCGCCCGGAGCGATAATCCCAACGAAGATATTGGCCGTCCCGACGGGTATAGCTGATAGACTCGAGAACACATAACAACGCAAAGCGTAAAATAATCTGCACCTGCTCATTTTCGTGTTGCCACGCGCCCATGTATTGCTCGATGGCTTGGTGTGTTTGCTCCGGATACGCGCCTCTTGTAATTCGCAGCACCGTCAGAGGACGCGGCGTGTTGAGCGATTTCCAGGGACGTGTTTGCGTCCAACGCTTGATGGCGAGCAGATCATCCGGCGTGAGTTTGTTCTCTATACATTCTCGAACGGCAATGATTTGCTGCCCAACAGGAAGCAGCTCAATGCCATCCGCATCTATACCGGCCTCGGCGGCGACAAACAAAGCCGTTCCACTTCCCGCAAAGGGGTCCAGGATTCTACCTGACGTGATCTGGTATCGGTTAAACAGATACTCGACCAGAGAAGCGGAAAACGCCTCTTTATATTTATACCAGCGATACGCCGCTCGATCTTTATTGGCCTGAAAGCTGACCATAGAGCGCGTCAGGGTTGTATCAACTGCAATTTTGTTTTGCAAGTGTTGCAGCAGTTGAGCATCAAGATAGTCAATATCTTCCAAAGTAGATAGGCGGGACATTTTGCCAACCTGACCGATTATTTCCTCTCTCGCCGTCAACAAACGGCTTTGAGATTATAACCAAAAGGTGCGGGCGCGTCAATGCTGGTCCAGCACAAAGCGCTCGATGGCGGCCGCCACGCCATCCTGGCTCACCGTCGGGGCGATCCAATCGGCGGCGGCCTTGCAAGCCGGGCTGGCGTTGCCCATGGCCACACCCAGGCCGGCCCAGGCGAGCATGGGCGCGTCGTTGTCGTGATCGCCCACGGCCATCACGCGCGCTCGCGGCACAGAAAGGTAATTTGCCAGCCAGGCCAGGCCCGCGCCCTTGTCCACTTCCAACGGATTCGCTTCGACAAACAGGGCGTGCGAGCGCATAACTTGCGTCAGGCCGCAAAACTGATACTGCATCTCCGTGTACATCACGTCGGCCTGTTCCGGGTTGTCCGCGATCAACAACACCTTGTCGGGGTCGCGGTCGAGCAGCGCGCGCCAATCGGTCACGTGCTGCGCGCCGGGATTAATCATGGCAGTGTAAAAGGCGTCTGGATGGCGCCATTCCCTCACATAGACCTGGCCGTCCAGATAGAGCACCACGTGCCAGGCGCGTTCCTCAGCCAGAGCCAGGACGCGCGCGGCCAGGTGGCGCTGCAACGCGATGCGATGCAATATCTGCCCGGCGGGCTGCACGATCAATCCCCCCTGGTAACAGATGAGTGGCTCTGTAATCTCCAGGTCTTGGGCAAAGGGCCGGGTGGAAGCATAGCTGCGGCCGGTGGCCACCGTAACGTGCGCGCCGCACGCGCGCGCCTCGGCCACCGCGCGGCGCACGCGCGGTGAAAAGGGGCGCCCGTCTTCCATCAACGTGCCGTCCAGGTCGAACGCAATTAAATCATAGTGTGCCATAAATGTTTATGTCTCAATCATCACCAGCCGGTCCAGGCCGGCGTAATCTGGCCTGACGCTGACGCGCGCGAGAGGGAACGCGGCGCGCGCGAGCTGCGCCGCGGCCTGGCCTTGCGCGGCGCCAATTTCCAACACGATCACGCCGCCAGGCAAAAGATGAGTGGGCGCGGCAACCAACAGCCGGCGAATCAAGTCCAGGCCGTCCTCGCCCCCATCCAGCGCGAGGCGCGGTTCGTGCAGGCGAATGTGATCCGGCAGCGCGCGCCACTCGGAAGTAGTTACGTAGGGCAGGTTGGCCGCGATAGCGTGAACCGGTTCGGGCAGCGGGTCGAGCAAATCGCCGAGCAGGAAGGTGACGCGGCTGCTCACGCCGTTTTGCCGGGCGTTGCGCTGCGCCAGTTCCAGCGCTTCCGGCGAGATGTCTGTGGCATAGACGCGCGCGGCGGGCCGCTGCGCCGCCAGCGTGATGGCGATGCAGCCCGTGCCGGCGCCAACATCTACGGCGTTAAAGACAGGCGGCAGGTGAAAAGTTAAAAGAGTCTCAACGAGCAACTCGGTTTCCGGGCGAGGGATGAGGGCGCGCGGGTCGCAACTCAGCTCCAGGTCGTAGAATGCTTTGCGGCCGGTCACGTAGGCGAGCGGTTCGCCGCCCGCGCAGCGGTCAACGAGGGAGTGAAAAGTGGACGGGTGAGCCAGGGGTTGGTCCAGATGCGCCAGGAGATGAGCGCGAGAGACATTCAAGACGTGCGCCAGCAGCACCTCGGCCGCCAGGCGCGGGCTATCTACATTAGCCTGTTCGAGTTTCCGCGTCGCTTTGTCAAGCGCATCTTTTAATGGCCCTGGGTACATTTTGAGATTTGACTTTACAACCCTGCCGCTTGCAGTTTTTCGGCCTGATCGCGCGTGGCCAGTTCATCAATAATGTCATCCAGTACGCCGTCGAGGATAGATATCATTTTGAAGCCATAATAGGATTGGTCAATGCGATGGTCGGTGATGCGGCTTTGCGGAAAGTTGTACGTGCGAATCTTTTCGCTGCGCTCGGCAGAGCCAATCTGGCTGCGGCGCTCAGCGGTGATTTGCTCGTCGCGCTTGCGCTGTTCGATATCGTACAGGCGCGCGCGCAAGATGGACATGGCGCGCATGCGATTTTGGAGCTGGCTGCGTTCGTCCTGGCATTGCACTACCAGGCCGGTGGGCAGGTGGCGGATGCGCACCGCGGTCGAGTTCTTTTGCACGTTTTGGCCGCCGGCGCCGGCGCTCTTGTAGACTTCCATCTCAATGTCTTTTTCGGGAATGTCAATTTCGACCTCGTCCACTTCGGGCAGCACGGCCACCGTAGCCGTGCTGGTGTGGATGCGGCCCGAAGATTCGGTGACCGGCACGCGCTGCACGCGATGGACGCCGCTTTCGTACTTGAGGCGGCTGTAAGCGCCCTTGCCCTTGAGCAAAAAAATTATTTCCTTGTAGCCGCCAATGCCGGTCTCGTTCGACGAAAGCATTTCAAATTTCCAGTTGTGGAGTTCGGCGTAGCGCGTGTACATGCGGAACAGGTCCGCGGCGAACAGCGCGGCTTCTTCGCCGCCAGTGCCGGCGCGGATTTCTACAATGACGTTTTTGTCGTCGTTCGGATTGCGCGGCAGGAGCAGCTGCTTGAGTTCCTCCCACTTGTTTTGCAGCCCGGCCTCCAGCCCGGCGACTTCGTCGCGCGCCAGCGCCGCCATGTCCGGATCGTCAGCCTCGGCCAGCGCGCGCGCGCCCTCTAGCTCGGCGCGGAGCGTCTTGTAGCGCTGATAGGCTTCGACCACCGGCTCTAGCTCGGCGCGCTCCTGGCCATATTCTTTTAACTGCGTATAGTCGGCCAGCGCTTGCTCGGTCATGAGCCTGTTCAATTCGTCGTAGCGGGACGCGATGCCCTCTAACTTGTCTAACATAACCACTCCACACAAAAGCGGCCTTGCGGGCCGCTCATCTTTTTTGTATGCATTTTGTCTGCCGCGGGGCAGAGCGGAAACGTGCCTGTGACGCTATTATAACACAAGACAGGACAAAGGTCACACGGCCTTTTCAAACGTGTACCAGGCCGATGCAACGCCGCCTTGATCCTGGCCGTGAGCCACGTGGCGCAGCGCCAGCCAGGGCCTGAACAGTTGCTCTACTTCTTCGGGCGACAGGCCCATTTCCCAACCCGTGTGTTTACGCGGGCCAAAGGCGTACACCATGTATAGGCCGCCGGGCTGCAATCGCCGTATGACTCCCTCCGCATAACATTGACGCGCAGGCGAATCCAGGACGTGCAGGCAGCCTATATCCAGCACCAGGTTGAACAGTCCATTGACTGGCAGCGTGCCCAGGCGCGCCACATCGCCCGCATAGACCAGGGCGCGCCCGTCCAGCCCAGCTCGCTTGATTTTGCGCCGGGCGTGCGCAATGGCGCGCGACGAAATGTCTACCCCAATCACGTCAAAGCCGTGTCGAGCCAGGTAAATCGCGTTCGTGCCGGTGCCGCAGCCCAAATCCAGCGCACGGCCCGGCCTGAGCTGCCCGCTTTCGACGACGGCGCGCACCTCGGGCGGCGTCACGCCGGTATCCCACGGCGTTTTGCGAACCAGGTAGATTAGATTCCACCACAGACGTTGCATGAATACCTCGTGTGTTGTGCCGTGTTACTTGCCCCGCAGCCGCCGCTCCATCAGCCAGACCAGCACGCCGGATTCTACCGTGAACCCGATGGCGTTGCCCAGCGCCAGGCCGCCATAGCTCAGCGGACGCATCAACACCAGGCTGGCGGCGATGGCAATGACCATCGCGGCAGCGGCGACGAGGAGCGGGGTGCGCGTGTCTTGCTGCGCGTAAAAGGTCCGCGCGGCCACCTCGAGCGCGGAATGGCCCACCAATCCCAGCGCGTAAAATTGCAGCGCCCACGCTACCACGCCGGCGCTTTCTGCGCCAAATGCCAGCCCAGCCAGTTCCCGCCCCAACACGATCAACACGACGGCAGCCGGCGCGTTGATCAGCACAATCGCGCCCAACGTCTTGCGCATCATGGCGCGCAACCCGGCGAGCTGGCCTTGCGCGGCCAGTTCGCTGAGCGTGGGAAAGACGGCCGTGCCAACGGCGGTGGCAATGATGGTTTCGGGCATCTGCATCAAGCGCCACGCCAGCGCCAGTCCCATCACGCTGCCGGTCTCTAGACGCGAGGCCAGGTTATTTGTGATGAGCATACTCAGTTGCACCACGCCCAATCCCAAGAGGCGTGGCCCAAGCAAGCTCAACACGCGGCGCAGGGCCGGATCAGATAGCGTGATGTGCGGCGACCAGCGCGCACCAAAACGGAGCAGGCCGGGTACCTGGATGAGCAAGTGCATGGCCGCGCCGCCGACGACGCCCACGGCTAACCCGTATACACCCAATGCCCTGACCGGCCAAATCTGCACGCGAATATCCAGCGGAAATTCGAGGACGGCGGGGCGGGTGAGGAACAAGGCTCCCCCAATGATGCCCAGGTTGTACATCACAGAGGCCAGCGCGGGCAGCAGAAAGTGCTGGTTGGCCTGCAGCGCGCTCATCGCAATGCCGCTCACCGAGAAAATGGCCGTAGAGATCAGGATGATGCGCATGAGGTTGGCGGTGAGGAGTTGTTGATCGGGCGGGAAGCCCGGCGCGACAAAGCTTTGCACCAGCCAGGGCGCGATCAGCGCAGCCAGGATTGAGGCCGCCAGCGTGACGAGAAAGGCGAGGTTCACTACAGACGAGGCCAGCTTCCACGCGCCAGCGCGCTCGCCGGCAGCCAGGTAGCCGGTGAATACGGGGATGAAAGCGGCGGCCAACGCTCCGCCGGCAATGAGCGTAAAGAGCAAATCGGGCAGGCCAAACGCGGCATAGTAGGCATCCAGTTCGCGCCTGGCAAAGACGCGCGCCACGATGAAATCATCCAGCACGCCGGTGAATTTGGCCGCGGCAAATCCGGCGGCCACGATGAGGGCGGATAGAATCACGCGCCGCTCGGCAGATTCAAGACGCAGGCCACGCAGCATTAGCAGATGCACCTTCGACGAAAGATGAATGTGCTCTACTATACCACACTTTTGGCGGGGCAAAAACAACAGTGGAATGTCTCAAGCGGCGACGATAGTCATGCGGCTCGATTTTACCCTTTTCACATGCTTTGCTCAGTTGCCCCCATTGCCGTGGCACGCATCCCTATCATCATCATCCCTGTTCCTGCAGTAAAAATCATAGCCCTTGAAACCCTGCCACGGAACAGCCCTACCAGGATCACTGAAAGCCGCAAGATACAGCTTGTCCTCGGGCGCAAAGAAAGTGACGCTCACAAGTGTGTCCAGCGTCAAATCTGGCTTGCCTGAATAGATTGCTTTCAAGATGAACCCCTGAGGGCGGTACACAATTTCAAGTTCGTAAAAGATACCATCTATGTCAGAGCCGTAGTAAGCCATCGCTATGATGTGACTCGGCTCACCATAGGCCTCGATAACCTCACTAAATCTAAAGTATCGCGGGAAACCAGGTCGGATGCTAAAGACAACTTGAGGTGGCTGGCTCCAAAATCCTATTTCTCCTCCCTCCTGCTCATTGACCCATTTCCAAGCTATTGCTCCATCCTCACCCAACGAAAACTTTCTTGTTGTGGCAACCCAAGGATGGTTTTTCAGCATTTCAACGGCTTCAGCGGCGGTTGTTTGCCCTGGCGTGATTCCCTCCCAACATGGCGGGCGGCATGGAATGCCTTTCAACCATCCGAGTTCCCAGCCTTCAGGCGGCGGTGGCTTGGTTGGCAAGGGGGTGGTGGGGGTTGCCACAGGCGTGGGTATAGGCGTACTGGTCGCTTTCGGTCCAGATATACAGGATGTCAAGCCGACCAGGATAAAAACGAGAACACGCGCTGTATAAACACATCGTTGCCAGTAATACCGGCGTTGTAGAGTGGCCTTTACCATTGCAAGTCTTTCGGCCTGCCGCGCCCAAGCAAAGCGCGGCAGGCCACAGCGCACTCGATCAGGCGGCTTTGAGCGGAAACACGATTTGGGTCTGGAGCTCTTGTGGGGGTGTTTGAGCCGGGTCGTTCAAATACATCTCGTAGGCCACGCCGCTGGGTTCGTAGCCGTTGTCTTTAACGTGCTGCGTAAGCGCCTCGTAGGCCGGCGCGGCGTCGCTGTAGGGGCCGATGTGAATGCAACTGGCAAGCTTGCCGCCTGGGATTTCAGTGGATTGAATTTCTCCTTTGCCGGGCAGCTTTTTGGAAACGAGAAAGCCCATCTCAACGTCCAGGTTCTGCATGTCCATATTATAGTAGGCGGCGTACGGCGGCCCGCCGGGCTGCTCTCCCATCTGGCCCAAATATTGAGCAATGTCGCCATAGGCTTTGCCCAAGGCCTGGGGCAGGTCTTGCACAGTCATCTTGGTCCGGATGGACAAGGTAGGTTGTGCGGACTGTTGTTTGATTTGACAATTGTACGACATGATATTCCTCCATAATTTGATTGAATGGGAACACCGCGCTGGGTGTATCCTCGTTTGACCACTCGTCTATTTCGGCGCGTACAATCCGGCAGTGGCGCCGGCCCATTCGCGCACCGCGCGGCGCAACTCTTCCGGCTCGAGCACGGTGACAATGGGGCCATAACTCAACACCATCGAAGCGGCCCACTGCAAATCCGGCAGGGTCACGGTGACAATCACCGAGCCATCAGATTGCTCCTCGAACGTCTGCCACAAGGCGCGGTTATCGAGCGCGGCCGGCGCGGCCTCCGGTGTAAAGCGCATCCGTACCTGCACCTGAGCCTGAGACTGAAAGTCGCCGATGTACTCTCGCGCGTCGAAATCCGCTGGCGCCTGGAACGTCTTGTCGAGCAGCGCCAGCTCGGCAATACGATCCACGCGGAAGGCGCGTATGGCATTTCTCAGGTGACAATGCCCCACGACGTACCACCAGTTCCAACGGTGCACCAGCGCATAAGGATCTACCTCGCGCTGCCGCGAGTCTGGGTGGCTAGGGTTTCGATAGACCATGGTGATGCGCCGCTGCTCGCGGATGGCGCGGCGGAGCTTTTCCAGAAAAGTCGCCAGTTGTTCGAGCGGAGCGCGCTGCGCGCCCATCACCACAATCGAGCGCCGCGCCCAGGCGACCTCGTGCCGCTGTTCATCCGGCAAGACATTATCGAGCTTTGCCAGCGCCCCTTGCGCCGCCTCCTGGTAAAGCCGCCCCCACATCTCTCGGACGATGCTCGTGCCCAGGTAAACGGCTACCGCTTCTTCCGGTGTAAAGACCAATGGTGGCATCTTGTAGCCTCGCACGAGTGAAAAGCCGCCATAAGGCCCGCGTTCCGAGCAAATCGGGATGCCCATCTCGTCCAGCATCATAATGTAACGATGCAGCGAGCGCACCGAGACACCCAACTTGTCCGCCAGTTCTGCTGCCTTTTGATTAGGCTGGCGCTGGAGCAACATGATGAGCGTGATGAGCCGGGTAGCCGTGTTCGACATAGCGCCCTCTCCACCTGCCTCGTGGACAGGTTACAACATTATTCTAATTCATATTCATGCCAATTCGTGGCATAATTGTCGCCCAGTTCTGCAAAAAAGGGAAATTGGATACCCGTCCAGGCTCAAAATCCGCCGCCCGTCTATTGCCCGCAACCAGGTTTTGCACTATACTCAAGACGTCTGTTTTGACTAGTCTCCCTGTCGAGTGTTGATGGGCTGTTTTTGCACCGCAGAGACACAGAGAACGCTGAGAAATGCAGAAAAAGGCTCTGCGACCTCTGCGCCTCAGCGGTGATTCCCACAATCAACACGCAAGGGAGAGACTAGCCTGTTTTGAACTCGTCGCTATTAAGAGCCACCCGCGTGGTGGACGAACAAGATTTAAAAATGGAGGTACTTCAATGTCACTGAAAGCGCTGGGAATTGAACACAAGCAACTTGCAGATACACTGGTGACCACCGTTCACCTGAACATCATGGAACGAAAAGAATTGCAGGCTGTCTTGGACGGCCTGGCCCAGGCCATTCCAAAACAGCACATTGCCGGCCCGGCCTTGTGCATTTTCCAATTCGTTTCCAGCGTGAAAGACGGATTCGAGGTGGAGGCGGGCTTTCCCGTGACGCAAGCCGTTCAAGTCAGCGGGGCCAGGACGTGGACCTTGCCCGGCGTGGACGTTTTGTCTCTCGTCCACACCGGCCCGGCGGACCAAGTGCAAAGCAGCTACAAAAAGCTCTACGGCAGCGCCGCAGAACACGCCTTGATTTCCGACGAGTTTGCGCGCGAGATTTACCTGGACGGAAACAATCCCGACGAGAGCCGGATTGAGATCCAGTTCATCTTGCACGACTGGAGCAGGCTGCTGGCCGGGAACCTGGAACGGGTCTTGGGCGAGACCTCCCGGCGTCAGGTGATGCAGGAGAGCGATTTGCTCACGCTCGAGTCGGTCGCTGGCGAACGCTTCCAGTGGGTCAAGGGCGCTGTGGCAAGGTTAGATGAGCTGGCAGACGAAAACCAGCTCTACGAGATTCTTTCGCGCTGCGCCCACGTTTTCCCCACAAGCCAAATCGCCAAGCTGCACACAGTCTACGAGGAGGCCAAAGCCAAAAGCGGCGATCCTCTCCAAGCCGTTGACGCCGTCATCGCCTTCATGGGGCAAGACCCAGGCTGGGGCAAGGCGCCGCGCCGGGAGGGGAATGTTATTTATTCGACCAAAAACCCGCGCAATCCCCAAGCCTACCAAAAAGCGCAAACCCCGGCCGAAAGAAAAAGTGCGGCTTGTTTTTGCCCGCTGGTGCGAAATCATTTGGATCAGGGCATGTCCGACTCGTTTTGTTATTGCAGCGCGGGATGGGAACGGCAGCAGTGGGAATGCGCCCTCGGGAGGCCGGTCAAGGTTCAGGTCATCCAATCCCTTGTCAGGGGCGACGACGTTTGCCAGTTCGCCATCTACCTGCCCGACAACCTCTAGTCATTTTTAAAAAGTGCTGCTGCAGACCCGCAGGGTTGCTCCGCAAAACCCTGCGGGTCTTGGCCAGATTGTGCACCGTCATCGCCAAAGATGGCCCGCAATTCGGTTTCCACCCTCCGGCCAATTTCGCGTTGCCCGACCACCTGGTATGGCAAACCTTACCGTAAGGTAGATAGCGACCACGCCAAAAGGAATTGCCCCACGTAATACAGCGCCAGGCCGGTCGCCCTGCTTTTAAAGCTGTAACTCGTAAACCTGTTCTTGGCTACAAACACGTCGGAAATGCAAAAGCACGTCGCGCCGGTTGCGATGAGGAGCCTGGCGGTGAGCGGCAGGTGGGAGGTGAAAAAGACGCCCCACGCGCTCCATACCATGACGGAAATGACCAGCATGTAAACGACTATGGGGATGCGCATGTTTTTTAGATGCGGCGCGAGCCATCCAAGGCATGCGGCATCCAGTGCAACAATAATGACGGCGACAAGTGCACCCGCAGGCGTCAAAACAATCAAGGCGCTAAAGGCGAAAATATACGTGACGTGCCCTAAGAGAAATGATAGCAGCCCGATCAAGAACCAGGCGCGTTGCTTGGGAATCAGGGCTATATCTCCAATCATGCACAAAACCAACCCGATAAACAGGCGGGTGTGACAGGTGCTTGCCAGCCCCCCTTGCCAGGCGGCGAGGACAAACAGCAAGGATGTCAGGGGTTTGAAGACGTAAACAAGACGCTGGTTCTCTATCTTGATTCCATACAACAAACCGGCAAATGTTATCAGAGCAATGAGGGGATAGATTAGCATACTACCTTCTCGATATGGAACGACACATTAATTTCGTTGGCTGCTATAATAATGGTACGAGTGCGCCCGTTTTGTGAATCAAGATAAGAGTTGCCCTGACGCGATGAAATCACGCTATCTGAGCACTTCCCAGGTTGCCCAGGCGGTCGGCGTCCATCCCAACACCGTCCGGCTGTACGAAGAATGGGGATTTATTTCTCCCGTTCCTCGCGGCCCCAACGGCTATCGCCAATTTAGCGAGGCCCATCTCGATCAAATGCGCCTGGCGCGGATGACGCTGCACGGCCCCTGGCCGGGGCAAAATATCCGGCAGTCGGCGCTCGAGTTGGTGCGCCAGGCCGCATCTGGCGACCTGGGCGGCGCGTTGGAGCAGGCATACCGCCACCTGGCGTTGGTGCAGGCCGAGCGCGCGCAGGCCGAGGCCGCGACGGAATTTCTGGAACGGTGGGCGCAGGGCGCCGCCGCAGACGTTTCTACAAAACCCATGCGCATTAGCGAAGCAGCCCGCTTTTTGAACGTCACGCAAGACATGCTGCGTAACTGGGAGCGCAACGGCTTGCTACGGGTGCCGCGAGACGCGCATAATGGCTACCGGCTCTATGGCGCTGCCGAGATTGGCCGCCTGCGGGTGATTCGCATGTTGCTGCGCGCCGGCTATGGCACGATGGCGATTTTGCGCATGCTGCTCCGTTTTGACCGCGGCCAGAAAAGCGATTTGCGCCAATCCCTGGATACGCCGGAACCCAATGAAGATGTCTATTCTGCCGCCGACCGATGGCTTTCGGCGTTGGCCGAGCAAGAACAACGCGCGCAGAACATGATTGTCCAGTTAGAAGAGATGATGGACAAACAGCTATAACTCTTATCCATTGGGATCCGCTTGTTCCACAATTACTTTGGTGTAAGCGAGGCGGAAACCCGCCCGCTCTACGTTGCGTTGCGACTCGGTCGCCGGCGAGGTTAATACCATCGCCAGATCACACCCCGCTTCTCGCGCGGCTGCCAATCGAGCAAGGATCAGCGCCGTTTGCACACCTCGTTTCCGAAAAGCCGGCCGGGTGCTGGCGCTGCCCAGTTCCACTACCCCTTCGTGGATGAACATCGCCCCGCCGCCGGCGGGTTGCCCGTCAACCCAGGCAAAAAAGCACGCTGAATTCTCGCTGTAGACATTTGGTCCCAGCACGTCAAAGGCGTCTTGGGGCGGCGACTCTCCGGTAAATCCCTGCGCCACAGCCCGCAGCCACACGTCGGCTTCTTTTTCACTGGCCTGGGTGATTCGCATCCACGCCGGCAAGGGAGGGGAGAGGATAGCGTCCGATAGAGAGCGAACCAACACGTTAAAGAATTCGTCCAGGCGATAGCCGCCCTGCTTGAGCAAATTCAGCAGAGATGGATCGGCCAGCGGGCAAAGATCAACACGTGGGGAGATGTGGTGGCTGCGATAGAATTGCTCGACGCAGTCTAAAGCTGCGCCCGTGATTGGCTCAAACCCCAGCCCGACGGCCTTGTTCAGCGGCGAACCGTCGCCCGCGTAAACTGCGTATCCCCCCGCCGCGGCATGGACGGCGCTGAGGGTTTCTGGACGCAATGCAGATTGGGCGCGAGCATAGCGGATGCTGCGCCAGGCGTGCGCCATCTCCAACCGGCGCGCCAGGGCAAGATCAACGAAAGGCATAACCCTCTCAAACAGGTGGGCGCTGACGGCTTTTAATAGCCGCGCTCCAACCCGCCAGCCGCAGCCAGCAGAACAAAAGCGGCGATATAGATCACAAATCCCGCCACGATCAGCACCAAAACAACGGCGCCAATCCCCAGGCCGATCCACGACCACTGGCGCGTGCGCTTTTCGTTGAAGGACTGGGACGCCGTCAACAATCCAATCGCTCCCAATGCGAGCGGAAAGAGCGGCAGGCAATACATTCCCATATTACACGTGCCGCACATAAAGAGCATCAGCGCCCCGCTTGCCAGCGCCCCCAGGGACATTAGATCGTACGTGTTTCCCATAAAGGTCACTGTGGGGCGATCGGGCTGGCCCGTCCAATCGTGTGGATGCAATTCTTCGGACGCTTCGACTCTACTTTCGTTCATCACCATCTCCGTGTGACATAATAAAATCCGCCACGCTGGGCAGCGTGGCGGCAGGCTCTCTAATGGCGACTCTCTTTGAGCGGGCGCTTGAAAACCCAGCTCTCCCGATAACGCGCCCCGGGCGGCGGGGGCGGGTCGCTGGAAACGCCGGCCAGTTCCCACCCTTCTCGGCCTAATTGGGCCAGGAACGGGCCAAAGTTTTCTCGCATGACAAATTCCTTGTCGTCCCCCACAAGTGTGTATTGGATAAACGTCACTTGTTCTTTGGGGCCGCCTTCCTCGTCGCGAAAATGGTCAATAATCAGGCTGCAATATTCCCATTTCTGTATAGACATGCTGGCCTCACTTTTGCCATCTGGCGAAAATAACCTGGCGGAACTGGCTCCGACCTGCTCGCGCGCGGTTGCTGCATCCTACCCGGCGCGCGCTCGTCAGCCGCGCCGCTCTTACCAGGCCGCCAGTGAAAACAAGCTCTCAGGCTTTGGGCCAGGCAGCCAATTCGAGCGTCACCTTTTTGAAAAAGCTGCTGGGCGGCAATCCGCCGGAGCCATATTCCAACTCGATGACGCGCGCGCGCAGTTTGAGCGTTTGAGTGTCTAGCTCGACGCTGGCATCCGGCCCAATCAAAGTCGCCTCGCCTTTGGGCGCCAGCTTGGCGCGCAGCGTCGTATCGTTAAAGCAGTAATCGCTCATCATCACCTTGGTGACCGTGCGGATGTCGTTCTTGTCAAACAACCACACTTCGAGCGCCGTGACTTTGTCCGGATCGCCAGCGCCGATGCTTTCCGAGATCGCCACCCCACATTCGCCCAAAAAGTCTGCGCCCGATTCGACGCTGAACGACATGTCGTAGCGATTGTCACCCAACTCGTAGGTAGTGACAAATTGCGAGACGGGCTTTTCAGCCATCCCGGTCCACGTGGTCGGGGCGACGGGCTGGCTGGCGCGCGCGCGATCTACGGGGGTAATGACGCCTGGCTGGCTTTTAGGAATGCCAGGCCCCATTATCCTGCGCCAGACAATCACACCGCCGACGGCGACTACCAACAACACAAACAACCCGGCCAGACACACGGGTAGTGAGAGCAAGCTGGTGCTTTTAGGCGTTTCAGGCGGGGGCAAATTTCGCAGTGCCATTGCCAGGTCCAAAAGTTGCGCCTGATCTCCGCGTCCGGGCTGCTTGGCCATTTCTTCTGCAAGCTTGGCCGCGTCTTCTGCCGACCATCGCTGGCCGAGCAAGGCTTCCAAATCAACATCCGCATTGTTGGCGTAATCCTCTGCCATCAGGCGCACGTATTGTTGTTTGTACTGGTACTTGGCGCTCAAGTCCACGGGCGCTGCATCAGTCCAGGTCACTGGCCAGAGGCCCCATCCAACAACAAACCAACCAATTGCAAGACCAATAATTAATCCCAACACGAGGGATTTTTTAGCGTCGCCAAAGATCAGCAGGATTGAATTTACCAGGTTGAGCACGTTCCACCTCCTGTGTTAGATGAGCGGTTCTTTGCTTGCACGACTGATTAATTCTACACCATTTTTGCGAATTACAACAAGGTCTTCGATGCGGACGCCGCCCCAGCCCGGAATATATACGCCGGGTTCAACCGTCAGCGTTGCGCCGTTCGGCAAGGTCGCTTCCGAGTTCTGGCGCGCGGCGGGCAGCTCGTGCACGGCCAACCCAACGCCGTGCCCCAGGCTGTGTCCAAAATGCCTGGCGTGGCCGGCGGCGGCAATCACGTCGCGCGCCAGCGCGTCAGCCTGGTGTTCCGTCATCCCGGCGCGGATGCCGGCCAGCGCCGCTTCTTGCGCGCGCAGCACCAGCTCATATATCTTTTTAAAGCGTTTGCCGGGCCGCCCAATACAAAAGGTGCGCGTGATGTCCGAGCGGTAGCCCTCCACACACGCGCCCAGGTCAATCACAATTGGCTCGCCGGCCTGGATGGGGCGCTCGTCAGGCTCGTGGTGAGCTTCCGCGCCGGCTGGCCCGGCGGCCACGATCGTGTCAAACGCCAGCGCTTCCGCGCCGCGCGTGCGCATCGTGGCTTCCAGTTCCCACGCCACCTGCCGCTCGGTCATTCCCGGCCTGATCCACCCGCGTATGTGTTCCAGCGCCGCATCTGATATGGCGGCCGCGCGGCGGATGAGCGCCAGTTCCTTGCGGGTTTTGACCGCGCGCAGCGTTTCTACACTGTCCTCGACCGCCACCCATTCTGCCGTGTCCGCCGCCAGCATTTTTTGATGCTCGGCCACCGTCACGTGCGTGCTTTCAAAGCCGATGCGATGTGGGTGGCCCGCCGCCGCCAGCAAGCCTGGATAGATTGGCTTTTGGCGCGATACAACCTGGTAAAGTTCAAACTCTGGCGCCTGGCGTTTGACCTGTTCCCAATAACGAAAGTCTGTCGCAATGAGCGCTCGCTCTTGTGTGACCAGCAAAGCGCCCTCGCCAGTATAGCCAGAAAGGTAACGCATGTTTTCTGGCCGGCTCACCAGCAAGCCATCGAGCTGGCTGCGCCGGAGATGTTGGCGCAACTTGTTTATTTGCATATTTTACCCCATTCTGCCAAAACGTAAAGCTATAAATATCTTCCGCCGCCGTTGGCGCGCAACTTGTCCACCAGCTTGCGCACATCCTGGGCGCGCTCGCGGGGGCAAATCAGCAGCACGTCGTCGGTATCCACCACGATCAGGTCACTCAAGCCAATGGCCGCCACCAGGCGATTGTTGCCAAAGACCAGCGTGTGGCGCGTGTCCACTTCCAAGAGTTCGGCGTCAACAATCACGTTGCCCTTTTCGTCGCCCGGCAGAATTTCGAGCAGCGTGGCCCAACTGCCCACGTCGCTCCAGCCAATGTCAACCGGCAGCACGGCTATGTCTTGAGCGCCTTCCATGATACCATAATCTATGGTCTGCACCGCCACGCGCGGCCACTCGTACGCCAGCACCGATGGCTCGCGGTCCGTGCCCAGCGCCGCTTCAATCCGCGTGAGCTGCTCGTAAAAGCGCGGTATCTGCCGCTCGAACTCGGCCAGGATGCGGTCCACGCGCCAGATGAACATGCCGCTGTTCCAGGTGTGCTGCCCCGAGGCCAAAAATGTTTCGGCGGTGGATTGGTCGGGCTTTTCTCGAAACGCATTGACCTGATAGGCCATATATCCCCCGAATTCGTCCAACGAATCGCCGCGCTCGATATAGCCATAGCCGGTGGAGGCAAAGCTTGGCGTGATGCCCAGAGTGACCAGGTGGCCTTGCTGCGCCACGTGATAGGCCGCCGCCAGGATGTTGCGAAAGGCTTGTGTGTCGGCGATATAGTGATCGGCGGTGAGCACAGCCATCGTCGCTTCGGGATCGAGCTTGCGCAGCATGATGGCGGCCAGGCCAACGGCAGAGGCCGTGCCGCGCGGCTGCGGCTCGACGATGAAATTGCCGCCGGGCAGATTAGGCGCCTGCCGCAGCAGCGCGCCAACCTGATCGGTGGCCGTGATCACGTGCACACGTTCCAGCGGAAAGAGCGGCTGCAGCCGCTCAACGGCCAGTTGAAACATAGTGCGGTCGCCCACCAGATACAAGGCCTGCTTGGGGCGCGTTTGCCGGCTGAGCGGCCACAAGCGCGTGCCGCTGCCGCCGGCCATGATCAAGGCGTAATAATGTTCGAACGTCGTCTGTGAACTCTTGTTTGTCATTACCACTCTTCCATTTCCACGTGATCAATAGATTCGTTATCGTCCTTGAACGTAAAGCTCGCTCTCACCCGTGCGCCTCCCAGCACGAGCGGAAGCCAATGGGAATCGTCCTGCCACATGCGCTCAAACGGAATCTGGCTTGCGCTAAACCAGGCCGGTTTCATTTCATTGCTTTCCGCGGGTTCCCCCTTCCAAGACCTGGCTAGAAACACGTGAACAACCTGATTCCATTCGGGCCTGGCGGGGAACAAGAACGTCAATCGCCCCACATCTTGCATCTCCGAGATTTTGACGCCTGCTTCTTCTTCTACTTCTCGGATAGCGGCGCTTTCCACCGTCTCGCCGGCCTGGATTTTGCCGCCCAGGCCATTGTATTTCCCCGCGCCAAAGCCCGCCTTTTTTAATCCCAACAGGATCTCGCTCACGGGCTGCCCCTTTACCAGAAAGCAAAGTGTGGCTCGCGTCATTTTCAGTCCACCTTGTACTCCACCCGCCCTTCGCGCGCCACGACGTAATTCATGCCTCCCACCTGCCGCACCATGCCTTTGAGTTCCATCAGCGTGAGCGCGCTTGAGACTTGCTCTATGGGCAGCCCGGTTTGCCGGCCAATCTCGTCAATGTGCACCGGCTCGGACGAAAGCAGCGAGTACAACTTTTGCTCTGTCTCGTCTTGGGGTGGGATGGCGGCGCGCGCCTCGATGTGCTGCGCGACCATCGTCATGTTCAACTGTTCGAGGACGTCTTGCGCGCACAGCGCCATCGCCGCGCCGTCGCGCAGCAGCCGGTTCGTGCCGGCCGAGCTGCGCGCAAACACGTTGCCCGGCACGGCAAACACGTCGCGCCCCTGCTCGGCGGCAAAGTCGGCCGTAATCAGCGCGCCCGACGTTTCGCCCGCCTCCACGACCAACACACCCAGGCTAAGTCCGCTGATGATGCGGTTGCGCGGCGGAAAGTTGACGGCTTCGGGCTGCGTGCCCGGCGCGTAATCACTCACCAGCGCGCCGTGTTGAACAATCTGTTCGGCCAGCTTGCGATGTTCGGGCGGATAGATCTGGTCAATTCCGTGCCCCAGCACCGCAATCGTGCGCCCGCCAGCATCCAACGCTGCCTGGTGCGCCGCGGCGTCAATCCCGCGCGCCAACCCGCTCACCACCGTCACGCCATTGAGCGCCAGCTCGTTGGCAAAGGCGCGCGCGGCTTCTTTGCCGTAAGCTGTGGCGCGGCGCGTGCCGACGATGGCCAGCGCCCATTGGTCGCTTTCGACCAGGCCGCCCTTGACGTACAACACTGGCGGCGGATTGGGAATTTCGCGCAGGCGGACGGGGTAGGCCGGATCATCCCACGTCAGGATGTGCGCGCCGGCGCGCTCTACTTTGCGCAGATCGGTATCAGGATCATACGAATTGCGCAGTTTGACCAGGTTTTCGATGGCGCGCCAGTCCAGGCCCGCCTCGTGTAATTCAGCGGGTGTAGCGCGCCATGCCAGTTCAAGGTTGCCGAAATGATCCAATAGCGCCCGCACTTTGGCTGGCCCGATGCCGGGGGCGCGGTTAAAGCCAACCCAGTATCGAATGTTGCTCATGGTCAGCGCCTTGCCCTCGTCTGCTGCGCGGCGGCTTGCCTGGCGCGCCAGGTGCGCGTGAGATTCCGCTCCATCTTGCGCGCGTATGCCTCTTGCAAATCTATGCCGCCATAGTTCGCAAGCTTGAGGATATAAGCCAAACAATCAGCCAACTCCTCGCCCAGGTGCGCTTTGGCATCTTCCAGTGTAGAGGGTTCGCCCGCGTTTTGCAAATCGCGAATGGCGCTCACAACCTCTCCAACCTCTTCGGAAAGGTAGGCCACGTTTCTGAGCATGTCCACGTCAAAGCTCTTTTCGCGGTCGAGCGATTCGTGAAAAGCCTGCATGTCTCGGATGCACAGGATTTTCTTATCAAGATAAACCGACATGACTCACTCTGCCTTTGCGCCGCGCGACAGGCTGATGGCTGGCTGCCGATGTCAATATACCAGGGGGACTATACTTGAAAGATGGCAAAAGGTCAAGCGGGGGAAACACTCCGTGGGTGCGGCGCAATCAGGGCAGCAGGCCGGGCAAGAGCTGCACAGCCATCACGCCGCGCTCCAAATCAACCTGGCGAATGACCTCGACGCGCGCCGGCAAAAGCACCTCGCCGCGCGGCCCATGCACCACGTACACATCATTCGCGCCGGTTACTAATATTTCGTCCAACACGCCCAGCTCCTGGCCTTCGAGCGTGACGACCCTGAGGCCGATGAGCTGGTGGTGGTAGTACACGTTAGGCTCCAGCGGCGCGGCGTCTTGCAAATTGATGTGTATCGCCTGGCCTTGCAGCGCGTCGGCCTGGGTGCGATCGTCGCACCCTTTTAGCTTGAGCAGCCAGTCGTCGGCGCGCTGCCAGAGGCGTTCCACCTGGTAAGGGGCGAGCGTTTCGCCCACATAGACTGTTCCAGCAAGTTTTTCGGGATGGTCGGTGAGCACGTGCAGTTTGAGGTCGCCGCGCAGTCCGAACGACTTGCGCACGCGGGCGACAATTAAAAAATGAGGCTCAGGAACACGGCCTCGCCTTATTCCTGAGCCTGATGCGACTGGCTTGTTCATCTGTCCCGGTCTACAAACGCTAGATGATTTCCAGCGTCACCCGTTTCCCTTGCCTGGCGGCGCTTGCGCGAAGCAACGTTCGTATGGCGTTGACCACTCGCCCGTTCTTGCCGATGATGCGCCCCATGTCTTCGGGCGATACACGCAGCTCTATGATGAGCGAACCACTCCCTGTGACTTCGCTGACCTGTACCTGTGAAGGGTCAGCGACCAACGATTTAGCAATGTACTCGACTAGATCTTTCATGTTAATCTCCCTGGTTTCTTGTAGGATTGAAATGGAAATACAAGACGTCGAATGTTCACAGTTTGGATTAGGGAGTCAGCTTCCAGCGCAGGCCAGGCTCGTTGGCTAAGACTATCCAGTCCTTAGCCTAAGCTGCTGTGGTTTCTACAGCAGCCTGGGGCTTGCGCAGGCGCGTCTTCGGATCAATAGGTGGTTTGGCAGCAGCCGCCTGCCGAGCCTCTTCCACCAATACCTCCAACGGCTCGCCTCCTTTCAGCCGGCGAAAGCGCTCCATGGTGCCCAGCCGGGTCAGCAATCGCAGCACAGACTCGCTAGGCTGCGCGCCGACCTTGAGCCAGTGCAAAGCGCGTTCCTCGTCGAGTTCGAGCGTGCCTGGCTCGGTGCGCGGGTTGTAGAACCCAATGTTTTCAATAAAGCGACCATCGCGCGGCGATTCTGCGTCCGCCACGACGATGCGATAACTGGGCTGCCGTTTGGCGCCAATACGGCGCAATCGAATACGTACCACTTGCTTACTCCTTGAAAAATTTCAAACACCCTGGGCAGATCAGCGGAACATGGATAACAGCCCGCGTCCCTTGCCCGATCCGATTTGTTTCATCATCCGCTGCATCTGGCGGAATTGTGAAAGCAGTTGATTGATTTCCTGGACGGTCGTGCCGCTGCCGCGCGCCACGCGCCGTTTGCGGCTGCCGTTGAGGATTTCCGGGTGATGGCGCTCCTGGGGCGTCATCGAGTGGATGATGGCCTCGACGTGCTTGATCTGCCCATCGGCCATCTCGAGTTCTTCGGTGGGCAATTTCATTTTTGAAAAGCCCGGAATCATGTCCAGCAGTTGGCCAATGGGCCCCATCTTTTTGACCTGCTGCAACTGGTTCAGGAAATCCTCCAGGTCGAACTTGCCTTCCAGCATCTTGCTGGTCATTTCGGCGGCCTGCTCCTTGTCCAGCGTGGCCTCCGCTTTCTCGATCAGGCTGAGCATATCGCCCATCCCCAGAATGCGGTTGGCCAGCCGGTCGGGCGCGAACGGCTCCAGCGCGTCGGTCTTTTCGCCCACGCCGATAAACTTGATCGGCACGCCGGTGACCGAACGGACGCTGATGGCCGCGCCGCCGCGCGCGTCGCCATCCACTTTGGTCATAACCAGCCCGGTGACGCCGACGCGCTTGTTGAACTCGTCGGCCACGCGCACCGCGTCTTGGCCCGTCATGGCGTCTACCACCAGCAGCACGTCGCACGGCGTAACGATTTGCTTGATGGCTTCCAGCTCGGCCATCATCTCGTCGTTGATGTGCAGACGCCCGGCCGTATCCAAAATCACCGCGCTGTACGCGCCATCGCGAGCGTGCTTGAGCGCGTTGCGGCAGATTTCGGGCGGAGGCGGGGCCGCGCCTTCGCTGTGCACCGGGATGCCCAGTTGCTTGCCCAGCACTTCGAGTTGGGTAATGGCCGCCGGACGGTAGGTATCAGCCGCCACCAGCAGAGGGCGCTGTCCCGACTTGCGCAGGCGATGGGCAAGCTTGGCCGCCATGGTAGTTTTTCCGGCGCCTTGCAGGCCCACCAGCATGATGACGTGCGGGCTGGGGCCTGAAAGGTTGAGCGATGCCGGTTGGCCCAGTGTGGCGATCAGCTCTTCGTGAACGATTTTAACGACCTGTTGGGCCGGGTTCAAGTGCTTGCGAACCTCTACCCCAACAGCGCGCGCGCGAACGCGCGCCAGGAAATCTTTGGTGACGGTATAATGCACGTCTGCTTCCAGCAGCGCCAGGCGCACCTCGCGCAGCGCCACATCCACGTCCTCTTCGGTCAGGATGCCGCGCTTGGAGAGCTTGTCAAAGACAGCCTGTAGCTTGCCGGTTAGTGTTTCAAACATACTATCACCCGATGCGAGAAAAGATTGTAACCGATGTGAGGGGTTTCGTCAAGTGAGTATTTTGGCCGGCGGGCCTAAAATGCTCACGCTCGCCAGAGGCAAGCACCCGCGCCTGTTGCCCGCTGCGCGGATTGTGTTAGAATGAAGGCACACTGGCGCGGGTGAGAAGGTGAATAAAAGGGAGGTGTAACATGTCCAAGCGTGTGGTCTGCGTGATCGCTCTCGTCCTAGTCCTGAGCGGGTGCGATTTGATTCCGAGTTTCGGCAGCCAGCCAACGGCTGTGCCGCCCGCCGTCGAAATGTTGCCGGACCTGCCCGGTTATACCGTGACCGAAGGGCAAACACTTACGGATTATCTCAGCAAGCTGAGCGGCGGCGCGGCGCTCCTGGCCGGCCATCCAGAACTGGCAGCGGCGGTAACGGCTATAGATGGCATCGTTGGATGTTACCAGGAAGTAGGCGCGGTCAGGGCGCGCATTTACAGCCATCAAGACAATCCGCTATCGGCCGGGACGGTGGCGATTGCCGACCGCGGCGCACTGCTCGACCCGATGAATTTGTTTCGCTGTGTCGCACTCAAAAAAGGCCCGCAGACCCAGGAGATGACGATTCAGCCGTGCACGGCCAACTATACCCTGACCAAAGACGGCAACGAGTTTTATATTCTCTACGCTGGCACCACGCTAGATATCTGCCGGGCGTTTTGCGCCAACCTGGAAGGGTGTACGGTCCACAAGTAAATCTTTGCGCTAAAAGTTTAATGTTGATTCAGGGCATAGCGTTTGATGCGATATCTCAACTCGTCTCGCGAGATGCCCAACGTGCGCGCGGCCTCGGCCTGATTGCCGCCGGATTCTTGCAAGGCGCGCGTGACGAGGGCGATTTCCAACTGCGCCACGCGCTCTTTTAAGCTGAGCGAACCACTTTGCGGGTCGGCGGCAGTTAGCGGCGGTTCGTTCAGCGCGGCGCGGCTGATTTCAGCCGGCAGGTGTTCTGTATCAATTTGCGGGCCGTCGCACAGGACCATAGCGCGTTCGATCACGTTGCGCAGTTCCCGCACATTCCCCGGCCAGGCGTAATGCTTTAGCATGGCAAGCGCCCGGTCCGATATTCCCTCCACTCGCCGCCCCATCTCGGCATCCAGTTTTTAGATAAAATAAGCCAGGAACAAGGGAATATCGTCGACGCGTTCCCGCAGCGGCGGCAGCGTAAAGACGATCACACCCAGGCGATAATACAAGTCTTCACGGAACGTGCCAGCCTTGACGAGGCTGGGAATATCTTGATTGGAGGCCGCCAGGATACGAATGTCAACCAGCACATCTGTAGTGCTGCCCAGGCGGCGCACGCGGTGCTCTTCCAACACACGCAATAATTTGGCCTGCATATCGGGTTTCATCCCGCTGATCTCGTCCAGGAACAGCGTGCCCGTATGCGCCGATTCGATCAGGCCCTTTTTGGGGCGGAGCGCGCCGGTAAAGGCGCCGGCCTCGTAGCCGAACAACTCGCTTTCTAATAACGTGTCTGGAATGGCGGCGCAGTTAATGGGGACGAAGGGACGCTCGGCGCGAAGACTGGAGCGGTGAATCTGGCGGGCGACGATTTCCTTGCCCGCGCCGCTGGGTCCCTGGATGAGAATGCTGACCCGGGTGGGGGCAATGCGTTCAATCAATTCGGACAAGCGGCGCATCTCGGGCGTCTGGCCGATCAGGCGGGTATCCAAATCGCCCGCGCTGTCCTGGCGCAGACGCTCAATTTCGGCGCGCAGGGAAACGGTTTCCACGGCGCGCTCGACGGCGGCCAGCAAAAAGTTGGCGTCAAACGGCTTGGTGATGTAATCGTACGCGCCGCGCTTCATGGCCTCGACGGCGTTGCTTATGTTGCCAAAGCCGGTGATGATAATGACGGGCATGTGCGGGCGCGCGTGTTTGATGGCAGACAGCACCGTCAACCCGTCCACGTCTGGCAGCCGCATATCCAACAGCACAATATCCGCGCCGTGGCGCTGGATAACGCTCAATCCTTCCGCCGCCGTCGGCGCGCACAACGTTTCGTACCCCTCGTCCTTTAGGACATTGCCCAAGAATTGCCACAGGGGCAAATCGTCGTCAATGATTAGAACAGTGTAGTGCATCTCAACCCCCAGAAGGAGCACGGCCGGGAAAGTGATGGGGGCCGCCTTGGATGCATAGGGTCATCAACAGGCGAGCGACGAGGTCCCCCTCAAGCTTGTTTATTCCACTGCAGGCGCGCCGGCAACACGCCGGCCGCAGCGCGATACTTGGCCACCGTTCGGCGAGCAATGACAATGCCCTGTCCGGCCAGGCGTTCTTGCAGTTGAGCGTCGGTGAGCGGGCGGGGTTCTTGCGCAACAATATCTCGAATGACGCATTTAATTGCCGCGCCTCGCTCAAAGAACAAGGCCGCCGGGACAATTTGACCGGAGGGGATCAAGACGGATTTTCCGGCCGCAGCTCGCCCCACCGTAGAAGGATGCACAGCTAAGGCTTGCGCCACCTGGGCGCGCGTGAGTGGCCGGTGATGGCGCAGTCCGTTTTGCAAAAAGGCATTTTGCCGGTCGGCGACCTGCTCAAAAACCTGGCGCACCATTTGATCGCGCCGATGCAAAGCGCCGTTCAACAACTCGGCGTGCTGCGCCAGGGCGCGCCAATCGTCTGGCGAGAGCTCCGCGTCGCCCAATTCGGCGGGGTCGTCGCAGGCGCGCACGCGCGGGCCAGGCGCCACAATCACCTCGAATGTTCCACGCGAATCGCGCGCGGGCAAGATCGCCACATCCACACGCCGGTAAGGTAGCACGTCCGGCGCATCCACAATCGGGAAAGGTCGCAAATGCGCGCGCATGAACGCCAACGCTTCATCCAGTTCGTCGGGCGTAATGCGCAAGGCGCGCGCCAGAGCCTGGTGATCTGTGGGCAGGTCGGGCCAGCGCCCAATCAATGTATACACTGCCGGCGGCGCGGGGACGGTCAAGCGTCCCAGCTGCAGGCAAAGGCACTCGGCGGTGGTGCGGGCGGCAATGCCGGGCGGGTCGAGCGACTGGATCACGCGCAACACGTGCTCTGCGCGTTGGGGCAACGTAGAAACAACGTCGCCGCTCAGCAAGCCGCGCTCGTCCAACGAAGCCACGATGAACTCGGCCAGCGCGTAATCGGCCTGGTCGAGCGCCAGGCGCGCTTGAGAGAGCACTTGATCGCGAAACCCTTCTGGCACGGCCAGGCGTTCTTCCCATCCATCGGGCGGCTCGGACGCGCGGCGCGCGCACAACGCGCACACGTGATCTTGCCCCATAGGAAACCCGCAGCGGGGACAGCGGGGCGCGGGCAACAAGCGCAGAATTAGATTGCCGGCAGCTTCGACCAACACGCGCTGCGGCAACTCGAGCGTGTTGCAGCCCAGCAGCCGATTCGTAACGACCAGGCTCGGCGCAACTATGGGGTGAGGCGACAATTTAGGTACGGGCAGCATTAGATATGATTGACTGTTCAGACACCTCCGCGCCCGGTCTGGCCGCGTTGGAGGTGATTCTTAAAGGATACCACAAAATACAATTCAGCACGTCATGCCGGCTTGTGGTACAATTTAAAGAATTAGCGGGAGAACGCGGGGGCTGTGCAATCATTAGTGTCAACTTAAGCACGATGAGCTTGACCTCGGCGAGCTCAGTCGAGCCGTCGAACCGTGCTTGCGGAGCAGCCTTCGACAGGCTCAGGCTGCCTTAAGTTGACACCAATACTGTGCAATGGTCAGCTCAAGGAATGGAGGTCACTATGGATTGGATCGCCGCTCTGCTCAGGTGGATTGTCCGCCTTCTCAATGTTGTGGCTGCTTCTATCCAGATGTGGATTATCAAGCCGTGCCAGAGCGATCAGTCGTATCGGACCGGCTTTCTTTGGGGAACGGTCATCATCGTCGCGCTGATAGTGCTCTCGTGGCAGCTAGGGCGCTGGTGGAAGGCTGTGACAAGATATTTCAGCCCCATAGATCATGGGCCAAGCCCGGTTCAGATTTACGCCGGCTGTGTAGCCGGCATCATCAAGATCATCCTCGTTCTTTTAATTGTCGGCGCGCTCTTTATCACCATCTTGAGCAAACCGTAGAAAATGGGCAAAAAGACAGTGGCGGATAAATTCCAAGTTGACTTTGAACCTGTGGGCAGGCGTGTGGCTTGCACACCGGGCAGCACGCTGCTGGCGGCGGCGCAGCAGGCCGGTGTAATGCTGGCGGCAGTGTGCGGAGGCGAGGGAGCGTGCGGGCGATGCGTGGTGCGCGTCTTGAGCGGCCAGGTATCTGCTCCCACCCTCACCGAACAAACCGAGATAGCGCCCGACGATTTGGCGCGCGGCGTGAGGCTGGCGTGTCAAACCAGCGTTGAGAGCAACGTGCGCGTCCACGTCCCGCCTGAATCGCTGATCACCGCGCAGCGCACGCAAGTGGAAAGCGAAGCGTTCAACGCCGCACTCGAACCGGCGGCCGTGGCGCAAGATGTGAAACTGGCCGCGCCGACGCTCCGTGATTTGCGCGCCGATACTACGCGGCTGGTCGAGGCGCTCGGGATGCCTGCCTCCCCCGTCTCGTTTGATACGCTCGTTCTGCGCCAGTTATCAGGCGCCTTGCGCGCGTGGGAGTGGCGGGCGCGGGTTGTACTCAGGGCATTGGGTGTGGGGCGCGAAGTGGTTGCCGTGCGGCCATCGGCGTGGCTAAAAGACCGGCCGCGACACGATTTGTTGGGATTGGCCGTAGACATCGGCACAACCAAGCTGGCGGCTTTTCTGCTCGATCTCGAATCAGGCCAGACGCTGGGCGCGGCCGGCGCGATGAATCCACAAATCGCTTACGGCGAAGACGTAATGTCGCGCATTGCCTACGTGATGCAAGGGGAGACAAGAAAAACGCGAGACGAGGAGCAGAACCGGGCAATCACGCTGCAAGAAAGTGTGGTGGACTCGATCAATGACATGGCTGCCTCGCTGTGCGCGCAGGCGGGCGCGGAGGCAGCCGATATTGCCGACGCCGTCATCGTGGGCAACACGGCCATGCATCATCTATTTGCAGGGCTGCCGGTGAGCCAGCTGGGCCTGGCGCCGTACGTCGCGGCAGTATCCGACCCGCTCGACATCAAGGCGCGCGAGGTGGGACTGGCGCTGGCACCGGGCGCATACATTCACCTGCTGCCCAACATTGCGGGCTTTGTGGGCGCCGACCACGTGGCGATGCTGCTGGCTTCGGGGCTGGGAGATTTTAGCTGCGGAGACGCAGAGCAGAATCAACTCGGCCTGGATATCGGCACAAACACCGAGATTTGCCTGCGCGCCGGCGGCAAGTTGTGGTCCTGCTCGACGGCTTCCGGCCCGGCTTTTGAGGGTGCCCACATCCAGCACGGCATGCGCGCCGCGCCGGGCGCTATCGAGCGCGTGGCCATTCATGGCGACGAGGTGCATTTCAAGACGGTGAACGATGCGCCGCCAGTGGGGTTGTGTGGATCGGGGATTCTCGACCTCATCGCGCAACTGCGCCGGGCGGGGATTTTGGATGCGCGCGGCGCGTTCCGCGCCCACCCGCGCGTGCGCGGCGACCGTTTCATCCTCGTGGCTGGCGAGTCGAACGACGGGCGAGAAATCACGCTTTCTCGCGCCGACATTTCCGAGGTTCAACTGGCCAAAGCCGCCATTCGCGCCGGACTAGCTATCTTGCTGAAAGAGGCAAGGTTGACCGAGGCGGACGTGCAAGGCGTCGTTATCGCGGGGGCGTTTGGCACCTATCTGGACGTGCAAAGCGGGATAGACATTGGCTTGTTCCCGCGCGTGGAAAGATCGCGCTTCCGGCAAATCGGCAACGCGGCGGGAGCGGGCGCGCGCATGGCGCTGCTTTCGATGCGCGAACGCGAGCGCGCCGCAGAGATCGCCCGGCGCGTGGAATACGTGGAGCTGACGGCTGTGCCCGAGTTTCAACGCGAGTTCGCTGGAGCGATGCGCTTGAACGGTTAGGCCATCATTTTGGGAATGCAGCGGAAAGGAGTGTTACATGAACAACGGCAACCCTACCGGGCGGCTTGTTCCTGCTTGCTTCTCCCCTGGGCAGGCTGCTCTTTGGTCCACCGCGCTGGCTTATTTTCTCGCTCACCAGGTGGCATTCCTGTTCCCTGACGCGAACCGAGTCCTTATGGCAATTTGGCCGGCCGGCGGCGTTGGGCTGGCGGCGTTCCTGCTCAGCCCGCGCCGCCTGTGGCCCGCCATGGCCGCGACCCTCTTTGTGGCCGGCAATGCGGCCAATCTGTTAGCAGGGCGGCCATTCGTCGCCAGCGTCGGTTTTATGGCGGCGAATGTTCTTGAATCGCTGGCGTGCGCGTGGCTGATTTTCCGTCGTTGTGGGGAAAATGTGAGGTTTGACCGCGTTAGGCAAGTAGTAGCATTGATTGTCGGGGCAACGGGTGTGAACGCCTGCACCGCTTTCATCGGCGCCGGCACGGCCGCTCTTATCTCTGGCGCATCATTTTGGAGTTTCTGGATAACGTGGTGGATTGTTGATGGACTCGGCATCTTGCTGATCACGCCCACCATCGTCACGTGGGTCAAATTTTGGGACTCGTTATCTGGCGTGCGCTGGGGCCGGGCGCTCGAGTTCGGAATATTCTCGATTCTATGGTGCGCGGCGGCGTGGCTATCGTTCAACGCCATAGCTATTTCCCACATCTTTGCGTCGCAACCCTACATGCTCGCCGCGCTGCTTGCCTGGCCCGCCCTGCGATTTGGGCAGCGGGGTGCAACGCTCGCACTCGTCGCGCTGGCGGGTATCGCGATCACCAGCGCTGCGGTGAGCGCCGGTCCATCCCCCTTGGGCGGCGAAAGCCCAACGGGGCGTTTGCTGCTGGTGCAGGCTTTTTTGGGGATTACGGCCATCACCGGGATGCTGCTCGCCTCCAGTTACGCGGAGGCCAGGTCCGCCGAGCAGTCTTCTCGCGAGGACCAAATCCGCCTGCGCGCCAAGACAGAAGAACTGGATCGGTACTTTACGGCGAGCCTCGATCTCTTGTGCATCGCCGACACCGATGGATACTTTCACCGCCTGAACCCCGAGTGGGAAAAAACGCTCGGCTACGCCCTGGCCGAACTCGAAGGCCGCCGCTTTCTCGACCTGGTTCACCCGGACGATCTCCAGGCGACGCTGGCCGCCATGTCCCAACTCGAAAACCAGGACAGCGTTTTGAATTTCGAGAATCGCTACCGATGCAAGGACGGCTCGTATCGTTGGATTGAGTGGCGCTCGCTTCCTATCGGCAAGCTCATCTACGCCGCCGCCCGCGACGTCACCGAGCGCAAACGGGCAGAAGAGGCGCTGCGCGAGAGCGAGGCGGCTTTCCGAGAACTGGCCGATAGTATCGCCGACGTTTTTTTCGCAATGGACCAGGACCTGCGGTATACTTATTGGAACAAGGCATCGGAAACCCTGGTGGGAATCTCGGCGCGGGATGCGCTCGGCAAATCTATCCTGGAGATTTTCCCAGACACGCCAGAGGTACAGAGAGCCGTAGAGATATATCGGGACGCGCTGACGACGCGGCAGCCCCGGACTTTTGTGAACGAGGGCGTTCTCAAAGGCAAGCGCTATGTCTTTGAGATCAGCGCCTATCCGTCCAGGCGCGGCATTGCGGTTTTTGTCAAAGACATCACCGCGCGCAAGCAGGCGGAGGAAACGCTACACCAACTGCAAACGCGCCACCAGGCTATCCTCACAGAGATTCCCGACATCATCATGGAGGTGGACGTAAACAAGGTGTACAGATGGGCCAATCCTGCCGGGTACGAATTTTTTGGCGACGATGTCATTGGTAAGGAAGCCTCGTATTACTTTGTAGGCGAACAAGAAACGTACACACAAGTTCGACCTCTCTTCAATGGTAGCCTGGACACGTTTTACGTGGAAAGTTGGCAGCGGAGGAAGGATGGACAAGAACGCCTTCTCGCGTGGTGGTGCAAAGTGCTCCAGGGGAGCGAGGGGCAGGTGATCGGCGCCCTCTCAACTGCCCGTGACATCACCGAGCGCAAGCAGATAGAGGACGCGCTGCGCTTATCGGAAGAAAAATTCTCTCAAGCCTTCCACACCTCGCCGGATTCAATCAACATCAATCGCCTGGCAGATGGATTATATCTTGAGATCAACGAGGGTTTTACGCAATTGACCGGCTATACTGCCGCCGACGTTCACGGCAAGTCATCTCTGGACATCAACATCTGGGCCAATCCGGATGATCGCGCCCGCCTGGTGCAGGGACTGCGCAACCACGGCAGAGTAACAAACCTCGAGGCGCGGTTCCGGCTAAAAGACGGCTCGATCAGAACCGGCCTGATGTCGGCCGTGCCTATCGTCGTGGACGGCGAAGCGTGCATTCTTTCCATTACGCGCGACATCAGCGAGCGCAAGCGGGCGGAAGAAGAAATTCTCCGGCTTAACCAGGAACTGGAGCAGCGCGTCCTGGACCGGACCGCGCAACTGCAAGCCGCAAACCAGGAATTGCAAGCGTTTGCCTACTCGGTCTCGCACGACCTGCGCGCGCCGCTGCGCCACATTGGGGGGTTCCTGGAACTGCTCGAAAAAAGAACGGCCGGTTCGCTCGACGCGCAGAGCCAACATTACATGGACACCATCTCGAATGCCGCCAAGCGCATGGGGGCATTGATTGACGACCTTCTTTCTTTCTCTCGGATGGGGCGCAGTGAAATGTCCAAAACGCAGGTGGCGCTGCAGGATCTGACCCGTGAGGTGATCCAGGAACTCGCGCCGGATGCGGCGGGCAGAACCATCCACTGGCGCATTGCCGATTTGCCGGTGGTCACGGCGGATCGCGCCTTGCTGCGCGTGGTGTTCGTCAACCTGATTTCGAATGCCTTGAAATTCACCCGCCAGTGTGAGCCGGCAGACATCGAGATCGGCTGCCTGCCGGGCGAAGGAACGGAAACCATCGTCTTTGTCCGCGATAACGGCGCCGGCTTTGACATGGAGTATGCCGACAAGCTCTTTGGCGTCTTTCAACGCTTGCACCGCGCCGACGAATTTGAGGGTACCGGAATCGGACTGGCCAATGTCCGGCGGATTATCAGCCGCCACGGCGGGCGCACCTGGGCGGAAGGATGGGTTGGCCACGGCGCAACGTTTTATTTTTCCCTTCCCCACCCTGTTCAAGGAGCATAACTATGAAATCCCCCCGGCCTATTCTACTCGTCGAAGATGATCCTCAGGATATCGAACTGACGCTAACTGCGCTGGCCGAGTACAACCTCGCCAACAGGATCGTCGTCGCGCGCGATGGCGTCGAGGCGCTGGACTATCTTTACTGCTGCGGGGATTTTGCCGCGCGCCCCGCCGAAAACCCGGTGGTGATTTTGCTCGACCTCCAGATGCCCAGGCTGGACGGCATTCAAGTCTTGAAGCGCATCAAAGCGGACGAGCGCATGCGCGTCATTCCCATCGTCGTCCTGACCTCTTCGGGCGAAGGTCACGACCTGGACGAGTGCTACAACTTGGGCGCCAACGCTTATGTGGCAAAGCCAGTTCATTTTGCGGAATTTGTCGAGGCCATCAAGAGTATCGGCGTTTTCTGGGCCCTCATCAACCAAGCGCCCGCCAGTGGCGCGCGGGAATCATAACCCCGGCGTTCATCTTTTGACGGGCAAAAGGAGAGACACTATAATAGAGCCTATGGTTCACATTCTACATTTGGAAGATAACGCCGTAGATGCAGAACTCGTTCAGGCCACACTCCAATTGGGGGGGATGGCGTGCCAGATCACTCGCGTCCAAACGGGCGACGAATTCGGCCAGGCCGTGCGCCGGGACGGATACGACCTCATCCTGGCGGATTACTCTCTGCCGGGGTACAATGGCATGGCCGCGCTGCGCCTGGCGCAGCAAGAGTGCCCCGACGTACCGTTTATTTTTGTCTCCGGCACCCTGGGCGAAGACGCCGCCATTGAGGGTCTCACGCAAGGCGCGACCGATTACGTTGTTAAGCAAAAGCTGGCGCGGCTGGCGCCGGCGAGCCAGCGCGCTCTGCGTGATGCACACAATCGGCGAGAGCGCAAGCGGGCGGAGGAGGCGCTGCGCGCCAAGACAGAAGAACTGGATCGGTACTTTACGGCGAGCCTCGATCTCTTGTGCATCGCCGACACCGATGGATACTTTCACCGCCTGAACCCCGAGTGGGAAAAAACGCTCGGCTACGCCCTGGCCGAACTCGAAGGCCGCCGCTTTCTCGACCTGGTTCACCCGGACGATCTCCAGGCGACGCTGGCCGCCATGTCCCAACTCGAAAACCAGGACAGCGTTTTGAATTTCGAGAATCGCTACCGATGCAAGGACGGCTCGTATCGTTGGATCGAGTGGCGCTCGATTCCCATCGGCAAGCTCATCTACGCCGCCGCCCGCGACGTCACCGAGCGCAAACGGGCGGAGGAACAAATCAGAAAGGCGCTGGCCGAAAAAGAAACCCTGCTGCGCGAACTGTACCATCGCACCAAGAACAACATGCAGGTCATCATCTCCCTGCTCAAACTGCAGGCCGCTGGCGTGGCAGACGCGCGTTTACAGGCCATATTAAAAGACACCCAGAACCGCATCCATTCTATGGCATTGGTGCACCAAAAGCTGTACGAGGCCCAAGACCTTTCTCGCGTCAACCTGAAAGAATACATCGGCGACTTGATCAGGTTTTTGATGGCAAGTTGCCAGGTTCCACCTGACAAGCTGTCCGTCGTTTTAGAGATGGACGACGTGTTTGTGCTGATTGATTCCGCCATCCCGTGCGGCCTGATCTTGAGCGAGTTGATTTCCAACTCGCTCAAACACGCGTTCCCCGCAGACCGGGCCGGCGAGATCAGGGTTCATCTGAGCAGAGGGGAAAGCGGAGAAATTTGGCTGCGAGTGGCCGATAACGGCGTGGGCGCGCCGCGTGGCTTTGATTTCAGACGGGATGGCCGCCTGGGACTGCAAAACATTTTCGCGCTTGGAGAAAGGCAGCTCAAGGGGCAGGTGATCTTTGACGTGGAACAAGGCGTAGCCTGCCAGATACGATTTAAGGACGATTTATACGCGCCCAGGGTGTGACCAATGAAAAAGCTCAAAATCCTGATTGTCGAAGATGAATCGTTGATTGCGCTGGCGCTTAGAATGAGCCTGATCGAGGCCGGCTACGAGGTTTGCGAGATGGTCGCCAGCGGAGAACAAGCTATCGAAAGCGCGAGAAAAGAAGACCCCGACGTAGTGTTGATGGACACTCGCCTGACGGGCGACATGGACGGCATTGAAGCGGCCCGGCAAATCAGCGCTTTCTCCTCGGCTTTGATCATTTTTACCACCGGCTATCAGGATTCGAACCTGAGAGGACAGGCAATGGCGTTGGACCCGGCCGCTTACCTGATCAAGCCGGTAGAAATTTGCGAAATAGAAGAGGCCATCCGTTCGGCCCGCAAGACGTAACCCAAGGCCCAGAAGCAAACGGCAAAGGTCTATCAGCATAGACGTTGAAGGAATCACCAGAGCGGACGAATTAAATCTATCCACGGAGACAAATGCGATGAACGACAAAATCCTTGTGACTTACGCCAGCCGGGCTGGCTCTACCGCCGGCGTAGCTCAGGCCATCGGCCAAACCCTGGCCGAAAACGGAGCGCAGGTGGACGTGCTCCCGATGAAAGAGGTGAAGGACCTGACCTCGTACCGGGCGGTAGTGGCCGGCAGCGCCATTCAGGGGGCGCAATGGCTGCCGGAGGCCATGCAGTTCATACAGACTCATCAAGCAGCCCTGGCCCGCAAGCCCTTTGCCGCGTTCCTGGTGTGCATGACGCTGGCCATGCGCGGCGCCGACAAATACCGCGAGCACGTGGCGGATTTTATGCAGCCGGTGCGCGCGCTGGTGAGGCCGGTGAGCGAGGGCCTTTTTGCCGGCGCGCTGGACATTAACAAAATCCCGTCGTTTGGCGACCGGCTCAAGTTCCGTTTGAGTGTCCTCTTCGGCGTCTGGTCGGAGGGCGATCACCGGGATTGGAATGCCATTCGCGCCTGGGCCACAGATTTAAAGCGCCTCCTGCAAGTATGACCTTCAGCCAACACATCCGGTGTTAAAGCCGCCGAACGGGAGGCTCTATCCACTGGGCTGCCTTACCACAGTGAGAGGTCCAAAATGATCATCCCCACAAGCCGCGTGTATTCTGGAGCCGGGGACCTGCAATCCATGATTGATCTATTGGTTGCAGTCAGGCCCGCTGATCGCATCGCAGATTATCCCAGCATGGTTGATTTGCGCGAAGCGCTTGCCTTGACCAACGTGCAAGGCAATACTCGTTTGTGGTTTGATGCTAATGATCAGATGGTTGGCTTTGCATTCGTTGATCAATACAACAACTTGCGGTTTGAGTTTGACCGGCAGGCCGCGCATCCCAACATCGAGTCGGAGCTGGTAGACTGGGGTGTAAAGTGCATACAACGTTCCATGCAAGAGAGGGGTGAATCCTGGACACTCGACGCCAGTTGCCGCGACGATGACGCCGAACGGATTGCATTGCTAGAACGGTGCGGCTTTGTGATGCAAGAAACGCGCTCGCTGCAGATGGTCCGCCCGCTCGACGAGCCGATTTCCCCACCCCCAACGCCGGCTGGCTTTAGCATACGTCACGTGGCGGGCGAGCAGGAAGCAGAAGCGCTCGTCGCGCTCCACCGCGCCGCATTTGGCACCGAGAACATGACGGTCGAAGAGCGACTGGCAATGATGCGCGTGCCGGGATACGACGCGGAGCTAGACTTGCTGGCCATTGCGCCCGATGGTCAATTTGCTGCTTACTGTATGTGTACCATTAGCCCAGATGAGAACGAGCGCACTGGCCGGAATGAAGGTCGCACCGACCCGGTTGCAACGCGTCCTGATTTCCAGCGGCGAGGGCTGGCTCGGGCGCTTTTGCTGGCAGGGTTCCACAAGCTAAAGCAGCGCGGCATAGACACGGCTGTGCTGGGCACGAGCAGCGAAAACGTTGCCATGCAGCGCGCGGCCCAGGCGGTTGGTTTTCGTATACAATCAACAACGCTTTGGTTTGCCAAGCCGGTATCGCAGAACCTGCCGGTTGGTTAAAAGGTCGTTATGAACACAAGTCAACGCGAATTTTCTGGCAAAGCAGATAAATCTACACTCACCGTCCGCCCGGCAACCGAAACCCATATTCCTGCCATTGCTCGTTTGATCATTGAATTAGGCTCTTAATTGGTTTCAAGGAGCTACAAGCGCGGCAAGGAGAGCGTGCAGCAAAGCTTTGCCGCGGCGTCGAACGTTGTGCGCGAACTCAAAGAAACCCAAGTACCACGGTAATTTCTCTTGCGAGATACCACGATGCGGTCGTAGCCAAGAACGCAGGAGCGACCAGAAGCCTTCCATGGTAGTGATTGTTAGAACGCCCACCCCGCAGCGTACAGTGCTGCGGCGCAGGCTGGCATGCAAGCCTTGCATCGGATGGAAACATTAGCCGTGGGAGAAGAGGCGTGACCAGAAAGACCATTCTCCTGTGCGGACGGGTTGCCCCAACCTCACCCGTTTCGAGTGACACATGTCACTAGAAAATCGAAGCTGAAGGGAGTATACTCTATAATAGCATATACGTCTATGTTTATATGCTATTATAACAAACGAGGTGCGTTATGCGACCACAGACGGCTGAAATCCGGCAACTGCACGCGCAGATTTGCCAGGCGCTGGCAGACCCGACGCGGATTGTGATCCTGTATATCTTGTCCGAAGAATCGAGCAACGTCAATGATCTGGTCAAGGCTACCGGACAGAGCCAACCCCTGATCTCGCGCCACCTCAAGGTGCTGCGCGAGCGCGGCATGGTCAACACCGAGCGGGACGGCTCAAGCGTCATCTACAGCCTGGCCGACGAGCGAATCATTCAAGCTTTGGATTTGATGCGCGGGGTGCTGGCCGATCAACTGGCCCGCCAGGCGCAATTGGTGAAAGGGTTAAAAGTAGACTAGTAGAAAGCGAACAAGGGGGACAAATGAGTATCAGCACTCAACAGCGAGTTTTTCTTGAAAAGACCTTTGGCAGCCGCGTCAACTTTGAGCGGGTGGAGCGCAAGCTGTACGGGCACGACATCGCCGCCATGCCCAGCCTGTTCAAGCCGCTCATCGGCGATACAATCCCTGACGCGGTGGTGCAGCCCGAATCAGAAGCCGAACTGGTCGAGCTGGTCAAGTGGGCGCGGCAAAACAATATTCCACTTACCCCACGCGGGTTTGCCTCGTCGGGCTATGGCGGCGCGGTGCCGGTTAAACAGGGCCTGGTAGTGGATTTTTACAGGCTAAATCACATCATCAGTGTGGATGAGCAAGCTCAAACGGTCACCGTCGAAGCCGGTATGGTGTGGGAAAAGCTGGACAAGGAGCTGGCCAAGCACAATTTGACCTTGCGCCTCTATCCTACCAGCTACCCTTCCTCTACTGTGGGCGGCTGGCTGGCGCAAGGCGGCGCGGGCATTGGTTCGTATGAGTCAGGCTGGTTCCGTGACAATGTCACCAGTGCGCGCGTGGTGCTGCCCGACGGCTCTGTGAAGGAATACAGCGGCCCCGGCCTCGATTTGATTTCTGAGGCGGAAGGTATCACTGGCCTCATCAGCCAGGTGACGCTGCGCGTGATGCCGCTGGAGGAACTGGATGTGATCTCTATCGGCTGTCCTGACGCGCACGACGCCCAAAAATTGATGCAGGCGATTGTAGATGCCAAATTGCCCATCTGGTCAATCATCTTTATCAACCCGCGCATGGCCGAGATGAAAAACCGCGCGCCGCTGCAAGAACATTATGGCCATCCAGTTGAAGAGCGCGTGCTGCTGCCAGCTTCGTACATCATCACCTTCACCTTCCGCAAAAAAGACCACGCCGCCGTAGTGGACAAACTGCCAGAATTAATACGACCGTGCGAAGCCGAGGTTCTGAGCGAACGAATTGCCCACCACGAGTGGAAACATCGCTTCAAGTTGATGATCGTCAAGCGCCTGGGGCCCAGCCTGGTGCCGGCCGAGGTCGTCATTCCCCTGACTTCGCTGGGCGACGTGATGACCGAAATTGAGCACAAGGTAGATCAACCCATCGTCAAGGAAGGCGTCATCATCCGCGAGGGCAAAAACGGCCAGCCCGAAGTCGTCATCCTGGGCTTTATCCCCAGCGACCAGCGCAAATTCTCGTACAACTTTGTCTTTGCTCTCACGCTGACGATCATCAAGATTGCCGAAAAGCACGGCGGGGGGGCCTATTCGACCGGACTGTATTTCACTAGCAAGGCCAAGCAAATCCTGGGCGAAGATCGCGTTAGCAGATTAAAGTCCTTCAAGCGCCAGGTGGATCCCAAGGGTCTCTTCAACCCCGGCAAGGTCATTGGCAACGGACTGGCCGGTATGGCGCTCAATGTGGCGATGGCGTTTGAGCCATTGGCGCGTCCCTTTGGCAATTACGTCATCACGCAAGTAGGCGAGCGGCCCACCGCGCCCGTGCGCGGCATTCCCGCCGACGTGGCCTGGTATGCCTACAGTTGTTCGCAGTGCGGTTACTGCCTCACCGAGTGCGACCAGTTCTACGGGCGCGGCTGGGAAAGCCAGTCCCCGCGCGGCAAATGGTACTGGCTGCGCGAATACATAGAAGGCCGCGAGGACTGGGATCAAAAAATGGTGGACACTTTTCTAGTCTGTACCACCTGCGAGTTGTGCAACCTGCGCTGCTCGGCGGCGCTGCCCATTGAGCCATCGTGGATGAAGCTGCGCGGCAAATTGATCGAAGAAGACAAACACATGACCTTCCCGCCTTTTGAAATGATGGGGGCCGCGCTTCACGCCGAAGGCGATATCTGGGCCGGCTATCGCAAGGACCGCGCCGCGTGGTTCCCCAAGGATTTGGAGGCCAGGCACGGCCCAACCCACAAGGCCAAGAATGTCTATTTTGCCGGCTGCACCGCCAGCTACGTAGAACACGATATTGGTATGGCCAGCGTGCGGCTGCTAGACGCGGTCGGGGTGGATTTTACGTACCTGGGCGAAAAGGAAAGCTGCTGCGCTACACCGATGCTGGTGGCCGGCAAGTGGGATCTGTTTGTCGAGACGATGAAGAAAAACATTGCGGCGGTGAAAGAAGCCGGCGCGGACACTGTGATTTGCTCTTGCCCGGCGTGCGATATGATGTGGCGGCACGCTTACCCGGAATGGGCCGGAAAGCTCGGCATCGAATACGGCATCACGGCCAAACACTATAGCGAGATTGTATCCGACAAAATCAAGGCGAGCGAATTCCAGTTTCCGGCCAACGAGATTCAGCCGGTCACGGTGGCCTGGCACGATTCGTGCCACATCGGGCGCGTGTCGGGCGTGTACGAGCCGCCGCGCGATTTGATCAAGGCCATTCCCAACGTGAACTTGGTCGAAATGACGCATCACCACCAGGATGCCCACTGCTGTGGGTCTGTGCTCACGCTCATCAAAGAACCGCCGGTAGCCGCCGAAATCGGCAAGACGCGGCTGGATGAGGCGGTCGAGGTCGGCGCGGAAAAGGTGCTGGCGTTGTGCCCGTGCTGCGAGTTTCAACTGCGCGTGAGCCGCGATAAAAAGAATGTGCCGATAGAAGTGGTTGACCTGGCGCGCTTTGCGTCGTCGGCGCTGGGCTATGACTTTCCCGACCCGCACCCGGAGGTCAAAGCGCAGTGGGCGGTGTTTGAGGCAATGATCGCGCTGATGACGCCGCAGGGCTTTGCCGATTTGATGGGCACGATGTGGCCAGAACTCATTGACGCCATGCCGTTTGGGATGGGGCCGATGATGCGTGCGATGGGCAAAATACCTGGCGCGTTAGACTTGATGAAGCCAATGTTCCCGATTATCTTTCCGCGCCTGCTGCCGATGATGATGCCCAAGGTGATGCCCACAATGTTGAAGCGGGTGGGCGAACGCATTCCCATGCCCGACTATATGGCAGAGCAAATGCCGGAGCTTATGCCCAAGGTGATGGACAACCTGATGCCACACATGATTGGCGACGTGGTGCCGCTGGTCACGCAGCCGATGATTGATTACCTGCGCGGCAGGAATGGCAACGGCCACAAGGCGAGCGTCTAATAAGGGACGTGGAAAAAATAAACTGTCCCGAAATTCCCGTAGGAGCGCCCTCCCTGGCCTGTCGGCCAGGACAGGCTGGGCGCGATAGTCGCGCCTAAAAGGTGCTCCTACGCGGCGACATTGGGATAATTATTTTCTTCCGCATCCCTAAGATCATTCAAATTGAAGGAGATACTCATGGAAATGGAAATCAGCTTTCCAGGCGGCGCGCGTGTAGACGCGGCATTTGACGGGCTTGTCGTCAAGACCGACCAACCTCCTCAGGGTGGGGGTGAAGGATCGGCTCCCACGCCGTTCGCGCTTTTCCTGGCTTCTATCGGCACATGCGCCGGAATCTATGTGCTGGGCTTTTGCCGGCAGCGGAATATTTCCACTGAAGGTATCCGCATCCGGCAGAGCATGGAAACAGACCCTGCCACGCGGTTGGTGGGCCGCATCAATCTGGATATCTTTTTGCCGCCGGACTTTCCCGCCGAATATGCCCCGGCGCTCATCAAGTCTGCGCAACTGTGCGCGGTGAAAAAACACATGGAGCATCCACCCGCCTTCAAGATCGAGACGCACATCGCTGAAAGATAAGGACCTATCGGAAAACCCCGTTTCTCGCTCTGAAAAGCAAAGGCTTTCGACAGGTTTTCGGATAGGCTCTAAACCTGGCGCTAAACTACCAACAAAGGCAAAGCCCCACAAGGACTTTGCCTTTTTGTCTGGCGCGCCAGCGCGCGCCACTTTTCACATCCCGTCATCCCCATTTATTTTTCAAGTGTGATAAAATAAGGGAGATACGCGTGGGAGGAACGATGGAATTTTTGAGCGTGCTCCATGGCCGGTTGCCCAGCGCCATACTGGTGTTTGCGCTGGCGTGCGCGGTGTGGAGAGTATGGGGTCTGTGGCGCGGACAAGCTGCATTGGGCAATTATTGGGGCGCGCTGGTTGTGGGTGCAGTGTTGGTGATTGTTCAGGGACTGGCTGGGCTAATCATGCTCATTGCCGGCGAACACCCGGCCCACAGCGTGCATCCGTTGTACGGCGTGCTGGCCGCCCTGGCCTGGCCGACGGCGTACGTGTATGCGCAAGGCCGCGGCGCGCGGCGCGAGAGTTTGGTCCACGGCGTGGCATCGTTCCTGATCATCGTTTTCGCCGTTCGCGCGACAATGACGGCGTGAGTTTGTCATCGAGGAGAGTGCGATGGTTGACGAAAAAACACCCCCTAACATTTTGGTCGTTGACGATAGCGAAGCGATCTGCAGGGCGTTGCGCGATTTGCTGATGATAAACGGTTATGCTGTGCGCACGGCGCCCAGCGGCGAGCGCGCGCTGCAAATCATGGAAAGCGCCAAGATTGACCTCATCTTGACCGATCTAAAGATGAGCGGCATGAGCGGCATTGACCTGCTCAAAAAAGTCAAGGTGAGCGCCCCATCTTTGCCTGTCATCATTTTGACCGGTTTTGGCGATATGGATAGCGTCATTGCCGCCATGCGCGCCGGCGTGGCCGATTATCTCAAAAAGCCCTTCTCGGTCAACGAGGTGATCGAAGTCGTCCGGCGCGAGCTTAGAAAGCTCCAGTTTATGGAGACGGCGGCGCCCTTGCTCGAGACGGCCAGCGCGCAAGCGCCGGCAGGCTCGGCCCAGAAACAGCCGCGCCTCTATATCTTTTCTCCGGGCGACCTGGCCGAGATTGAGCGCACGCTGGCTGAGTTGCGAGCGCAGATTATGGCCGAATCGGTGCTGTTGTTGGAAGAAGCTGGCTACGTGATCGCCGCCAAGGGCACAGTCAATGACGCCGACTTGCCGGGGCTGGCCTCGTTGATCGTCAGCGGACGGATGGCAACGACGGAATTGGCCAGGCGGCTGGGTGAAGTTCAATCGTTCGCCCTAAACTACCTGGAAGGCCAGCGTCTGAGCGTATACACGGCCAGCCTGGGGCAAGGTTTGTTCCTGGTGCTGGTGGTGCCCACACACATCAAGCAAGGCGCGGTGTGGCTGTACGCCAAAAAGGCGGCCACCGATATCGAAAGGACCGCCGCGCGCGCGCTGGAAAAAATGCCCCGCAAGCCATCCGCCGAGCCGGTGCTGCCGACCCGGGAAGAATTGCGGCAAGAATTATCTCAGCAAACCGAAAATGTATTCCGCCAGGAATTGACCGAGGCGCAAGCCGCGCCGCCGCAAGCGATGCACACGCTCACGTTTGAAGAGGCCATGTCCAAGGGCTTGTTGGGCGACCTGGTGACCATGATGGCGAAATCCCCCGAGCCAGAGACGGCCGAGGCAGAAACCCCGGCCACGCCAGTCGAGGCGCCTCCCAGCGAACCGGTGGAAACCATGTCATTTGAGGAAGCTATGAAGCTTGGCTTGTTGGGGGACCTGGGTGGGGTGATGGAAAGCCAGCCCCCGCCAGAGCAGCCCGCGGAACCGCCTTCCGGCGAACCAGCCGAGATGCTATCGTTCGAAGAAGCGCTAAAGCTTGGCCTGCTGGGCGATGTGGGTCAATTGGGCGGGACGCCGGGTGACTCGTCCAGTTCGTGAGAGGCCACTCTCACAGGCTACAATGGCACAACATTCTTCCGCGTGAACGATGATGGATGAAATTCAGCATTGGCTTGCCAGAAAACTCTCCGAAAAATATGCCTACCTGCGTGAGCCAAAGACAGCAAAACATACTCACCGAGTGTTTACCAGCACTCGTTTCATTTACGGAGAAGTAACACTTGCAGCAAGTCCATCCGACACTTTCTCATTCAGGTCTACAGTGATTTGGCCTGAGAACTGCAATTACGATACTTTGGTTCTGGATGGCATACTGGATATGTTGATCTCGTTTGATTTCTATCCACTTCTTGGGGTAACGTTTGTATTGCAAACGATTGGTTGGGATAATGTCGAGTCCGTACCCGTAGGCTATTACTACGCAGCCAAAGAAGCAACGAGGCACATTTTATGGCTTGATGAAACGCGCCGAAATGTTGAATGGAGAATCAAAGGGTGAACCGCCCCTATTGGGCGCTTCTTGTGAAGCAGGGATAAAAGCACAAGGAAGGTGATAGATATGGACATTGTTCGAGAGGCCGAGAAAATTTTAGGCGCAATGAGCCGCGCCGAAAAAGCCCAAGTACTTCAGTGGGTGGTGCGCGATCTCGGCGATGCTTTTCCTGGCATTGATAGCGATCCGAACGTATGCGGCGGTGAGCCACGTATTGTGCGTACTCGTATTCCTGTCTGGGTATTGGTGCAGGCCAAACGTTTAGGCATGAGTGAGGCGGATTTGTTGCATAGTTATCCCACTTTACGCGCTGAAGACTTGGTGAACGCGTGGGGGTATTATCGGACACATTCCGATGAGATCGAGCGGCAAATTCGCGAGAACGAGGAAGCCTGATGGCCAAGTTGTACTCTAACGAAAATTTTCCGTTTCCCGTTGTCGAGGTCTTGCGGCAATTGAGACACGATGTGTTGACCATCCAGGAAACCGGGCAGGCTGGGCAAGCGATGTCAGACGAGAGCGTATTGACATTTGCGCAAGCTGAGGGACGCGCTTTGTTGACTATTAATCGCAAGCATTTTATTCGGTTGCATTGTGAGGGGAAAAGACACGCCGGCATTATTGCCTGCACATTGGATAAGTGCTAACCGACAGCGCATGCGTGACATTTTACCGACAGCGCATGCATGACATGA
>CAZYXV010000003.1:186454-197553 GCA_964651475.1 uncultured Anaerolineae bacterium | reverse complement strand
AGGCTCAGTCGGCGCGCCCACCCGTTACCTCAACTCAACCCGTTACGCCCTGAGATATTATGGTCGTTTCACCCATTATCATTTTCGTCAGTGCGCTCGTCTTTGCGCTGGCCGGCACACCCCTGGCGCGCCGGCTGGCGCCGCGCCTGGGCATCATTGACCATCCAAGCGCGCGCAAGTTGCACGTCCGGCCGGTCCCCTTGATGGGCGGGGTGGCGATTTACGTGGGGGTGGTGCTGGCGCTGCTGTTCGTGGGCAATCCCTTCCGCTCGTCGGAGCTGGCCGGCATCCTTATCGGCGCGTCCATCCTGGCGCTGACCGGCCTGTGGGACGACCGCGTCTCGCTGAAAGCCAGTTTCAAGCTGCTGGTCCAGGTCCTCGCGGCCAGCGTGCTGATTATCTCGGGCGTTTACGTGCGGCTGCCCGTGCCCTGGATGTTCAATCTCGCCATCACGCTCGTGTGGGTCGTCGGCATCACCAATGCCATCAATCTGCTGGATAATATGGACGGTCTATCCGGCGGTATCTGCGCGATTGCCGCCGCGTTCTTCACGGTGCTGGCGGCCATCAACGGACAGGTGCTGGTGGGGGCGCTCTCGGCGGCGGTGATGGGCGCCTGCCTGGGCTTTCTGGTGTACAACTTTAGCCCGGCTTCGATCTTTATGGGCGACGCCGGCAGCCTGTTCCTGGGCTTTGTCCTGGCCAGCCTGGGCATCAAGCTCAAGTTCCCCCAGGCGCCTTCTTCGCTGGAAACCTGGATGGTGCCGGTATTGGTGCTGGGCGTGCCCGTCTTTGATACCACGCTCGTCACTCTCTCGCGCCTGCGCCGCGGCGTGAACCCGTTCACCACCGCCGGCAAAGATCATACCTCCCACCGCCTGACCCGCTATGGCTTTTCTCATCGAGAGGCGGTGATGGCTCTCTACCTGGCCGCCTGCGCGTGCGGACTGGCGGCGGTGTACGTGTCTGAGGTCGCCTCCATGCTCGACCGCTACTTTTTGACCGGCGCTATGGCCGCGCTGGCCGCCTGGGCCTTGTGGCGGCTCGAGTTCAAGTCAGTTGCACATAAAGGTTAGTGAATTATGGATAACACTGTTGCAATCATTGGTCTGGGGTACGTAGGGCTGCCATTAGCGGTGGCCTTTGGGCAAGCGGGCGTGCCGGTGATCGGCGTCGAGTTAAACTCGCACAAGGTATCCGAGTTAGATGCTGGCCACAGCTACATTCCAGACGTCCCCACTGCTCACATTGCCTCTCTGGTGAAAGACGGGCTGCTGCGCGCCACCAACGATTACGACGCCGTGCGCGAGGCCGACGCCATCTTTATCTGCGTTCCCACGCCGTACGACGCCGCCAAAGCGCCCGACCTTTCCTTCATCGTCAGCGCCACCGAAGGCATCACGCCCCGCCTGCGCCGGGGTCAATTGATTGTATTGCAAAGCACCACTTATCCGGGAACGACCGAAGAGGTTGTGCTGCCAATCCTGGAGCGCAGCGGATTAAGAGCCGGCGCGGATTTTGACCTGGCGTTCAGCCCGGAGCGAATTGATCCCGGCAACACCCGCTTCAATGCCACCAACACTCCCAAGGTAGTGGGAGGCGTCACCCAACGCGCCACGCAGCGCGCCGCCGATTTGCTGCAGCGCATCGGCGCGCCGGTCGAGATTGTATCCAGCGCGCGAGCGGCCGAGATGACCAAGCTGCTGGAAAATATTTTCCGCAGCGTCAATATCGCGCTGCTCAACGAAATGGCGCTGTTGTGCGAACGGATGGGAATGGACGTGTGGGAAGTCATTCGCGCCGCCACCTCCAAGCCCTTTGGCTTTATGCCGTTCTATCCCGGCCCCGGCGTGGGAGGGCACTGCATTCCGATAGACCCGCTGTACCTGTCTTGGAAAGCGCGCGAGTACGATTTCCATACCAACTTTATTGACCTGGCGGCCGAGGTGAACGAGGGCATGCCCTATCACGTGGTTGACCTGGCGGCGTTGGGGCTGTCGCGCTGTGGGCGAGGAATGGCGAACGCGAATATCCTGGTGTTGGGCGTAGCTTTTAAGCGCGACATTGACGATTCGCGCAACAGCCCGGCCGAGCGCGTCATCGAGCTATCGCTGCTGCGCGGCGCGCGCGTCACATATCACGACGCGTTTGTGCCGCATTTCAGCGTTGGCCCGGATGTATTTTGCCGGGAAAAGCTAGAGATGGCTTCGATCCCGTTAGATGACGTTGCGCTGAGCGAGGCCGATTGCGTCATCATCGTTGCGGGGCACAGCAACGTTGATTACGCGCGCGTGGCAAACAAGGCGCGCCTGGTGATAGACTGCTGCAACGCCACGGCCAATGTGCAACAGGGGCGCGAAAAGATCATTCTGCTCGGAGCTGGCAGCTAAGGATTAAGAATTAAATAACTGGCTCACCTTGACGCCAGAAGGCGCGTAAACCTATCGGCGCATGGGCAAGTTATTTAATCCTTAGCCCTAACAAAAAAGCGGCAACCGTTCTCGCCGCTTTAGAGGCACCCTGAAAGGCAAAAGCTTTCGGGAGGTTTTCGGGCAGCCCTTATTCGGCGTTTTCTCCCAATATCCGCCGAACGTTGCTCAGCAACTCTTGGGGGACTGTCGGCTTGGTCCAATATTCCGTCGCCCCTGCCTCCAGGGTCGCCTCGCGCGTTTGAGCATCGCTCCTGATGGTCAGCGCCACGATGGGGATCGTCGCCGTGTCCGGTTCGGCGCGCAATCGCCGGCACACTTCAATGCCGTCTATTCCAGGCAGCATGATGTCCAGCAAGATCAGAGTGGGTTGGAAGGTGTGCGCGCGCTCCAACGCTTCGTAGCCATCTGTTGCGCTGGCAATCTCCCAGTCCGATAGTTTTAGCATCAGCCTCAGGAGCGTGCTCAAGGCCTCGTCGTCTTCAATGACCAGGATACGTTGTGACATAATTATTCTTCTCACCTGAAATCAGAACGAAAAACGCAATTGCTCTCCGTCAACGTGCGCGCGAATCACCGTTCCGGGGGCAAGCTCGGTCTGCAAAAGAAGATCGGCCAGAGGCTCGCGGATGTGCTTTTGGATGATGCGCCGCAGCGGGCGCGCGCCCCACTCGGGATGTGTATTTTGCGCCAGCAAGAAATCGCGCGCCGGCTCGCCGACCTCCAGCTTCAATCCCCGTTCCTCGACCAGCTTGTTTTCCTTCTTGAGCATCAGGCCCAAAATCGCGCGCAGGCTCTCGGGCGAAAGCGGCTCGAACATCACGATTTCGTCCAGGCGATTGAGAAACTCGGGCCTAAAGTGAGCCTTGACTTCCTCCATCGCCAACAGATTGGCCTGGTCTCCTAATGACAAATCGGCCAGGAATCGCGCGCCCAGGTTGCTGGTCAGGATGACGACGGTATCTGCGAAACGCGTCGTGCGTCCCTGTCCATCGGTGAGCCGTCCCTCTTCCATGATTTGAAGCAGCACGTCGAGGATGCGGGAATGGGCCTTTTCACATTCGTCAAAGAGCACGATGCTATAGGGTTGCTGGCGCACGCGCTCCGTCAATTGCCCGCCGCCCTCGTACCCCACGTAACCCGGCGCTGCGCCGATCAGGCGGTTAAGGCTGTCTTCTTGCTGGTATTCGCTCATGTCCAAAGCGATCATGGCATCTTCGCTGTCGAACAAAAACTCGGCCAGGGCGCGCGCCAGTTCCGTTTTGCCCACGCCGGTCGGGCCGAGGAACAAGAAGGAGCCAATGGGGCGCTTGGGGTCCTTGAGGCCCACCCGCGCCGCCTTGACGGCGCGAGACACCGATAGCACGGCTTCGTCTTGCCCGATGATGCGCTGCTTGAGATACTCGACCATCTGCGCGTAGCGGGTGCGTTGATCGGCGCCCAACTTGGTCACGGGTATGCCCGTCATCTGGCTGCACGCCAGCAACACGTCGTCGCTGTCCAGGTGAGCGTCGGGCGGCACGTCGGGGCGGAAAGCCAGGTCAGTCTGCAAACTCATGCGCACCAACGCGCAGGCGCGGTGCAGCAAGCGCACCGCCGCGCCGGGCAAGGCCTGCCCCCCCAGGTAGCGCGCCGCCATCACCGACGCGGTTGAAGGAGCGCTGCTCGCAATCTGAATCTGGTAATCCGCTTCAAAAGCCGGCTTGAGTGTATCGAGGATGGCCGTCGTCTCTTCAGGCGTGGTGGGCGGAACCTGGAGCGTCTGGCTGTGCTCGGCGACGACGGGGTTGGATTGCAGCCGCTCGGCGTAATCCGTTTCGGTCGTCGTGCCAATCACCACCACGTTATCGTCGAAAAAGGCCTTTTGCAAGACTTTTTCCGCCTTGTCAAACTCGGCCCGAAGCGGACCGCCAAAGAAACGGTGGATATTGGGAACAAACAAAATGCCCCGCCCGCGCGAACCGGCGTCGTGCAGCTTTTCGCGCATCGTTCTAAATGAATCGTCCAGCAGGTCTTGCTCGGGCACCTGGACGACATACGCCACTCCCGCCGGCCCCTTGCCCTCGGCGATCAACAAAGACAGGCTATAGACCAGCGTGCGCCGCCCCGAGCCAGGCGCGCCAACCAGGATGACGTGCCGCCGCGCGGCCTGCGAAATCAAATTCATCAAATCGCGCAACAGTTCCTGGCGATAATAGACGGGGGTGAGTTGCCCCTGCTTGGCCTGCGCGGCCCAATCTTGCGGTTTAGCCTTTTGGCCCGACATCTGCTCGGCCAGCAGCCCCGCCAGCGCCGTGGGTGTAACGCCATAGCGCTGCAGCAGCCCGGCGGTCGAAAGACCGGCCTGGCTGAGCGAAGACAACACGTGTTCGGGGCTGATCCACTCTTGCTCCGAAGCCTGCGCAATGCTCAACGCCTCGTCCAGCGCGATCACGGCTTCGTTCGAGAGCGGCGCAAACGCGCCGTCGGCAGCCTTGAACATCAGGTTGCCGTCGCGCCCCTCGCGCAGGCGCGCCATGGTTTCGACCTCGCGGTCCAGGCCGGCGAGCGCAAAGCCGCGCTCGCTGACCAGGCGCTCGACCAGGGGAAAGGCCCGCCCCTGTTTTGCGCGCAGCAGCGCCAGCAACAAGATTTCTGAACTCAGGGTGCGCTTGCCCATCGAGCGCATCAAAGCGGCCGCCGCGTCGAGCAGCGCCGACGTATCTCTGGAAATCAGGTTTGGGTTTAGATTATCCACGTTTCTACACCATGTTCAAGCGTAACACAAACGAACCCGCGGCGCAATAGGAAAAAATACCCATCCTCACCACACGCGGCACACCAATCCTTTGAGATATTCCGATTCAGGAAAAGTGAGCAAAATGGGATGGTCGCTGGCCTGCCCCAGTTTTTCCACCACCTGCGCGTCGCGCCCGGCATCCAGCGCCGCGCCAAAGACGATTTTTTGGAACAGGTCTGGGCTGACCAGGCCCGAACACGAAAACGTCACCAGCACGCCGCCCGGCCGCAACAACTGGCACGCCAGCCAGTTGATGTCTTTGTAGGCGCGCGTGGCGCGTTTGAGCTGCGTCTTGCCGTGGACGAACTTGGGCGGATCGAGCACGATGGCGCCGAACGTGCGCCCCTCACCGCGAAAGCGCCGCAGCTCGGCAAACACGTCGCCGGCAATGTATTCGTCTTTGGGACGGGCGAACAAGTTCAATCCAACGTTGCGCTGCGCCAGCTCCAGTGAGGGCGCCGAGCTATCCAGGTTGGTAATGCGCGACGCCCCCGCCCCGGCGGCGTACACGGCAAACGCGCCCGTGTAGGCAAAGCAATTCAACATATCCAGTCCGGCAAAATACAGCGCGGTGCGGCGGCGGTTATCGCGCTGGTCCAGGTAAAAGCCGGTCTTGTGGCCGCATTTCACATCCACCAGGAAGCGATAGCCATTCTCGACGATCTCGATCTCGCCCGGCGGCTCGCTGCCTGCCAGCACGCACCTGGCCTGCGGCAAACCTTCCTTTTCGCGCACGTCCACGTCGCTGCGGTCATAGATGCCCGCCGGGCGCAACAACTCTTTTAGCAGCCCGACCAACGTGTCGCGCTGCCGTTCGACGCCCAACGTGAGAAATTGCGTCAGCAAAAAATCGTTGTAGCGATCTACGATCAGGCCGGGGAGCCCATCGGCCTCGGCGTTGACCAGGCGATAGGCCGTTGTGCCGGGATCGTCTTTGAGCGCCTGGCGGCCGGCCAGTGCGCGTTCCAGCCGCGCGCGCCAGAAATCCGGGCCAATACCCTCGTCTTCGTCCCACGTGAGCAGGCGAACGACGATTTGCGACTGGCGATTGATCGAGCCGCGCGCCAGCCATTGCCCGCCGGCGTCGCGCACCTCTACGATCTCGCCGTCCGGCGCCCCACCTTCGACGCGCTGGATCGCGCCGGAAAATATCCAGGGGTGCCTGTGGCGCACCGATTTATCTCGGCCTGATTTGAGAATGACCTGGGTTGACGCCATCAGCTTTTCGCCATCTCGCGCAGGCCGGCTTCGTCAACGATGGGCACGCCCAATTCTTGGGCCTTGTTGTATTTTGTCCCGCCGGGGTCCGCGCCTGCCACCAGGTAACTCGTCTTTTTGCTCACGCTGCTGGCCACTTTGCCGCCGTGCTGCTTGATGAACGCCTCGGCCTCTTCGCGGCTCATGGTGGGCAGCGTGCCGGTGACGACGAAGGTCAAACCGGCCAGCGTCCCTTCCGCGCTTTTTGCCGCCTGTGGCCTGCGGCTGGCCGCTCGTGTCTTGACCCCCGCCTGTTCGAGTTTTTTAATGAGCCGGCGGTTGGCGGGGCGGCTGAACCATTCGACAATGCTGGCGGCCGTGACCGGGCCAATGCCTTCGATGTCTTGCAATTGCTCAAGCGTCGCCGCTCCCAACGCATCGAGCGACCCAAAATGATTCGCCAAAAGCTCGGCCACAGTTGCGCCAATGCCCACAATGCCCAAGCCCCCAATCAAGCGCTCAAGCGGGCGCTCTTTGCTGGCCGCAATCGCCCCAAGCAAGTTTGCCGCCTTTTTTTCGGCGAAGCCTTCCAACGCCAGCAACTGATCCTTGCTCAACATGTACAAATCGGCCACATCGCTCACCAGCCCGGCGTCTATCAGTTGCGCCACAATCTTGTATCCCAATCCCTCCACGTCCATGGCGCCCCGGCTGACGTAATGCTCGACCTGGCGATCAAGCTGACCAGGGCAATCGGGGTTGGGGCAGCGGATGGCCACCTTGTCTTTATCCGCCGTCACCGGCGTCTGGCAAAAGGGGCACGCCGCAGGGATGGAAACGGGCTGCTGGCTGCCGTCGCGCGCGTCAACCACCGGCCCGACGACGTAAGGGATCACGTCGCCGGCGCGCTTGACAATCACCGTGTCTCCCAGTCGAATGTCTTTGCGCGCAATGTCATCAAAGTTGTGCAGCGTGGCGCGCTCCACCATCACGCCGCCGATTTCAACCGGCGCGAGCACGGCGACGGGATTGAGCGTGCCGGTGCGCCCGACGTTAATCTGAACGTCCAGCAGCCGGGTGGTGGCTTCGCGCGCGGGGAACTTGAGCGCGAGCTGGCCGCGCGGGTCCTTGCCCACCACTCCCAGCGCCTCTTGCACGCCAAGCTCGTCCACCTTGATGACCATGCCGTCCACTTCGTAGAGCAGGGCATCGCGGCGCCCGGCCCAAGAAAGGCAATAGTCAACCGCCTCGCCCAACGTCTCAAAGCGCCGCGATATATCGAGCGCCACGGGAAAGCCTAACGCTTGCAGATAGTTTAGCGTGCCCCATTGAGTCTCAAGCTCAGGTATTGGAGATGGGGCGCTTGGCGTAGAGCTTTCTACAACCGAGTAGCACAACAGCCTGAGCGGGCGCGAGGCCGTGACGCGCGGGTCGAGCTGGCGCAGCGAACCAGCGGCGGCGTTGCGCGGGTTGGCAAAGGTCTTGTCGCCCGCCTCGGCCAGCGAGCGGTTGAGCGCCTCAAATTTATCTTTGGGCAGGTAGGCTTCGCCGCGCACGACCAGGCGCGTTGGGATGGGGGGGTGGAGGTTGGAGATGGGAGATTGGAGAGGAGAGATTGGAATGTGGAGCGGGATGGCGCGCACCGTGCGCAGATTGGACGTAATATCTTCGCCCACTTCGCCGTCGCCGCGCGTCGCGCCTTGAACCAGCGCGCCATCCCGGTACGTCAGCACTACCGTCAGCCCATCAATCTTGGGTTCGACCACAAAAGCCACGCGCGTATCGGGCGGCAGCAGCTTGCTCACGCGCTCCCACCACGCCAGGGCGTCTTGAGCGGAAAACGCGTTGCCCAGGCTGAGGATGGGACGGGGATGCCTTACCTTGACGAACTTGTCCGAAGGCTGCCCCCCCACCCTTTGCGTTGGGCTATCGGGTGTGACGAGGTGTGGATTTTCAGTCTCGAGCTGGCGCAGTTCCGCCAACAGCCGGTCGTATTCGGCGTCGGCGATGAGCGGCGCGTCGAGAACGTGATAGCGGTAATTGTGATAGCTGATTTGCTCGCGCAAGCGGGCGATGCGCTTGTGGACATCCAGAGACATGGTCCCCCACTTTGTTTTTTTCGTATCTGCTCAATAATCCGGGGTAGTGGCAGGGCTTGCCCATGCCCTCATATGGGCGACCGCAAGAGTCGCCCCTACATTTTGAGATGACACTTTTTTTCCTGCAGGCGATTATACCACAGGTGCCCTAGTCTGGCATCACCGCGCTTGGAAACCCGCCCGCCCCGTGTTATAATCGCAGTGCTGAAAGATCAATCCTATCAATCAAAGGAGTTGTATGAACCACACTACGCGGCCCCCGGCCCGCAGCCTGTCCGTTGTTTTGCCGGCCTATAATGAGGAAGCCAACGTTGCCTCGGCTGTCGAGCGCGTCTCGGAGGTGATGCAATCCCTGGGCCTGGATTACGAGATCATTTTGGTCAACGACGGCAGCCGCGACCGCACCGGCCAGATTGCGCGCGAACTGCAAGCGCGCGTCCCTCACTTTAATCTCGTCGAGCATTTCCCCAATCGCGGCTACGGCGGGTCGCTCAAGGCCGGGTTCGCGGCGGCCACGCGCGAGTGGATCGCCTTTACGCCCAGCGACAATCAATTTGACTTTGGCGAAATCAGGCTGCTGCTGGCGCGCTCGGGCGAGGCCGATATCGTCAGCGGCTACCGCGCCAACCGCCAGGACCCCCTCGTCCGCAAGTTGAATGCTTTCGGGTGGAACACGCTCGTTCGCTTGCTGTTCGGCTACCTGTGCCGCGATATTGATTGTGGGTTCAAACTGTTCCGGCGCCAGGTGCTGGATCACGTTCACGTCGAATCCAACGGCGCGATGATTGATACCGAGTTCCTGGCCGGCGCGCGCGCGCGCGGTTACAAAATTGTTGACGTGCCCGTGACGCATTTGCCCCGCACGGCCGGCCACCCCACCGGTGCCAACCTTCGGGTAATCCTCAGAGCGTTCCGCGACCTGGCGCGCTTTCGGCTGCGCCTGTGGCGTGAACTGGCGGCGGAGAAGAGACAGAGTGGCTGAACTGACGCACGTGGACGAGAGCGGGCGCGCGCGCATGGTGGACGTGGGCGCCAAGCCCGATACGCATCGGGTGGCGGTGGCGCGCGGCCAGGTGCGCATGCAGTCCCACACGCTGGCCCTCATCCGGCAAAACGCGCTGGCCAAAGGCGACGCGCTGGGCGCGGCGCGCGTCGCGGCGGTGATGGCCGCCAAGCGCACCGCGGATCTGATCCCCTTGTGCCATCCCCTGGCGCTCACTCACGTGGCGGTGGATTTTGACTTTATCGAAGGATTGCCTGGCATCGAAATCACGGCGAGCGTCGAAACGGTCGGCAAGACGGGCGTGGAGATGGAAGCGCTCACGGCGGTCAGCGTTGCGGCGCTGACGATTTACGACATGGGCAAGGCCGTGGACCGCGGGATGCAGATTACGAACGTGCGCCTGGTTGAAAAACGCGGAGGCAAGAGCGGCGAGTGGCGAGAGGATGACAGGAAGGAATGAAATGGAAGTCAGGGTCAAGTTGTTTGCGGCGCTGCGAGATCGGGCGGGGGCGAAAGAAATAACAGCGCAATTACCAGATGGTTCAACCGTAGCAACCTTGCGCGAGTATCTGGCGGCGGCTTATACCGACCTGGCCCCGGCGCTCGAGTTGTGCATCGTGGCCGTCAATCAACAGTTCGCTTTTCCAGGTACGCGGCTTGACCCTGCCGACGAGGTAGCCTTGTTTCCTCCCGTTTCCGGCGGCTCAATACCCAATACCCAATACCGATCCTCCCATCCCGAACTCTGCCAGATCACCACGGATAACCTGGATTTGAACGACATTGTGTCGCGCCTGACGCTGCCCACCACGGGGGCGGTAGTGATCTTTACCGGCGCGGTGCGCGCGTTGGACAAGGGTGGGGGGGGGCGCGTGAAACATCTGTATTACGAAGCCTACGTCCCCATGGCCGAGGCCAAGCTGCGCCAGGTGGCCGCCGAGATGCGAGAACGTTTCCCGGCGATTGAAGGCATTGCGCTCGTGCAGCGCGTTGGCCTGCTCGACGCCGGCGCGCCGACGATTGCGGTGGCCGTCTCTTCGCCGCACCGCGACCAGGGCTGCTTTGAGGCGGCGCGTTACGGCATTGATCGCATCAAGGAAATCGTGCCAGTGTGGAAAAAAGAAATCGGCGCGGAGGGTGAGACCTGGATCGAAGGGCATTATCAACCGCAGGTGGGGGATTGAGGGGCTTTCAGGCGTTGGTTTTTCGCCAGAGGACGCGGATGTGAACGTCCGCGCTGAGAGAGCCAGGCCCGCTCAAGCGGGCTGCTCCAGGGCGATTGATCGCCCTTCGATCTTTCAGCCCGATGATTTATCATCGGGCACGTGCCATCCGCAGAAAAACCTACCATCGAGGTAACTGCTCAGCCACAAGAGCATGTCGTAGTAGCGGTCACGACTAAAGTCGTGATTACGAGCCACGACTAAAGTCGTGACTACGAGCCGTGACTACGAGCCACGACTAAAGTCGTGATTACGAGCCACGACTAAAGTCGTGACTACGAGCCACGACTAAAGTCGTGACTACGAGCCGTGACTACGAGCCACGACTAAAGTCGTGATTACGAGCCACGACTAAAGTCGTGACTACGA
>CAZYXV010000003.1:0-186354 GCA_964651475.1 uncultured Anaerolineae bacterium | reverse complement strand
CGTGACTACGAGCCACGACTAAAGTCGTGATTACGAGCCACGACTAAAGTCGTGATTACGAGCCACGACTAAAGTCGTGATTACGAGCCACGACTAAAGTCGTGACTACGAGCCACGACTAAAGTCGTGACTACGGGCTGAGTAGTTACCCATCGAGAGGGACGTGGAGGAACTGCTATGAAAACTCGCGTTTCTGCTGTGCTGTTGGCGGTTTTCTTTGCTGCTGTCGTGCTGGCGCCGGCGACGGCGCAGGCGCCCACGCCGCCCACACCCACCCCCACCGGCGATATACTGGCAGATACGTGGAGCGCGGAAGGCACCAAAATCGTCGCCGGCATCATCGGCGGATTGATCGGCGGCGTGATGATTACGGGCCTGATCGTCTATTACTTTCAAAAACTGCGCGACGCTCTCGAGCGCCTGTTCACCGCGCTGGCCGTCAGGCTTTATTTTACGGTCTGGGGGCAGCGCCAGCTGCTGCGCCAGTACGTGGCCGCGCTCGACGCCGACATTAAACGTTGGGCGAGTGTGCGCGGCGCGTGGCTGGAACTGGACCAGGTGTATACCCCGCTGACGTTGGTGGCGCGCGGCGACCCCAGCCAGCCGCTCGCCCCCCGCCGCCTGCGCGGCACGCAGAACGACATCGAGCCGACCCGGGCGCTGCGCGACTATGGCCGGCTGGTCATCACCGGCGAGCCGGGCGCGGGCAAGACCACCCTCTTGCGTTACCTGGCTTATCTGTTCGCTCACCGGCGGACCTTGAGCGGCTCGCGGCTGGGCGACATTGCCGCGCGCGGGCTGGACGGCGTGGAGATGAAACGCTCCAGGGCGCCCGGCCTGTGGCGGCGCTGGCGCGCCTGGCGGCAATTGCCCGAGCGCATCCCCGTCTATTTGCCCCTCAGCCGCCTGGTGAGCCGGGACCAAAATCAAAATTTGCGCCTGCAAGACCTGGAAGCCTATCTGGCCGATTACGTGCGCGAAAAAGTGGACAAGAATTGGGCCGGCGCGGAAGCCTTTGTGCACGACAAGCTCGAGCAGAGCCAGTTCGTGCTGCTGCTGGACGCGCTGGACGAAATCAACATCACCGCGCAACTCGAGCCCATGGCCAGAATGATTCAAGCGTTTGCAGCGCGCTGGAGCAACAAGCAAGACGGCGGCTCGCGCGACAACTGGATCATTGTCGCTTCGCGCCCGGAAAGCTTTCGGATGTGCAGCGCCTGCCTGACCACCTTTCGGGAGTTGCGCGTGCAAGACTTGATCCTGCAAGAGGTGCGCGACTTTATAGACCGCTGGTTCAAAAACAAAAAGCAGCCGCCCGAGCACGCCCGCAAGCTTGCCGAACTGATCGAGCGCGACGAGCGCCTGCGCGAGCTGACGTCCAATCCTTTGCTGCTCACCTTTGTGGCCGAGACGTACAGCTACGGCGGCCCGCTGGACGCCGGCCGGCGGGTGGACCTGTTCCGCAACATTGTGGACGTGCGGCTGCGGCTGTGGAAAAAAGACGTTCATTTCGCGTTCGACCTGTCTGTGCGCGAAGCGTTCCTCAAGCGCGTTGGCCATCAAGTGATCCGGTCGCCGCAGACCGTCATCCCCGCCAAACAATTTGACGGGCTGGTGAGCGATCACCTGACCCGCCAGCGCATTGATCCCCAAGGCCCCAATCCGCTGGCCCCGCCCCCTCCCGCCCGCGACCCGCTGCCCACCGCCGCCGAGCGTTTTGTGTACGAAAACACAGAGGGCAGCGGCTTGCTGCAAAAGCACCCGCTGGGCTATGATTTTGTCCACAAGTCGCTGGCGCAATATTTCGCCGCGGCCGAATTGGCCGACGCGCGCGACGGCGGCGCGGCCTTGCTGGTGGAACTGGATAAAGGCGAACTGGACCGCTGGGGCGAGGTGGCCGTGCTGTTCGCCGGGCTTACGTCTGGCGCCGCGGATTTGATCCGCCGCCTGATCCGCCGCAAGCCGGCGCTGGCGCCGGATGGCCTGCTGCTGGCGGCGCGCTGCCTGCGCGAGGCGACGGTGCGCGACGACGCCGCCGTCAACGACGAGCTGGCCAGGGCCATGCTGGCGGCGGCGCCCTCGGCGGACGAACCCACGCGCAATGAAGCGGTGAATCTGTTGTTGGATCTGTTTGCCCGGCAGCCCGGGCGGCTGGCCGCCTATGCCCAGGCGCTCGCCGCCGAGCGCCCTGATCTGATCCGATTAGAGTTGGCCGCCGGGCTGCTTAAAAATGCCCCCGGCTACCCCGAGTTGAAGGAACGCGTGGCCGCGCTATTGCAAGCTGAAGCAGCGCGCGCCGGCGCCGACGCCGATACGCGCCGCCGCTCTGCCGCCGCTCTGTCCATCGTCGGCGGCGACGAGGCCGTAGCCCCCCTGCTGCGCGCGCTGCAAGACCCCGACCCGGCCGTGCGCCGCCAGGCCGCGCTGGCGCTGCCCGGCCTGCCCCACCTGCGCGCCCAGGCCGCACAAGGCGCGGTGAGCCGCGATATCTTGAACGCGCTGAGAAGCTGTTACAAAGCAGACGCCGACCCCGCCGCGCGGCTGGCCGCGCGCGACGCGCTGCTGCTGCTGGGCCGCGCCAAAGAATTTGACCTGGCGCGCATCCCGGCCGGCGAGTTTCTGATGGGCACCTCGGCCCAGCAGCGCGCGGACATGAAAGCCCGCTTTGGCTGGGAGTACGACTGGGTCGGCCGCGAGATGCCGCAGCGCAAGGTCATGCTGGAAGAATTTTTCATTGACCGCGCGCCCGTGACCAACGCGCAATTCAAAGCCTTTGTGGATGCGAGCGGCTACCAGACCGCCGCCGAGCGCGATCCCAAGGGAGGGTGGATCAAATTGCAGGGCGAGTATTGGAAACAAGTCCCCGGCGCAAGCTGGCGCCGCCCGCGCGGCCCCAAGTCGGATATTCAAGATATCCTCGATCATCCCGTCGTCCTGGTGACGTGGGACGACGCTGTGGCCTACGCGCAGTGGGCCGGCAAAGTCCTGCCCACAGAAGCGCAGTGGGAAAAGGCCGCCCGCGGCGGCCTCTCCCCTCTCCCTATGGGAGAGGGGGCGGGGGGTGAGGGCCGCCTGTGGCCGTGGGGCGATGACTGGGATGCGGCCCGCTGCAACACCGCCGCGCGCCTGATGGGCAAGGACCTGCCGACGCCGGACGAGTGGGACGATTGGTATAAATCGTTTGATGTGGTAAAATATGGCCGCGCGCCGACGACGCCGGTGGGCAGTTTTCCCGGTGGCGCCAGCCCGTTTGGCGCGTTGGACTGCGCCGGCAATGTGTGGGAGTGGACGGCGGACTGGTACAAGCCCTATCCGGGCAGCGAGCACAAAGATGAGCGTTTTGGAGAGACATACCGTGTGGTGCGGGGGGGCGCGTGGGGCTATCATCCGATCTACGCTCGCGTCGCCGCCCGTGGCGATGGCACGCCAAGTTACGCCGACCTTAATCGAGGCTTTCGGTGTGTGGTGCTTGCTCCAGTCATTCTCTAACGCTGTTGCTTTCTGCTTGCTAAAATTCTGCTTTCTGGGGGGTTTGGGGGGGTGCCCCCCAACGAAATTTTTCAGATGAAGACCTACGATAATCTCTATCCTCACATCTACGAGTTTTCCAATTTGCTGGTGGCCTTTCGGGCGGCGCGGCGCGGCAAGCGGTGCAAGCCCGGGGTGGCCGCGTTTGAATTTAACCTGGAAGAAAACCTGCTGGCGCTGGAAGACGAGTTGCGCGCCCGCGCCTACCAGCCCGGCGGCTATACCAATTTTTACGTTTACGAGCCCAAGCGCCGCCTGATTTCCGCCGCGCCCTTTCGTGACCGGGTGGTGCATCACGCGCTGTGCAACGTCATCGAGCCGATCTGGGAGCGCTGCTTTATTTACGATAGTTACGCCTGCCGCGTGGGCAAGGGCACGCACCGCGCGCTCGAGCGCTGCCACCAGTTTGTCCGCCAACACCGCTACGCGCTGCAATGCGACGTGGCCAAATTCTTTCCCAGCATAGATCACGCTCTTTTGTTGGGCACGCTGGCGGTGCGGATTGCCGACGCGGACGTGTTGGATCTGGCGCGGCGCATTTTGCGCAGCGGCGAGGGCATCCAGACGGCCGAGTACGAGATGCACTACTTTCCCGGCGACGATTTGTGGGCGGCGTGCCGCCCGCGTGGGCTGCCCATCGGCAATCTCACCTCGCAATTCTGGGCCAACGTGTACCTCGACCCACTCGACCAGTTTATCAAGCGCGAGCTCAAATGCCGCGCTTACGTGCGCTATATGGACGACTTTGTGTTGTTGGCCGACGACAAGCCGCGCCTGCACGCCTGGAAAGCCGAGATCGCCGATTTTTTGGCCGGGCGGCGCCTGACGTTACACCCCGCCAAGAGCGCGGTCTACCCGGTGACCAACGGCGTGGATTTTGTCGGCTTTCGCATCTTTCCCACGCATCGCCGTTTGCGGCGGGCCGGCGTGCGGCGCTTTGCGCGCCATTGGCGCGCCTTGCAGCAAGATTACGCCGCCGGGCAGATTCCGCTCGGGCGACTGACGGCGGCCGCGCAAAGCTGGGCCGCTCACGCCCGCCACGCGGATAGCTATGGCCTGCGGCGGCAGATGTTCAGGGGCCGGCTTGCGCGGAGAAATATTGTCTTATGAAAGAATCGCCTATTTTTATCAAGACCTACGATATGCTGCTGTGGCTCTTGCCGCAGACGGCGCACTTTCCCAAATCGCAGCGCTTTCTTTTGGCCGAGCGGATGGGAGAAACGGCGCTGGATTTTTATGAAACGATTCAGCGCGCGTCGCTGGACAAGACCGGCGGCGCGCTGGCCTTGCTCGAGCAGGCCAACGTGCTTCACAAGCGCGTCGAATTTTACGTTCGCCTCAGTTGCGATTTGCACTTTTTCAGCCCGGGTCAGTACGAGCACGTTACCCGGCAACTGGTCGAAATCGGCCGCTTGTTAGGCGGCTGGAAAAAGAAATGTGCAGGACAGTCCGAAGCGGCTGCGTCCGCTTCTGCTGTGGGGGCCGGCCAACAATAGCGCCGTGTGGTGCGGGGGGGCGCGTGGAACAATCATCCGATCAACGCACGCGTCGCCAACCGTGGCAATGACACGCCAAGTAACGCCAACGATAATCAAGGCTTTCGGTGTGTGGTGCTTGCTCCAATCATTCGCGCCAGGCCAAGGTGCTGTTCGCCCCGCTCGGCTGAGCGGGCCGGCAGATAGTGCCGCAAGAGAATGACAGGCCGCGCCCCCGGCCGGCTAGCCGGCCGAATATAGAACCGCTCTGCTCCCTGCCTGGCTTGGAGCAGAGCGCCTTTGGACTGGACATGACAATCTCCAATACCCAATCTCCAATACTCCATACCCCGCCCCGCGTCGTCGTCACCGGCCTGGGCGCCGTCAGCCCATGCGGCCACGACGTCCCGACCACGTGGGACAATATTGTCCACGGCCGCAGCGGCGTCGCGCCCATCACGCTCTTTCCCACAGACGACCTCGACGTGAAAATTGCCGCCGAGGTCAAAGACTGGAATCCCGCGCGCTACATGGATGCCCGGGATGCGCGCCGGCGCGACCGCTTTTGCCAGTTTGCCGTGGTGGCCGCCTTCGAGGCAGTGCGCTCGGCCGGGTTGGTCATAGACCCGGGCAATGCTTACGACGTTGGTGTGCTGGTCGGCACGGCGGTGGGCGGGTTAAACAGTTATTACGACGTGTGCAGCACGCACATCTTGCACGGCGCGCGGCGCGTCAGCCCGCTGACCATTCCCCTCATCATCGGCGACAGCGCCAGCAGCCACGCGGCGCTCGAGTTGGGCGCGCGCGGCCCGAACCTGGCGCCGGTCAGCGCGTGCTCGGCCGGCGCGGACGCCATCGGGCTGGCGTATCACGCCATTCTGCGCGGCGACGCGCTGGCCATGGTCGCCGGCGGGGCCGAGGCGACGATTTCGCCCATCGGCGTCGCCGCGTTCGACCACATGCGCGCCATGTCGCGCCGCAACGACGACCCGCCCGGCGCTTCTCGGCCCTTTGCCGCCGACCGCGACGGGTTGGTGATGGGCGAAGGCGCGGCCATGGTGGTGTTGGAGCGGCTGGACGTTGCGCTGGCGCGCGGCGCGCAGCCGCTGGCTGAACTGGCAGGCTATGCCAGCACCGACGACGCCTATCACATCACCGCGCCCGCCCCCGACGGCGCCGGCGCCGCCCTGGCCATGCAGCGCGCGCTGCGCAGCGCGGGCTTGCCGCCGGAGGCGATTGACTATATCAATGCGCACGGCACGGCCACGCAACTCAACGACCCTATCGAGACGGCCGCCGTCAAGGCCGTGTTCGGCCAGCGCGCCTATCAGATTCCCGCCAGCGCCACCAAATCCATGACGGGGCACATGATGGGCGCGACGGGCGCATTGGAAGCAATCTTTTGCGTGCTGGCGTTGCGCGAGGGCGTGTTGCCGCCCACGATTAATTTGCACGCCCCCGACCCGGCGTGCGATCTGGATTACGTGCCCAACGCCGCGCGCCGCCAGGCCATCCACATTGCCATGAGCAACTCGTTTGGATTTGGCGGGCACAATTCCGTGCTGATTTTTAAACGCTTCGAAAAGCCGCCAACAACGAGTAACTAGCAACCAGCAACGAGCATAGGAGGTTGAGTATTGGAAGACACACAACAACATAACGCGGAACTCGTGGGACCTGAGGGAATCCCGGATCAGGCGGATTCCCTCAGATCCCCCGAGTTCTCCACGCTCCCGCCGTTCAACAACCCTTCACTGCTTTTTCGCGCCCTGACGCATCGCTCGTACATTAACGAGCACCCCGAACTGGCGTTGGAGGATAACGAGCGGCTGGAATTTTTGGGCGACGCCGTGCTGGATTTTTTCAGCGCCGCCTGGCTGTATCACCGTTTCCCCGAAGCGCAAGAGGGGCGCCTGACCAGCCTGAGAGCCGCTATGGTCAAGACTGAAACGCTGGCCGAGCTTGCCTGTCAACTGGGCATGGACGAGCAGGTTATGTTGGGAAAGGGAGAGGGCGAAAGCGGCGGCCGCAAGCGCGCCAGTTTGCTGGCCGATGCCTTTGAAGCGGTGGTGGGCGCGTTGTACCTGGATCAGGGTCTCGAGGCTGTGCGGCAGATGGTCGAGCCGCTGTTTGCGGCGATGATCGAGCGCATTATCAGCGCCGAGCTTGACCGCGACGCCAAGAGCATTTTGCAAGAATGGAGCCAGGCCGAACGCGGCCACACGCCGCGCTACCGCACCGTTGGCGCCGAGGGACCCGATCACGCCAAGGTATTCACCGTCGAAGTTTACATCGGCAGCGAGGTTGCGGGGCGGGGCGAAGGCGCCAGCAAGCAGGCCGCCACGCAAGCCGCCGCGGGCAACGCCATCAGAAAAATGGGCGTGATCTGGCCGGCGCGTGTGATCGAGTCAGCGTAAGATCGCCAGCTCCGGCGCGTCACGGCAAATCAACGGTTGGCGATGCTGCCGCCTGCGGCGGTGCTGTCGCCTGCGGCGATGCTGTCGCCTGCGGCGATGCTGTCGCTTCGATGGTGGGTGTATCTGTCGGGGTAGGTGTGGGGGTGGGCGTTGCCGTTGGTGGAATGGTGCGAAAGGCCAGCCGCCATACGGCGTAGGCCGTTTGGGTGGGCGAGGTGGATGGACACACCTCGGCTTCCAGCCCCCGAACTAACGGCACGGCCGAGGCGCCCACGCTGACATTGTATGCCACGCCGGGCGCCATGTCAAAGTCGCCGTAACCCGCGCCCAACTCTGGCTTGACGCCCGTCACAAAACGGTCCGCGCCGCCATCCCAACTAATCCACACGTCCACGCCCGGGGTGCCTTGCCCAAGTTCGTCTTCTACGATGGCCTGGATTTGAGAGGCAGGCAGGCCGGTCTTGCACAGACGCTCTTGCCCGACGAGCAAATAGCCCGGCAGCGGCGTGGGGGTGGGCGTGAGCGTGGGCAGCGGCGTTGGGGAGGCCGGCGGCGCGAACGTGGGTGTGGCGGAGGGCGTGACTGTGGGCGTGGACGAAGGCGTGGGCGGCACGACTGGCGGCGTGACTGTGGGCAGTGGCGTCGCCAGGTAGACGACCATCTCTGGCAAATTTAAATCCAGCCGCTCGGCCAGGCGCGCCAGCGCGCGCATGATGGGAACCGGGCGCACCTCGGCGGCGGCGCGATGAATAACCTCGGCCACGCTTTCGCGCAGCTCGCGCTGCCCCAGGCTGTTGAGCCTGAACTCGGCCCGTCCCCAATCGTCCTCGACGGCGTACGAGGCCGCCACCAGCGTGATCCAGGTGGGGCGGTATTCGGGCAGCAATTCAGCCGGGGTAATGTTGGTGTATTGGACAGGCTCCACAAACCAGGCGTACCCCAGCCCGGCCAACACTCCTATCACCACTGCAATCAAAGTGACGACGAGATAGGTGCGCATCGAGTCCTGCGTCAATGTGTCAGATAAGGTTCCAGTTCAGGCAGCCGCGTGCCCAGCGCGGCGGCCAGGCGCGCCAGGCGGCCAACATCTTCTAGCGGCAATCCTTCTGCGATGGCTTCTTGCCCTCGCGCCGCTACCCGCGCTCCTGGATCGGCCAGCCCCAATGCATCCAGGCGCTGTTGCGCCGTAGCCAGGTCGCCATCCAGGCTGTAGGCTTGCGCCGTCATCAAGATGTAATCCGATTGCCACATGGGGTCGAGCGCGTCTGGCGTGGTTTGCGGGCTGCGAAGGGGGAACCACCAGCCAATCGCCGCGCCGCCTCCAAAACCGGCGGCCAGCCCCACAATGATGAGCAGGCCAACAAGTCCCCGGCCAGGTCCGTGTTTATCTGTGTTCATGCGTGTCCCAACAACCGAATCAGGAAACGTTTTGATTATAGCCCACATTTGGAGTCGGCGCAAACCAGGGACGGATTTTTGCCAGTGCGATGGCGCCCAACACGCCGGCGCGATTGCCCAGGCCCGGTGGGACGATATACTGTTCAATCCTCTCCAGGATGTGCGGGGATTGAACATAGCCATTCAGGATTTCCCAAACCTTTTGCTGCACCATGGGATAGAGTGCCTGGTGCTGCATCACGCCCCCCCCGAGGATGATGCGGCGCGGGGAATAGCTCAGGATCAGGTTTGAGAGCGCCAGCGCAATGTAACGCGCTTCAATCTCCCACGCGGAATGGTCGCTGGGGAGCGTTTCGGCCGGCTGCCCCCAGCGCTTTTTCATAGAGGGGCCAGAAGCCAGCCCTTCAAAACAATCGCCGTGGAAGGGACAATAGCCGGGGAACGGATCTACTGCCCGGTCGTGCGGGATGAACACGTGACCCATTTCCGGATGAACCAGTCCGCGCACGGGCTGCCCCTGGCATATCGCGCCGCCGCCGATGCCGGTCCCGATCGTCAAATAAAGGGCGGGGTCGAATCCCTGCGCCGCGCCCCAGCAGTATTCGCCGAACGCGGCCGCGTTGACGTCTGTGTCAAACGCTACCGGCAGATCGAATTCTGCTTTCAACATCCCTACGATGTTTGTGTTAGCCCAACCCGGCTTGGGGGTGGTGGTGATGTACCCGTACGTCGGCGAGGCGGGGTCCAGGTCTACGGGGCCAAATGAACCGACGCCGATAGCCGCCAGGGGATGCTCTCGCGCCTGCTGCCTGATAAAGTCTATGGCGCGGCCAATCGTTTCTGCCGGATCGGTGGTGGAAAAACGCGCTTCGGCTTGAATATCTTGTGGGCCGCTGCCCACCGCGCAGACGAACTTGGTGCCGCCCGCTTCAATCCCAGCGTAAAGATTCATATCGTCGCTCTCAAGTCACACCACTTTGCCGGGGTAGCCGGTGATATCGCGGATTTCTTCGTAAAGCAGCTTGAGTCTGGTGTACATTTGCTTGTAAACGCGATGGTAGAGTTGGTCGTAAATTTCGCGCGTGTGGGGGTCCGGCTCGAACACGCGCCCTATGCGGGTCATGGCCTGCACGGCCGTCTCAAAATCTGGATGCAAGCCCAATCCCACGGCGGCGTCAATCGCCGCGCCCAGGCCCGTTGTTTCGTAGAGGTGGGGGCGCGCCGTGGGCAGGTTGAAAATGTCGGCGGTGAGCTGCAGGGCCGCGTCGCTTTGCGATCCGCCGCCTGAAACGCGCAACCCGGTGATAGGAATGCCGCTGCGCTGCTCGGTGCGCTCTTTGCCCTCGCGCAAGGCGTAGGCCAGTCCTTCCAGGATGGCGCGATAAAGATGCGCGCGGGTGTGCACGTCGCCAAAGCCGATGACGGCGCCTTTCGCTTCCGGTCCGGGCACCTTTAACCCCGGCGACCAGTAAGGTTGCAGCATCAACCCCATCGAGCCGGGCGGCACCTGGTTGACCAACTCGTCAAACAAAGATTCTGGCGCAACGCCGCGCTCTTGGGCCATGCGCTGCTCGCGGAGGCCAAATTCGTCCTTGAACCAGCTGACCATCCAATAACCGCGATAAATCTGAATCTCCAGGCTGTAGGCGTTGGGAATGGCGGCAGGGTAGGGCGGTATGAGCGGAATGACCTCGACGTATTTTTTATGCGTGCTGTTGATGGTGGCCGTAGTGCCATAGCTCAGGCAGCCGATGTGCGGGTCGAGACAGCCCGCGCCAATGACCTCGCACGCCTTGTCTGCGGCGGCGGCGATGAGGGGCAAGCCGGCCGGGATGCCGCTTGCCTCCGCCGCCTGGGGCGTGATCTCGCCCAGTTGACCCGCTGGCGGGACGAGGTCAGGCAGCCGCGCTGGATCCACAGGTACCGCCTGCCACTTCCAATCCCACGCTGAAGCCCAACGCAGCTTTTTGTAATCGAACGGGACATAGCCTACCTGGCAGCCCACTGAATCCACAAAACGGTTGGTGAGTTTAAACGTTAGGTAGCCCGAAAGGAAAAGGTACTTGTGCGTCTGCTCCCAGATTTCAGGTTGCTGGGCGCGGAGCCAGTTGGCTTCGGCTTCGGCTTGCAGGTAGGCCACCGTCTCGCTCATGCCGGATAGTTTAAAGGCCAATCCCCACAAGCCACCCACGGGTTTTTGCCCCATCGTGCGGCGCTGATCGAGCCACACCATGGCCGGGCGCAACGGCTTGCCGCTTTGATCCACGTTAATCACCGTGGAGCGTTGCGTGGTCAGCGCAACGCCGGCGATGGTATTTTTGTCAGTTTGCTGCCAGAGCTGCTGGCAGGCCTGGCAAAGCGATTCCCAATAATATTCGGCGTGTTGCTCGGCCCAGCCGGGATGTTGAGAAAAGTATGGCTCCAGCGGCACGCGGGATTGGGCCGCCAGGTTGCCTTGCAGGTCGAACACGAGGGCGCGCACACTTTGAGTGCCGTTGTCAATCGCGAGAATATGCTCACCGCTCATCGTTTCCTCTTTGAATGGTTTGACCCTATTAAACCACAAAGATGCTACAACACAAGGGTAGGGGCAGGTCTTGCGCCTGCACACCAGGGCGACCGCAAGGGTCGCCCCTACATTTGGAGGTGTCTGCGCTTTAAAAGGCGCGCCAGCATTGCGGCGATGAGACTGGCGGCGAGGCTGATGAGTACGAGTTGCCCGATGCGCTTGCGCTGTTGCGCTTTTCTGGCGCCCCGTTTCATGTGGACTTGAGCCAATTGCGCTTTCCAATCTGGAATGGCATTTGCCTCCGGTGAGGGCAAGCTATAGCAGCGTCGCCACAGGGCCAGGTAGGCGGCCTCTTCCGCTTCCCAGCGGGCATCATCCCAACCCAGTTCTGCCTGGCAGATGACGCGGATTTGGGGCAAGACTGATTGGCCACCCCCAGGGAGCAACAGCCCTAGACGCACGCGGCGCAGCAACAAATCGTCCAGGTGAACCGCACCTTCGGCGCGGGCGCCCCAGCGCAACTCGGCCCACAGATGATGTGTGCCCGGAATAGCCTCAAGCTCGCCGGGTCTGGCGGCGGCGACGAGCGCGGGCGCGTCCGCCCCATAGCGGCCCAACAACCGCCGCCGCGCGGCTTCATCCAAATTGCCCGGCAAGGTCACGTCCACCTGATTCAGCACTGGCGTCTTGGTATCCATGGGAGGCGCGTCAGGCAGCCGGTGGCGCGCCGCCTTGAGCGCATCCAGGGCAATGAGGCGGAAAGTGGTGAGCTTGCCGCCGGTCACGGTGAGCAAGCCGTTTTCTTCCCACACCACGTGGTCGCGCGATTCTTTGGATGGGTCAGCTTTGCCGCTGCCGATGACGGGCCGCACCCCGGCAAAGGTTGCCGCTACGTCTTCCAGCGCCAGGTTCAGGGAGGGGAACTCGGCCTCGACCGCCGCCATCAAGTATGCCACTTCTTCCAGATTGATGGATGGCTCGTCATTCATGGACTGATCGTGATCCAGATCGGTTGTGCCCACCAGCGTGATGCCTTCCCACGGAAAGATAAATACCGGGCGGCGGTCCAGAGGATGCAAAAAACTGATGGCTTGCGCGACCGGCAATCGCCACGCCGGAAAGATCAAATGGCTGCCCCTCAGCGGGCGGATGCGCGCTTGCGCGCCAACTTGGCCGCGCAGGCAGTCGGCCCACGCGCCAGTGGCATTGATGATTACGCGAGCGTAAACGTCCCTGGATTCCAGACTGGCGGGAGAGCTGGCGCAGTCGCGCAGCCGCGCCCCAATCGCGAGGCCGGCGTCGTCGCGCAGCAATTCTTGGGCGCGCGTATAGTTGAGAGCAACGCCGCCGTCGGCCACGGCCTCGCGGATGATGCGCAGCACCAGCCGGGCGTCGTCTGTTTGAGCGTCGCCGTAGCGCAGGCCGCCCTTTAGCCCCTCTTGGGCGATGTGGGGCGCGAGCATCTGCAAGTCTCGCGCGCTATAGTGCCGATGACTCCATTGCAGCGCCAACAGATCGTAGATGGAAAGGCCGGCCTGGTACGTCCAGCGCCCGGGTTGGTCGCCCTGGTAGGTGGCCAACAAAAAGCCGAGTGGATCAATCAGGCCGGGACCTTCTTCCATCAAACGCTCGCGTTCTTGAACCGAGGCCAGGGTCAGCCCCAGCTTGCCCTCCTTAAGGTAGCGCAATCCGCCGTGAACGAGCTTGGACGAACGGCTGGATGTGCCCCAGGCAAAATCGCGCTGCTCTACCAGCAGGGCGCGCAGGCCAAGCCGGGTCGCCTCGCGCAAGATGCCCGCGCCGGTGATGCCGCCGCCAATGATGAGAATATCCCAGGGACGGTCGAGTTGTGGCCATATCTCGTCGCGCCAGTTTTTTCCCCACATGGTTTGTGCTCCGTTTTACGTGATGAGCTTGCCCGGATTCATGATGCCGTTTGGATCAAAGCGCCGGCACACGTCGCGCAGTGTTAACAGTCCCAGCTCGCCCTTTTCGGCCGGCAAGTAGAGCGTGTGATCAATGCCCACGCCGTGCTGGTGGCTGATTGTGCCGCCGTGTGCGACAATGACCTGGCTGGCGGCTGCCTTGAGAATCTGCCATCGGCGCAAGGTTTCAGCCGCGGCCTGGAAGCGGTCGAGGCCGGACGCGATGCGATAGAGGTAGGTGGTGTAGATACTGGCGCCGTAAGGATAAAGATGCGACAGGTGCGTAAAGACGTGAACGCGCTCGCCAATATCTTGCAGGCCGGAATGCAGAGCCGCCTCAATCGCTTCTATCATGATGGGAATAGTGTCCCAGTCGGCGGCGGTTTCCAGCGTGTCAAGAGCGTATCCCGCTTCCCAGAGCGTGTTGCGCAGATAAGGCGTGCGAAAGCGGCTCTTGTGCCATTGGCTGCCAAACGTGCGTCCCACGTGGATGCCGCCGTGCCTGCCGGCGATTCCCATCGTTTCTTTGCGCGTCGTCTTGACCATCGCACTGCGGCCTGTAAATCCGAGCAGCATCATGCATTTGCCGGCCTTGACGCCGCGCATCGCCAGCAGTTGCTCCAATGCTCCGATGAGGCGCTCGTGGCCGGCCATGGCCAGCGTGGTTTCGGTCTCTGCCGCGGTGCTCAGGCGCAGCATTGAAAGCGGCAGCCGCGCTTGCAGCATCGCGCGGGCAGCGGCGCAGGCCGACTCGAAAGCGGGGAAAAAGACGGCGTGGAAATCTTCTCGCTCCGGCAGCGGCGCGGCGCGGACGGTGGCCTGGGTCAAGATGCCCAGCCGGCCTTCGGAGCCTAGAATGATTTCGCGCAAATCCGGCCCGGCGGCCGAGGCCGGGAAGGGCGGCAGTTCCAGCGTGCCGGCCGGCGCTTCCAGCCGCCCCCCCGCAAAGAGCTTTTCGATGCGCCCATAACCTAGCGATTGCTGCCCGCTGGAGCGCGTGGCAATCCACCCCCCCAGCGTCGAAAGCTCGAACGATTGTGGAAAGTGCCCCAGCGTGCACCCCCGCGCCCTGAGTTGAGCTTCCAAATCAGGCCCCGTAATCCCCGCGCCAAAGGTGGCCAGGTGGCTGGTTTCGTCGAATCGCTCTAGAGTGCTCATGCGGGCCAGATCCACCGTGAGCGCGGGTGCGTGGGCGGGCAGCGGGTTGATGTGTCCCACTACACTCGTCCCGCCGCCGTAGGGAATGAGGCGCGCGCCAATCTCGCCCGCGTAGCGGACCAGCTCGCGCACCTCCGCGTCGGTAGCAGGATAGGCCACGCCATCGGGGAACGCGGCGATTTGCCCGCTTCGCAAGGCAATCCAATCGGGCAGGCTCTGCCCGCGCGTGTGGCGCAGGCGGTCAACGGGATCATCTGAAACGAGCGGATGCGCGGGCAGCCGCGAAGGCGGCACGTTGGCGATCACGTCTTGCAGTGTTGCGTCGCGGGGCGGCGCGCCCGGCCCGGCCCAGTCTCGAAGAACGCGCGCGGCCAAAGGCGGCAGTGGATACGTGATGGCATCATCGCCCCAACCATTCCAGCGTCTCATAGTTCAACTCCTGGCGTTCGACTTGCTTTTTGTTTTACTGGCCTGTTTCCACAAGGCAATGCTTTTTTGCATCACCTCGCGCGTGACCCGCTCTGCCTTGGCAGCGTCTGGCTTGCGAGCGGCGGCCAGCAGCGCCGCGTAAAACGTCCGCGATAAAGCCCGCGCCTCAGGTAGCGTAAAATAGAGGCGCGCCATCTGCTCGTAAAAGCCGGCGAACCCATTGAGAATCAGTGTGTAGACGGGGTTGCCGGAAGCAATGGTCAACGTGTGGTGCAGTGTCCAGTCAAAGACGGCAAAGGCTTCGGGAGTGTTTTCAAGCCCGGTGTGATCGGCCAGGCAGGTTATCACACGTGCCGCCGACTGTTCCACCGCAGCGCGGGTGTAGGCTGGCGCGAGCGCCAACCGCACTTCCAACAAGTTGGGGATAAAGTCGGGCGGGAGTTTGTGGCCGTGGCGTGCCAGGGCGTTCAATACATTCAATCCCCCTTCTTGCCAGATATTGTTGACGCAGGTGGATTTGCCCTGGCGAATTGAGATCCATCCGTCGCGTTCCAGGCGTTGCAGCGCCTCGCGCAGCGTGGGGCGGGTGACGCCCAGTTGAGCGGCCAACTCGCGTTCGCCGGGCAAAGCCGCGCCGGGCAGATAGTCGCCATCCAGGATGGCGGCGACCAGGGATTGTTCGGCATAGACCGCCGGGCGTAACGGCGCTGACCAATCGTTCATGCGAGCCTCCTCGTGATTTTGCTCCATCTGGTAAGTGGTCTGACCAGTCAAGTGTACTCGCTTTGTCCCGATTGTCAAGTCGGGTGGGGGTAAGTGTTGGCTGGGTGACGTTTCACGCAGCGCCCGCATCGGTCTTTTAACTTGACAAAAAAGAGCGGACGCGCTATTCTGTTGGCTCACCAACAATTTCCACGTGAATTTGCAGAAAGCGGTGAGGCCATGAACTTTTCCAGGCGACTGGCGCGCATCCGAAATATCTATGACGAATATCCCCCGCAGTTTTGGACGCTGATCTTGGGCGCATTCATTGATCGGTTGGGCGGGGCGTTGTTGTTTCCCTTCTTTACGCTTTACATCACGCGCAAGTTTGGCGTGGGCATGACGACGGTGGGAGTGCTTTTCGGCTTCTTTTCGATTTCGAGTGTGATAGGGAGCGGGTTGGGCGGCGCGTTGGCGGATCAACTGGGCCGCAAGGTGATGGTCATCTTTGGATTGGTAGCCAGCGCTACTGCCAGCCTGGTCATGGGCGTGGTGGACTCGCTCGACCTTTTCTTTGTCACGGCGCTGGTGGTGGGCATGTTGGCGGATATGGGAGGTCCGGCGCAGCAGGCGATGGTGGCCGACCTCCTCGCGGAGGATCAGCGCGCGCAGGGCTTTGGCATTTTGCGCGTGGTGGCCAATCTCGCCGTCGCCATCGGCCCGGCTATTGGCGGTTTGCTGGCGTCCCAATCTTATTTGCTGTTGTTTATCTGCGACGCCGTCACCAGCCTTATCACCGCCAGCATTATCTACTTTGCCATGCGCGAAACCAGGCCGCGCGTTGCGGCACCGGAGAAACACGGGAACGGCATTTTTCGAACGCTGCGCGGATACGTTACAGTGATGCGCGATGCCACCTACATGGTCTTTATCTTTACCTGCATGCTCATGGTCATTGTGTACATGCAGATGAACACAACTCTCTCGGTTTATTTACGAGACGTTCACGGCGTCCCCGAACGCGGCTTTGGATACATTCTCAGCTTGAACGCGGCGATGGTGGTATTGTTCCAGTTTTACGTCACGCGCCGCCTCAAAGGCTGCCGGCCGCTGGTCTTGATGGCGGCGGGCTGCGCGTTGTATGCTTTTGGCTTTAGCATGTACGGCTGGACCTCGTCTTATTCTTATTTTCTGATCGCGATGGTCATTATCACCATCGGCGAGATGGTCGCCATCCCGGTGTCTCAGGCGTTGGTGGCGCAAATGTCGCCCGAAGACATGCGGGGAAGGTACATGGCTGTTTTTGGATTCAGTTGGATCATCCCGACGGCGATTGGTCCCTTGTTGGCCGGGCTGATTATGGACAATGCGGACCCGCGCCTGGTGTGGTACGCGGCGGGCCTGGTTGGCTCTGTGGCGGCCGGGGGATTTGCTTTGTTGAATCGCCAGGTCAAACGACGCGCTCCACAGCCTGCAGGCGGCTCAGCGACTTAGTATTTTGTTTCGCCCGCAGTTCAATCTGTCTGCCGCCAGGCAGGCTGCTGGCGAACTGAAATACAAAGATTTGCAATAGTACGTTTGATGTGAAATAAGTTTCTACCTTGTCATTGCGAGGCGCGAAGCGCCGAAGCAATCTCCTTAACCGTAGCAATGGGATTGCTTCGCCGCCCTCCAGGCGGCTCGCAATGACAAATCAGGGCAAGTAGCTCCATTTCACATCAAACGCATAGTGAAAAATAGGCGGTCCTGCGATTTCTTGCGGGACCGCCTATTCTGTTTTGTAATCTACTTTACCAGGGTTAGCTCCTCGGCCCATGCCAGTACGGTCTCGCGCGGCAGGGTGCTGTTGATCCAAAAGAGCTTGCCGCCGGGAGCCTCGACAATGGCCGAGCTGAACTGCTTGCCTGAGGGGCTGTCCCCCTCTCTTATGAAATGGAGCGTCAGACCGCTGGCCGTGGTGTACGTCGCGTCGGTTTCGTCCAACAGTTTGGTGGGTACCGCGCCATCATCCTGGATGACAAAATAGTCATTCGCTTGGCTGCGATAGGATGCGATGTAGATGTATGGCTCGCCGGCAGCTTGCCGCGGCGGGGCGCTGATTTCCAACGCAAATCCGTCCGGGATGGCCTTGAGCAGGTAGCCGGATTGAGTCTTTGCGGCCAGGTCTTGTTCCGAAATGACCTCGGGCAACAGGTCGCCATGCGCACGGTTGGGGTCATCCACAATCGTAATGCCTTCCAGGTCGCACAAATGCCAGGGGATCGCGCTGTCGGCGGGCAGAATTTCGTCCACCAGCACGTGATAGGAATTGACCAATATCTCCTGTCCATCCTTTTCAATCGTCATCTGGCTTTCGAGCAGTTTATATGTCTTGGTATCGAACGCCATTGTCAAGGCGCCAATGGGTAAGTCGTTTTCTACGACGTGTTGGCCTGCGACGAGGACTTTGGCCGGCTGGCGCGTGCGCAAGACATAGACCGTGCGGCCGCCCGGCCTGCTTTCTTGCCCCACCAGTTCTACATTGGGATCGTTGCGTAGCTGTTCAAACATTTGCTTGAAATTTTCTTCCAGATCACTGCTATGGGCGTGCTGGTCCGCTACCTGGTCGCGTCTCTGTGGAGTGCGATAGACGGTCAACTGTGAATCGGCGGACAGGTTTTCCTCGTGCTGGCTGTAGAGGTACACGCCGTCGTAGGAAAAGGCGTCGAGTATCTTGCCGGTCTGGGTGTCCGTAATCACCAGCCGCACGTTGCCGGTCTGAAAGTCGTAATAGTTGTCCATAATCGTGCGCACGCCCTGGCCTTCCGGCAAGGCCCGGATATTCTGGTACGTTTCGACGCGGAGGTGCTGAATGCCCTGGACCAGGGTGCTCGCGGTCTGGGCGGCATAGGCGTGATCCAAGATTTCTTGGGCCGAAACTGGCGTCACCGTTTTTGCCATAAAGATAGCAACCGTCGAGACGATCAAGACTGCCACGAAGGCAGATAGAGCTAGTTTTTTATGCATGGTTATGCCTCCTAAAAGTTGAGTTGATATGCGGCTCACACCCGGCGCCAGGCGTGACAGCCACGTTTCAGATTGGGCCGACGAAGGTTGCGCGGCCTCGGTCAGCCTTGCTTCTAATCGTCCCCACGCGTCCTGCGCAGGGATCGTGTTGGCAACCCGGCGCTGCAGCACCGAGCTGATCTGTCCTTGCATGCTGGATAGCAAGGACACTTCCGCCTGACAAGCGGGACAGCCAGATAGGTGAGCCTGGATCAACGCCCGTTCGGAAGGAGTCGTCTCGTTATTGAGGTACGAGACCAAAATCGCTTGCACTTGTTCGCAGTTCATTTGCACATCTCCACTTCTGGCGCAGAGCCGGAGCGGGCTGGTTGTTCCCCAAGCGTCTTGCGCAAGGTCTTGATCGCGAGATCGAGCCGGGACTTGACGGTTCCCAATGGGATATCTAGAATGGTAGAGATTTCTGCGTAAGAAAGTCCCCAGTAATAACGCAGGATCACGACGGCTTTTTGCCGCTCGCTTAATTTCCAGATGGCCTGTTCGATGGCTTGCTTTTCGGCTACTTGCTCATCCTGAGATTCACCTGTAACTACAAAAGCGATTTCCTCCAGCGGCAGCGCCAGCGCGCGCCGTTTGCGATGCTGGTTCAAACAGTAATTGAAGGTGATGCGGTGCAGCCAGGTGCTGAAAGCGCCTTTGTGTGGATCAAACCCGGCCAGCGACCTGTGCACCAGCACGAAAACTTCTTGAAGCGCGTCTTCGGCTTCGTCTTTGTTGCCAAGCATGAGATAGGCTGTTTTGTAGACCAGGTTTTTGTATTGTTCGAACAGGATGGCAAACGCTTCCTGGTCACCTGCCTGCGCGCGGTTGATGAATTGCACTCTTTGCTCCTGTAGTTTTCTCCATACACTATACTATACACAACTTGACGGTGTAAAGTTCGGTTGGAGCTTGATTATTATGGCAACAACTTGTTCCGGGCGCGGCGCAACGCGCTGCGCCTGGAAATGAATTTCCAGGCTGGTACACTGATCTCTACTGATACTCAAAAGAGAGGGCAAATAGTAGTCGTGGGGTGGGAGAGGAATGGTTAATGTAAGAGCGCCCTGGCGGGCGTGAAAACACTGCTTGGTGTTCTGGCCGCACCAGGGCGCTCTTTCGCGAGATGCCGGTAAATTTTACTGCCGACGGTCAATGTTCCTGAGCAGCACCACCGTCAAAACCAGGTTGACTAGCGTGATGGTGGGAAATACAACCAGTTCCACCGGGCTGCTTGCCACGCCAGCGCGAACCATATTGATACCCATCGCGCTGACCGCTATACCCATCGTCAGGAATTTCATCATCGCAACGGAGGTCAGCAGATAGCCCCAGGCCGTCTGGCGCAGCAGAAGAATGCCAGACAGGATGCAAAGAGGGACAATCATGCCCAGATCCATTGCCTGAATGGTCAAGCTGGTAGTGTTCTCCAGCGGCGGCATCTGATTCTGCAATAGCGTTGGGGCAATACGCCCCAGCCAGGCCAGCAGCAGAAACGCGCCGGAAAAGAAAAGCAAAGCGGCAAAAGCGCGGCGCGGCAGGCGCCCGGAAAAGTGCCGTGGGAGCGTACTCAAGTCGAAAGACATTAGCCCCTGGGCGAAGGCGAACAGGCTCAGGCTAAAGAGCGCCACATATACCAGAAAGAATTTGTTGTAGGCTGCACCAAAGCACATGGACATGTAGGTGTACAGAAAAAAGCCCAGCGTGCCGGTCAGCAGCAAGCGCCCGCGCAAAGAGCCGCGCATGGTCAGCCAGAACGAGATAGCCAGCAGCGGCAGTCCCAGCACCAGAGTGACAAAGTCGTTGGCTTGCGCCTGGGTCGCCAAACTGACGGTATCCCAATAGTACAGGCCGCGCGCGTTGATGGTCACTTGCTCGCCTCGAAAACTGGTCAGTGGGTAGGGTTGTCCATCGCCGGGCCAGAGTCCTGCTCCGGCGGCGAACAATGCCAACACAAAGATCAAAGGGACGAGCCACTTGAGAGAAGAGGGGGTTTGCACAGTTTTCACCTTTTCGCCGGTTTGCGCCTAACCTGCCAGGCCAAACGTCGGGTACAATTCTTTTGCCCACGCGCGAATCGCATCCCAGTTTCGCCAGTCGCCTTCGACGGATTTGACTGCCTTGGCAATCGTGCGGTCGAGCCACGAGAGCTTGCTGTAGTCCATCTTGCCCGCAAACAAGCCAATGCTTTTCGGTTCGAGGATTTGGCGCACGGGGTCGAGAAAAGCCCGCACCTGGTCCCGCATCTCGATCGTGTCCTCGCGCAAAAAACCGCTGACCAGGAAATAGGCCGTGGGGATAGTGCTCAGGGCGGCCTGATGGGTTTTCACAAATTGAACGGCCTCGGGCAGCCATTGCCCCATCCGAATCGCGCTTCCCACTACCACGGCGTTATAGCTTTTGGGGTCGCTTGCTTTTTTGAGGGGGCGCACATCTACAGTCGCGCCGCTCGCGCTCAACGTTTGACTGATTGCTTCGGCGACCTCGCCGGTTGACCCGGCACGGGTTGCATAGGCGACTAGAATCTTGTTCATTGGCATAGCTCCTTCTAGTAGGGTTTCAACATAGGGAATATCGGGCGCGCGTGTAGCCAGGACGCCCAGGCCACTGCAGGCCAACGCGCTTGCGCCAAGCACTCCTCCAGCCCCAAGCAAAAAGCGGCGGCGGGTGAGTTTGGTTTGTTCACTCATTGTCAGCCTCCTCGAGATTTGCTTCCACCCGGCGAATCAGAATCAGCGGCAACCCCCGGTCGCAGGCGCGCATTAGGAGGGGGACTAATACTCTAGCGTTAGTTGCTTTGTTCACGTGGATCAAGCAGAACGATCAGCCCGAATGCGGCCATATCCGCAAACAGCATGGGCGCCAGAAAAGGCGCCCCGCGAATAAAGCGCTCGACGACAATGGCATTTTGACCAACCAGGTCGGCTTGCACGTGCAGCACTGTGCCCACGAGGCCTACCACAATCAACAGCGCCATTGTGCCGACATAAGCTATCAGGTCGGCGCGCGTGGGCTGCTCGATGACCCCCAGGGCAATGACGACCACCGTGCCAAAAATGCCCGCAACGGTTGGCACCCACAGCCACGGATTTTCAAAGTAAACGCGCCCGTGATCCAGCACGCTGCTGAGGACAGTGGCCAGAACGCCCAGGCCGACCAGGAAAAAGTAGGCGCGAGTTTTGCTGTACGGCAAACGCAGGCGTTGGCCGCCCAGCAGCAGCGCGCCGCTGTTGGGCGGGTCCTCAATCCACACGGCGCTGATACCCAGCACGCCCACCAGCGCAAAGGTGAGCGGCGCCAGGATCGGCGGCGCCCATACCAGCAAGTTCACGCTCACCTGCTGGCCGGCAGGCGCGGCGGGCAAGATGGCTCTCACCCAATGAAAATAAGCGCCCAACAGCCCGACTGCAATGCTAGCCATCAACGTCAGTGTGGCAATGACCGTTGCCAGCTCGCGGCGTTTCAGGGCAATGAGGCCCGCCAGCAGCAGAATGACGCCGGACACAGAGCCAAAGACGATGGGGATCCATTCGTTAGGCCGAATCGTGCCGCTGATGCTGTGCGCCAGATAAGTGTCAAAGCCCAAGAAAAGCTCGTTCGTGGCGATCATTAACATCATTAACTGATCCCGTGAGAACGGCAAGCGGAGGCGCCGGATTGGCGGGAAAACAGTCGCCAGGTAATACAGATTATTGTCGGTTCTCATTTCTTCAGTTTCTCTTCAGTTAGCTCGCGCAATTCAGCCAGGTCGCTCAGCACCTCGTACGCGCCGTGCCACTGGGTGTAATCTGGCCCTTGCATCCACGCGCCGAACTTGGCTGTGCGACCCCAGTGATGCCACAGCTCAAAGTATGTAAAATCAATCGGCTCGTCAAATGGCTCGCTGGTCAGTAGCCCCTGTTCTTTCAAAGGCGCCACCATGTCGTCGCTTTGCTTCACCCAGGCGTTCACCGCTTCGGTGGCCTTGCCGGCCTTTTCGTAAAAGGCCTGGATAAAGTTGGCGTTGTGACATTCGCGGCACGCGTTTTGCATGCGTACCTGGTTATCTTCCCAATCAGGACGCCGCTGGCTGATGGGCGCAAACAGATACCATGTCAGGCGATCCCCTACGTCGTGCGTTGTGCCGCTGGCCCCAAAGCCGCCAATGTGACAGTTGGCGCAGGTGGGCGCCGGAAAATCTTGTACTGACAACGTGCCCGCTTCGGCTTCCCAGTTCCATCGCTCGCCGCCCGTGGCATAGGCGATGCCGTGCGGCGATTCCTGGTAAATTTCCCATTGGGGATGGTCGGGGCCGATGTGACAGGCGTTGCAGGTTTCGGGCTTGCGCGCCTGTTCGAGGCTAAACTCATGCCGCAGATGGCACTTGTGGCACTGGCCCACCGAGCCATCGGGTTGGGGCTTGCCGACGTTGTGGCAGGTTTCGCACGCAAAGTAGGTCACGTCTGGCCCTTCGAGCGCGTACAGCGCGTTGCGCGCTTTGTCGGGGGCAAAGCTGCCTTCTGGGATGGCCTGGTACATTGCCACGAGGTTGGGCGTCAGATCGCCGGTTCCTTTCATCGCCACGTAGGATGGCAGGCTGTGGCGGCTTTGGTAATACTGGGTGACCTCGGTGGCGTGGCAATGCTGGCACATTGCCGTGCTCGGGCTATTGAGCACAAAAGTGCCTTCGTGTTCCACCGCGCCCGGATAATCGGCCTTGACCTCGTGGCAATCTTGACACGCCACCTCGGCCGCTGCCATGGTGCTGTGACTGTATTGCTGGACAATGCCCGGCGTGATGCTCCGGTGACAGGTAACACATGAATCAGTGCTGTTTGCCAGCGCGTCTATGGGCTGGTTCTCGGTGCCGGAGGCAGGACGCCCTACAACGGCAATGATCATGGCCAGGCCCAGTGTGACCAGCGTCGCCACCAGGCCAAGAATGAGAACGCGCAGAGCGTATACCCAACTGCGCGGCTGATCAGGATGTTGTGGCAAGCTCATATATCTTCCCTCCCGCTAATACAGACCACAGAGATTAAGAGTTTCTTTCTCCCTTGGTGTTCCTCTGCGTGTTCTTTGCAACAAGAGTGTTTTTGCTGGCCGTTGGCTTGATTATATCACTGTTGTTGCCAGAGTACATAATGAGGACTGTGGAGGGTGGGATCAAATGATAGAGGTGAGATAGTGTGGTACAATAATCCTTCTTCCGGAGAATAACTGGAAAGGAGAATCTGGAGTGCGACGCGGCGCAATACCCGGTTGCTAAGAAAGCACACAATGGAGAATTATATTTTGAAACGGATGATATCGAGACGGTTTACCAGAGGTTGAAGCAAGCGGATGTTGAATTTATCCGCGCGGTCCAGGAACAGCCATGGGGATGCGGATTACGCCCAGTTTGCCGGGCTGGGCATTAGCACGGCCATGGGGCAGGCCAGGAAGGAATAGCTGAGGCAGCATCCCGCTTCTCAAATGAGAGCGGGATGGTTTTGTTTTGGGCTGTGTGATACAATGGAGAAGATGTTATAATGAGCGAATATCAGTATTACGAATTTCAAGCGATTGATCGGCCATTGACGCCCGAGGAACAAGAGGCTGTTGCCAGTCTCTCGAGTCGTGTGTATCCACATCCCCGGCGAGCTACATTTACCTATAGCTTTGGGGGTGGGCTTCGTCGTGCTCCAGAGGAACTGCTGGCCAAGCACTATGATGCCATGCTCTACCTGGCGAACTGGGGGGATCGGCAGTTGATGTTTCGCTTCCCCAAAGCGCTGATAGATTTGCAAGCGGTGCAGCCGTATGGCGTCGAGGACCGCGTGTCCTTTGCGGCTGTGGGGGATTACGTGGTTTTGAATATTGATCTGCACGAAGAAGAGGGCGGTGGTTGGATTGATGGTGAAGGAATTTTGGATAGGCTAGTCGGACTGCGTGAAGAGATTTTGAATCAGGATTATCGCGTGCTGTATCTGGCCTGGCTCAAGGCCGTCGATCTGGAAGGCGAGTATGCCGGCGAGACGGAGCTCGAACCGCCTGTGCCGCCCGGCTTGCACAAGCTCTCGCCAGCATTGCAGGCATTCGTGGATGTGTTCGAGGTAGACGAGCATCTGATTCAAGTGGCGGCCAAGTCGAGCCGTCCACCGGCCAGGGAGGAAGTGGATGTGCGCCAGGCCATTGCGCAGCTATCACGCCAAGAGTGCGAGGCATTCTTGATGCGTTTGGCGCAGGGCGAGCCGCACCTGTCCGTTGAGCTAAACCAGCGCTTGAACAAAATGACGGGTGTTCCGCAGCGCGACGAAAAACCACGTCGCACCATCGAACAACTGGAAACCGAGGCCGAACAAGAACGCGAGCGCCAAGCCCAACGGCGCGCGCAGGAAGCTGAGGCGAAACGCATCAGGGAGATGGAAGAACTGGCGCACCGCGAGGCCGAAATGTGGCAAGCGGTTGAGGAGCAGATTCAACTGTACACGGCCAAGGGATACGATGAAGCGACGCGGCTACTGGGCAAGTTGCACGAGTTGGCGGTGCATCAGCATCAGGACCAAGTTTTCCAGGAACGTGTGAATCACTTGTGTGGACAGTATCGCCGGCGCTCTTCGCTGCTGCAACGCTTGCGTCGGGCAGGGTTGTATCACGGGTGATGCGCGCCGCCTCCCCATCTGCTGGTTGAGCTCCAGGAAGGATTTTTGTTTGGATAAGCAGTGTGATAATGGGTAAGCTATGCTTCAGCGCGTACGCAACGCTGGTCTGGTCAGGTTGGCGCTTTTGCTGAGCGCGGTTTGGACTATGAGCGCTTGCGGTTCTTTATCCGCCCCAACACCGGTTGTGACCACATCCATACCGGCTATCGCCACGCTGGCGACTGTTGCACCTGTAACAATCCCCGCGTCGCAGCCGACGTGCGTGCCTGCCCAGGCCCCAATATCTACCAATACCCCCACGCCCGTCGCGCGAACGCTTTCGTTCCAAGACCCGCCTTTGCATGGCGCGGATGTCTTGCATGTGCAGCAGCGCATGAGCGATTTGGGCTACGCCGAAGTTGGCGCGTTGGATGGCATCTTTGGCGCACAAACCCAAGCCGCTGTGCAGCATTTTCAGCACCTCAATCGTCTGCCGGCGGATGGGATTGTTGACGCGGTGACGCGAGAACGGCTGTGGAGTGAGCAGGCTGTGCGTTACGTGTTGCCATTGCCCTTTCCAGGCCACGACCTGTCCATCAACTCTACCTTGCTATTGTGCGATGACCAGTTCTTGCACTTTCGGTTAGCATCACTGGGCTACCTGACCCCCGGCGGCCCAGAGTGGGAATCCGGCGCTTATAGGACACAGACTCAATCCGCAGTACAGCGTTTTCAATCAGCCAATGGACTGGAGGCAAATGGAATCGTGAATCTGCGCACGTGGGGGCAACTCTTTAGCCCGCTTGCCGTCACTGCAACCGCAGTCATCACCGCGTTGCCGCCGGCATTGAACTGGCACACGACTGTCTTTGCGGTTGGCGCACATCCGGCGGCGCTGGCCTACGATGGGCGGCGGATGTGGGTTTTGCACACGGATGCCCAAGACCCGTATGGCAACATGGTGCTTGCGATTGATCCAGAGACCGGCGAGATGGGCGTGCCGATTCGCGTGGGGCGCTGCCCGGCAGAGACGCCGGGCGACACGGCGGACAATCTGGTTTTCGACGGCCAGCGATTGTGGGTGTTGTTGGGCAAGCTGGGCAGCGTGCAGTCCATTGAACCGGACACAGGCTGGACAGCTCCACCGCTCAACCTGGGGGCCTGCCCGGAATGTATGACCGGGGCGGCATTGGCCTACGATCCAGTACATAAGCAAGTGTGGGCCGCGGCGGGCGATGATACCGTGCGGGCTGTGGACGTGGCGACCGCTCGCGTGGTGATGTCGCAAACGGTAGGCTGGCTGCCTCGATACATGTTGTTTGACGGCGCGTGGATGTGGGTCGGGACCGACGAGGGAGCTATCACCGCCTTTGATCCAGTCACAGGCAAGTATCGGGATACATACGTGGATGTGCCGCCTGGCCCGATGGCGAGCGATGGCGCGCGGCTGTGGATAGCGGCGTGGGCAGTGATGGCGTATGACCTGGCGACTAACGAGGTAGTGCACACGATAGAGACCGGCGGCGCGGCCTCGGCGCTGGCCTATGACGGCAAGCTGGTGTGGATGGCCAATGCTGATCTGGACACCGTGCAGGCGATTGATCCAGACAGCGGCGAGATCGAGCAGACCATCTCGGTCGGCTCGCGCCCGGCGGCGTTGGCCTTTGATGGTCGTCGCTTGTGGGTTGCCAACAATGGGAGCGGCACGGTGCAGTATATCGCGCTGTATCCGTAAACCTGGTTTTTGCGCCATCTTGGCAGGATGCCGTTTTGAGCGGGAGCCGGATAGTACAACACGCGATCTGTGAGCAATGCATTGCACACATTGGATAGCGCATCCGACTTTGGCTTTTATCTGCGAAAATCTGCGCGCTTTGTGTCTGCGTCCCCGTTCGAGTGACATGGTCGAAACGATGATCGTGGCCGCGCATCCCGGGCTTGAGTGAAACACGGATAGACTCAGCAGATCCAATTTTGGGTTTGTAGTAACGGCTTTAGCCGTCGAAAGAACCGCTAAAGCGGTTACTACGAACGAGATTCTGCATCTACTGAGACTGCGTGACGAAATTCGTTAAATGTGTCAAGATTCAGAGATCGTTCCTTGCGCGTCATTCTGGAAATCTATGACGCGATGCAAATTGCACACTGGTTATGAAAAGGGAACAATGAACAACGTGGATATTGTAGAGACTGGATTGGGGCGCAAGTGGTGGATATTGTTCGCCGTTGGCACTGGCACATTCATGTCTGCATTGGATGGCAGTGTAGTGAATGTCGTTTTGCCCATCGTCCGGCAAAGCTACGGTAGCAACGTTGCTACAATTCAATGGGTAGTAACGATTTACTTGTTGGTTGTAAGCGGTTTGTTGCTTAGTGTGGGACGTCTGGGTGATATGCGTGGGCACAAACTGGTGTACGTAGCTGGCTTTTGGGTGTTTGTGCTCAGCTCGGCGCTATGCGGATGGGCGTGGTCGCCTGCTGCGCTGATTACGTTTCGGGCAATTCAGGCCATTGGTGCGGCCATGCTGTATGCCAACTCGCCGGCAATTTTGACCAAGAACTTTCCGCCAGCCCAACGCGGCCAGGTGCTCGGGCTACAAGCCACAATGACCTATCTGGGTTTGACTGTTGGCCCGTCGCTGGGCGGGTGGCTCACGGCGCAATTGGGATGGCGGTCTGTTTTTTATATCAATGTGCCGGTGGGCTTATTGGCCTTGTTTTTTAGCGTGCGCTTTATCCCACTCGATGCGCCGGCTGAACACGCTGAGCCATTTGATCTGCCTGGCGCTGTCACCTTTGTAGCTGGACTCGTGGCAGTGCTGCTTGGATTGAATCGTGGGTCTGAGTGGGGCTGGGCAGCGCCGGCCACCTTGGCGTTGTTGGCGATGGGCGTGGCGCTATTGAGCGCGTTCTTTTTTATCGAGCGGCGCGCGCCGCATCCGATGCTTGACATGAGCTTGTTTCACAGCCGCCTTTTTTCGGCCGCGACTGCTAGCGCGTTAGCGAACTATATTTGTCTCTACAGCGTGACCTTTTTGTTGCCATTTTATCTAATCCAGGGGCGCGGTTCGGGGATAGCCGAAGCTGGCCAGATTCTCACCGCTCAACCATTGATTATGGCGATTGCCGCGCCAGTCAGCGGAACGCTATCTGACCGAATCGGCTCTCGGCTGCTGGGCACGCTGGGAATGGCGATTCTGGCGTTGGGACTGTTCTTGTTATCGCAGCTTGGGGCCACCTCCTCCACGCATAGCATCGTGATCGGGCTTGCCGTCGCCGGCCTGGGCACGGGAATATTCATTTCACCCAACACCAGCGCGCTGATGGGGTCGGCGCCGCGTCACCGGCAGGGGATTGCCGCCGGTATTTTGGCTACCGCGCGCAACGTGGGCATGGTGCTGGGCGTTGGATTGGCCGGCGCGATTTTTACAACCGTTGCAGCGCGTGGGCAGGCCAGTGGTTCGGCCACAGCGCTCTTTGATGGCGTGGGCGCTAGTTTTCGGGTGGCAAGCGGCATTGCGGTGCTAGGCGCGCTAGTCTCGGCGGCGCGCGGCAACTTGGGCCACTCAGGGTGATACAGAGCCCTCAAAACAAAAATTTGGCTCTTGACAAAAACGATTTTTTTTCTTATAATATGGGAGCGTTCCCATATTAAGGTCGGTTTTTCTCGAATCAATACCCTGCTTGATGCATGTTGTCCGTTTTGCGACTCGAAAGTGGTCAAGCGCCTCGCTACATAAAGTGAATGTTTTTCGGAAATTGTTGGGAACGCTCCCGAAAAGGTTCGGATGGCAACACTTGAGGAAATCGCCAAACTAAGTAGTACGTCGCGTTCCACCGTCTCGCGGGTGATTAACGATGACCCCCACGTAAGTGAAAAGACCCGTGAAAAAGTTTTGGCCATTATCCGCCAGTTGAACTATCACCCCAACCTGGCAGCGCGCAGCCTGGTGGCCGGTCGGACACATGTGCTGGGTCTGGTGATTCCGATGGGAGTGTCTCGCCTCTTCACCGATCCGTATTTCCCCCTTTTGATCCAGGGTGTGGCTTCAGCCTGCAATGCGAACAAGCATACGGTTATGCTCTGGCTGGCCGAGCCTGAATATGAACGCCAGATGGTCAATCAGATTTTGTACAATGGGTTGATTGATGGCGTGATTGTGGCTTCCAGCATGATTGACGATCCATTGATCGAATCGCTGTTGGAATCCAACTTGCATTTCATTATGATCGGGCGGCACCCTTCCAATCCTGAACTGAGCTATGTTGATGTGGACAATCAAGAGAGCGCCCGGCAGGCAGTGAATTATTTGCTTCGCGCAGGGCGGCGCCAAATCGCAACGATCACAGGCCCCCAAAGTATGATCGCCGGCCTCGACCGCCTGGAAGGTTACCGCGCGGCTTTGCGCGAGTGGGGACTTGCCGATCCTGGTTTGATCGCCGATGGGAGCTTTTCCGAGGCGGGCGGTTACGAGGCCATGCGGCAGTTGTTGCCCAGGTTGCCGGATGCTGTCTTTGCCGCCAGCGATGCAATGGCGATTGGCGCGATGCGCGCCCTGCGCGAAGCCGGCCGGCGTATCCCCGAAGATGTGGCTGTAGTCGGCTTTGACAATATGCCGTTTGCGGACCACACAGAGCCACCTTTGACCACCGTTCGCCAACCCATCCAAAGAGCAGGCGCGCTCGCGGTTGAGACGCTCATTGACGTGATCGAAAATCCAGATTCATCCCCTCGCCGGATTATTTTGCCGACCGAGTTGGTCATTCGCCAATCAAGTTGATTGTGAGAAGGAGGTGGGTATAGGGCAAGTTTAATGCAAGTCCTATTCTAATGAGCGCAGGTCTATATTTCTTTCATATCCAAATCAAAAAGAGGAGAATAAAAATGAACAAGAAGCTATTTACCATAGCCAGCCTGCTGGTCATTGTCGCTACAGTGCTGGCGGCATGCGGGCCGACTACGGCGCCGACGCCAGTGGTCATCACCAAAGAGGTCATTGTGGCGGGCACGCCAGTGGTCAAAGAAGTGGTGATTACCGCCACACCCGCCCCCACCGCCGAGCCGGCGCCGGGAGCTGCTCTGCCCCGCAACGAGACCCTGTACTTTAACGGTCAACAGTGGGGGGCGGTCGTTGGTTGGAATCCATACAATTCCAACAACAATAATGCGATGACCCAAGCCCAGCAGGACAACACCCGCGTCACCATGTTCGAAAGCCCGTACCTGTACAACATGCTCGATGGCAAGCAGTATCCTCTGCTGGCTGATGGCGACTATGCGTGGAACGATGCGCGCACCGAGATCACCTTCAAGCTCAAAAAAGCTGCCAAGTGGAGCGATGGCACCCCGGTGACCGCTGAGGATGTCGCCTACACTTGGGCTTCCCATGTCAAGTACAATACCCAATTCGGCGCTGCCAACAAAGATTACATTGACACCATCGAAGCCAAGGATGCCCAGACGGTTGTGGTCAAGGCCAAGCTGGGCGCTGATGGCAAAGCGGTCAATCCTCTGCTGGTTCAAGCTTACCTGAGCACCAACTATGTCATCCAGAAAGCCTGGACCCAAAAACTGGAAGAGCGCGTGGGCGGCGACGCCACCAAGTTGATGGCTGATCCCGCGGAGGATGTGGTTTACTCCGGGCCCTATCACAAGTTCTTTGCCGACGATACCAAGGTTGTCCTCGTTCGTGATGACAACTACTGGGGCAAGGACGCTTCTATGTGGGGCAAGCTGCCGGTTCCCAAGTACCTGGCGCATACGATCTTTAAGGATAACGCCGCTGGTTCTGTAGCTTTGGCAAAGGGCGAAGTGGATGTCAGCCAGCAGTTTAACTCCAATATTCAACTGTTGTGGGAAAACTATGGGCTGCCCATTTCCACTTACCTGCCCAAGGCCCCCTATGGCATTGGCGCCAGCTTGCCGACCGCCTTCTTTAACCTGAAGGCCTACGGTTTGGACCAGGTTGCGGTCCGCAAGGCCATTGCCATGGCGGTTGACTATCCCACCATCATTGCCAACGCCATGACCAACCAATCGGCTACCTTCGATCAGGTTCCGCGCTCGCTCATGAACCCGACCCCTGGTGAGCAGGCCCTCTACGACCACGATGCCGTCAAAGCCCTGCAGTGGGCCGGCAACGACATCGAAGGCGCCAAGAAACTGCTCGATGACGCCGGGATCGTAGATACCGATGGTGATGGCTGGCGTGAATATAACGGCAAAAAGCTCAGCTATGTAGCCACCTGCCCCAACGGCTGGTCCGACTGGCAGGCGGCAATTGAAGTAGTGGCTGCCGCCGGCAAAAAGATTGGCATTGACATCACCACCAACTATCCTGAATGGTCCGTCTATCAGACCGTCGTCACCGCGTCAGACAAGGACCTCCCTGAAGGCTATGAGATCTTTATGATGTGGAGCGATGGCGCTGGCCCGACCCAGCCTTGGGGCCGTATCCGCCATCTGCTCAGTTCTGAATTCGTTGGTGCAGCGAACAACTGGAACGGCAACTGGGGTCAGTATAGCAATCCTGACGTAGATGCTATAATCAATGCGATCCCCACTGAAACCGATCCCGCCAAGCTGAAGGAAATGTATACTGCACTGGTCAAGACTTATCTGACCGATATTCCTTCCTTCACGCTCATGTACCGCCCGCAAGCGTTCCATGCTGTGAACGAGACGGTTTGGACCAACTTCCCTCACGATGGCGATGGCACCAAGCCGCCCGTCCCGCCGCTCGATCTGACTGATGGCTGGAGCATCGCAGGTCTCTATAACTTGAAGCTTGTCAATCCGTAAACACTAATCTACTCAAAACAGCCATGTTCCAAATGTGGAACATGGCTGTTGACTATTGTTAGCGGGAGGTGCTGCGTTGAAAGGATACCGCAAGTATTTCCTCAACAAACTGGGTTGGTTCCTGATCACTTTTGTTTTCGCCTTCATACTGAATTTCCTCCTACCCCGCCTAATGCCGGGAGACCCTGTGGCGGCCATCGTAGCCAGGTTTGCCCAAGGTATGAGCAATGCGACCGGAGTCCAAGCGATTTATCAGCAATACGTGGAGCTGTTTGGCACCAACAGACCCCTATACGAGCAATTTTTCATCTATGTGAGAAATGTGGTGCGGGGTGATTTTGGTTTCTCGTTCAGCCAATATCCCAGAACAGTGGCGGCCGTTCTGGGAGCTTCCATCTGGTGGACGATATGTCTACAGTTTCCGGCGATCATTGTCGGCTGGTTGATCGGGAACACACTGGGCGCGTTGGCGGCTTATCTCAAGGGGAACTTTGATAGAGTGCTCTTGCCCATCAGTATTTTTGTCAGCAGCCTCCCGGCATTTGGCATGGCCGTCATTCTGCTAGTCATTTTTGGAGTCGGCCTGGAATGGTTTCCAACCTCGGGGGGATATGGATTTGACCTGATCCCCAACTTTAGCTGGAATTTTATATGGTCTGTGATTGTGCATTATCAATTGCCATTCTGGTCAATCGTGTTGATCGCCATCGGCGGTCAGGCGATCGGCATGCGTTCCATGTCCATCTATGAGCTGAACGCGGATTATGTGAAATACAGCCGGTTCCTGGGAATCCCGGATCGAAAAATCGTCGGTTACGTATTTCGGAATGCCATGCTTCCGCAAATAACAGGTCTGGCGTTATCCATCGGCACCATGGTCGGCGGCGCGTTGGTGGCGGAGACTATTTTTAGTTATCCAGGACTTGGCACCACGCTCTTTAGCGCCGTCATGGGAGGGGATTATCCGCTGATCTCAGCCTCCGCATTGATCGTCACGGTGATGGTACTGATTGCAAACTTTGCCATCGAAATCCTTTACGGCGTCATTGACCCGCGCATCAAAGCGGCGCAGGCGGATTGACGTTCGCTCTGCGAACGTAGGAAGGGTGCTGTCATGAAACATACCATCCAACAAGTTTTTCGTTCCGGTAAATTTGTTGTCGGTTTTTCCATTTTTATGGCCATTCTGTTGATTGTGATCATTTATCCGATGATCATAAGAGACGCTCCATTGGCAATTATCGCTCAGGGTACTTTTTTTCCACCGGGGATTTATGTGAGTGCTTATGACAGCATTGGTTCCACTAAATACATACTTAATCTGGATAATGCCGCTGCAAAGCGCATTGCCAGCAAGTTGAGCAACGATGACCGCCTTGCCCTGAAGGATTGGCTTGTGGCAGACGGGATTCCTGAAAACGAGATTGATATCAACAATACCGAACAACTCTTGAATCTGTGGGAGAACAATTATGACCCCAAGGCGAATATTGCCGGGATGACCAATGCCAAGCGAAATTACTATATTCGGCTCAATGCCTCGCTCCAGGGACTTTTATCAACAGAGGGGGCGATCATTGCAGTAAAAAACGCGGAAACGGGTGCCCTGGAGGAGACAAGTTCTGTCGCACAATCTGATTACGTGAATATCGGCCAGGTACCAAACGTACGGGTGTTGCCGCTTGGAACCGACAACTTTGGTAGGGATGTGTTGACGGAGATGATTGCGGCCACCCGCGTATCGCTGCAGATTGGTTTTGTCGCCGGTATCACCGCCACCTTGATCGGTTTGACGCTGGGATTGCTGGCAGGCTATATCGGCGGCCTGGTGGATGACGTCATTATGTTTATCACCAATCTCTTTACCGTCATCCCCTCTTTTGTATTGTTGATCCTGATCTCCTTCAGCATCGGGCAGGAACAACGCGGCCCCTTTACCGTCGCCGTGGTGATCGGGTTCACCTCCTGGATATGGACGGCCAGGGCCGTGCGGGCGCAAGTGGTTTCGCTGCGGAATCGCGATCATGTCAATTTGTCGAAATTATCCGGGCACTCGATTGCTTACATCATCCTCACCGATATCCTGCCTTACATTGCCTCTTATGTTGTGATGGCGCTGATTTTGCAAATTTCCATCGGGATTCTGACGGAGGCCGGGTTATCCATCCTGGGTTTGGGACCTCGAACGACTGAGGTGCCAACTTTGGGGTTAATGATGAACTGGGCAATGATTTACCAGGCGCACATCCTGGGAAAATGGTGGGCGTATTTTCCCGTGATCGTCGTCATCGCCCTGATTGCATTCTCGATGAACTTGATGAATACAGGGCTTGACCAGGTATTCAACCCGGCATTGAGGGAATAGGCGGTTGAAATGTCAAATGTAACGTTAGAGGTCAAGGAACGAGCGGCAAAAAACGTAATGCTAGAGGTTAGGGGACTGACGACAAAATATGTCACCCGCTTTGGGGAAGATGTGTATGCGGTAGACCACGTTTCCCTGAAGGTCGAAGATGGGAAATCGCTGGGAATTGCGGGAGAATCTGGCTGCGGCAAGTCAACGCTGGCGCTCAGCCTGATGGGCTATTACTTTGCGCCGCTGCACTATACGAGTGGAGAGATCATTATTGATGGGCGCAATATCTCTGGAATGAAGCCCGACGATATTCGTAGATCAATCTTGGGTTCGGAGATTGCTTACATCCCCCAGGCCGCGATGAATGCGCTCAACCCCACCCAGAAAATCATCAGTTTTATCGAGGACGTGATTCAGGCTCACAACCTTTTCATTACCAAGAAAGACATTTACGACCGCGCCCGGCAGTTGTTTGAAAAGCTGGGACTTCCGGTGGAGGTGCTGCAAAAATACCCCGTCGAGCTTTCTGGCGGCATGAAACAGCGTACGGTGATAGCGGTATCTATTTTGCTTTTACCCAAAGTGTTGATTGCGGATGAACCTTCCTCGGCCCTCGATGTCACTTCGCAAAAGATGGTCATCAAGATGCTCAAGGCTTTGATGGAAAATGGCATCATCAGTTCGCTGATATTCATCACGCACGAACTTCCGCTGCTGTACAACGTTGTTGATGATATCGTGGTCATGTACGCGGGGCAGATTGTGGAAAAGGGCACCGCAAAACAAGTGGTGTTCGATCCGCTCCACCCTTACGCCAAAGGTCTCATGGGTTCGATCATTGTGCCCGAACAGGGTTTGCGGGACGTCAAGCTAACGGCCATTCCTGGGGTGCCGCCCAACCTTAAAAACCCGCCGGCCGGCTGCCGCTTTGCCGAACGCTGCAAATACGTCCGGCCAGAATGTAAGGCGATGTCAGTTGACCTTTACGATGGGGGGGTGGGCCGCGCGTACCGCTGCATCCTATCGGAAAGAGAATTGAGAGACGCCTATCAGAGGGAGGCCTCGAAAAATGCCAGATGAACAAGTGGATTTCAACCTCTACGAGGGCGAAGAAAAAAAGGTCTGCCTGAGCGGATCGGGGCTTACCAAGGTATTTGGTTTTGGCCGCCAGAAAACGCTTGCTGTGAATCACGTGGATTTCACTTTCCACGAAGGCGAAGTCGTCTCGATCGTGGGCGAATCGGGCAGTGGAAAAACTACTTTGGCCAAGATGCTTTTGGGATTGATTAGCACCACGGAAGGCGAGGTTTACTTCCAGGGAAAGAAACGTGATATCAGCACTCACAAGAAGAGACAGGAATACTGGAAAAACATCCAGGCCATCTTTCAGGACCCGTTCTCCTCGTATAACATCTTTCGCAAGATTGATTCCCTGCTGCTGGATTGCATTCACATGCGCGGCGGTGGAAATCTCCCGCGCGCGAAAAAGGTAGAGTTGATGGCAGAGGCATGTGGCTTTGTCAACTTGAAATTCGAGGAATTGACTAACAAATATCCTTTCGAGCTTTCTGGCGGGCAGCAGCAGCGCCTGATGATCGCCCGCATCTTTTTGCTCAAGCCCAAAATCCTGCTGGCGGATGAACCGACCTCGATGATTGATGCCTGTTCACGCGCGACCATCCTGGACGAACTGATGCACTTGCGCAACGAAATCGGGATGACGATCATTTTCATCACCCACGATATTGGCTTGGCCTATTATGTTTCCGACACAATATACATTATGGAGCATGGGAAATTCGTCGAAAGCGGCCCCCCCGATCAAGTGATTCTGCATCCGAAAGCGGCTTACACTAAACGTCTGATCAATGACGTCCCCAAGATTTACGAAGAGTGGGATCTCTCAACTGTGTAAGGCGTTCCCCCAATCGTTGAAAGGAAAATGTCCCGTGAGAATTTGGGAAAAGGTGGCGCATTACCCTAAAATCAGCCTGGTAATGCTGGCCTATGTCGCTTTCATTGCTTTGGGAATGCCGGATGGCTTGCTGGGGGTAGCCTGGCCTTCGATTCGAGCAAGCTTTTCAATTCCGCTAGACGCCATTGGGATGCTGCTTTCGGCGGCTGTGGCAGGTTACATGACATCCAGTTTCTCAAGCGGCCCCCTGATTGCGCGAATGGGCGTGGGCAGAGTCCTGGCGGCCAGTTGCGCGCTGACCGGGATGGGATTGATTGGCTATACCCTCGTTCCGGCGTGGTGGATGATGGTGCTGTTGGGCGTGGCGGCCGGTTTGGGGGCAGGCGCGATTGACGCCGGCCTCAACACCTACGTGGCGGCGCATTTTGGCGAGGGTCTGATGCAATGGCTGCACGCCAGTTATGGAATTGGTGTGACTCTTGGCCCAATTATCATGACCATTGCGTTGACAACTTTCAATTCGTGGCGCATAGGGTACCGTGTGGTGGGTGGTTTCCAGATTGCATTGGCGGCTTGCTTTGTGTTGACGCTGGCGATGTGGAGCCAAAAAGATGCGCCCGCCGGGGACAATGACAAGAAACGCCTGACCGATTACAAAACGCCGCTGGGAGAAACGCTGCGCCAGCCGCAGGTATGGCTGAGCATATCGTTGTTCTTTCTGTACGTCGGCGCTGAAGTTTCACTCGGAACTTGGGCCTATAGCCTGCTGGTAGAGTCGCGCGGCATCGCGCCGGCGGCAGCGGGGCTATGGACCGGCAGTTATTGGGCGACCTTCACCATTGGCAGGGTGGCGGCTGGCTTGTATGCCAAGCGAGCAGGCGTCAACCTCATGGTGCAGGGCAGCTTGGTGGCCGCTTGGCTGGGCGCGCTTTTGCTGGCCTGGAATCCATCCGAGGTGGCAAATCTGCTTGCGGTTGCTTTGATTGGTTTTGCCATCGCCCCTATCTTTCCGGCGCTGATGTCGGGCACCAGCCAGCGAGTGGGCGCGCATTTTGCAGCCAATACCATAGGCTTGCAAATGGCTACGTCCAGTTTAGGATCGGTAATTATTCCCAGTTTGATGGGAGTCCTGGCGCGCCAGTTTTCACTGGAGGTTGTCCCCTTCTGTCTGGGGATTGTGTTCCTGGGATTGTTTGGGTTGTACCGATTATCTATGGTCACAAGGAAGGAATATCAGGAAAACCTAGCATGAAAATTCAATCATTGGCAGGTACCTGGGAATTTCGCCAGGCTGGCACAGAGGAGTGGATGCCAGCCTGTGTTCCTGGCGGCGCGCATACCGATTTGCTGGCCCTGGGCCGCATCCCGGACCCATTCGTGGGCGACAACGAAAAGCGCGTCCAATGGGTCGCCGAGTCCGATTGGGTATACCAGACTCGTTTTAGCTGCGCGCAAGAGTTGCTTACGGAAGAAAAGGTTTTTCTGGTTTGCGATGGGTTGGACACCCTGGCGACGGTCATCCTCAACGGCCAGGAGCTTGGTCACTCGGACAACATGTTCCGGCGGTATCAATGGGAGGTCAAGCCCTTATTAAAAGACGGCGGCCGCGAGGTCAACGAATTAACCATCGTCTTTTCTTCGCCGGTGAAATACGCCGCGAAAAAACAAGCCCTTCGTCCTCTGCCAGGTGTCTCTCAGGCGATCCCCGGCGGGCCACACTTGCGCAAAGCCCCGTGCCAGTTTGGCTGGGATTGGGGGCCGCAACTCCCGCCAATTGGGATCTGGAAAGATATCCGCCTGGAAGGCTACAGTGAGGCGCGTATTGATAAAGTCCATCTGCGCCAGCGCCATGAGAACGGCAATGTGATCGTCGAGGCGCATATACAGGTCGAATGTTGGAACGAGGCGCCGCTAGTGGCAACCGTGCGCATTGCCACGCCGAACAACGAGGTGGTCGAGGCAAGAGCGGCAACCGCGGCGAATAATGAGGCGACTGTACAATTACCAATTACTAATCCCCAATTGTGGTGGCCCAATGGCTATGGCCCTTCGGCAGGCTCAGGGCAGGCTCAGCAGCCACTCTACCAGGTGCAAATCTCTCTCGTGCGCAGCAATGACTCTACGGCAGAGCCGCTGGACCAACACACATGCCAGCTTGGGCTGCGCACGATTGAATTGCAGCAGCAACAAGACCAATGGGGACGATCATTTGCCTTTGTGGTCAACGGCGTCCCAATCCTGGCCAAAGGCTCCAATTGGATCCCGGCCGATTCCTTCCCTACCCGGATCACGGACGAGTATCTAGAGGGCCTTATCCGCTCAGCGGCTGAGACGTACCAGAATATGCTGCGTGTCTGGGGCGGCGGGTTTTATGAAGAGGAGCGCTTTTACGATCTCTGTGATCGTTATGGCATCCTGGTTTGGCAAGAGTTTATCTTTTCGTGCAGCATCTACCCATTGGATGACCCCACTTTCCTGGAAAATGTTCGGATGGAGGTGATGGAAAACGTCCGCCGCCTGCGCCACCGCGCCAGCCTGGCGTTGTGGTGCGGAAACAACGAGATGGAATGGGGCTGGGTAGACTGGCATTGGAACCGTCCCGAGTTGCAGGATTTGAAAGCAGCCTACGACCATTTTTTCCACCATACATTGCCCGCATGGTGTTGTGATGAAGACCCAGATCACGCTTATTGGCCTAGCTCTCCTTCCTCTGACACCCCCTTTGAAAATCCAAACGGCCAAAGCCAGGGTGATGCCCACTATTGGGATGTCTGGCACGGGCGGAAACCTTTCACTTCTTACCGCGACCAATACCCGCGCTTTATGAGCGAGTTTGGTTTTCAGGCGCTCCCGCCGCTAGAGACCATTCGCACCTACGCGGACGAGGCCGACTGGAATATGACCTCCTACATCATGGAGCAGCACCAGAAAAATGCCAGCGGAAACTCGCTGATGGTTGGGCAGATGCTGGATACGTTCCGCTTGCCCAAGGATTTTGCCTCGCTGGTCTACCTGAGCATGGCGCTCCAGGCGGAGGGCATCCGTTATGGCGTGGAGCACTGGCGGCGCCATCCCGATCGCGTTGCAGGGATCCTGTACTGGCAGCTCAACGACTGCTGGCCGGTGGCCTCCTGGTCCAGCCTGGATTACTTTGGGCGTTGGAAAGCGCTGCATTACGCTGCACGCCGCTTTTATGCGCCGCTGATGCTTTCCATCGAAGACAAACCGCCCAAACAAGGAGTTTACGTATCCAATGATTTGCTCAAGCCGTGGGAAGGAACTGTGAGATGGTCGTTAGAGGCGCTCGATGGGGAGGCGCTAACCTCGGGACAAGCGCCTGTCAAGGCTGCCCCGCAAGCTGCGACCCAGGCGTGCGAGCTTGATTTTTCCGACCAAACCACGGATGACGGCATCCAAACCACGGATGACGGCATCCAAACCACGGATGACGGCATCCAAACCTCGGATGACGGCATCCGCAGGCTGGTTTTTGTCGCCGAACTGTGGCAGGGAGATCATTTCGTTGCCCGGCAGACAGCCGGCTTTGTCCCAATCAAACACATGCAGCTGGCCAATCCCAATCTGCGCGCCAAGTTGAGCAAAGACAAGAACCGACTGCTAATCGAGCTGAGCTGCCGCTCGTTGGCGCTCCTGGTGGAGCTATCGCTAGAGGGCGCTGACGTTGTCTTTAGTGACAATTACTTTAACTTGCCTGCTGGCCGGACGGTCGAGCTATCTTGCCCGCTGCCTGCTGGCTGGACTCTGAGCCAGGCACGGAAGGCACTACGCCTTTGCTCCGTCTATGATTCTTATTCACACAATGACCGTTCTGAAAAAAGGGTATTCTAACCACAAAGGACACGAAGGACACCAAGAAAATTCAGGTGAGGCCTGACATCATTCGTAAAAAACCTCAGCAGCAAGAATGGTATCAAGCTGCACCCTAACATCCTTTGGTTTCAATAGAGTCATACAATGAGAGGACCTGTAATGAATATTAGCAAGCTGATCGAAAAGATGACGTTGGAAGAAAAAGCCGCCCTGTGCACTGGGGCCTCGCCCTGGACAACGACGCCGGTCGAACGCCTGGGCCTGCCCGAGATGACCGTTGCAGACGGCCCGCACGGCGTGCGCCGCGTGGCAGACATTGATACCTTGGTCGCCGCCAGCCTGCCCGCCACCTGCTTCCCGACCGCCTCCTGCACGGCCTCCACCTGGGATGTGGATTTGGTGCGTGAGCTGGGGCAGGCATTGGCCGAAGAGTGCATCGCTTTAAAAGTGGATGTGGTGCTCGGCCCTGGGGTGAACATGAAGCGAACTCCCTTGGGCGGGCGCAATTTTGAATATTACTCCGAGGATCCATACCTTGCCGGCCAGGTGGCTGCGGCCTTTATCAATGGCGTGCAGAGCAGAGGCGTGGGCACATCTCTCAAGCATTATGCTGTCAACAACCAGGAATTTCGGCGCATGACGATTAACGCCGAGCTGGATGAGCGCGCGCTGCGCGAGATTTATCTCTCTGCCTTTGAGACCGCCGTCAAAAAGGCCAAACCCTGGACGGTGATGTGCGCCTACAACAAAGTCAATGGCCGCTACTGCGCCGAAAATCACAAGCTGCTAACGGAAATCCTCAAGGAGGAATGGGGCTTTGAAGGCCTCGTGGTCTCTGATTGGGGCGCTGTGCATGACCGGGTGGCATCCTTGCAAGCCGGCCTCGACCTGGAGATGCCCGGCCCCAAGCCGCGCCGCACAAAAGCGGTGATAGAAGCTGTTCGCGCGGGCCTGCTGGACGAGAGCGTGTTAAACGAGGCTGCCCGCCGCATCCTGGAAATCGTCTTCAAGGCAGCCGAAACCCCCAAGGGTGGGGACTTGGACATCAACGCCCACCATGCTCTGGCGCGCCGGATTGCCGCCGAGGGGATGGTTCTGCTCAAGAACGACGGCCTCCTGCCTTTGAAAAACCCGCAGCACATCGCTGTTATTGGGCGCGCCGCCGAGGCGGCGCACTTTCAGGGCGGCGGCAGCTCGCACATCAATCCCACGCAGGTTGATAGTCCATTCAAAGAGCTGCAAAAGCTGGCCGGGAGCGCCGAATTGAATTACGCGGAGGGCTATCTGGCGAATGGCGAGTCCAACCAGGTGCTCATCGAACAAGCCACCCAGAGCGCCCGAGCGGCAGATGTGGCCCTACTCTATATGGCCCTGCCCGAATCCAAAGAATCCGAAGGCTACGACCGGGCCGACATTGACCTGACCCCGCAACAAGTCACCCTGATCAAGGCCGTCACTGCTGTCCAGCCCAAGACCGTTGTCATCCTCAACAATGGCGCTCCGGTGGCAATGGGCGATTGGATTGATGGCGCTGCCGCTGTGATTGAGGCCTGGATGATGGGCCAGGCTGGTGGAGGGGCAATTGCCGACGTGCTCTACGGCCGGGTCAACCCCTCGGGCAAGCTGTCAGAGACTTTTCCACTCAAGCTGAGCGATACCCCCGCTTATCTCAACTTTCCCGGCGAGAACAACGAGGTGCGCTACGGCGAAGGCCTGTTCATCGGCTATCGCTATTACGATGCCCGGCAGGCCCCTGTTCAATTTCCCTTTGGTTACGGGTTGAGCTACACAACCTTTGCCTATAGCAACCCCAAGGTTTCGACATCAAGTTTCAAAGATGTGGACGGCGTGACTGTCTCGGTGGATGTCACCAACACCGGCCAAGTCGCAGGCAAGGAAATCGTCCAGGTTTATGTGCATGATCGCAAGTCCGGCCTAGTCCGCCCATCCAAGGAGCTCAAGGCATTTGCCAAGGTCGCGCTGCAGCCCGGCGAGACAAAGACCGTTTCCTTGCATCTCGACTTTCGCACCTTTGCTTATTACCACCCAGCTCACCGGCAATGGATCACCGAAGACGGCGAGTTTGACCTGCTGATTGGCGCCTCGTCCGCCGACATCCGCTGCACCCAGACCGTCACCCTAGAGTCCACGTTGGAACTCTCCAGCCTGCTAGATAGCGAATCTACCCTGCGCGACTGGTTGGAGGATCGGCGCGGCCAGCAGGTCTTTGAGCCGCTCTTCCAACAGATGAAGGCCCAGATGCAGGCCACTTTTGGCGGAGAGGACAGCGAGGGTATCGGGATAGAAATATCAGGCTTTTTGATGGACATGCCTTTGCGGGATGTGCTTGAATTTCTGGGAGACGCACTGCCCGCCGCGCCCGAAGAAATGATAGCCAAGTTGCTCGCCCAAGTCCACGGCAAAGGTCAATGATGATTGGAAAGTAACTACCTTGACAATGTCACATTGCTCAAACGTTCTAATTTTGAGCGTGGGAAAATGTACCATTGAGCGTGATTGCCGGGCAAAAACACAACAATCGAGCGTCAAAGCATAGAACAAATGTTTAATGTGACATTGTCAAGCTACTCGGCTCTTACACAAAGATTCGCCGAGAGCACACGGAGAAACACAGAGAAGTGAAAGCAAAAACCTCTGTGACCTGAGCAGTTACATTGCGAAAAATGATCGGAGAAATGATTGTGTCGAATCTAAAAGGCCCTGCGCTACCCAATATTCCCTGGGAAGAACGTCCTCCCCAATGCAGCCAGGTCGTCTGGCGGTCGGCAAAGAACCCCATCATCACGCGCGATGCCGTGCCAGATACCAACAGTATATTCAACAGCGCCGTGGCGCCGTTTGAGGGGGGATTTGCCGGCGTGTTCCGCTGCGATGACACGGCCCGGGTCATGCAACTCCACGCGGGGCTGAGCCAAGACGGCGTCAGTTGGCAGCTAGAACCCAAGCGCATCCAATTCGAGTGTGAAGATGATGAAATCGGGAAATTTGTTTATGGCTATGATCCGCGGGTGTGCTGGCTCGAAGACAGATATTATGTCACGTGGTGTAACGGCTATCATGGGCCGACCATAGGCGTGGGCTATACTCACGATTTCAAGACCTTTTACCAGATGGAAAATGCGTTCTTGCCTTATAACAGGAACGGCGTTCTTTTCCCGCGCAAGATAAACGGGAAATTTGCAATGCTCAGCCGGCCCAGCGATACGGGCCACACACCTTTTGGCGATATTTTTTACAGCGCAAGCCCAGACATGATTCACTGGGGGCAGCACCGGCACGTCATGTCTCGCGCCGAGGGTTGGCAGGCCACCAAGGTTGGCGCAGGGCCTACACCCATAGAAACATCAGAAGGTTGGCTAATGTTTTATCACGGCGTGCTGACTTCGTGCAACGGCTTTGTCTACAGCTTTGGCGCGGCGCTATTGGATCTTGAGAAACCGTGGAAGGTTATGTACCGAACGCGCCCCTACTTGCTCAACCCAAGGGAATATTACGAATGTGTTGGCGACGTTCCCAATGTTGCTTTCCCCTGCGCTGCCCTGTATGACCCCCCCACAAAACGCATTGCCATCTACTATGGCGGGGCAGATACGGTCACCTGCCTGGCATTTACGAGATTCGACGAGTTGATTGATTTTCTCAGGGAGAATTCTCTCTAGAACAATGTCTGTCACACCACAAGATATTACCTACGCCATTCAATCGGACGCCGGCAAACAAGCTCTGGCCCAGCGCATGAAGCAAGAACTGTTGGGCAACATTTTGCCATTTTGGATGCAGCACACGCTCGACCGGGAAAACGGTGGGTTTTACGGCGCGCTCACGCCAGACTTGCAAATTTTGAACGATGTGCCGCGTTCGGCGGTCTTGTGCGCGCGCATCTTGTGGACATTTTCGGCTGCCTATCGTATTTTCAAAGATGAGGGGCACTTGGCCGTTGCTCGCCACGCTTATGACTATTTGACGCAACGCTTTTGGGATTCAAAACACGGCGGGGTATACTGGTCGCTCGATTGCAATGGGCAGCCTGTCAACGACCGCAAGCACGTATATGCCCAGGCGTTCGCCGTCTATGGCCTGTCCGAATTCTATTACGCGACGGCGGAAGCAGAGAGCCTGAGCCTGGCGCAAGAGTTGTTTGGCCTGATTGAAACGCATACATTCGACAGCGCCAACCTGGGCAACCTGGAATGTCGCACCCGCGAGTGGCAGGCCATGGATGATATGCGGTTGAGCGCCCAAGACCTCCACTGCGCCAAATCCACGAATACGCTTCTGCACTTGATGGAAGCCTATACGAACCTGCTGCGGATTGGGCCAGATGAGCAAGTCAAAGCCAAGCAGCATAGTTTGATAGAGGTCTTTTTGAAACATATCATTGACCCGCAGACCTGGCATCTGAGGCTCTTTTTTGACGAAATGTGGCGTTCATTGTCTGACGAGATTTCCTTCGGCCACGATATTGAGGCGAGTTGGTTGCTGATAGAGGCGGCCCAAGTACTGGGCGAGCCGAGCATTCTGGCCCAAACCCGCGCGGCGGCGGTCAAGATGGCGCAAGCGGTGTACACTGAGGGTCGAGACGCAGATGGGAGTGTGCTTTACGCAGCCACACCGCATGAATTAAAAGGAGACAAGCACTGGTGGGTGCATGCCGAAGCCGTTGTAGGATTTTACAACGCCTACCAGCTTTCAGGGGAAGCGCATTTGGTTAAAGCGGCATTGCAATGCTGGAACTATATCGAGGCCAAGTTTGTTGACCGCGAGCACGGCGACTGGTTCAAGGTCTTGAATCGCCAGGGTGTGCCGATCGAGCATTTCAAAGTTGGGCCGTGGGAGTGCCCCTATCATCACAGCCGGGTTTGCTTAGAGATGCTTGCTCGCCTTGAGGAGAAATTAGATGGAATACGGTTACTTTGACGACTCGAAACGTGAATACGTCATCACCAATCCCAAAACACCGGTCAAGTGGATCAACTATATCGGCACACTGGCCTTTGGCGGATTTGTGGATCACACTGGTGGGGCGCTGGTATGCCAGGGCGATCCAGCCCTCAACCGCATCACCAAGTATATTGCCCAGATGCCCAGCTCGGAATTCAAGGGTGAAACGCTGTACCTGCGGTTCAAGCAAGGCTCGAAATACAAGACCTTTTCCCCTTATTTTGTGCCGACGCTAGATCCTTACGACCTTTACGAGTGCCACGTTGGCTTGGGTTATATGCGCATCGTTTCCGAATTTTATGGCTTCCGCACTGATGTGACCATTTTTGTTCCACCGGGCGCTAGCTGCGTTATTCGAGACATCATAGTCACCAATGTCACTGACCAAGCGATGGAGGTGGATGCTGTCCCCGTTGTCGAATACACCCATCCCGATTCGCTCAAGCAGTTGACCAACGCCGATTGGGTGCCGCAGACAATGCAAAGCAAAGCGATTCAAGACGGCGACTATACCGTGCTCATCCAATATCCATTCATGTTTCGCGACAATCGGGTCAACTATTTTACGTCAAACTGGCCGGTGTCCTCGTTCGAATCGAACCGCAAGACATTCTTGGGCGATAACGAATACGGCACGTGGGCCAATCCGCTCAGCTTGCAACGGGCCGAATTGAGCAACACAGAAGCGCAGCGCGGCGACAACATTGCGGCCTTGATGCACCACCTGGGCGTCATTCAACCGGGCGAAACCAAGCGGCTGATTACCCAACTTGGGCAGGCAAGCGCCGAGCAAGCGAGGCGCTTGGCCTTTTATCGCGATGAGAAAAATGTCGAGCAAGCCCTGAAAGAATTGGCTCGGTTTTGGGATGGCTATCTTGCCAAGCTGCAAGTAGAGGCCCCCGATGCAGCGCTGAACCGCATGTTGAACATTCACAATCCGCGCCAGTGCCACACCACCAAGAACTGGTCGCGCTATCTTTCGCTGTACCAATTGGGCTATGGCGCGCGCGGCATCGGCTTTAGAGACAGCTCGCAAGATGTGATGGGCGTGCTGGCTACCCTGCCGCAAGAAAGCAAGGCCCTCATTCGACAACTGCTCAGCGTGCAAAGGCGCAATGGCTGCGCCATGCACCAGTTCAACCCGCTCACGATGATTGCCAGCGAGGGCGATTCGCTTGAATACGAGGACAGGCCGCATTATTACAGCGACGACCATCTGTGGATCATCCTGGCAGTGTGCGCCTATATCAAAGAGACGGGCGATTTTGCTTTCTTGGACGAGGTAATCCCGTATTACGACGAATCTGTTCACCGCAGAGGCGCGGAGAGCGCAGAGGGACATAAAGATAAAACTCTGCGCCTCGGCGGTGAAAAAGACAAATCAGGTACAGTGCTTGACCACCTGAAGCGGGCCATTGAATTCACGCGCGGCGATGTGGGAGCGCACGGCCTGCCGCTGCTGGGGTTTGCCGATTGGAACGACACGATGAATTTGCGCAAGGGGGCCGAGTCGCTCTTTGTGGCCGGTTTGTATGGCAAGGCTTTGCTGGAAATGATTGAACTGGCTCGCCATCTGGGCGATAGCGCCGCCGCAGACAAGTATGCCGCCTATTACGATGAGATGAAGCAAAGGGTTAACGAGCATGCCTGGGACGGCGAATGGTACAAGGGCTATTTCGACGCCGATGGCGCGCCGTTGGGGTCGCGCGCAAATTCGCACGGGCAGATTTACGTCACCGGGCAGCCGTGGCCCGTCATCTCTGGCTTTGCCACACCAGAGCGAGCCGGGCAGGCCCTAGATTCGGTGAACCGCCTGCTCAACACGCGCAATGGCATCAAGTTGAGCGTGCCTGCCTTTAATGGGTTCGATCCCAAGCGAGGCGGCATCACTACCTATCCGCCAGGCACCAAAGAAAACGGCGGCATTTTCTTGCACACCAACCCCTGGGTCATCATTGCCGAAACGTTCATTGGCAATGGCGACCGCGCTTACGAATACTATGCCCAAATCAACCCGGCAGCCAAGAATGGCCACATTGACGAGTTTGAATGTGAGCCATACGTTTACCCGCAAAACATTCTAAGCGATGAGCACCCCCAGTTTGGGGCGGCGCGCAATAGCTGGCTTTCGGGCACAGCATCTTGGATGTACCAGGCTGGCACACAGTATATTCTTGGCATACTGCCGGTTTTTGGCGGCTTGCAGATTAACCCGTGCATCCCGGCCAAATGGCCCGGCTTTAGGGTGACTCGTGAATTTAGGGGCGCAGTGTACCAGATTGAGGTCGAAAATCCCAATCACGTTTGCAAGGGTGTAAAGTCGGTACAGATAGATGGCAAAGAGATTGAGGGCAACATTGTACCGACATTCGAAGACGGCAAAATCCACCAAGTCAAAGTAGTGTTGGGCAATTAGCACAGAAAAGACGACAATGACAGGCAATCTGCACTCTATCGCCAAGATGATTGACCATTCGCTGCTGCACCCGACCATGACAGACCAAGACTTGTTAGCCGGCTGCCAGTTGGCCCGGCGGCTCGACGTGGCCTCGGTGTGCATCAAGCCGTATGCCGTTCCGCTGGCCGCTGAGGCGTTAGCCGGCTCTAGGGTTGCGGTCGGCACAGTAGTTGGCTTTCCGCACGGCAACAGCCGCGTCGAGGTCAAGCTGAAAGAAGCCGAATGGGCACTGGCAGATGGCGCGACCGAATTGGATATGGTGGTAAACATCGGCAAGGTATTGAGCAATGATTGGCAATACGTGTCCGACGAAATTCGATCGCTCAACGAAATGGCAGTGAGCCAAGGCGCGTTGCTCAAGGTGATTTTTGAAAACGATTATATGACCGGCGACGCTTACAAAGCCAGGCTATGCCAGCTTTGCAACACTCACGCGGTGGCATTTGCCAAAACATCTACCGGCTATGGATTCGTCAAGCGCGACAATGGGATGTATTCTTACGACGGCGCAACCGATCATGACCTGGCCCTCATGCGCGCCGAGTGTGCCGCGCCAGTGCAGGTCAAAGCAGCGGGTGGCATTCGAACGCTAGATGACCTGCTGCGGGTGCGAGCGTTGGGCGTCACGCGCGTTGGCGCAACAGCGACCGAGGCCATATTGGCAGAAGCAAAAGAGAGAGGCTTTAGGTGAACCACAAAGGACATCAAGTACACAGAGAGCCTTCGTATCCTTTGTGTACTTGGTGGTGAAATAGATCGAGGCAATATGACAAATAATTTTTACGGCTTACCAACTCGTGGCATCAGTAACAAACATCTGCGCCTGGAATTTCTGGCCGAGGCCGGGCCGCGCATTGTACGGTTGATGCCGAACGGCTCGGACGAGAACCTGCTGGCAGAAGTCCCCGATCTCAAGTGGAATACGCCTTACGGCGATTATTTCATCTGGGGCGGGCACCGCCTGTGGCACGCACCGGAGGCCCTGCCGCGCACCTATATCCCCGACGACGGCGGGCTGAAGATTGAGGAACTGGAAGGCGGCGTGCGCCTGAGCCGGCTCGAGGCGCCCACCGGCATCCACAAGAGCATCGAGATTCATCTGCACAGCGAGCGGCCTGCCGTCAAGCTCGTCCATTCTTTGCGCAACGATGGCACGTGGCCGGTGGAATTGGCGCCGTGGGCCATCACGCAGCTGCAGATGGGCGGCGTGGCGGTGCTGCCGCAGCAAATCGCTCCGTTAGACCCGGACGGACTCTTGCCCAATCGCTGCCTGGCGCTGTGGTCTTATACCCGCTTGCAGGATTCGCGTTTGCACCTGCGTGACGATGGTTATGTGCTCGTTGAAGCGCAGCCGCAATCACAGGCGTGCAAAGTGGGCTATATGAATCGGCGCGGCTGGTTGGGCTACTTGCGCCAGGGCGTGTTCTTCGTCAAGCGATTCGAACCGCGGCCCGATAGGCCGCACGCCGATTTTGACTGTAATGCCGAGGTTTACTGCAAAGATCGCTTTATCGAATTGGAAACGTTGGGGCCTTTGTCTCGGCTGGAGCCGGGGCAGTGCGTTACGCACGATGAAACGTGGGAGCTGTATTTGAACGCGCCGCCAGGCGTCGAGGACGCGCGGGCGCTGGTGCGAGACTTGGAACCTGGCGAGTGAAAGGATAATTCAATGACGGATCAAATTTTGACCTTCCCGGAGGGTTTTGTCTGGGGCGCTGCCACGGCGGCGTATCAAATCGAGGGCGCGTGGGATGCTGACGGAAAAGGTGAGTCCATTTGGGACCACTTTAGCCACACGCCCGGCAAGATCGAAGGCGGCGACACGGGCGATGTGGCGTGCGACCACTATCATCGTTATCTTGAAGATATTGCTCTGATGCAGCAGCTTGGACTAGGAGCGTATCGCTTTTCTATCTCTTGGCCGCGCGTCATCCCTGGCGGACGAGGCGCCGCCAACCCGGCGGGATTAGATTTTTACGAGCGCCTGGTGGATGCGCTGTTAGAGGCCAACATCGAACCGTTCGTCACGCTTTACCATTGGGACTTGCCCCAGGCGCTCCAAGACCTGGGCGGGTGGCCCCAACGCGAGCTGTGTGGTTATTTTGCAGACTATGCCGCATTAATGGTCAAGCGGTTGGGTGACCGCGTGCGCTGTTGGACGACGTTCAACGAGCCGTGGGTGGCGGCCTTTGTGGGCTATCGCGATGGACGGCACGCGCCCGGGATATGCGACGAGACACTCGCGCTGCAAGCGGCGCATCACCTGCTGGTGGCGCACGGGTTGGCCGCGCAAGCTATTCGCAGCATCGAGCCTCAGGCCCAGGTCGGCATCGTGCTCGACATGTGGCCGGTGGAAGCCGCCGCCGAACCGGACCGCGCCATCGCAGAGCTGGCCTGGCAAAAAGGCGCGGGGTGGTTCCTGGGGCCGCTTTTGCGCGGGTGCTATCCGGTGGAGGCTTGGCAAGCCTATGGCGCCATTGCGCCACAGGCGCATCCCGGCGACCTGGCGCTCATTGTGCAGCGGCTCGATTTCCTCGGCGTCAACTTTTATTCGCGGGGACTGGTGCAGGATGGCCAATACGTCCGGCCCGTGCCGGGATCAGAATACACCGAGATGGGCTGGGAGGTGCACGCGCCAGCGTTCCGCCGGCTGCTGCTTCGCCTGAAGCGCGACTATCGCGTCCCGCCGCTTTACATCACCGAAAACGGCGCGGCCTTTCCCGATGAGCTTGGGCCTGATGGACAGGTGCACGATGCGCGCCGCGTGGCCTATTTGCGCGATCATTTCACCCAGGTGCGGCTGGCGATGGACGACGGCGTGGATATGCGCGGCTACTTTGTGTGGTCGCTGTTGGATAACTTTGAATGGGCGCATGGATATTCCAAGCGTTTTGGCCTGGTTTACGTGGATTACGCCACCCGGCAACGCATCGTCAAAGACAGCGCCAAATGGTACGCGCAAGTCATTGCGCGCAACGGGGTGTAAAAGCGCCTGCCGGGGTGGAGGAGGAGACTCTCAATGGAAGAACTCGAACTCTCGATCATGTCTCACGGGCCTGATCCTGCCGGCGATTTGCAGCCGCTGCTCGATCAGTTCACCGCCCAATACAGGTACCGTGTCCACGTCACCGTGCTGCCGTGGGAAACGGCGTGGGCGGAATTGGTCAAGATGGCTCTCTACCACACCGGACCAGACGTCTCAGAGATCGGCTCGAACTGGGTGAGCAACCTGATGGCGATGAATGCGCTCCACCCATTTCATCCAACCGAATTAGCCGTCATTGGCGCCCCGGCGTCCTTTCTAGCGACGGCCTGGCAAACTGGATCAGTAGTAGGCGACAAAAACCAGTGGGCTATTCCCTGGCTGGCCGACACGCGGGTGATTTATTACCGGCGCGATCTTGCAGAAAAAGCCGGCCTGGACGAGCGCACCGCTTTTCAAACGCAGCTGCAGCTTGAACAAACACTCGCTCGCTTGCAGTCGAGCGGCGTCGCTGCTCCCTGGGTCGTGCCGACGCAGCGCACGCCCAACACATTGCACAATGTGGCAAGCTGGATCTGGGGTGCCGGGGGCGATTTTATCAGCGCGGATGGCAAGCGCACCTTGTTCGCCCAGCCCCAGTCCCGCGCCGGTATTCGCGCTTACCTGGGACTGCATCGTTACTTGCCGCCTGCGCCCCATCAACTCGACGCGCGTCAATCCGATGGGCTTTATCTGCAAGGGCAGGCGGCAGTTACCATCAGCGGTCCCTGGCTAGTTTTACCTAACCTGGAGGGGACGCCGTTCTCTCAAGTCATTGCCAATACCGGCCTGGCATTGCCGCCCGGCGTTCCGTTTGTGGGGGGATCGAACCTGGTTGTTTGGGAACACTCGCGCCGCCAGCGGGCTGCGATTGAGCTGGTGCATTTCCTCACCAGCCAACTGGTGCAGACGAATTATTGCCCGCGCGCTGGTTTGCTTTCGGTGCGCCTGGACGTGTTGGACGCCGCGCCTTTTGCCACTCATCCAATCTATCAAGTGATGATCCAGGGATTAAAGGCCGGGCGCTCATTTCCTGCCTTGCCGCTGTGGGGATTGGTCGAGGACGTATTGATCGCCGCCCTGACCCGGCTTTGGGAAAAAGTGCTGGTGGATGGCCAATTGGACCTGGAGGCGGCCATTGCCGAGCATCTCGGCACGCTGGCTCACAGACTGGATCTAACCCTGCTCAGACATAGCCAGGGAATCTCGTAGAGGAGTGCACATGCGCTACGGATACTTTGACGATACTGTTCGCGAATACGTGATCACGCAACCTGATACGCCCTTGCCCTGGATCAATTACCTGGGGCAAGAAGACTATTTCGCCATGATCTCTAATACGGGCGGCGGGTATTCGTTTTACCGCGATGCTCGCCTGCGCCGCTTGATTCGCTATCGCTATAATAACGCCCCCTTCGACGTTGGCGGGCGCGCGCTTTATGTGCGCCTGGGCGATGGCGATGTCTGGTCGCCAGCCTGGCAGCCTGTCCGCAAGCCGCTGGACAGGTACGAATGCCGTCACGGCCTGGGTTATACGCGCATCGCCTCGACCTATCGCGGTGTGGCGGCTGATATGACTTTTTTTGTCCCGCTTGGACAAACCCTCGAAGTATGGCGCGTCAGGCTCTCCAATCAGAACCCATCGCCGATCCAACTGCAACTCTTTTCGTTGGTCGAGTTTTGCCTGTGGGACGCCTGGGATGATCAGACCAATTTTCAGCGCAATTTCAATATCGGCGAAGTGCAGGTGGAGGCGGCGACAGGCGTGATTTATCACAAGACCGAGTACCGCGAACGGCGCGATCACTATGCCTATTTTGCCTGCTCCGCCCCCGTCGCCGGTTTCGATACGCAGCGCGAGACATTCCTGGGGCCCTATCGCGGCCTGGATAATCCCCTGGCGGTGGAAAAGGGCCGCTGCAGCAATTCCATCGCGCACGGATGGGTGCCCATCGGCGCGCACCAGGTGGATCTGACGCTCCAGCCCGGGCAGAGCCAAGAGATCATTTTCGTGTTGGGCTATGCCGAAAATCTGCGCGACGAAAAATTCACGGCCTCCGGCGCCTTGAATACGAGCCGCGCCCAGCCCGTCGTGGCGCGCTACACCGACCCGGCCGCGCTCGACGCGGCGTTGGATGGGCTGCGCGCTCATTGGGACAGGCTGCTGAGTGTGTATCACGTCCAAACGCCCGACGAGCACACCAACCGCATGGTCAACACGTGGAATCCTTATCAGGTCATGGCGACGTTCAACCTTTCGCGCAGCGCCTCGCTGTACGAATCGGGCATTGGGCGCGGCATGGGCTTTCGCGACTCGAATCAGGACCTGTTGGGTTTTGTGCACCTGTTGCCAGACCGCGCCCGGGGACGGCTGCTCGATTTAGCCGCAACGCAGTTGCCCAATGGCGGCGCGTATCACCAGTACCAGCCGCTCACCAAGCGTGGCAACGACGCGGTGGGCAGCGGCTTTAACGACGATCCGTTGTGGCTGGTGCTGGCCGTGGCGGCTTATCTCAAAGAAACGGGCGACCGGTCTATTCTCGACGAGCCAGCCCCGTATGACAATGTGCCTGGTAGCGAGATGCCGTTGTACGAGCACTTGCAGCGCGCGCTGCGTTACACGCTTGATCGTCCCGGCCCGCACCATCTGCCGCAAATTGGCCACGCCGATTGGAACGATTGCCTGAACCTGAACTGTTTTTCGTCCGAGCCGGGGCAGTCATTTCAGACCCATTCGGATCACGGCGATGCAAGCACTGCAGAGTCGGTTTTCATTGGCGGATTGTTTGTGCTGGCAGCGCGCGAGATGGCCGACATTGCCCGCTATTGCGGCCGCGCCGACGAGGCGTCGGCCTATCAGCGCCAGGCCGACGATATGGCGCGCCTGGTGTTGGAGCGCGGCTGGGATGGCGAGTGGTTCTTGCGCGCGTATGACCGCTTTGGCGCCAAGATCGGCTCGCGCGATTGTGAAGAAGGCCGTATCTTTATCGAGCCGCAGGGGATGTGCGTCATGGCCGGCATTGGCCTGGAAAGCGACCACGCCCGGCGCGCGCTCGACTCGGTGCGCGAGCAGCTCGCCACACCGCACGGCATCGTCTTGCACCAGCCGGCCTACACGCGCTACTATCTCAACCTGGGCGAAATTTCCAGTTACCCGCCCGGATACAAGGAAAACGCGAGCATCTTTTGCCACACCAATCCGTGGATCATGATTGCCGAGGCGCGACTGGGGCGGGGCGAACGCGCATTTGATTATTACACGCGCATCAACCCTTCGGCGCGTGAAACCCAAAGCGATGTGCATCGCTGCGAGCCTTACGTATACGCGCAAACGATCGCCGGGCGCGACGCGCCCACGCACGGCGAGGCCAAAAACTCGTGGCTCACCGGCACGGCGGCGTGGAATCTTGTCGCCATTACACAGTGGATTCTGGGGATTCGGCCCACCTTTGAGGGCTTGCACATCTCGCCGGTGATTCCGCCCGATTGGCCCGGCTTTACGGCAACACGCGTTTTTCGTGGCGTGACATATCACATCACGGTCAAACGCGCCGGGCCGGGCCATACGGTCTCGCTGTGTGTGGATGGGCAAGCCATCGAGGGGACGTGCGCGCCGCTTCCGCCGGAAGGGCAAACCCACGTCAAGGTTGAGGCAACCTTGACGTGAGCTTGACATACTGGCCTTACACGCTATTTTGAAAACAGCCCGAACAAGTTCGGAACCCCGGAATCCTCAACTTGTTGAGGCATTTTCGGCGTTGGTGGAGAACGCAGCTCATGTTGTCTGTTCCGAAAGCGATCCTGGCTCGCGTCTCATGACCTGATCGAGCATAACCAAAAGCTCGGCATGTTGGAAATTGTTGACCATGTTCCACAAAGGTGCGGCCAGCGCAGGATGAGCCTGTTCCACCTGCCAGAGCAACTCGGTCATCGCGTTCCAATCGGCCTCCAGCACCGCCTGTCGAAAATCGACCAACCACGTCAGCGGCATGGCGGCGAGTGGTTGAATCAGTTCCCCGGACAAGGTTGAGATTGGTATTTTGCTGGCTGGCTCAGTTTCATAAATAAAGCGCGCTCCCAGGTGCTTTTCCAGCACGTTCAAGATATCTGCTTCGCGCACGGGCTTGCGGATAAAATCATCACTGCCTTCGGCCAGCACTTGGGCGCGCTCTTCTTCAAAGGCGCTGGCGGTCAATGCGACAATGACGACCTGTTCACCCTGGACGGATGCTTTGATGCGCCGCGTGGCCTCGCGCCCGTCCATCACCGGCATCCGCATATCCATCAAGATCAGGTGAGGTTGCCAGGCTTGCCACACCTCCATGGCCTCTTGCCCGTTGGTTGCCTCGCGCACGTCCAGGCCCAACGGCTGCAAGAACTTGACCAACAAGTTGCGGCTGGCCGGCACATCGTCCGCAATCAACACACGATAAAGCGGTTGTCCTTCTTCCAGGCCCACAACGCGCCGCCGGGCGCTCTTGGGCAGGCTCGAAATTTCGGCGGGACCGGGCAAGCTCACTCGCACCTCAAACGTAAAGCGGCTGCCCTGGCCTGGCACACCCGCGCTGCAGACGGCAATGTCGCCGCCCATTAACTGCACGAATTGGCGGCTGATGGTCAACCCTAGCCCGGTGCCTTCTTGCAATTTGTGCGCGGCTTCGGTCTGTTCAAAAGCGTCAAAGATCCTGCCCATATCGTCGGGGCTGATGCCGGCGCCCGTATCCTCAATTTCAAAGCGTAGATAATCGGCCTTGCCCGCGTCCACTCTCAGCGTGACGCCTCCCTCTGATGTGAATTTGACCGCATTGCCCAGCAGGTTGATGAGCACCTGGCGCAGCTTGCCCTGGTCGGCGCGAATGTAGCGCGGCACGCTGGGCGCACATTCGACCGTGAGCGATAGCCCCTTATTCATAGCGCGCATGTGGAACATGCTTTCCATGTCGCCCAACAAGCGGTGCAGGTCAAAGACCTCTTCGTGCAGGGCAACACGTCCGGCTTCGATCTTGGACAAGTCCAGCACATTATTGATCAGCGCCAGCAAGTGCTCGCCGCTGCGGTTGATCGTTTCAAGGTTTTCCCGCTGGGCCTGGCTCAGCGAGGCATCGCGCGCCATCAACTCGCTAAAGCCCAGAATCGCATTGAGAGGCGTGCGTAACTCGTGGCTCATGTTGGCTAAAAAGATGCTCTTGGCGCGATTGGCGGCTTCGGCCGCGCGTTGCGCTTCCAGGGCCGCCTGGCTTTTTTCCTCGGCCCAGGCTTTGGCCTGCCAGAGCGCTTCTTCCATCAACTTGCGCCCGGTGATGTCTTCGACCACAGCCAGAACGCGGTAGACCTGGCCCTGGTCATTTTTGATGGGAAACGTGCGGCCCCATACCCAGCAGAGGCTGCCGTCTGGCCGGATGATGCGATATTCCTGGTTGAAAAAGACGCCCTGATACTGTTTTTGAATGGCCTCCAGGATTCGTTCCTTATCTTCGGGATGAATGGCCTGGATAAACGAGGTGGGTTCGGCAATCAAGCTCTCGCACGTCCGCCCCCATATTTCTTCATAAGCCGGATTGACATAGAGCACCTGGAGGGTTTGGACATCGCGCAGCCAGACCGCCTGCTGCATCGCCACCGTGATTTGGCGCATACGGGCTTCGCTTTCTTGCAACGCTGCCTGGGTCTGCTTCAGCTCGGTAACATCTATGGTGTATCCCCCCAGCAGCGGCGGACGGTCCGGTTCTTTGATGGGAAACTTGACGCTGTAATAGTGCCGTCCCTCAAAGGTTTCTTCCACCGTGACCGCCTGGTCCTCCTTGAGGACGCGCTCATCGTCCAGCGTCATCGGACCGGCCAGCTCAGGCGGCCAAAGCTCCGCGTTGGTTTTGCCAAGCAATTCATGAATGGGTTTCCCCAGCATTTGCTCAAAATGGCGGCTAAGGATGACCGCGCGAGTGTCAGCATCCTTAACGTACATCGGTATCGGGATGTATTTCAGGTAAAGCTCGACCTTGTCGGTGAGAACACGCAGTTCGTCTTCCACCTGCTTGCGCTCGGTGATGTCGCTGATCACACCATTCCACACACTGCCGCCGCCGGGCAGCGGCGTCGGCTCAGACTCGATGCGAATCCAGCGTGTTTCGCCCCGGATGATAAAACGGCACTCCCAGCGAAATGGGGTCAGGGTCGTTATCGCCTGGCGATTGGCGCGGATCAAATCGGCGCAATCCTCTGGGTGAGCGGCGGCAAAGGCCAGGTTGGCATCGCGCTGCACCGCTTCGGCCTCCAGGCCAAGCAGGTAATTGAACTGCGGACTGGTATACTCAAAGCTCATCAAGCCATCGGCGCGGGCGTGAAAGATATACACCCCAACCGATATGCGCCGCACCAGCTCATCATAACGCGCCTCGCTGGCGCGCAGCTTTTCTTCGGCCTGCTTGCGCTCGGTGATGTCGGCCATCCCGACCAGCAAGCACGGTTCGCCCAAGTCCAGCGGCAGTATGTTCACCAGGGCAAACTTGGTCCGGCGACCCTGCGCAATCTTTAATTCAACCATTTTGTTGACGACCCTGCCTTTGGTTTTAACTTCGTCTAACAGGGTCTGACGGTCAGTGGAAAGCGCATAGTAGTCAGACGCGCGCACTGAGGTCAGGTCAGTCCTTGAACCTTCCATATAGTCAATTAAAGCCTGGTTGGCCTGGATGATGACGCCATCCGTCGCGCGCGTAATGAGGAGAGGGAAGGGATTTGTTTCAAATAAGAGGCGAAAGCGCTCCTCGCTACGCCGAATGGCTTCTTCGGCTTGCTTGCGCTCGGTGATGTCAAGGTGTGTGCCAACCGCCCGCAACGGGTTGCCTTGCGCATCCCACTCTAGCACCTTGCCGCGATCTAAAATCCACTTCCAGCTACCATCTTTGGCGCGCACCCGGTGTTCGGTTTCGTGAAAGGGGAGTTTGCCTTCCAGATGTGCGTTGAGGATTGTCATGACATGCGCCTGATCATCGGGGTGAAGCAATTTTTCCCAGGCGCTTACATGCGGAGGAATCTCTTCCAGGGTATACCCCAACATTTCCGCCCAGCGCGCGTTAAAGACCACATCGCCAGTTGGGATATTCCAGTCCCAGAGGCCCAAATCGGCGCCGCGCAGCGCCAGGTTTAGCCGTTCTTCGCTAGCGCGCAGAGCCTCCTCGGCTTGCTTGCGCCCGGTGATGTCTTGCACCAAGATATACAAACCAGTGACTGGTCCACATGCGACCACTTCGGGCACATAGTTTATGCTCAGCCAGCGGGTACCCTGGCGGGGCAAATCCATCGTGCTCTCAAACGACACTTCTTGCCCGGCCAGGGCGGCTTGTATGTTGGGCGCCGCCCGGTTATAATAGGCCTCGCCGAGCACATCTCTGACGTGTTTGCCGACGATTTCGTCCGCGTCGAGGCCAAAAGCTTGAACATACTTCTGGTTGACAAAGCGGTAGCGCAGTTCGGCGTCAACATAGCCGATGTAAATCGGTATGTTATTGGTAATCGTACGCAATTCCCGCTCACGGGCGCGCAATTCCAGCTCGGTGTGCACCAGGGAGGTGATGTCTACGATGAGTCCTTCTAATGCTAGCAGTTGCCCCTGGTCGTCAAAAACACCCTGGCCCTGTTCCCAAACCCACCCTTCCCACCCCTTTTTAGTGACGATGCGGTAGGTTAACTGGAAAGGCCGGCGCGCCCCAACTGCTGCTTGCACCTGCGTCCACACTCGTTCCCGATCGTCGGGGTGAATGATATCGGCGTAGGCCAGTTCGGCGTTGTTAACCATGGCCGCCGGGGCATAGCCTGTCACCTCGGAACATGCCTCGCTCATAAACTCTATCGTCCAACGGCGGTCATCCTTGCGGCGATAGGCCACGCCGGGCAGATTGCTCAATAAAGTCGCCATCGCCCGCTCGCTCTCGCGCAGGGCAGCCGTGCGCTGCTCAACCAATTCTTCCAGGTGTTCCTGGTACTGGCGCAACTGGGCTTGGGCGGCGCGCAGATTCGCCACCATATTGGCTACGGCGTTGCCCAGCACATCCTCGCCCGAGCGGGCGGACACGGCTACGTCGAGATTGCCTTGCGCTACGCTCTGAGCGGCGCTGGCCATTTCGTTGAGGTAAGCCGTCATGGCGCCAAAGGCCTGCTCGGCAGCGTGCAAGCTGGCAATGATTTCGTTAAAAGCCTGGCCCGTTTGCCCCACCTCGTCCTGCAACCCGGTTTCGAGCGGCAAAGCGGTCAGGTTCAGGCCAAGCGCCAGTTCGCCCTGCGAAAGCGATGCCAGCTCGGATGCCATGGCTTTGATGTCTACGTTGGCGATTTGCTGGGCGGTCCGCGCCACCTGGTGCAGCGGCATTGTAATTCGGCGCGAGATGACCCAGCCCAGCAACAACCCGATGACAATCGCGCCCAGGGTAGCGGCCGTCAGCACGACTTGAGTCTGGATGATTTGCCTGACGATAGAGTTCGACAGGTCGAGTTCGATGGCCTGATTGTCAGCCAGATCGTTGACAGTTGCCGCCACCAGGCTGAGGCGGCTGGCAGCCAGCACGCCAATGGCGGCCATCAGCGAGACAAACGCCAGGTAGCCTAAAATAATCCTTGCGCCAACTCGGCGGCGAAAAATATCGAACATCAAGATAACTCACTTGTCCGGCCAGCCCGGCCGCGTGATCTCTATTTCGAGGGCATTGTTGAAGCGGTTGAAATAGTTGAACAAGCCAATATCGGCCGCCAGCTCTACCAATTGTTCCGCGTCAAAATGCGCGGCGGCCTGCTGCCACACCTCATCGCTGACGTGTCCATTGCTCAACGTGACAGCATCGGTCAATGCTAATGCCGCCTGCACGTTCGGGGGGAACTGCGCGGCCCATCTGGCAGGATTCTTGAGAGCGTCTAAATCCTCTTGCGTCGCGCCAGCCCGCCTTGCCAAGGCGGAATGTGAGGCCGCTCAGTACTTGCAGTCATTCAGAATCGAAACGCGCACGCAAACCAGTTCCAGTATTTTGGACTCGACCACGCTATCGGCGAAAATGGCCGCCATGTGGTCGGCGGCCGTTTTCATAATCCTGGCCCGCCGCGCCATCACGCGAAACATGTTGGGCACGTTCCCGCGTGCTTGAAAGAAACCTTCCAAAACAAGCCGCGCTTCCGGGGATGCATCATCGGGGTGCAAAGGCGCGATTCTTGACATATTGCCTCCTGAAAAAGTTTTGGCCCGTCCGAGTCAGGATACAGGGTACACGAAATTGATGCGAAAAGCAAGTCTGCGCAGTCCGCAAAAGTGCGTTTTGTTGACTTGTAAGCAAGTTGGATTATACTATCAATGTGCCCCCCAAGCGTAATTTAAAGCGCCTCTATGTTGAGGTGAATCTCTTGTGGAGTAAGCACAATGAAAGTCAAGTTTTGGGGAACGCGAGGGTCCATTCCCACGCCCATTTCGCCAGCGAGCATTGAGGACAAGATTCGCCAGGCGCTGCGCGGCGCGATGGGGCTCGATCTGTCGAGTGAAGCGGCTATCGAGCGTTACGTGCAGCGTCTACCAGCGGCAGTGCGTTACACGATTGGTGGCAACACGGCGTGCGTGGAAGTGCGCGCCGGCCAGCAGTTGCTTATTTTTGACGCCGGCACGGGCCTGCGCGTGCTGGGCAACGCATTGATGCAAGCCGAGTTTGGCAAAGGCCAGGGTGTGGCCGACGTGTTCATCAGTCACACGCATTGGGATCACATCCAGGGACTGCCGTTCTTTGGCCCCGGTTTTGTGCCCGGCAACCGCCTGACTTTTCACAGCCCGCATAACAATCTCCAAGATGCCTTTGTCGGCCAGCAAGCGGATACTTATTTCCCCGTGCCGCTTGGCATCTTGAGAGCCGACATAAAATTTCAGAACATACCAGTTGGAGAATGGAGCCAGGTTGGCGATGTGCGCGTCTACCCGCACCAGATGCCACATCCTCTTCACGGGAGCTATGGCTATCGCGTCGAGCACAATGGACAGAGCGTTGTGTATGCCACCGACTCGGAGTACAAGCAGATGAGCCTGGCCGATACCCAAGATTATGTGAATTTTTTCCAGGGAGCAGACTTGCTCATCTTTGACGCCCAATACACACTCAGCGACGCCCTCGACAAAGCGGGCTGGGGGCACAGTTCTCCCTTGACCGGCGCCGAGTTTGCCCATCGCGCTGGCGTGCGCCGGCTGGTGCTTTTCCATCACGACCCCATGGCCGACGATCAGGCGGTTTACGCCGGCCAGAAACAGGCTGAAACGTATCTGTCCAAGCGCGGCAGTGCTTGCCAGGTGTTTGTTGCGCGTGAGGGGCTGGAAATTGAATGGTGAACTCTTCCAGAGAAGCAGTCGCAGATAAGGATTGATGCTCAGAAAGACTATGCTATTAGCGGTTGATGTGGCTTATCAAGGCGAGCACGCCTGCGTGGCCGGCGTGCTCTTCTATCATTGGACAGACGGACAGCCCAACCGCGAGCAGGTCATTCGACTGGCGGGGACGCGAGTGTATGTGCCGGGCCAGTTCTATCAGCGCGAGTTGCCCTGCATATTGGCGTTGCTGCAGACCTTGCCGGAACGTCCTGCTGTGATTGTCATTGATGGCTATGTCTACCTTGGGGCAGATAAGCGGGATGGTTTAGGCTGGCACTTGTATCAAGCATTGGGGGAAAGCGCCGCGGTGATTGGCGTGGCCAAGACTTGCTTCAAAGATACCCCTTTAACTTGGGCGGTCTATCGCGGTCGCAGTCAGCGCCCGGTATACGTCACGGCGATTGGCGTGGATGAGCTGTTTGCCCGCCAGGCGATAGCCGGCATGCACGGGCCGCATCGCATTCCCACCTTGCTCAAAAGGGCGGATCAACTGTGCCGGCGGGGCTTACACTGCGAACAGGCTCTATTGGAAATGGCTTATTTTTATAATATCGAATATGTAGAGAACAAAGGGAGTAAAAGACATGAATCCAGCGTTGTTAGTCATTGATATCCAACATGCCTACTTGTCTTACATTCCAGAAAAAGACAAGCAAGTCGCGCTCGAGTTGATCAATGACCTCATCGGGTTATTTCGTGGGCGTGGGCTGCCTATAGTTCGGATTTATCACACCGATCCTGACCAAGGGCCACCACCCGGCAGCGAGGCTTTCGAGTTTCCCTCCAGCGTGAACATTTGCGCCGACGATCCCCAGATCATCAAGAACTATCCCAGCGCATTTAAAAAGACCCGCTTGGCCGAGTGGCTGCGCGACAAGGGCTGCGACACACTTTTCTTGTGCGGCCTGAGCGCGGTGGGCTGTGTCATGGCCACTTATTTCGGCGCAGAGGATCTGGACTATAACACCTTTATGGTCAAACAGGCCATCATGTGCCACAATTCCGCGTATACGCGCTTTGTGGAAGACATCTTTGACGCGCCGGGTTGTGGGACAGTGAAATTTATGTTGGAACACATGAAACCTACTTGATAACGTGCCCTTCCGTCCATGCCCCCTGAAAACCGGGTGACCCGCTTGCAGTAATTTCAAATACGCCCTCCGGCCACGGCCAGCAGCAGGACGATCAGCGCGACGCTGACCAGCGACAGGATTCCCTTTTGCAGGCGCGACTGGGCCGGCTGGGCAGACGCTCTGCGTCGCGAGCTGGCCGCCGCCTGGGCGGCCATGCTATTGAGGGCCTGGTACATTCTATTGGGGTCGCTGTAATAGACGCTCTGTAGAATCTCTCTCGTTTTATCCATGTTTGCCTGGACTCCTTATGCTACATCCGTTGCTGAAATAGATACTCGTCAGAATCTTGGCCTTGTCTTGCGTTCTGACCTCTACTATAACAAAAGAGTATCTCGCGAGCGTATGCGGCGCCGTATATTCAGCGTATTTTTTCCGATTCGGCTGATCATGCTATACTATGCCCGTCGCAAACCTTGTGTAATTTGCGGGTTCGCCCGCAGTTCAATTGTGGGCGGACAAGTTTACGACTTGGGAGTAAGGCGCTCATGCTAGAGATCAGGTTGCTGGGCAAGTTTGACATCCGGCTGGACAAGCGGACGGTCGAGATTGCGTCGCGCCCGGCCCAATCCCTTCTCGCCTACCTCCTGATCAAGCCCGGCGCACATCGGCGAGAAAAGCTGGCCGGCCTGCTTTGGCCTGACGCCGCCGAGACAAACGCCCGGGCCTATCTGCGCCAGGCGCTATGGCGCGTCCGCCGATCCCTGCAGGCCGGAGGTCAAGACTATATTCTCGCCGACGACCTCACCGTCGCCTGGCGTCCAGTTGACTGCTGGCTCGACGTCGCCGAGCTTGAGCGAGACATCGCGCTCAATGACCCGATTGAAGAGATTGTGCGCTGCGTCTCTTGTTACGAGGGCGAGCTGCTGCCGGGTTTTTACGACGAGTGGGTCTTTTTTGAGAGAGAACGGCTGCAGGCCATCTATGAGCACAAGATGAGCCTGCTGTTGGAGCGGCTGGTCGCTGCGCGGCGCTGGCCGGAGGTGCTAGACTGGGGCGAGCGTTGGGTTGCCCTGGGGTTCGGGCCTGAGCCGGCCTACCGCGCCTTGATGCTGGCCCACTATGGGCTGGGGGATCACTCTGGCATGGTGGCCGCCTATCAACGCTGTGTCGAGGCGCTGCGCCGCGAGCTTGAGGCCGAGCCGACCGAGCCGACGCGAACTCTCTACGAGCAGCTCTTGAAAGGAAATGCTTCCTGGGAAAGCGCCCCACAGGCGCCCGCGCTCGAGCGCGGGCCGGCGCAGGCCCCGCCCGGCAACCTTCCCCGCCAGCTCACCAGTTTCATCGGACGCGAGCGCGAGATTGCAGAGGTAAAGCAACGACTCTCTGATTCTACCTCCCGGCTGGTAACGCTGACGGGAGCGGGAGGCTGCGGCAAAACGCGGCTGGCGCTGCAGGTAGGCCAGGAGCTGCTCTCCCACTATCCCCACGGAGTGTGGCTCGTCGAGCTAGGCCCGGTGACCGACCCCGCCATGGTGCCGCAAGCGGTGGCCGCCGCGCTTGATTTGCACGAAGAACCTTGCTGCTCATGGCTCGCCAAGATTACGAATTATTTGCGCGCCCAAAAAGCTTTGCTGATCCTGGACAACTGTGAGCACCTGATTGGCGCCAGCGCGCAGCTGGCCGAATTGCTGCTGCGCGCCTGCGCCGACTTGCGCATCCTCGCCAGCAGCCGGGAGGCGTTGGGGATAACCGGCGAGATGGTGTTTCTCGTATCCTCCCTCCCCACGCCTGACCCGCGCCAATCTCTCGAAATGGGCGCCATCGCGCAGTACGAAGCGGTGCGTCTCTTTGTAGATCGCGCTGCGGCGATCCTTCCCTCCTTCACCCTGACCGCCGAGAATGCGCCGGCCACCGCCCAAATTTGTTGCCGGTTGGACGGGATACCGCTGGCCATCGAACTGGCAGCGGCGCGCATCCAGGTCTTGAGCGTCGGGCAAATTGCCGCTCGTTTGACCGACGCCTTTCGTCTGCTCACCGGCGGCAGCCGCACCGCGCTGCCGCGCCAGCAGACGTTGCGGGCGACGATTGACTGGAGTTACAACCTGCTCTCTCCGCGCGAGCAATTGCTGCTCTGCCGCCTGTCGGTCTTTGCCGGCGGGTGGACGCTGGAGGCCGCCGAAGCCGTGTGCGCGGACCCGGCGGAAAACAAGCTCGATCCAGCTCGCTCTTCCGTTCTTATCGAGCCTCCCGATGTGCTGGACTTGCTCACACAGTTAATCAACAAGTCGTTGGTCATCGCTGAGCGCGAGCCGGGGCAGGAAGCGCGCTATCGCCTGCTGGAAACGATTCGCCAGTATGCCCGGGAAAAGCTGTGCGACGAGTGCGAGGGTGAAGCGGCCTGGAATCGGCACCTGGCTTATTTCGTCTCGCTGGCCGAGCGCGCCGAGTCCGAGCAGAATGGACCCCGGCAGCTAGAGTGGCTCAAGCGCCTGGAAAAAGAGGCGGATAATATCCACGTGGCGCTAGAGTGGTCGCTGGAGAGCGACGTCGAGGCTGGCTTGCGGCTGGTAAGCGCGGCGCGGGTCTATTATCAGGTGCGGGGCTATATCAGCGAACTGGCTGGGATGCTGGGCCAGCTCCTGCAGCATCCGGCCGCGGCGGCCCGCACGTTGGCGCGGGCCCGCGCCCTGGACGCGGCGGCGACGCTGACATCCTGGCAGGGCGACATTGCCAGCGCCCGCTCCCTGGCCAGGGAAAGCCTGGCCCTCTATCGGGAGCTGGGGGACCGGCCGGGAGAGGCCTCGGCTCTCCAAACCATGGGAGTTCTGGCCTGCCTTCAGGACGAATATGCCATTGGACGGCCTCTCGTTCTGGAAAGCCTGGCCCAGTATCGGTCTCTGGACGACGAGGCCGGCCAGGCCAGCGTGCTCCTCAGCCTGGGCAGCCTGGCCGACTGCTGGGACGTCAAGCGGGCGCGCGGGTATCTGGATGAAGCACTGGCTCTTTGCAGGAAGCAAGGGGATGTAATCGGGGTAACCTCGGCGCTAGACAGCCTGGGTACGCTGGCGAGCAGGCAGGGCCAACTGGCCCAGGCGCGCCGCTGGCTGGAAGAGAGCCTGGCCATACAGCGCTCTTATGCGGGGCCAGGGATTGCCTTTACCCTGAACCAACTCGGCCAACTGGCGCTGTGGCAGGGAAATTACGCGCAGGCTTGCTCCTATTACCAGGAGAGCCTTTCTCTGAGCGAGAGTACCGGCCAGCGATACAACATCTTTTGGGGAACGGTCAACATGGGCTATGTCGAGCTGCAGAAGGGTGATCAAGAGCGGGCGCGATTGACCTTTCAGCAAGCCCGGCAACTCTTCCAGGAGGCGGGGAGCAAGATTGGGATCGTTTATACTCTAGAAGGTCTGGCTATGCTGGCGGCGCGGCAGGGCCAGCACGAACGCGCCGTGCAGCTCCTGGGCTGGTCGGATGCCGCGCGCGAGGCTATTGGCGATATGCGCCCACCGGTCGAACAGGCTGGCATGGATCGTGACCTGAAGCCAATCCGCGCTCAGCTCGCCCCGGACGCTTTTGCCGCCGCCTACGAAAAGGGGCGGGCCATGACGATGGAGCAGGCCATTGCCTATGCTCAGAGCACGAGCGAGTGAGAGTGCTCTCTGACAAGTTCATCAGAAAGGAATGGGTTTATGTATCATACGACCAGGTCAATCGTGAGTCTGCTTCTAATAGTTGTCTTTTTTATGGCGGCTTGCTCTGCGCCAGCGCAACCAGGTATTCCTACTCAGCTACAGCCCACCGCGGCCATGGCCAACCCTGCCTCCGAGAATTGCGTCAAGCAGGGCGGCACTCTTTCTATCCAAAAGCGCGGCGACGGCGGAGAATACGGCGTGTGCATGTTTGAAGATAACAGGCAGTGTGAGGAATGGGCCTTGCTGCGCGGCGATTGCCCAACAGGCGGCCTCAAGATCACCGGCTACGTTACACTGGCCGCTCAGTACTGTGCTATCACGGGGGGGCAGTATCAAATTACGGGCGATAGTAACACCGACCAGGAACGGGGAACGTGTACCTTTAAAAATGGCAAGACCTGCGACGTTTGGGATTATTATGCTGGCAAATGCGATCCCAATGCCAGCGCGGAGCAATCGCAATACAGCGACCCCTTTGCCTATTGCGCGGCGGTAGGGACAATTGACGCGCCGGATGCGCGATACAACGGCCCAGCGGTGCCTGATTCTGTTGTTCAGGGGATGGTCAAGCAGGGGATTGTGTCGGCCGATGCGCCGCTGGAATTCCAACAGTCTGCGGTCTGGCGTTGCATGAATAGCCAGGTGTGGGTGTGCCACTTTGGGGCTAACCTTCCTTGCCAGGAGAAGGCAGATCTGTCACAAACACCCACCTCGGCGATGGGAGACTGGTGCAAGGCGAATCCCACCTCGGACGGTATCCCGGCCGCCGTAACAGGGCGGGCGACGGTATACGAATGGAGATGCACTGAAGGGAAACCGGCCGTGGTTCAAGTCTTTAAGGTAGATTCGCAAGGATACCTGGCCGACTTTTGGTATGAACTGGCAGAGTAAATGTGTCTCTTACAGCAGAGTGGCAACGTCGGGTAGAACGCTGAAGGTGTTATGGTGGGTCTGCTGTCGCCGCTTCAGGCGCGTGCGCCGGCCGACTCGCCGCTCGCGGCCTTTCGACGCCGACCGCTTTGAAGTGCCGCAGCACAAGTGGTTGGCGCTGGCGGAGGAAAATCGCGGCGTGGCCATCCTCAACGATGGCAAGTATGGCATCAGCGTCAGCCGTAATCATCTCAATCTCACGCTGCTCAAGTCAGCCGTCGCGCCGGACATGACGGCAGACAGGGGCCGGCAGGCCTTTAGTTATGCGTTGTACGTCTGGAATGGGAGCCTGGCAGAAAGCAACGTCGTGCGCGAGGCGTATGAACTCAATTGCCCCGTCATGGTGTTGCCCGGCGCGGCGTCCGAGCCGGAAAAGTCCTTGTTCTCCGTAGACGCTCCCAACATCATTTTGGAAACAGTCAAGCCGGCGGAAGATGACTCGCCGGATGTCATTGTCCGCCTGTACGAATCCAAGCGCATGGCCACGCGCTGTAACCTGGCGACCGCTTTGCCGGTGCGGGCTGCCATCCAGACTGACTTGCTGGAAAATAATGTGGCTGGATTGGAATGTGCAGAGGGCTGGGTTAGCTTGGATTTCCGACCTTTCGAGATCAAGACAGTGTGGTTGGTGAGGATATGAATGAAATCCAACAACTGGAACAAGCGATAGCTGCCCTCGAAGGGCAGCGGGGCATCCTGGGTGACGGGGTGGTGGAGGCCGCCCTGGCGCCCATGCGCGAGAAATTGGCGCGCTGAAGGCCCAGGCGGCGTTTGGCGAGTAGCAGCGCAAGCAGGTGACCGTGCTGTTTGCCGACGTGTCCGGCTTTACGGCCATGTCCGAAACGCTGGACGCGGAGCAAGTGGCCGAGATCATGAATGCGCTGTGGGCGAGGTTGGATGCGGCGATCACGGTCCAGGGCGGACAGATTGACAAGCACATCGGCGACTGCGTGATGGCGCTGTGGGGGGTAGAGACGGCGCGGGAGGACGACCCGGAGCGCGCCGTCCGCGCGGCATTGGCGATGCAGGCCGCAATCCGGGATTTCGTAGAGACGCAACATATTGCGTCTGTACAGATGCGGATTGGACTGAACACGGGGCCGGTGCTGCTGGGGGAGGTGGGTTCGACGCACGAGTTCACGGCGATGGGGGACACGGTCAACCTGGCGTCGCGGCTGGAGCACGCGGCGCCGGTGGGGGGGGGTGCTGATCTCGCGCGATACCTACCGGCAGGTGCGGGGGATATTCGACCCGGAGGCGCAGGCGCCGCTGGCGGTGAAGGGCAAGGTGGAGCCGGTGCAGACCTACGTGGTGCTGCAAGCCAAGCCGCGCGCCTTCCGCATGGGCACGCGGGGGGTGGAAGGCATCGAGACCCACATGGTGGGACGGGAGGCGGAGTTGCTGGCGCTGCAAGCCGCCTATGCAGATGCGGTGGGGGGCGAGACGCGGCTGGCGCTGGTGGTGGGGGAGGCGGGAGTGGGCAAGAGCCGCCTGTTGTACGAGTTTGAGACCTGGGTTGACCTGCGGCCGGAGGAGGTCTACTTTTTCAAAGGGCGGGCGGCGCCGGGGTTGCAGAACGTGCCGTACAGCATCCTGCGTGACCTGTTCGCCTACCGTTTTGAGATGCTGGAGACCGACAACGCGGCCACGGCGCTGACCAAGTTCCGGGCGGGGATGGGGGAGTTCCTGCCGGCTGAGCGGGCAGACCTGGTGGGGCATCTGGTGGGCTTTGATTTCTCGGCCAGCCCGGCGGTGCGGAACCTGGCCGGCAGCTCGGAGCTTGGGCAACTGGGTCTGGTCTACCTGACCCAGTACCTGCGCGCGGTGGCGGCGCGGGAGCCGGTGGTGCTCTTCCTGGAAGACCTGCACTGGGCGGATGACAGTTCCCTCGACCAGGTGGAGCGGCTGCTGGCGGCGTTGCCGGCGGCGCGCTTGCTGGTGGTGGGGCTGACCCGCCCGATCCTGTTCGAGAGGCGCAGCCATTGGAGTGAAGGGCTGGCAGCGGTGACACGGCTGGAGCTCAAGCCGCTCTCAAAACAAGCCAGCCTGAACCTGGTAGATGAGATTCTACAGAAGGTGGATGTGATCCCGGAGGTGCTGCGCGAACTGGTGGTGGAAGGGGCGGAGGGGAACCCGTTCTACCTGGAAGAGCTGGTCAAGATGCTGCTAGACGAAAGGGTGATCGAGCGACGGGACGCGGCAGGGGAGCACTGGTCGGTCAACCTGGACCGGCTGAAGCAGACACGGATTCCGCCGACGTTGACCGGCATCTTGCAGGCCCGGCTGGATGGGTTGCCCAAACCGGAGCGGGAAGCCTTGCAGCGGGCGGCGGTGGTGGGGCGCATGTTCTGGGATGCGGCCGTGGCCGATCTGACGGAAACGGAGCGCGCGCAGGTGGATGGGGTGCTGGACGCCATCCGCAGCCGGGAGTTGATCTACTGGCGCGAGCGGTCGGCCTTTGCCGGGACGGAGGAGTTTCTGTTCAAGCACGCCCTGTTGCGCGACGCTGCCTACGAGACGGTGTTGCTCAAGCTGCGCAAGGTTTACCACGCGCAGGTGGCACGTTGGCTGGAGGCCCACGCGGGGGAGCGCATTGAGGAATACGCCGGGCTGATCGCCGAGCACCTGGAGCGCGCCGGGCAGACGGAAGCGGCGGCGCGTTACCTGTGCCGGTCCGCCGAGAGGGCGAGAACAGCCGGCGCTTACCGGGATGTCCTGGAGATCGCCCGGCGGGCGCTGGCGCTGTTGCCGGAAGGCAGCCCGGAATGGCCCGGCGCGCAGTTTCTGTATGGCCGGGCGCTGTACTCTCTCGGCGACCTTGGCGCCGCCCGCCAGGCGCTGGAGCTGGCGTTGGGCGCAGCCCAAACCGCCGACGATGACGGTCTCTGCGTTCAGTCCCTCGACTCCTTGGGAACCATTGCGGGCGAGTCAGGCGATTTTGCCCTGGGCCGGACCTACCAGGAACGCGGGCTGGCGCTGGCGCGCCAGACAGGGAATCAGGCTGGTACGGCTCGAACATTGATTGGGCTGGGAAGCATAGACACGCGTCAGGGGGCCTACCGGGAGGCGGAGGGAAAACTGACAGAGGGCCGGGCGCTGTATGAAGCTCTCGGAGACCGCTGTGGACTGGCAATGGCGCTTGACAGGCTGGCCGTGGTGGCCTACCTGGGATTGGGAGACTACCCGCGCGCCCTCGCTCTCGACCAGCAAGCGCTGGCGTTGTTTCAAGAAATCGGGGCGCGGGGCCTGGTCGCTTCTGTGCTTGGCAACCTGGGTGAAATTTTTCGCAGCATGGGGGATTACGTCCAGGCGCAGCGCTATTACCGCGAATCCATGGCGATTAGCTCAGAGGTGGGTGACAAGTACCTGGCTGTTGTCCTTACAAATAACCTGGGCCATACGGCTGCGGCGTTGGGCGAAGATGATCAGGCCAGGGCCTATTATCACGAGGCGCTCCCGCTGGCCCATGAATTGGGGATGCTCCCCTTCCTGCTGGACAGCCTGGTGGGGCTGGCCGGGATCCTGGCGCGTTCAGGACAGGTAGAGCCGGCCCTGGGGCTCCTGGGACTGGCCGCCAACCACCCGGCGCTTTTCGATGAAGTGCGCCTCCTGATTGAGCAGCCCCTGGAGCTCCTGCGCACCCAATGCTCGCCGGAACAGGTTGAGGCCGGTCTGGCGCGCGGGAAGGAGATGCAACTGGAAACCGTCGTGGCGGATCTTTTGCTCCTGAAATAGGAGGGAAATGATGAAATCATACTTGCCAGAACCAGGCGCGGCTGCGTCCCACAGGCGGCCCGATGATCCCTTGGCCTTGGTTAAAACGTTGACTCGCTACATCCCAACGCTGATTGCGGGTCGTCTGGCTGCCGATCCTGCTCCCATCCGCCAACCCACTGCCGAGCGTTTCGCGGCGGCGTTGTTATTTGTTGATATTTCGGGCTTTACCCGTCTGACCGAGCGCCTGGCGCAGCATGGCCCGTCTGGCGTAGAGGAGTTGTCGCGGCTGCTCAACGCCTACTTTGGGCAGCTCACCGACATCGTCTTTGTCCACGGCGGGGATGTGGTCAAGTTCGCCGGCGATGCGTTGCTGGCGATCTGGCCGGGGCTGCCGCTGCCCGAGGCCACCCTGCGCGCTGCGCAATGCGCGTTGGCCGTGCAAGCCGCGCTGCACGATTATCGTGTTGAAGATCACACCACGCTGGTGGCGGCGCTGGGCCTACCACCGCTGGCCCACGAGGACGATGCCGTGAGGGGCGTGCGGGCCGCCCGGGCGATGCAATCCGCACTGGCGGCGCTCGGCGTGCGCAGCGCCATCGGCGTCACTACCGGGCGGGTCTTTTGCGGCACGGTCGGTAGTATCCGTCGCTGTGAGTACGCCATCCTGGGCAATGCGGTCAACCTGGCTGCCCGGCTCATGCAAGCCGCACTCCATCATCCGGACTCGACGCTCCTGTGTGACACGGCGACCAGCGAGGCCGCGCAAGGCTACATTGCCTTTGAAGCGCTGCCGGCGATTACCGTCAAGGGCAGGATCGAGCCGGTGCCCATTTACCGCCCCCTGGAAGAAAAGCGCGCCATAGTACAGCCGAAGACCGAGATGGTAGGACGGAGCGCCGAGCACATGCAACTGGCTGAGCGGCTCCAGGCTCTGCTGGTGGGGGTAGCAGCGTGGTGATTGTTGAGGGCGAGGCTGGCATTGGCAAATCGCGCTTGGTGGAAGATCTTTTGGAGCAAGCCCGTGCTTTAGGACCGGTTAACCTGGTGGGCGCTGGCGACGCAGTGGAAAAGTCCTCGCCCTACCACGCCTGGCGTCCCGTCTTTGCCCAATTGTTTAACCTCGATCTGCTCAACGCTACTCTTGAGCAACTGCGCGCCCGCATTTTGGCGAGCTTGGAAAAGCGCCACCCCCACCTGCTTGAGCTGGCGCCCTTGCTCAATGCCGTGCTGCCGCTAGATTTGCCGGACAACGCGTTCACGGCGCAACTGGCGGGCGAAGGCCAGGCCAACCGCACCCACGAGCTGCTCCTGACGCTGCTCCAAGACAAGGCCAGCGCCGGCCGGCTGGTGGTGGTCTTGGAAGACGCCCACTGGCTGGACTCGAGTTCGTGGGCTTTGACTCGCCACGTGGAACGGGATGTTCGACCAATCCTACTCATCATCGCCACACGCCCACTGGCTGAACCCATGCCGTTGGAATACAGCCGGCTGCGCCAGGCGCCGGACATTCGATACCTTTTGCTGGAGACGCTCACGCCGGACGAAATTGATCAGCTCATTTGCCGGCGGCTGGGGGTAGCACGCGTGCCAGCGTTGGTGTTGGAGTTGATCTATATTATGAAACTCAAGAGACTGCTCAAACTACCTACGCCGGCATGCTTGCACTCAACCTGGCGGAACGCGCGGGCGCTTCGCCAGAATTGGCGGTGGCGTATGCGGCGATGAGCATTGCCGTTGGCCTCATCCCACTCCATCCGTTTGGCAAAGGAGCCTGGAACACGCCCGGCGGCTGGCGATGCCGTACGAAGAAGGGCTGGCGCACTATGAAATTGGGCGACACTTTCCGGTCAGTGACCCAGCCCGGCAGGAACACCTGGCCCGCGCCGCTAAAGCCTCTAGCAAAATGGGGGCAGCCGGCGATTTGGCGCGGGTGAAAACTCTTGACCAGATCTGGAGTGAGCGATAACTGAATCCGATGTGCGCGATGGTAACTGCTCAGCCCGCCGTCCTCGGCGAGCGAGGCTGAGTTACGCGCGATGAATTGGAAAAGGTCGAGGCAGTACGCCCGCGACCGCGCCGAGGGCCGCGCCGTAGTGTGCGATAACCTGAGGGGGCAAATTGGCTAGCGCCACTCTAGGGGAAAATGCTCTGGATGCTCCAGGGCTCGCAGCTCGATGTCGGCATCCAGGTCGGGCCAATGAAATTGGTCCGGGGCGATTTGTTGCATGGCAAAAATTTGTTCAATTGTTGCCTGCTTGAAGATAGGATAATCGGCAAAGGGGACAAAGTATTCCTTGTCATCTACCAGCAGCCAAAAGCCGGTTGAGCCGATGCTGGTGATTTCACTGTGAGAAATGTTCGTCCCAGGCCGCTCTAAAATCTGACTCATGCTCTTGCACCATCTGTTCAATTGCGCGCAATTCTTTGGTGTTCAGGTTGTGATAATGTGCCAACGCCACGATTGGTTCTAACCAAAACTTGGCTGAACCACGCGGGGTTGCCACGTGAACATGGCGGCGGGTTTCTTCCCGGCTGTTGAAAAAGAAGCGATATGCGCCGACCCGTAAAACTGTGGGAGACATTTAAACACCTGTAAAATGTCACTGGACAACATGAGTATGATTATAGCACAGTTAACACGGGGTGCAATTTACTGGTTACTGCCCAGAAGAAAGGAGGTTAGGGGTTATGTCAAAGGGTAGCCTGATACTGCTATATGGTGTTTTCTTTCTGGTGTTTTTGCAACTGGTTTCAGATTTTATCGAGACCATCTACGCTTTCGGGTTGCTGCGCACCAGTTTGACGGCCGAAATCGCCAGTGTGGTCTTGTTGTTCGCGCCGTTGGTGTTGCTGTTCGCGCGCAGGGGTTGCTCGAAAATCGCGCTGGCGCTGCTGGGAGGCGTTGTGCTTGTCGCGCGGCTCGTCGAGGTAGGATTGGGGCCGGGAGGCAGGCTGATCGCGGCCGGTATTGGGGTAGGGGGCTGGCTGGTGCTTTTCCCGGCCTGGCTATGGTATCTGGCGCGCGTCGCGCCGCTGGACAGGGAGCGCGGTGAAGCGGCTGTCACGCTGGGCCAGGGGCTGATGCTGGGTGTGGGCGCGTCTATCTTGTTGCGAACGTTGGGTGGGGGATTTGACATTTCCACGTATGGCAGCACGCAGGTGATTGGCTGGCTGATTGCCGCGGTGGGCGGTTGGGGGATGGTGGGACTCGCCGGGGCCGACGGCGAATGGCCCAGGCCGCCCGCAGCGGACGATTTTCCCCGGCCTGGCTTGGGCAAGGCGGCCGGCCTGAGTGTGGGCGTAATCAGTGTTCTGACGTTCGTCTACTTTGCCCTGATGAGTCCCAACGTCATCGCGCGCTGGAGCGGGGTGACGTATCCGCTCGTCGTCTCCGGCTTGCTGCTGGCGATGGGCGCGTGGGGCTGGTTATTAATCGCTCGTCCAGGCTGGCTCACCAGTCTCCCGCGCGCGGGCGTTTTGGCGCTGAATGTCTTGTTCGTCCTGGCGTTAGTTCTCACACTTGGCGCGCACCAGGTCGCCTTTCCGGCGGAGGCGAGCGCCTACCCGCTGGCGGAACCGGCCGCGCCATTTTGGGGCCATCTCTCTTTGCTGGCGCTGCTGTTATTGTGCCCGGTTGTGTTCCTGGATTTCGTCCTGTGCGTGGGGGAACTGTTGGCGATCCGCCCGACGCTGCCGCAGCTTGGCAGTTTTGCCGCAGGCGCGCTCTGGCTGCTGGCGCTAATCCTGGCGCAGGTGTTTACCACGGTCTATGATTACATCCCGGTGGTTGGGCCGTGGTTTCGAGATCGCTTCTGGCTGGTCTTTTTAGCTGTGGGCCTCGGCTGCGCGTTGCCTGTCTTGTTGGCGCGCCGGCCGCGCGACGATTCTTTCGGCGTTGCGGAGGGACGAGCATCGCCGGGCGGCGCGCTATTCAGCCTCGTTTGGGTAGGATTGTGCGCGCTGACGCTTGTGGCGGCGTGGTGGTTGGCGCCGCGTCCGCCAGTTCCGCCAGTGTATGATGGCACGCTGCGCGTCATGACCTACAACATCCAACAAGCGTACAATGCCGACGGGATGAAGGGTTTTGCCGGGCAACTGGCTGTGCTGCGGGAGGCCGACGCGGATCTCATCGGCCTGCAAGAGAGCGACACGAACCGGGTGGCCAATGGCAATGTGGACATTGTGGGCTACTTTGCGCGAGAGCTCAAGATGCACAGCTATCATGGCCCCTCGACGGTGGCCGGGACGTTTGGGATCGCGCTGCTTTCCAAATATCCTCTCGAAACAGCCGAGACATTTTATATGCACAGTGTTGGGGAGCAGACGGCGACGATTGCGGCGCGGGTCCGCGTGGGGGAAAGACGTTTCAACGTTTACGTGACGCACCTGGGCAATGGCGGGCCACTGGTGCAGCAAACGGCAATCCTGGAGCGGGTGGGGGAGCAGCCCGACGTTATTTTGATGGGCGATTTCAACTTTAGGCCGGAGACCGAGCAGTATCGCCTGACGACGGCGGGACTTGTGGATGCCTGGCCGGCGCAAACCGAGGCGGCCGTGAGCGACCCGACATTCGATCCACAACAGAAGATTGACCATATTTTTGTCTCGCCGGGCATAAAAGTGGTGCGGACGCGCTATTTGGTCAGCCGGCACTCGGATCACCCGGCGCTGTGGACGGATATTACGTGGTGAGGGGGGTGTTCGTTACTTGTTGCTTGTTGCTCGTTATTTTGCCCACAGCCCGCCGGTCTCAGTCAGCCAGTCGGCGATTTGCTCGGCGGCGCGCGCAACGTTGTTATCGGATATGTCTACTTCCAGCTTGGGCAGGGCTGATTCACTGATCAGCCTGCGCAGCAGCTCTTGCTCTTTTACATATAGTCCCAGGTCGTCGTACTGTGACGGCTTGCCCGAAACTTGGAGCCTTTCGGCGCGGGCCGATTCAAAGGACTGGGGCGTGCGGGTGCAAAAGACAAGGTGAAAACCCAAGGGGACTAGCCGTTGTTCCAGCCAGGTAAAGTCGTGATCTTTGCCGTAGGTTTGCAGTTGATACATGCGGGTAGAAATGTGAAAGCGGTCAACGATCCACGAATAGTAGCGCTGCAACTCGAACAGGCGCGCCCAGGTGTGATAGGTTTCCATCGCCAGCGCCTCTTCGTGCGGCTCAAAGTTGATCAGCCCGCGCCCCCACGGAAAATTGGTAAAGGCGCACCATTCGCCCGAAATGAGCGGCGAGTGGTAGCGGTACTTGCGCGGGCCGACGATGCGCGGGTGCTCGTTGAGGGCAAAGGCGATTTCGGTTTTAAAGGTCAGGCGCGTGCCTTCCAGGATGATTTTGGGGCAGAGTTTGGATGACATTGTATTCCTTCATTTGTTCTTAAATTGGGCGGCCCACCGGGCGGTGAGTTGAAGATACAGCTCGCCAAAGGCCGCGCTCGGCTCCAGGTAGCTGCCCTCGACCCACTCGTTAAAAGAATGGACCAAGATAAAATCTGGCTGGGTGGGCAGCACGGCTTCCCAGGTCTGGGCGTAATACGCGCCCTCGGCCCGCTCGCGGGCAAAGGGGGCGCTGCTCACGCGCAGGTCGGCGCATTGTGCCTGAGCCGAGTTGAGGTCATTCCAGCCGGGCATCACGGTGCCCACCCACAGCTTGGGCTGGCCGCTTTGTTCTTCCCAGTCTCGCACCCAGCCGGCCCAGCGCGCCGCGCCCTGGTATGCGCCTGGGCAGCAGGCGTGATCTATTTTGTAAATGTACAGGCCATCAAACACGGCCAGGTAGCCGGCCTGCAGACCTTCTGCAATCCACCATGTGGCGTGATCGGGGTCAACCGACTGGCGGATTTCGGCCCAGCGCGCCACGGCGGTGCTCACGTCTTGATCGGAACCTGGGCGCTGGCCGTTTGCGTCTGGCACGCGATACATATCACTGAACATGATGACGGGTTTGCCTGCGGCGCGGAAAAAGTGCGGGTGCTCCCCATGGTTTTTTATGATATGGCGCAGCGCGTTGACGACGCCTTGCTGGTTTGCGCCCGGCGCAATGTGGTACAGGAACATTACGGTCGAGTTGAATCCGTCGGGCGAGAGATTTAGCACTGCGCCCAGGTTAGTATCGGTGCGGTCACCCGGGGCAAACCAGTGCACGGCAAACCCATCCAGCCCCGCCAACCGAGCCTGGGCAATGTGGCGCGCAATGACACTCGAGTCGTCGGAATTGTAGGCGCCATCGCGGGGCAGGTCGCCGCTTGAAGTGCAGCCGGTGTCCCACGTTCCGGCGTCGTACCAGGCAAGATAATTGGCCAGCACTGCCGCTTGAATGGACGGGTGGCCTGGGCCGGCAGTGGGTGCGGAGGATGCAGCAGGTGGAGAGGGCTGTGTTGGCGGCGGCTGGGTGGGCGTGAGAGCCAAAGTCGGCTTCGGGGTAAGCGCGCGGGTGGCTGTGGAAGGCGGTGTGGCCGCGGCTGTGGGCAGAGGCGATGGCGTGCTGGCAGGCGATGGGCCGCCGGGGACGGCGGCCTGAGCTGGATTTTCCGCCAGCCTGCCGGGCGAGGGGCTTGCCATTGGAGTAGGGGAAGGCGAAGGGCCTGGCGTCTCTGAAACGCTCGCCGCAACGGGCAAATTTTCTACGCCGATGGTTGGGGTGGGCAGGAGCGCGCCGGGCGTGTAGCGCAACAGCGCCAACCCCACGGCGAGCAATCCCAGAAACCAGCCATGCCGCTTGATAAACGGTTTTATCTGCATAGAGCCTATTTTCACCGCACTTGGCATATTCGTCAAGCTGCCAATTTGCCATGTTGGGACTTGGGATTTGTGGTAAACTCGTAAGCAAAATCTAAACCCGTGAGCAAAATCCCAGGAAGGATGCGATGACGACGCGCGCGGGCCTGGCGGGCCTTGTCACTGGTCTGTTGCTGAGCGGTGTGCTTTTCTACCCGCTCTACGTCGTCTGGCCTGGCTGCTACATCGAGAATTGGCCGGACACTTGTTGGCTGCCTGGAATCATCTTGGCCGCGCTGGCAGCGGCCCTGGTTGTGTTCGGCGGCGGCGTGGCCGCGGCCTGGGGCGGCGCAAGCCGGCCCGCCCAACGTGTTGGCCTGGGGGCGTTGGCCGGCGGGCTGGCGGGACTGGTCCTTTTCTGTACCCTGGGAGCGGCGGCGGCCGGCGTCGCCGGGGCGGGGCATGGTCTTGCGCACATGGCAGAGAACCCGTCGGCAGCAGAAACGCTCCTTCGGGTGACTGGCTGGACGCATGCGGTATTTTGGAGCCTGGCGCTGGGTGGAATCGCGCTGGGCGGCGCGGGCGGCCTGTGGGCGGCGCCGGCAGCACAAAGCGGCGCCGGAGGGGCTGGTCCGGCAATGCCGCTGAATGCTACAATCACCGCCGTGCCCTCGGCGGCACTGGCCGTCATCCTGGTGATGAGAGTGTTTGGACGCTTGCCTGCCGGCGAGGCGGGAAGTGTGTCTGTCCTCTCGCCGCAAACCGTCCTGGACTGGCCGCTCGGCACGGCCTTGCTGCTCTATCTGGCGGCTCAACTGGCCCTGACCGTGGTGGTGCCGCGTGAGGCGCGGCAGGCTACGCATCGCTGCGCCATAGACGAAGTCAAGATGGCAGCCTATGTTGGCATTGGCGTGCCGCTCGCGCTGATGGTCATCCTCGGCGTTATTGATGCGCCGCTGGCGTTCACGCCCTTTGTCTTGGGCGGTTTGCTGATCAGCGCCGGCATGGCGGCGCGCATGGTTTTTGTCTTGTTTTCACTCATTTTGCCCATACGAGCCAGGATGCCGCTGCCGCGCGATCACTGGGAGGCCGTTTTCTTTGGCACGATTGCGGCCTCGCGTTGGCAGTCGCTCGTTTTGTTGTGTCTCGGCTGTGGCATCGTGATGACCGCGCCGGTTTACGTGGCCGTGGCGGCTGCCGCGATTAACATTGCATTCATCTCTGTATCCAGTTCGTTAGGTCAGGCTATTCCACAAGAACTGGTGAGACGTCTCTATCTGGCCCACGTAATGGCCGGCCTGGGATCGAGCGCCGCCGCCGCGCTGGCGTTGACGGCGCTGTATCTGTTCTACCTGGGATTAGGGAAAGGCTTCCGCTGGATGCGAGGCGCTGCTCTGCGCTCTCGACATTATTGAGAAATAAGAAAGGGGTAGTGCGCAAAATGATGAGCCACAAATTTGTATTCATACTCGTTTGTCTGGGACTGACCATACTGTTCGTAGCCGGATGCGGTCAGGCTGCATCCACGCCCACCGCTACGCTTCCACCTCCCACCGCCACGCCCAGCCCGCCCCCGCCAACGGCAACACCCGTCCCTACGCCATTGCCTGGCAAGACACGCCAGGATCCTAAAGGGGTCGAGCAGGTATGGGTGCCGGCCGGATCGTTCTTGATGGGCACTGGCGACGTATCTGGACTCAATCCGCCCAATTGGGCTGCCCAGGAATTAAAGAGCGAGCAGCCTCAACACGAGGTTAGTCTCAACTCTGGCTATTGGATTGACAAGTATGAGGTTACAAATGCCGCTTTTCAGGTTTTCGTTGACGATGGCGGTTACCAGACGCAAGCGTATTGGTCCGAGGATGGTTTTAGGTGGTTGGGCAATCAAACTGTTGCATCTCTCCCTTTCCGGTGTACAGACCCGGCGCCCGACCATCCCCGCGTCTGTGTCACGTGGTACGAGGCTGAGGCGTATGCTCACTGGCGCGGAGGGCGTTTGCCAACCGAGGCCGAGTGGGAATATGCTGCCCGCGGGCCAGAGTCTCTGATCTATCCCTGGGGCAACACGTTTGACCCCAACAAGGCCAATGTGGTGGACAGCACCGGCTTGACGCCGGTCGGCAGTTACCCGGAAGGGGCAAGTTGGCTGGGCGCTCACGATATGGCGGGCAATGCGATGGAGTGGGTGCAAGATTGGTGGGATGTAGATTACTACAAGCTAAACGTCCGGGTTGATCCCTTGGGGCCTGAAAAAGGAATACGCAAGGTGGAAAAAGGCGGCTGGTGGGGAAGCAATCCTTTTGTAGCGCGCGCGGCCTATCGCCACTTTGAGGACCATCCTTCTTATCAGGACCGCCACATCGGCTTTCGGATTGTATCTTTGAACGCGCCAGACTAGCCTGTCGGAGAGCAGGCCGGCCTCCCTATGCCAGCCCCGCCAACGCATAGGGAGGCGTCGGCCACTCCGACAACCTGCTGGTGGGGCAATATTGGAGTCAAAGCGAGAGCATCGCCACAGAAGGCGAAATGCGAAAGAATGAGCAAAATGATTAAGGAAAAAATAAAACGACTGTCCGCCGTCTCTTTCATTCTGGCGCTGCTGCTGGCCGGCTGTTCCTCATCCCTTAATCTCCCGGCCTCTCCTTCTCCGCATCCTCCGCTCTCCCCCACTTTGACACCCTCTGCTTCTCCTTCTCCGTATCCTTCACTTTCCGCCTCTCCGACACTCTCTGCTTCTCCTTCTCCCCAACCTGCCACCGTCCTTCCCACGCAGACGCCCACCCCAGTGCCATCGCTGACACCCACCCCAGTGTCATCGCCGACTCCCTGGCCTCGCTCGCGGGATGATTGGACCACCTACAGCCAGATGAATGGCATCACCGACATGGCCGTGGATAAGGAGGGCTACCTGTGGGCCACCAGCAGCGGCGGGGTCGCGCGCTGGAACCTGGCAGACCATACCTGCACCCGCTACGCGGTGGAGCCGGGGCTGCGCGATCACCGCTTCAACTCGGTGGCCGCGGCCCCCGATGGAACCCTTTGGTTCGGGACGGCCGACGGCGTGGCGCATTTTGATGGGACAGGCTGGACCACATACGGCTACGAGGATGGCCTGCCCAGCGAATGGTTCCGCTCTATCTTTGTCGCCCCCGATGGCGCCGTCTGGGCTGGCACTTTGCGCGAAGGCGTCGCCCGTTTCGATGGTCAAACCTGGATGGCTTACACCGAAAAGGATGGGCTGGTAGATGATGCCGTGATGGCCATTGCCGCAGCCCCCGATGGCGCGGTCTGGTTTGGCACCTGCGGCCTGACAGGCCCGGCCAGCCCAGAGCCGCCCCGCTGCTATGGTGTATCGCGCTTTGACGGGCAGTCTTGGACTACTTTTACCGAGGCTGACGGCCTCGGCTATAACCGGGTCAGCGCCATCGCGGTGGCTGCCGACGGCGCGTTGTGGTTCGCCACCCTCCCCATTTCCTGGGAAGATGTGAGTGGTAAGGGCGGCGTCTCTCGTTTCGATGGCGCCGGTTGGCTAACCTTTAACGAGGACAACGGCCTGGCCAGCAACCTGGTTTATGCCATCGCCGTCGCGCCCGATGGCGCGCTGTGGTTTGGCACCGCCGAGGGCGTCTCTCGCTACGACGGCGCTGGCTGGACTACCTACACCGAAGTTGATGGACTGGCCGACAATCAGGTCAACGCCATCACCGTTGCGCCTGACGGCGCGCTGTTGTTTGGCACGGCCAGCGGAGTGTCGCGCTTTGATGGGCAGACCTGGGAGACCTATGCCATCCCCGGGCCAGCCGAGAACTGGACCCAAGTCATTGCCGTTGGAAATGACGGCGTGCTGTGGGCCAGCAGCGGCGACCTGGGCCCCGATGGGCCTGGCAAGGGTGTCTCTCGCTTTGACGGGCAGACTTGGACCAACTATACTGCCGCCGACGGGCTGGGCGACAATACTGTCTTGGCGATGGCTATCGCGCCAGACAACACTGCCTGGTTCGCCACGGGCAATTCTACAGGGGTCACACGCTTTGACGGGCAGACCTGGACCACCTTTACAACGCAGGATGGCCTGGTCAGTGACGATGTATACTATCTGGCTCTAGTCGCTGACGGATCAGTCTGGGCCAGCTCTTCTCAGGGGGCCTCGCGTTTTGATGGGGCAGCCTGGACCTCCTTTAATCGAGCTTCCGGGATGTTGGCCGCAGGAGACGGTCAGGTGTGGTTTGCCCCCTCAGAAAATCTCATCGTCCGATTCGATGGACGGAACTGGACCAACTATTCGGTCAAGGGCCAAGGGACTCCAATTTGTATGGCGGCTGCTCCCAATGGCACCGTCTGGGTGGGCAACTATAGTGGGGCCTGGCATTTTGATGGACAGAACTGGACTCGTTACACCGACGAGAATGGCTTGCCGGGCAAGACTGTTTATGCTGTCGCCGCGGCTCCTGATGGTGTGATCTGGTTCGGCACCGACGCTGGCGCCGCGCGCTTTGACGGCACAACCTGGCTGATCTTTACCCGCGAGGATGGCCTGGTTGACGATGTCGTCGTGTCTATCGCCGTGGCGCCTGATGGGGCGGTGTGGTTCGGCACCTACCAGGGTATCTCGCGTTACCTGCCGCCCGATTGAGCCTATGGAGACACTCTGCAAGCCTCCGTGAGATGTTGACTTGCTGTTGAATTCAGCCGGTCTGAGGAGCGCTTGACCTATCATCTCAGTAGTAGTATCATAACCACATAAATCGGAGTATGGCATCATCACGGCCTCATCATCATTGTAGTCTGTCGGGGAGGAAAGCCTGGAGGATTAACAGCCGGTCGCTGCACGGGGCGCAATGCCCGGTGCGTGACTGGCTGTTTTGTTTCTGCGCCGGGAGAAGAGCGAAGCGCAAGTGAATAGACCTGCGTGATCTGACAAACGCAAGGAGGACAAGCGATGGGATTGTTCGGCCCCCCCAACGTGGAAAAGCTAAAGGCCAAGCGGGACATCATGGGCCTGATCAAGGCGCTGAACTACCAGAAGGAGGCCGGCGTGCGCAAGGCAGCGGCGGATGCGCTGGGGCAGATGAGTGATGCCCTCGCTGTGGAGCCGCTCATTGTCATGCTCAAGGATGATAGCGACTGGGACGTGCGTGAGGCAGCAGCGCGTGCGCTGGGGCAAATTGGCGATGCTCGCGCTATCGAGCCGCTCATCGCCGCGCTCAAGAGCGTCCGTAACGTGCGCGAAGCGGCAGCGGGTGCACTGGGCCGGTTGGGCGCTCCCGCTGTCGAGCCGCTCATCGCTGCGCTCGAGGATAGGGACAAGGTTGCGTGCGAGACGGCAGCAAGTGCGCTGGATAAACTTGGTTGGAAGCCTGATCAGGACGAGGTGGGTGCGGCGTACTGGATTGTAAAGTCGCAATGGGATCAATGTGTGGCGATTGGCGCGCGCGCGGTGGAGCCGCTCCTCGCCGCGCTCAAGGGTGGCGAGCGGGATGTACGCCAGAAGGCGGCGGGTGCGCTGGGGCAGATTGGCGACGTGCGCGCGGTGGAGCCGCTCATCGCCGCGCTCAAGGATAGCGACAAGAGTATGGGCGAGGCGGCGGCGGACGCGCTGGACAAACTGGGTTGGAAACCTGACCAGGACGAGGCGAGTGCGGCGTACTGGATTGTAAAGTCGCAATGGGATCAATGTGTGGCGATTGGCGCGCGCGCGGTGGAGCCGCTCCTCGCCGCGCTCAAGCGTGACGACCGGGATGTACGCCAGAAGGCGGCGGGTGCACTGGGGCAGGTTGGTGTGCCCGCGGTGGAGCCGCTCCTCGCCGCGCTCAAGAATGACGATAAGGACGTGCGCAAGGCGGCAGTGAGTGCGCTGGGGCGGATTGGCGACGCGCGCGCCGTAGAGCCGCTCATCGCCGCGCTCAAGGATAGAAACCCGCATGTGCACCCAGCGGCGGCGGTTGCGCTGGGGCGGATTGGCGACGCGCGCGCGGTGGAGCCGCTCGTCGCCGCGCTCAAGAGTGGCAGTTGGGCGGCGGATGCGCTGGGACAGATTGGCGACGCGCGCGCGGTGGAGCCGCTCATCGCCGCGCTCAAGAGTAGCTGGGATAGTGTGCGCAAGGCGGCGGCGGGTGCGCTGGGGCAGATTGGCGACGCGCGCGCCGTAGAGCCGCTCATCGCCACGCTCAAGGATCGCTTCAAGGATGTGCGCGAGGCGGCAGCAGGTGCGCTGGACAAACTTGGCTGGAAGCCGGGCCAAGACGAGGTGGGTGCAGCCTACTGGATCGCCAGGTTGCAATGGGATAAATGTGTGGCGATTGGCGCGCCTGCCGTGGAGCCGCTCATCGCCATGCTCAAGCGTGGCGAACTGGGTGTGCGCAAGGCGGCGGCGGGGGCGCTGGGGCAGCTTGGCGACGCGCGCGCCGTAGAGCCGCTCATCGCCGCGCTCAAGGATAACGAGGGGAGGGTGAGCCAGGCGGCGGCGGCGGCGGCGGTGGATGCGTTGGGGCAGCTTGGCGACACTCGCGCCGTAGAGCCGCTCGTTGCCGCGCTCAAGGATGGCCGCAAGGAAGTGCGCCAGGCGGCGGCAGGTGCGCTGGTCAAGGTCTATCAGGCAGGTCAACTCGACAAAGCACTCAAGCGCCGTATTCTGGAACAACAAAGTATCATCACCACGAAACATTCCGATGAACATACGGACATAGCTGGTGGGGCCCATAGCGATTCCCATGATGACTCTGGTATCGGCCTGGATTTTCCGCTCTAGTCAGATCACATTGCACGCACGCAGGGCACTGCCAGCTATCGTCCACGCCGAGCCTTTTGGCGCTTGACCTGTCGCCCCAGTATGCGTGACTGGCTGTTTTGTTTCTCGCGCCGGAAGAGGGGCGAAGCGCAAGCAAATAAACCTGTGCAGTCTGATGAATGAAAGGAGCATAAACCATGGGACTGTTCGGGCCACCCAACGTGGAAAAGCTAAAGGCCAAGCGGGACGTCAAGGGCCTGATCAAGGCGTTGGGTTACCAGAAAGATGCCGGTGTGCGCAAGGCAGCGGCGGGGGCACTGGGGCAGATTGGCGATGCCACTGCCATGGAGCCGCTCATTGCCGTGCTCAAGGGTGACTGGGAGGGGGTGCGCCAAGCGGCGGCAGATGCGCTGGGGCAGATCGGCGATGCCGGTGCCGTAGAGTCGCTCATCACCACACTCAAGGATAATGTTCAGGGTGTGCGCCAAGCGGCGGCAAGTGCACTGGACAAACTTGGTTGGAAACCTGAGCAGGACGAGACTGGGATAGCCTACTGGATTGTAAAGCGGCAATGGAATGAATGTGTGGCAATTGGCGCACTAGCCTTCGAGCCGCTCATCGCTGCGCTCAAGGATAACCACTCGGATGTGCGCGAGGCGGCGGGGGGAGCGCTGGGGCAGCTTGGTGATGCACGTGCTGTCCAACCGCTCATCGCTGTGCTTGGGGATAGAGAGGGAGGGGTGCGCCAAGCGGCGGGGAAGGCGCTAGGGCAGATCGGCACGCCTGCCGTTGAGCCACTCATCGTCGCGCTCAAGGGTTGGAACGAGGATGCACGCTCTGTCGCGGCGGGTGCATTGGGACAGATTGGCGACGCCCGCGCCGTCCAACCGCTCATCGCCATGCTTGGGGATAGAGAGGTTGGGGTGCGCCAAGCGGCGGGGAAGGCGCTAGGGCAGATCGGCACGCCTGCCGTTGAGCCACTCATCGTCGCGCTCAAGGGTTGGAACGAGGATGCACGCTCTGTCGCGGCGGGGGCATTGGGACAGGTTGGCGACGCCCGCGCCTTGGAGCCGCTCATTGCGGCGCTCAAGGATAGCGATACGCAAGTACACGAGGCGATAGTGGATGCGCTGGGACAGATTGGCGGGCCTGCCGTGACGCCGCTCGCCGCTGCGCTCAAAGATAGTGATGGGAACATGCGCACAGTGGCAGCAAACGTGCTAGGGCAACTTGGTGACGCCTGTGCCTTGGAGCCGCTCATCGCCGCGCTCGAGGATAGCGAGGAGAATGTACGCAAGGCAGTAGTGGATGCACTAGATACACTCGGCTGGAAGCCAGATCGAGGCGAGGCAGGTGCAGCATACTGGGCTACGAAGGGACAATGGAATAAGTGTGTGATGATTGGCGCACCCGCCGTGAAGTCGCTCATCGCCATATGCAAGAACTGCGAATGGGAGGTGCTCGAGGCGGTGTTGGATGCACTAGAACAGATTGGCACCCGTGCCGTGGAACCACTCGTCGCTGCGCTTAAGAACTGCGATGGGGAGGCGCGTGAGGCGGCGACGTTTGCACTGGTGCGGATTGGCGATGCCCGCGCCGTGGAACCGCTCCTCGCCGCGCTCAAAGATAGCGCGTGGGAGGTACGTGTTGCGGCGGCGCTTGTGTTAGAGAGGGTTGGCGACGCTCGTGCTGTGGAGGCGCTTATCGCCGCGCTCGAAGATAGCGAGAAAAGTGTGCGTTGGGCGGCAGCGGATGCGCTGGGGCAGATTGGCGACGCGCGCGCTGTGGACCCGCTCATTGTGGCACTCAAGGATAGCGATACGCAAGTACACAAGGCGGTAGTGGATGCGCTGGGCAGGTTGGGCGATGCCCGCGCCGTAGGGCCGCTCATTGCGGCGCTCAAAAACTCGAATATAGCTATGCGCAAGACAGCCGCTCTGGCATTGGTAAACATCTACAAGTTGAGCCAAATTGACGATAAGCAAAAACAGCTAATTCTAGCTCAACGAGGAGTGATTGTCGAACGTCATCAGGACAATAGTACACATCATACGGATTATAGCGCCAGCTCGCATACTGACGAATTGTGCGGGAGCATGGCGGTACATAAGGACTATAACTGGGGTGATCGTGATCATACTGACCAGCGTGGTGAGCATTCAGACACAGGCATTGGTGTAGATTTCCCGCTATGAGCACACAGCCTGCCATCGTCCTCACCGGCGGCCCTGGCGGCGGCAAGACGGCGCTGATCGAAGATCTGTCGCGCGACCCGGCCTGGGCCGGCCGTTTCGCCGCGCTGCCCGAAGCCATCTTTCTGATGCGCGACATCCACATTTCCCCCTGCGAGCGGCTGTTCCAGCGCGTGATGGTGCACCTGCAACTGGCGCTGGAAGACGGGCTGGCGCGCGCCCTCGGCCCGGAAGACCCCCGCCTGGTGCTCTGCCACCGCGGCGCGCTCGACCCGCTGGCCTACTGGCTTGACCGGGGCTGGCCGGAAGACGAGTTCTACGCCTTTATGGGCGTCAGTCGCCCAGCGCTCTATGACCGCTACCGCGCCGTCATTCACCTGGTCACCGCCGCCGACGGCGCTGCCGACTATTACTGCCGCTGGCCGGACGCGCACCGCCCCGAACAACCCGCCGACGCCATCCGGCTCGACCGGTTGTTGGAGCAGGTCTGGGGCGACCATCCGCACTATCACCGCCTGGATAACGCTGGGCGTGATTGGCCGGCCAAGTCCGCCGCTGCCCGGGCCATTTTGGAGCGCTATTGTGTTTTGTGAATGTTCCGACCGGCCGCATTCATCCTCCCAAACCTCCAAGCGGCACGTGATGCTCTTGCCCTCGCTGGCGTGCCAGGCGCGCTGCGCCTACTGCTTTGGCCCCAACCGCGGCCCGGCAATGTCGCCGCAGGTGTTCGACGCCGCGCTGGACTGGCTCGCCGCCACCACGCCGGCCCCGCAGCGCCTCGGGCTGACGTTTCACGGCGGCGAGCCGCTTCTGGTCGGGAGGGCGTGGTACGAGCGCACTCTGCCCCTCCTGCGCGGACGCTTTGGCGACCAGCTCAGCCTGGGGATGCAGTCCAACCTGTGGCTGCTGGACGATCCGACCTGCGCCCTGCTCAAGGAGTGCGGCGTCGCACTTGGCGCCAGCCTGGATGGTCCCGAGGCGCTCAACGACGCGCAGCGCGGGGAGAGCTATTTCGCCCGGACGATGGCGGGGATCGAGACCGCGCACCGTCACGGCATGGACGTCGGCGTGATCTGTACCTTTACTCGGCGCTCGGCGCCCCACTATCGCGAGATATTTGACTTTTTTGCGCGCGCGGGCCTTGCCTTTAGTGTGCACGAGGCGGTCTGCACGCTGGGTAATGCTCCCGATGACGCGCTGTCCCTCTCGCCGTCAGAACATGCCACGTTATTCACGGCATTGTTCGACTATTACCTCGCCCACATCGCGCAGGCGCGCATCTCGACCTTTGACGCGATGGCGCGGGGCATCTCGGCCGGTGAGGGCGGCATCTGCACCTTCTGCGATTGCCTGGGTGATTATCTGGCTATCGCTCCCGACGGCGGCATTTACTCCTGCAACCGCTTTGCGCATCACCCCGAATGGCGGCTCGGCTTTGTGCAGGAGACGCCCACGCTGGAGACGCTTGCGCAGTCACCCGCCTGGCAGCGCCTGCGCCAGCGCGAGCTGCAAGTACACCAGGACTGCGGCGACTGTCCCCACTTTAACTACTGCCGGGGCGGCTGCGCCTACAACGCCGTCGCTGCCGGGACGGACCGCCGCGATCCTCACTGCCTGGCCTACCGGCAAGTCTTTTCCCACATCACCGACCGCGCCCTGACCGAAGTCTTCGCGGACGAAAACCTGGAAGCGGTAGTCCGCGAGGGGATGGATGGCCGTGGCCTGCTGCGCAAGGGGACGCTCCTCCAAGTGATGCGCGGCGGACCGCATCCGCAAAAGGTCGCGGCGCGGGCGCGCGAGATGGCGGCCGCCGTCGCTCTGGCGGTCAGTCCGACGCCGGAAGAGGCGCTGCACAAGCTAGATCGCGCCGGGCTGATCACCCGCCCCGACCTCGCTCTGGGCAGCCTGGCGGCGCTGCGCAACCGGCTCGACGGGCAGTCGCGGGAAGGGCTGCTCAATGCCTACCTCCACGTCACCTACACCTGCAACCTGGCCTGCACCCACTGCTATGCCTCCGCCGGCCCAGGGCAGACCGGGCCAACGATGACAGTGGACGATGCGACGCGCCTGGTGCGCGCGGCAGCCGCGGCCGGCTTCCGCAAGGCCATCATCACCGGCGGCGAGCCGTTGGCGCATCCTCAGCGCGACGCGCTGTTAGAGGCGTTGTCGGCATTGCGCCAGGAGGTTAAGCCGCTGCAAACGGTGTTGCGCACCAACCTGGCCTACCCTCTCCATCCCGCGCTGTTAGAGCGCCTGGCTTACAGCACCGACCAGGTCGTGGTCAGCCTGGATGGAGACGAGGTTGCGCACGATGCCCGGCGCGGGGCCGGGACTTGGGCGCGCACCGTTCCCAACTTGCGGACGCTGCTGGCTGAATCCCCTTCCACCGCTGTGAGCATCACGGCTGTGCTGCCGGCGGCCCAGGTCGGCGGGCCAGCAGGCGAGGCAGTGCGCAAACTGGGCCAGGAACTGGGCATTTCGGTGCGCTTCAAGCCCGTCCTGCCGCTCGGCCGGGCCGCCGCCAGTGGGCTTGTCCCCCCCAGTGGGCTGGCGGCCGAGTTCTACAGCTCGCTCGACGACGACGGCGCCCAGGCGCTCGTCCAGAGTCCCCGCCCTGTCGCCACGTGCGGGTTAGGAATGAATCTGTACATCGCACCGGACGGGGATTGTTTCCCCTGCTATGCCCTGATGGGGGAACGCCATCGCCTGGGCAACGCCCTGGATGGCGGGTTGACGGAGGCGCTGAAGCGCAACGACGCCTACCGCGCTGTCACCGTGGACAGCAACCAGCAGTGCCGCTCGTGCGCGTTACGCTACCTGTGCGGCGGCTTTTGCCGGGCCTGGGGCGTGTCGGACGATCCGGATGCGCCGCCTGGCGACTGTGCCGGGCTGTACGAGCGCGCGCGAAAACTGCTGTTGGACGCGCTCAATGCGCTGGGAGTAAGCCAGGAGCGGCGCTCGGCGCTCGTCTTTTGAGCAATCGCAAGGCGTCCAGGGTGATCCACTTGCTGGGGCGGTTGATTTTTTCCAGCGGCCACGTGCGGGAAGCGGAACCGCACAGCCAGCGACCTTGATCATCTTGACAGTCCAGAAACAAATTGAACAATCGAGTAAAACGCCTGTCGCGGGCAAAACCGTGAGCGGCCAGGGTCAGCAATGCGCTGAGCAAATCCCAGGCGCGCGGCACGCCAAAGGTGAGCCATCGCTTGTGCTCGCCCTCAAAATCATACTCTGCGTCCAACAGCGCATTGGCCAGGCGCTTGACGACTTGTCTGGATTGCGACGATTGCATATCCGCCGGGAGCGCCGCCAGGCCATTGAGCGCAGCGATTGCCCCCCACAAACAGTCTCGATGCTGGTAGCGCCCGCAGTCAAGCGCTCTCTCAGCAGACATTGATTCGAGCACAAAGGCAAACGCTTGCCGAACACGCGGATCGTCGCCCAGGCCAAAGTAGATCAGGAAGGGAAGGTGCTGGCCGGTAGTGCATGGAAAGATGCCGCTGCGCTGCTTCTTGGTCAGCGACAGGCCGCCGCTCTCGTGTTGGCAAAAGCGCAGCAAGGAATCACAGCCGGCGCTCGTGCGCTCGTCCGGCTCTACACCCAGCATGTGCAACAAAGACAGTACACTCAACGTCCCTTGGGCCGTGTAGGGCTTGGTTTCGTCATCGCCCCAGTGGCCGCGGGGATGCTGGCGAGCGAACAACTCTTGAACCAAGGGCTGCCGGGCGATGGCGATCCTGGCTCCTTGCGCCTCGGCGTCGTCGGCAGGCCGGCCAAGAATATCGGTCAATGCCCAATAACGCACAGAAGGGTTCTCTGGCTCCAGCAGCCAGCCAAGCGGGTCGCCTTTTAATTGCCCAGGTTGTTTTTTCATTGCCGTCACTCCGCCGATCTAAATTAAGCAGGCCAAACCGGTTTTGGCGAACGTCCAATTCTATCGCTAATTCCAACAAAGGTCAAAGAGCGCCGCGCCTTCGCGCCTTCACTACATTTCCCCAACCTGTTCATAATTTCTTCACAGGTGTGTGGCATAGTATAGGCAACTAGAGATTGGAAAAAGGCTAGTGTGGCGGGAGCGACCCGCGGCCGGTTGCCTGGCTTGTCCGGCAAAAACAAGCCGAATTTTGCAAAAAGGGAGATGTGATAAAATGGATAAAGTGATCAACGAGTTCAAGCTCATCGAAACGGACGATGGGTTCCGAATCGAAATCAAGGGAGACAAAGAAGCTCTCCGCAAGATGTTCAGCGGCGTGGGCAAGCATCGCTTCGGGGGCAAGCTGCCATTTGGCCGCGGCTTTTTCGGTCACGGTTTCTGGGGCGAGTGCGCGCCCTGGGAACATCACGAAGAAAAAGAAAGCGCGTAACTACCTTGCCTGTCTCCTTCGGCTGCGCACCGCGCATCTTGAGCGCAGCCGAAGGAGCAGTAAAGTCGAAGGATGCATCCTGAGCGTAGTCGAAGGATGATTGGCAAACATGGAAAAGCACCCTTCGGCAAGCTCAGGGTGCTTTTTGCCCCGCTTTTTTGAAAAGATACCGAGGCAAGTTATGAATGAACTGGTGTTGGTGGTTGACGACGAACCCAAGATCGTCAAGCTGGCGCGGGACTATATGGAAAAGGGCGGCTTTCGCGTGGTGAGCGCCGCCGATGGCAAGACGGCGTTGGCCGTGGCGCGCCACGAGCGCCCTGACCTGATTGTGCTCGACTTGAACCTGCCCCAGCTTGACGGCCTGGATGTGTGCCGGGCGCTGCGGCGCGAATCCGGCGTGCCGATCATCATGCTCACGGCGCGCATCGAAGAAGCTGATCGCCTCATTGGCCTGGAGTTGGGCGCGGACGACTATATCACCAAGCCGTTTTCGCCGCGCGAGCTGGTGGCGCGCGTGCGGGCCGTGTTACGCCGCACGCAAGGTGACGTGCGCCAGGCGGGGCTTGTTCGCGCCGGCGAACTGGAGATTGACCTGGCCGGCCACCGCGTCACGCGCGCCGGCCAGCCGATTCGCCTCACTCGCACCGAGTTTAACGTGCTGGCCGTTCTGGCTCAGCATCCGGGGCAAACCTTTACGCGCGAACAATTGCTCGATCGCTTGCACGGTGTGGCTGGCACCGGCTTTGATCGCAGCATTGACGCCCACGTCAAGAACCTGCGCCGCAAGTTGGAGCCCAATCCGCTCGAGCCGCTTTACGTGCTCACCGTCTATGGCGTCGGCTACAAATTCACCGATGAGGTGTGATTTTGAAAAGACGCTGGCAGCATTGGAAAGATTGGCCGCACCCGCCCCCCTGGGAAGATGAACGCCACTTTCCACCCTGGCGCAAAAGATCACGACACAAGCAGCGCTTTCTCTTGTGGCGTTTTATTGGAGCGTTTGGTTTCATCGTCTTGCTGCTGGTGGGAGGCATGGCGGCGCTGGCGTTTTTGCTGGCGCGCTTGTTTGGGGCCGGGCAGCAGCAGGCGGTGGCTTTGGTGTGGGTTGGAGGCTGTGGCCTGGCGCTGGCGTTTCCACTCCTGGCGGCGGCGCTAGTCGTGCGCAGCTTCCGCTCCATTACCACACCGCTGGCAGACGTCATGGCCGCCGCCGATGCCCTGGCGGAAGGCGACCTGAGCGTGCGCGTGACAGTGCGCGGCCACGATTCCTTTGGACAGTTGGCGGCTAGTTTTAATCGCATGGCAGAAGAACTTGAGCGCGCCGACCGGCAGCGCCGCAATCTCACTGCAGACGTCGCCCACGAACTGCGCACGCCGCTGCACATTATCCAGGGCAATCTTGAGGGCATCCTCGATGGAGTGTACGAGCCAGACCAGGAGCACATCGCCGCCACGCTCGAAGAAATGCGCTCGTTGGCGCGGCTGGTCGAGGATTTGCAAACGCTCTCGCTGGCAGAGGCCGGGCAATTGCCGCTGGCCCGCGAAGCGGTTGACGTGGCCGAATTGCTGGCTGACGTGCGCACCAGCTTTAGCGGCCAGGCCGATGCGGCGGGTGTTGATGTGCGGGTCGAGGTGACCGCCGCGGGTGCTCCCTTGGTGATTGACGCGGACGCAGGGCGGATCACCCAGGTGCTCAGCAACCTGCTCGCCAACGCGCTGCGCTATACCCCGGCGGGCGGCGCCATCACACTACTGGGTGAGCCTTTCGAGGATGGCGTTCGCATCATCGTGCGCGACACGGGCCAGGGTATCTCGGCTGAGGATTTGCCCTTTATTTTTGATCGCTTTTGGCGCGGCGATCGTTCTCGCTCTCACACAGGCGGCGCGGGGAGTGGCTTGGGGCTGGCAATCGCCCGCCAGTTAGTCCAGTCTCACGGCGGCCAGATCAGCGTAGAAAGCGAGTCAGGCGTGGGCACGACTTTTACCATCAAGTTGTTCCGACTTGTATCGTAGGCGCGGATTCCATTCCACGCGCTATGGAAAGCGCGCCTACGGGTAATTTTATCGGTCGGTCAGGCCCTCTAGCTTAAATCAATCCGGATCCTCGGGCCAGTCAATGCGGTGCCCATCTTCGTCACGCCAATGCTTGTAGCACGGCAGATCTTCTCGCCACACGGGCACGTCAATTTGTTGCCCATCGCCTGACCACACCCGCAGAGAATTGACGAGTGTGGAGCAGTTCTTCCACTGAAAGTCGAATGTGCTGGTGTTGCGCAGGCCAATGAATTCGTAGGTGTAGTGGCCGTCGCCGCCGTGCGCGTATACGGTCATGGTGCCGGTCAGCTCCCATAGGGCGTCTGACTTGCGCCAGTTATAGATTGAGAAATCTGCTTCGAGCCGGGGATAAACTTTGGGGGTGGGGGTGGCTCGCCTGGCAGCCGGGGCGAGCCGGTTGCCGGTATCTTGCTCGAAGGGTTGGGCAAACGCGACACTCGTCAGGGTCAAGACCACTATAGACAGCAATGCAACTATGATCAAACCTTTTCGTTTCAACATAATCCTCTCCCTAATCCAATCCCATATACTATAAAGATGTTCCGTATCTTCTCAAAAAGTAGAGGTAAAAAGCACCCTGAGCCTGTCGAAGGGTGCGATTTTGTACTTGCCAGTCAGCCTTCGACAGGCTCAGGCTGACTGGCTACCCCGAATTATTGAGCAGATACAGCCGAAAGTTGGGTGCGTGTGCTTTTCAGTATACCATAAAGTGGGAGCAAGTTCTATTCTTTGCTCTTGCAGTTAACCTTGCTCACGCACTCGTTGTTCAAGCCGGCTCAGTTCATGCTCCACCGCCTCATCGAGGGGTAGGGGGTGATGAACGGCCAGGATGTGGGCGACCTTTTCGCGAGCCTCTTGGAGCAGGTCAGGCCGGCCAGCCGCTTCCCATCTCTCAAAGGTGTCGTGAACGCCCAGTTTGCTGATGTGCCACTCTCCCGCCCGCAAAGCGTCCCGCGTGGATCGCTGGGATAAAAAATTGCCCCCGGCCCCCACACTGGCGATCACGTCGTCCAACCATTTGCTCTCGTCGCTGCAGATGCCACGGCGCAGTTGTTTGCATCGCCCAAAGACCTGGACATCAATCAGCAACTGCTCCAAGCTGAGAATCGTCGAGCCGCCCAGCAGGCCGGGGCCAACCAGCAGATCCGGCCAGGCGAGCGCGGGCAGCGTCCAGTTAATCGCCCGTTCGTAGCCGGCCTGGATGCTGGGACTGTGATGGTCGGTCCCGCCAGTTGAAGCCTCCACCGGCAAATCATAGTAGCGGGCCATTTCGGTCGCGGCGGCGCCCAGCAACGCATGCTCCACGGCGCCACCGCTATATCGCCCCGAGCGCGGCTCCATAACGGCCAGGGCCGGAGCATAGATGAACGGCGTGCCCGGCGCGGCCGCCTGTACCAGGCACAACGTGGCCAACACCTCGCAGTTGCCCAGCACAATGGTAGAGATCAGGCTGCCGGGAGCAGTAGCGCCCATCAAGGGCATGGTCATGACGGCTACCGGCATGTCATAGCCGGCCACCGCGATTTCCAGGTAAGCATCCGTATACGACTCTTCGATCACGAGGGGCGAAAAGGGACACACCAGGAATGACACCGGATGCAAGCGGCGGATGGTCTCCCGCTCGCCAAAGACAACCTGTAACACTTCTAGCAGCCATCGGGATTGCGCCGGCGTGCACGTTGAATCCTGCACGTGCTTGGAATAATGGCTCAAGACATTTCGCCAGTAGCGAACCACATCGCCCGGCGAGTCGCCGGCCAGGCCGCTTTCGACCATGCGCCAGTAGACGCCAATATCATCCAGCGCATCAATCACGTGCGTCGCCATCAGCCAGTCGTCAAAGGCGCCGGGGCGTCTCTCGCCTGTCCTGGCATCAAGGACAAATATGGCGCCGCCATCGGCCACGAGCGTGCACTCGCCCTTGTTCAGAGCCAGTTCCCAATTCTGCCGGCGGCCGCCGAGCGTGAACGTGCGGGGGGCGGCCGCAAGAGACCTATCAACCAGGGCGGGCGGTAACCTCACCACGGCGGCGCTTTCGTTCACGTCGGCCCCGGCCTCGCGCAGGATGCGGCGGCCCCAACTCGAATCAACCCGCACGCCGGTCTGGGATAAAAGCTTGAGCGTCCGCTCGTGGATCTGGGCGCGCTCCTCGTCTGCCAATACCTGCAATTGTGTTCTCATTGTCTTCCCAAAACCCCGGTTCTCAAACCTCACCGATTTTTTTCAACACTTTGTAAGGATCAAAGGCGTCTCGCAACCCGTCGCCAATATAGTTAACCGAGATGATGGTCAGAAAGATCATTACGCCGGGGAAAATAGCCAGCCAGGGATATTTGGTCAGGTGCTGCTGGGCATTGCTCAACAGATTACCCCAACTGGCCGCGGGGGGTTGAACGCCAAAGCCCAAAAAACTCAGGCCGGATTCTTCCAGGATAGCATAGCCCACTTCGAGGGTGGCCTCGACGATGACCGGGCCGACCGCATTGGGCAGGATATGGCGCACCATAATCCTGAGGTTCGAAGCCCCGACGCAGCGAGCGGCTTCTACAAATTCCATCTCCCGGATGGTCAGAAAGGCTGCCCGCACCAGGCGCGCGGTCATCATCCACGAAAGCAGGCTGATCACCACGGCGATGGTCAATACACTGTTCCGCTCAACCAGCGGCGCATCGGCTTCGCGCAGGATGGCGCTCAGCAGAATCAGAACGAGAAGCGCGGGGAGTGAAATGGCGGCATCGGTGATGCGCATCAAGATGCTATCTACCCAACCGCCAAAATAGCCGGCCAGGGCGCCGATCGGAACGCCGATCAACAGCGTGATGACCACCACCATCAATCCGACCGAGAGCGAAATGCGTCCACCGTACAGCACCCGCGTGAGCATATCACGCCCCAGCGGGTCGGTGCCAAAGGGGTGCGCCCAAGAGGGAGGCTGCAGCCGGTTGCCCATGTCGGATGCCTCCGGGTCGTAGGGTGAAAAAGCAACCAGGAGAACGCAGAGCGCCAACAGCCCCAATACCGTTGTGCCCGCAATCGCCCCAGGGTGACGACGGAACCTGTCCCAAACCAGAGCCGCCATCCCCTGGGGAGCATGTTGCCTGGCCAGTCCAGTGCTAATCTTGTGCGTGTCCAAATCACGCCTCCTACAATCGCAAGCTACTCATAGCGGATTCTGGGATCCAGGTAGGCATAGGCAATATCTGCCAGCAAGTTCGCTACAATTACCACCCCGGTGCCGATCATCAGGATGGCCATCAACAGGGGGTAATCCCGATCAACAGCGGCCTGATAGTACAGGCGCCCCATGCCGGGCCACGAAAATATCAGCTCCACATAGAGCGACCCGGCAAAGATGTAGGGCAAGTCCAGAGCAAAGACTGTTACCAGCGGGATGAGGGCATTTTTGAGCGCATGCCGATACAGTACTGTACGTTCAGCCAGCCCCTTGGCGCGCGCGGTGCGGACATAGTCCTGGTGGATCACCTCCAGCATACCAGAGCGCAAAAAACGCGAGTACCAGGCAACCCAACCGACGGCCCCCATGGTGACAGGTAGAATCAAATGCTTGATTCGATCCCCGATAGAAAAACCGAGGTTCAAGGTCTCCATCCCGCCCGGGGGCAGGAGCGATTCGCCCGTGACCGGATTAGTCAGCCAGGCATAAAAAAACAGGATCAGGATTAGCCCGAACCAGAACTCTGGGATAGCTTGGCCCATAAACGACAGAGTCGTCACGGCAAGGTCAAAGGCGGAATACTGCTTGACGGCGGATAGGATTCCAATTGGGATGGCGATGATGGCCACCACGAGCAGCGTAACGCTCATCAAATAGATTGTGTTGGGCAGCCGCTCGGCAATCTGTTGTATCACCGGCTGGCGAGTTCGGAAGGAATTGCCAAAATCCCCGCGCAGAATGCCCCGGCCCTTGCCATAGCTATCAGCCACTCCATCGCCATTGGTATCCGCCTTGATCCAGTCGTTGCCAATGAGCCAAAAGACGTAGCGGACCGGCAAGGGCTTGTCCAGGCCGAACTGGCGCTTGAGAAGCTCGGTCTGCTTGGGCGTGAGGCGCCGGGCCTGGCCGTGTCCTGCCAGCGGCCCGCCGGGGGCGAGGTTAACCAGCGTGAACAACACAATGCTGAGCAGGAACAACATGGGGATGGCCTGGAGCAGGCGCTTGATGATATAACGACCCACATTGCCCTCCGAAAAGTAGGCCCGGTCACTGCAAGCGCCCGCAGAGCGCGAAGCAATCTCCCCCGGAAAAGGAGATTGCTTCGGCGCTGCGCGCCTCGCAATGACAGTATTGCGACGAGCCAGATTTTGGATCTGCTGAGGCGGCTATACTAGCCTGGGCACAGCTTTACTTGATCTGCCAGTCGGCTACATTCCAGGATACGACGTCGTTTGCGGAAGCCTGTATCCCATCTAGTCGCGTCGAATAGGCTTCGGCGTTGAGCGTGGTGAACAAGAGGGCCTGCGGCAGTTCATCTTCCAGGATTTGGGCCATCTGGCAGAATAGCTCCTGGCGATGTTTCTCGTCCAGCGTAGCGACCTCATTCAAGAGCGCAGTGAATTGCTCGTTCTGAAAGCGGACAAAGTTGTATCCCATGTCGGGCTGCGCCGCTTCGGGTGTGTAATAAAGTTGCAGGAAACTGGCAGGATCTATGCCGGCGTAACCGTCATCGTACAAGTCTACGTCAAAGTCGCCGTTTTGCTCAATGCCGCCGCTTGCCGAATCGGCCCACAAGACGCTGCTCTCGACGACCGTGATTTTAAAGTCAATGCCGATCTTTTTCAATCCTTCGGCGATAAACTGCTGGGCCAGTTTCAGCGGCTCGCCGGTTTCGGCGTAGGTGATCAACTCCATTCTCATCTGGTAGCCTTCGGCGGCCGTCTTGCAGCCATGACATTCACGTATGCCGTCCCCGTCCTGGTCGGTCCACCCGGCTTCCTCCAAAAGCGCCGCCGCTGCCGCTGGATCGTATGCCGGGCGGGGAATGTCGCAGACATACGGAGGGCGGAAAAACTCGGTCCACACGGGCTTGCCATAGCCGTAAAAGAACTGCTGCGAGATGGTGTCCACGTCAACCGCCATGCGGATTGCCCGGCGTACACGCACGTCCGATAGAACAGGATGAGGCTCGGCGACCGGGTCAATTGATCCCTTGGCTGCCAGGTTAAAGAACAGCCGCATGACATAGCGGGTGGAGGGGCTAATGCTAATCTTGACCGTAGGCTCATTCTTCAGGTCATTCACAACTGACTCGGACGCCCACATGTACACATCCGCATCTCCCTTGATGAGCATTGTCTTGCGGACGGCTTCGTCTGGCACAATGCGGACAATGATTTGTTCAATGGAGGGTTTGCCCTTTTCAAAATAATTGGGGTTGCGGACAAAGGTCAAGTGATCGCCGCTTTTCCACTCTTGGAGAATGTAAGGGCCGTTGCTCAAGGGTTCGCGCGCACAGTCCCACGCCACAAAGCCCTGGCTCGCGTCGCAATAGTGTTGGGGCCAGATGGCGAATTTTTCGCCCCCGAATTGCATCAGGTAACTGGCGTAAATCGCGTTATAAGAGACGCTAAAGGTATGGTCGTCAACTTTTTCAATTTTGTCAATGTAATCTTTTCCCTCCATCGTCCCGCCTGTCACGGGGTCTGCCGCCGCATTAAAAGTAAAGATCACATCGTCTGCCGTCACGGGCTTGCCGTCGGCCCACAGGGCATCCTGGCGTATCTTCCAGGTGACTAGCATCGTGCCGGCTGCTTCGTCAACCACCACGCCGCCGTTTTCGACCGTGGGCAACTCGGCCGCCAGCGCGGGCAAGACCTTGCTATTTGGATCAAGGGTGGTCAGGCCAAGCAAGACCATGTTTTTTATCAGGCTATCATACCCCGTCATCGTCACTGGCGGATTAAAGCTCGGCGGTTCGTCGGGAATGACAATGACGACAGGCGTTTGTTTCTTTTCTGGGGCCGCCGTTGGCTCAGGTGGGTTGGTTGGTTGGGCGGGGGGTGGGTTGGTCGGTTGAGCGGCCGGTTGAGTGGTGGGTTGGGCGGCGGGGGGACTGGTTGGTTGGCCGCCGCAACCGGCCAGGCTAGTCGCCAGCACCGCCACAACGACGGTCAGCATCCAGACTTGATTTCTGTGGCACATTATCTTTTCCTTCCTTTCTCTAGTACCTTGCGGTTGCTTTTTCGGCGAACACGTTGCATTAGTATCAGCTTGAGCACGGTGAGCTTGTCGAACCGTGTGTGGAAGGCATCCTTCGACAGGCTTCGACGTGAGCTCAGCCGAACGGCTCAGGATGCCTCAAGTTGACACCAATGAGCACTTAGTCTCGCAGAGAAAATACAAAGGGTTTAAAGTTCTCTGCGTGTCTCTGTGTTCCTGTCTGGCTTAGGACTCGCCCAACTCGCGCTCCGCGGCCTGGAGAATCCTGTCAAGTTCAGTCCGCCTGGCCTCGTCCAAAGGCTCGGGCCAATGATTGGCGAGAATCCAGTCCACTTTTTCGCGCGCTACCTCGATTGGGTCCCGGAAACCGTCTTGTCCATCGGGCCGGGGTTGAGAAGTCAGATCGGAAAACCTCAACTTGCGCATGTGGTCGCGTGTATGCCGGTGGCGCAAATATTGCCCACGCGGCCCTACGGCCTTGATCACATCCAGCGCCAGCGCCTCGCGGCTGGTATCCATGCCCGCCGCCATAATGCGCACCCGGTGATAGATGTCTGCGGCCAAAATCAACTCTTCGGGATAGAGAAGCGTGCACGATTCCAGTAATCCCATACCGCTGCCCGTTTCTGCGCCGCACAACGCGTCGAGCAGCAAGGAAGCCGCCACTTCTGCGCTCGATTGCCATCCGGGCGCTGGCGCATCCGGGCCGAACATTGCGGCGAGGGTGGGCACGCCCCACATATGAGCCAGCTCAACTCCCACCGGGTAGCAAATGTCAACTTCCCACGTCGTACTCAGGTAAGCGCCTGTGCGCGGGTGCATAATGCCGGGCATGAGCGAGTGATACACAGGCGCGCCGGGATAGGCCATCTGGATCAGCGCGAGGGCCGCCACGATCTCGGCATCGGCGGCGGCAATGGTCCCGGCAATGGTAGCCGGCGCCGTCGAGCCAGTGTTGGCCATGGACATAAAGCCCACCGGCACCCCGGCCTCGGCCAGAACCAGTGCGGCTTCCATGCCGTCCAGGTCCTGCGCCAGCGGGGCAATCGTGCACACCAGCGACGAGAGCGGCGGGCGCTTGCGCAAGGTCGCTTCATCGCCGGCAATGACCTTTGCCATCTCGACCGCATAGTGGGCCATGCGCTCGTCCATCACTGTCTCGGTCTGGACGTGCTTGACGGTGTTGTTAAAAGAAGCGTCCAGTTCGTGCAGCGGCGCGGTGGCGGGATGGTCCTGGGCGCTGACAATCGGCCAATAGAATCCTACTGAAGACATGTAATCCGCCACACGGGCCATTTTGGCAATGTCGTCCTTCACAGAAGGCCGCCGTTGGCGAGTCTCAAAGTCAATGGTTTCGACGCCGCAGCCATCCGTGGCGCAGTACATTGCCGTTCCGTCGAGTTTCAGGTCGTGCGCCTCGGAGCGCGCCCCCATGGTATAGAAACGCGGCGCGTGAGACATTGCCCCTAACACCACGTCGTGTGGCAGCTTGACAATCTGGTTCTGAAAATCTACAATCGCGCCGTGCCCGGCGTAGATGTGGAGCGCTTTTTTCGATGGGCAATGGACGCCCACCTCTTCCAAGATTTCCAATGTAGCAGATTTGAACTGCTCCAATTGTTCGTCGCTTAGAATGCGCACCCGGTAGCCAGGCGCGAGCGGTTGCAAAGCTGGGGTCTCTTTATATACCATTGTAGCATCTTACCTCGATTTAGAAAAATGGCAGTATCACAAATCGTATCTTCTCAATAATCCGGGGTAGTGGCAGGGCTTGCCCCTGCCCTCATATGGGCGACCGCAAGAGTCGCCCATACATTTTGAGATGATACCACAAATCTTTACCGGTTCGCCCGCAGTTCAACTGCGGGCGGAACAAATTTACACACAACTCGACATACCACCAGAAAAATCCGGAGCCCTAATCTACCCCAGTTCGTGGTCGGCCGCTGCAAGTATCCGGGCCAGTTCTGCTTGTTTGGATTTGTCCAGGGGTTCCGGCCGGTGATTCTTGAGGATCCAATCTACCTTCTCTCGCGCGACCTGCTGCGGATCGCGGTACTTGCCATCGCTGCCTGGTTCGTGAGTAATCGCCATTTTCATCGCGGTCCGCATATACTTGCGAGTATGCTTTTGGGCCAAAAAGTGTCCGGCAGGCCCCACCGCGCGGATTACGTCCACGGCAAGCGTCTCGGCGCTCACTTCCATATTCAAAAGGTGGTATCGCGCCCGATGATAGAGGTCGCTATCCATAATGAGCTGCTCAGGATAAAGCAGTGTATACGTTTCAGATAGTCCCATGCCGGTCACAATCTCGGCGCCACTCAGGCCGGCTACAAAGGGATCGAGGGCCACCTCGGCGGCCGATTGCCACGTGTCCGCGGCGGGAGCATCCGTGCCATAACAAGCGCCCAGCGACGACATTCCCCAGTGGTGCGCCATTTCAACCGGCGCATAGCGGCAGCGGCTATCGAGCGGATAGCTCACATAAGTCCCGGTGCGAGGGTCGGCCCACGCCTGCATGAGTGAATGGAATACGGGCGCTCCCGGAGCGGCAAGCTGCAAAAGCACTGCCGCGCTAATGATTTCGGCGTCGCCCATGGCCAGTGCGCCGGCCAGCGTGGCGGGCGCGGTGGTGCCCATCGTCGGCATGGCCAAAAAGCCCACCGGAACCCCTGCTTCAGCCAGAACCAATGCGCCCTCGATACCGGCGGTGTCTTGGACCAGCGGCGCAATAGTGCACACCACCAGCGAGAAGAGGGGGCGGCGACGGAGCTCCTCTTTGCTCCCGGCGATGACGGTGGCCATCTCGACGGCATAGCGGCACGCGGCCTCACCCATGATCGTCTCGCTCTGCACGTGCTTGACCGTGTTGTTCCACGATGCATCCATCTCGTGCAAGGGGGCGGTTTTCCCATAATCCTGGGCGCTGACCATGGGCCAGTAAAAGGCAACAGACGAAAGATAATCAGAGATGTGCGCCATGCGGCCTACATCCGCCTTGCACGAGGGACGCCGCTGGCGGGTCTCAAAGTCAATCGTCTCGACCCCGCATCCATCCGTCGTAAAAAAAGTCACGCCATCCTCGAGCTGCAGATCAAGCAAAGGGTCGCGCGCGCCCATATTAAAATAACGCGGGACTGTGGCCATCGCTTTGCGAACCAAGTCCCGCGGGATCTTGACAATCTGGGTGTCACGATCCACCTGTGCGCCGTGATCGGCGAAAATAGCCAGCGCCTTTTCGGATGGGAACTTGACCCCCACCTCCTCCATGATTTGGAGGGTGGCTGCCTGGAGTTGATCCAGTTGCCCGTCGCTTAGAAAACGGAGCCGGTAAGCCGGCCTGATTGGCTCAATGGGGGGACGTTCGGTGACCATATTTTCTCCTTACGCTCCAACGAGCTGCCTGGCTACGGCGACCGATCCAATGGCATCTTCGCTGTAACCATCCGCGCCGATTTGCTCGGTCCAACTGCGAGTGACAGGCGCGCCCCCAACCATCACTTTAACCTGGGAACGCAGCCCGGCCTGTTCCAGGGCCTCGATGACGGTTTTTTGAGTGACCATCGTCGTGGTGAGCAGCGCGCTCAGTCCCACAATATCCGCCTTTACTTCGCGCACCTTTTGGACAAATGTTTCGACCGGCACATCCACACCCAGGTCATACACCTGGAATCCACTTGCCGCGAGCATAGTCGCGACCAGGGTCTTGCCGATGTCGTGAATGTCGCCCTTGACCGTGCCGATGACGACTGTCCCCAGTGTCTGGCGGCGAGTGCCGCGCTTGGCCATCTCGGGTTCGAGGATCTCGATGGCGGCTTTCATCGCTTCGCCAGCTATGACCAGGTCGGGCAGGAACATTTCGCCGCAGCCGAATTGTTCACCCACGCGATTCACGCCGGCCACAAACCCCTTGTTGATTGCCTCGACGGGGTCAACACCTTGATCAACGGCCTGCCGGGCCAATTGCTGCGCCCGCTCTGTATCACCCTCGATGATACTTTGGGCCATTTCCAGAAACAATTCTTCGCTCATAATTTGCTCCTTCGGAATGATATATGAATTGTTATTGCCGTATTAGCAATATAGTAGCATAACTATAGCCGAAAGTCAATACTCTGGCTAATTTACTTGACTTGTTGGCAATATGATAATACAATAAGTGCAGTGTAAGCATCAGGAGGTGAACGTGGCCATTGAAATTGATTCGATTGACCGAGCCATTGTGGATTTACTTGTTGAAGACGGACGAATGTCTAGCGCAGATATCGCCCGTAGCATTGGCACGATTCCAGAGCGTTCTGTCCGCTACCGGCTGGTCAGGTTGTTAAAAGAAGACGTGATCCGGGTCAGGGCCGTCGTCAATCCCAAGGCAATCGGGCTGTCGGTTCTGGCCGACGTATTCGTCGAAGTGGAACCAGGGCGCACGATGCAAGTGGCGCACAAGATGGCGGAATTTGAGTGTGTATATTATGTGGCCTGCTCGACCGGCGACCGCGATGTAAGCATCCAGGTCTTTGCTCACAACAACCAGGAACTGTACAATTTTGTGACACAAGTAATCGCCCAAGTCCCTGGGGTTAGAAAGACAACAGTCTCGATCCTTCCCATAGTCGTCAAGGATGGAACGGAATGGTCCATCCCCTCTTTTGCATGCAAAGAAAACATAGAGCCTGCATCCTCGTGACGGCGATAACGCAAAGACCATAGCGCACCAGACTTGAAAGGAGACCAAGATGCAAGTGAACAAAGTGGCAAGACAGGCTATGGCATCCAGGCCAGCACCATCAAAACATGCTCATCCCTTCTAGCAGGCTGTCGGAGGACCCCGCTCAGGCCACCGTCCTCGGCGGCCAGCACGCGCCGTCCCCGGCGCGTGGAGCGTCTCTCCGACAAGCTTCTAGATCCGCTTTCAAGTTTGGGAAATGGAACTCCAACACTCTCGGTCAGGTTCCGAAAAAACGGAACACGATGACTATCGTGTCCTACCCTCTAGTGAACACATTGGGTATATATAGCACAGGGATAGCCCATGAAAAAAAACGAGACCCGAGATGATCTTTCTGCTGTGTTTGCTCACGTCGAACGGAATCGGCCGAGCTTTATCAACAGGTTGATGGATTATCTACGACAGCCCAGCGTCAGTGCTTATGGCGAAGGAATGGGAGAAACAGCAGTCTATCTGGCAGGCTGGTTGAATCAACTGGGTTTCGACGCGCGTCTTGCGCCAACCCCGGGTTGGCCGATGGTGATAGGGCGACGAACGGATATGCCCGGAAAAGTGACAGTGCTTTTATACGGGCACTATGACGTTCAGCCGCCTGATCCACTTGAAGAGTGGGTTTCGCCGCCCTTTAATCCGACCATTCGAGATAAGAGGGTGTATGCTCGCGGGGCAGGAGACAACAAGGGCCAACACTTTGCTCAACTGTTGGCAGTCGAGTCGCTTCTTGCCTGCTACCACAATTTGCCGTGCAATGTGATTGTGTTGCTTGAGGGAGAGGAAGAAATTGGCAGCCCGCATATTAATGATTTTATCCGCGAACACAAGGACGAACTTGCCGCCGACCTTGTCATCATTTCTGATGGCCCGCTGGATGCCAGCGGGCGCGCACGCCTTGAATTTGGCGTGCGGGGAGTAGCATCTTTTGAACTGCGAGCGCGCGGCGCGAAAAGCGATTTACATTCTGGCAACTGGGGTGGGGTTGTCCCCAATCCTCTATGGACATTGGTACATTTATTGGGCACGATGAAAAATAGTCAGGGGCAGATCACGATCGAGGGATTCTATGATAATGTTCGAGCGCCTTCAGAACAAGAACGTATTGCACTTGCCAACCTTCCCCTTGATGTGGAGGCCATCAAACATGATCTTGGCCTGACATGCTTTGACGCGCCTTCTGACCGGCCCTTCTATGATCGTCTTGCGTTCTGGCCAACATTGACGATCAATGGCTTGCACGGCGGCTATGCGGGTTCTGGCTCGAAAACAGTGTTGCCTCACGAAGCAGTTGCCAAGTGCGACGTCCGGCTTGTGGAGGCGCAATCGGTTGCTGAGATAGGCGCGAAAATCGAGGCTCACGTGAAGCGATTCGCCTCCGACGTTGAGTTCATCTGGCACGGTGGGATGGAACCCTCCAAAACCTCGCTTGATTCGCCGTTTGCTGAGCCGATCCGCCAGGGGATTGTGGCGGCGCGGGGGGAAGAAGCGCTTCTCGTTCCGGCCATGGGCGGCAGCCTGCCCAATTATGTGTTCACCAAAACATTGGGAGCGCCTGCATTTGTAGTACCCTATGCCAATGCCGACGAGGCTAATCATGCCCCTAACGAGAATATAGAAATTGATTGCTTTGTCAAGGGCATTAAAACAGGAGCGGCAATGTTGATGCGATTGGGGGCAATAGCGAGGTGAGCTTGTATGCAAACGATAACAGCGATAGAAGAATTCTCGATAAATGCCTGGCCGTCACTCCAAACAGTGTTGTACGACGGCTGGATTATTCGTTTTGCAAACGGATATACCAGGCGCGCCAATTCGGTTAATCCGCTCTATGCGTCTACTATGGACCTCGACGAAAAACTCTATTTTTGCGAAAGCATTTATCAGGACAAAAAGCTGTCCACAATTTTCAAGATAACCCCCGCAAGTTATCCGAGCGATTTGGATAGAATCCTATCGGCGAGAAATTATCGAAAGGACTCCCCGACCAGTGTTCAGGTTCTGGATCTGGAAACCACGAGCGCGGTGTTGGGCTGTGAAGCGGATTTACGAGAAGATATGCCGGAAGAGTGGTTGGCTGCTTTTTGTGACGTGAGTGCAGTGTCCACCTCGCGCCGAGAAACACTGCGGCAGATTCTGACTGGCATTGTTCCTCAGCATTGTTTTGCGTCTCTCGCGTCTGATGGCAAGGCCGTCGCCTGTGGTTTGGGAGTATTGCAGGCCGGGTACGTAGGCTTGTTTGATATCGCGACAGATAGCGCCTTCCGTAGACGCGGTTATGGTCGGCAAGTGGTGGAAAGTATTTTAGCGTGGAGTAAGCGAAACGGAGCACGGCGGGCCTATCTGCAGGTGATGCTTGACAATGTTCCCGCTGTACGCTTGTATTCAAAAATAGGTTTTGCTGAAAAGTATCAGTATTGGTACCGGGTTAAACCGTAAGACAGTTTATTTTTCCACGTCCCTTGCCTGGCTCGACCTGAGCAGGCTGTACAGGTTTAGATCGGCGTCGGCGTGGAATTGCTCGACGACGTCCAGGCCGCTTTGCGCTGCCATGCGTTCCACTTCGCCTTCGGTCAGCAAGTGGCAGTAGCGGTAACCTGTTCCGCCGCGCTTCCAATCTAGCAATGCGTCACCCGTCTCCAGGTCGCGCTCGTCTATCCCCACCGTTTGCCAGGCGACGATCTTTTTGCGCAGCCGCTCGTTGCGGGTGAATTGCCAGTTGGTCATGATCAACAAGCCGCCCGGCCGTAACACAGCGCCAATATCGCGCAGCACGTCTCTGCGCAGGTCAAAGCTGGGGATGTGATGCAACGCGGCCAGCATCACGGCCACGTCAAAAGGCGCGCCGGGCAGCGACTGGCTCCAGCCCGGGTGTGTGACGTCGGCCACGCAAAAGGCGGCGTTCACCCGGCGCAGGGGCGCGCTGCGCGCCAGTTCGATCAGCCCGGCCGAAAAATCCACGCCCAGATATGTTATATCCAACCCGGCCTGGTCCAGTTTTTGAGCCAGGCGGCCATTGCCGCATCCAATATCCAGCGCCTTTACGCCGGGGGAAATATAGGTTACAATCCTATTCAGGTTGGACTGAGCGCTGGAGCGCGTCCCTGAAAACGCGCCGGCAAATTCGGCGTAAAAGGTTCTATTTAGCGCGAGCAATCGCTCGACGAGTTGTGTATCCACCTGGACGATTATAGCGGCATTGAGTGTGTTGGGCAAATGCAGGACCGGCGTGAAGACTGGATGAAAAAGCTTGGCCCGCCCCTGGACGTGCGGCAGCACGCCGAGGGGTTGTTGGCCTTGTTCGAGGCGGTGCGCGCGGCAGAGGATGTGTCAGCGGAAGATTTGCTCAAGCTGATCGCCCGGCACGTGCGCGATGGCGAGCGACCTGTGCCCCGCTCCAAGGTTATCCAGGCATACCGGCAGATGGCGGCGGAGGGGGTGATCCCGTTTGAGCGTGTGGTGTTTGACCGGCTGCGGCTCAAACCGGTGCGCACGCTATCGGGAGTTGCGCCGGTGGCCGTGCTGACCGGCCCGGCGGCGTGCCCCGGCCGGTGCATTTTTTGCCCGGAGGCGGAGGGCTTTCCCAAGAGTTATTTGCCGGACGAGCCAGGCGCGCGCCGGGCGTGGTTGGCCGAGTTCGATCCGTGGACGCAGACCCAAACGCGCTTGCAATCTTTGGACAGCATGGGGCACGCGACGGACAAAATCGAGTTGTTGATTCTGGGCGGCACGTGGTCGGCCTATACACGCGTTTACCAGGAATGGTTCATCCATCGCTGCCTGGACGCCATGAATGGCTGCGATTCGGCGACGCTGGCCCAGGCCCAGCGCGCCAACGAAACCTCCGAGCATCGCAATGTGGGGTTGGTGATTGAAACGCGCCCCGACGAAATCACGCTGGACGAGGTGCGCTGGCTGCGCCAGTTGGGCGTGACCAAAGTGCAACTGGGCATACAAAGCATGGATGACGCCATCCTGGCGGCGAACCGGCGCGGGCATGGCGTGGCCGACACGCGGCGCGCCTGCCGCTTGCTGCGTCTGGCCGGTTTCAAGCTGCACCTGCACTGGATGCCTAATCTGTTGAGTGCGACGCTCGCCTCGGATCGCGCCGATTTCGCCCGCGTGTGGGATGACGCGGCGGTGCGCCCCGACGAGCTCAAAATTTACCCGTGCAGCGTGATCGAGGGCACCGACTTGTATGCGCATTGGCAGCGCGGCGAGTACCGGCCCTACACGGACGAGGAACTGATCGAGCTATTGATTGATTGCAAAAAGATGATTCCCGTCTATTGCCGGGTGAACCGGGTGATGCGCGATATCCCTTCTCAGTATATCGCCGCCGGCACCAAGCAGTCGCACTTGCGCCAGGTGGTTCAGCGTGAAATGAAGCGGCGCGGGCTGGCGTGCCAGTGCATCCGCTGCCGCGAGGTGCGCCAGGAAAAGGTTCAAGCCGACCAGTTGCGGCTTGACGTGACAAGCTACCCGACCGACGCGACGACGGAGCATTTTTTGAGCTTTGTGACGCCGGCGAACAAACTGGCCGGTTTTCTGCGCCTGTCATTAGCGCTGCCCAACGCCCCGCGCCAAGACATCCTGGACGAATTGACAGAGTGCGCCGTTATTCGCGAAGTTCACGTGTATGGCCCGGCGTTGGAAATTGGCGTGTCCAGCGCTGGCGAAGCGCAGCACGCCGGCCTGGGCACGCAACTGATTGAACAGGCGGCGACGCTGGCGCGCCAGGCCGGCCTGGGGCGGTTGGCCGTCATTTCGGCTATTGGCACGCGCGAGTATTATCGCCGGCTCGGTTTCGAGTTGGGCGAGTTGTATATGGCGCGTTCGTTGTAATCTTGTAGGAGGTGTGTATGGACCTGGAACTGGCCGACAAAGTCATTCTCATCACGGGCGCATCCGGCGGATTGGGCCGCGAGCTGGCGCTGGCTTTTGGGCGGCACAAGGCGTGCGTGATCGTGCATTACTATCGCAACGCCGAGGCGGCCGAGGTGGTGGCGCAGTCCATCGAAGACATGGGCGGCGAGGCGCTGCCGCTGCCGGCCAACTTGCAAGAGCGCGCCTCTATCGAAAAGCTGATCGGCGAGGCGCAGACCGAATTTGGCGGTGTGGATGTGCTGGTCAACAATGCCATCGCGTTCGAAGGCGGCGTGGTGTTCGAGCGGCTGGCGGAAGCGCAGTGGAGCCAGATGTTGAACATTGTGTTGACCGGCGCGTTCAACACCATCGGCCTGTGCGCGCCCTACATGCGGCACCAAAAGTGGGGACGCATTGTCAACATTGCCTCGCGCATGGGGATGACGGGCGCGGCGCGTTACGCGCATTACACAGCCGCCAAATCCGGCCTGATCGGGTTGACCAAAGCGTTGGCCAAAGAGTTGGGGCCAGATGGCATCCTGGTCAACGCCGTCGCGCCCACGACGATTCTGACGCCCACCATGCGAGAGACCATGTCGCTCGAAGCGCAGGAACGCCTGGCTAAAAGCATTCCCCTGGGGCGCATCGCCACGCCCGAGGACGTCGCCCGCGTTGTATTGTTTTTAGGTTCGGGCTGGAACACGTTTGTCAACGGCGAGGTGATCACTGTGGGCGGGGGCGTCCAGCAGTAACATGTCCATAGCTGAATATCGTCCCAATTTTTCCACTCAAGACGCCGCCAGGTTGGCGCGCGAGTTGTACGGCGTCACTGTATCGGCCCAAGCGCTGGCGAGCGAACGCGACCAAAACTTTGTATGCAGCGCGCCCGGCCGCCAGTTCGTGCTCAAAATATCCAGCGCGGCGGAAAGCAGGGAGGTGCTCGATTTCCAAAACAAGGCCCTGGCGCGCCAGGCCGAGCACAACCCTTCTGCCCGGTTTCCGCGCGTGTGCGCCACACTCTCTGGCGAGCATATTGCGACGGTTAACGGCGCGGACGGCCAGACGCATTTTGTGCGCATGTTGACCTACCTTCCCGGCGTATTTTTTGCCGACGTCAACCCGCACACGCCCGAACTGCTCCAAAGCCTGGGGCGCTTTTTGGGCGCGATGGACCGCGCCTTTGAAGGCTTTGCGCACCCCGCCATGCACCGGGACCTGAATTGGAACATGAAGAATGCCCCGGCCGTCATTCGCCGCTATAAAGACCACATCGCCGCCCCAGAACGGCGCGCCATTGTAGAGGGCTGGCTGGCCCACTTTGAGGCGGAGGTTATGCCCATCTTGCCTCGCTTGCGGACGAGCGTCATTCACAATGATGGCAACGACTATAACGTGCTGGTCGCAGACGCCGAGCCAGGCGGCGCCGGCCCGAGGGTCAAGCAGGTAGTGGGGATTATTGATTTTGGCGATATGGTGCACTCGTACACGGTGTGTGAACCGGCTATCGGCGTCGCGTATGCGATGCTGGGCAAGGCTGACCCGCTGGCGGCCGCGGCGCACGTTGTGAGCGGTTATCATCAGGTTTTGCCTCTGACGGAACCCGAGCTACAGGTGCTCTATACGCTGGCCTGTATCCGGCTGTGCACCAGCGTGGCTTTATCTGCCTACCAGCAGAAACAAGAGCCGGATGCGCCTTACCTGACCATCAGTGAAAGGGCCGCCTGGGCGGCGCTGGAAAAGCTGGCGGATATTTCCCCTCGATTGGCGCACTATGTGTTCAGGCGCGCTTGCGGCCTGCCGCCATGTCCCCAAGGTACTGCCATAGTCGAGTGGCTAAAAGCTCACGCCGATGAGATTGGCCCGCTTACGAGGCACGACGTGCGAAACGAGCCGGCGCTTGTTTTTGATCTGAGCGCGGGAAGCCTGGAGCTGGACAACCCGGCGATATTGTCTGATGCGCCGGCGTTCACCAAAATGTTGTTTGAGCGCATGCAGACCGCCGGGGCGCCGGTGGGCGTGGGGCGATACAACGAGGCGCGATGGCCTTGCATTGGCGACGCGTTCAGGTTTGAGGGAAACGACGGCCCGGAATGGCGAACGATTCACCTGGGCATGGATATATTTGTGGAGGCCGGCGCGCCCGTCCTGGCGCCGCTCGACGGCGTCGTTCACAGCTTTAGCGACAACACGGGGACGCTCGGCGGCGGCCCGACCGTCATCCTCCGCCACAAGGTGGATGGGGGACAGCTCGAGTTCTTTACGTTGTATAGCCACCTGAGCCAAGATACGTTGGAAGGACTTTACAAGGGCAAGCCTGTTCAGAAAGGCCAGCCAATCGGCGCGGTGGGAGATGGGACTGCAAACGGCGGCCGGCCGCCCCATGTGCATTTTCAGGTCATTGCCGACCTGGTTGGCCAGGAAGGCAATTTTCCCAGCGTGGCGGCTCCCAGCCAGCGAGAAGTGTGGTTGAGCCTGTGCCCCGATCCCAATCTTGTGTTAAACATTCCCGCTGCTTGTTTCCCGGTGGAGGAGTGGAGCCGCGAGCAAATTCTGGACGCCAGGGAGCGTCACATTAGCCGCGCGTTGAGCATCTCGTACAAAAGGCCGCTCAACATTGTTCGAGGTTACATGCAATACCTGTATGACGAGGACGGGCAGGCGTATCTGGACGCCGTCAACAATGTGCCGCACGTGGGACATTGCCATCCCAGGGTCGTCAGGGCGGCCCAACGCCAAATGGCCGTGCTCAACACCAACACGCGCTATTTGCACGAAAACCTGGTGCGCTATGCTCAACGCCTGTGCGCCACGCTGCCCGAACCGCTGCGCGTCTGTTTCTTTGTGTGCTCTGGCAGCGAGGCGAATGACCTGGCTTTGCGCCTGGCTCGCACCCACACCGGGCGCCAAGACATTATCATCGTGGAGGGCGCTTATCACGGCAACCTCACCTCGTTGATCGAAATCAGCCCGTACAAATCCAATGGCCCCGGCGGCAGCGGCGCGCCGCCCTATGTTCACCAGGTGATCATGCCGGATGTCTATCGCGGCCCATACAAGGCCGGCGACCCGGAAGCCGGCGCCAGGTACGCCCGGCACATCCAGGACATTTTGAAACAAGAGGAGCGGCGCGTGGCCGCGTTTATGTGCGAATCCTTGTTGGGCTGCGGCGGCCAGATTGTTCTGCCTCCTAATTATCTCAAGCAAGTCTACCGCTACGTGAGAGAGGCCGGCGGCGTGTGCATCGCCGACGAGGTGCAGGTCGGCTTTGGCCGGGTTGGCTCTCATTTCTGGGGCTTTGAATTGCAGGGCGTGGCGCCCGATATTCTCACCCTGGGCAAACCGATTGGCAACGGTCACCCGTTGGCGGCGGTTGTGACCACGCCGGACATCGCGGCTTCGTTCAACAACGGCATGGAGTATTTCAACACCTACGGGGGGAATCCAGTCTCTTGCGCCGTGGGGTTGGCCGTTCTGGATGTGATCGAAGAGGAGCGATTGCAGCAGAACGCGCTTGTGGTGGGCGCGCATCTAAAAGCTGGCCTCGAAGGGTTGATGGACAGGTATCCCCTCATTGGGAACGTGAGGGGCGCCGGGCTTTTTATCGGCGTCGAGCTTGTGCTGGATCGAGAAACATTAGAGCCGTCCCCCGCGCATGCGGCGTATGTCATTGAGAGGATGAGGGAGAATAACATCCTCATCAGCACGGATGGGCCGCTTCACAACGTCCTCAAAATCAAGCCGCCGCTGGTGTTTTCCCAAGCAAACGCCGATCAACTTGTCAGCACGCTGGATAGGATCCTGGCAGAAGATGCGCTCACGCTGTAATCAGTGGTTTTGTACTTTTTACATTCGCGGATCTCAACTCACCGCAGAGGCGCAGAGGTCGCCGAGTTTTGTTCAAGATTCCTCTGCGTTCTCAGCGTCTCAGCGGTGAATTTTAAAATCTGCAAAGGTACTGGTAATTTGATATGGTATAATACGCTCGTTTTATGTTGGAAGAGAAACCCGGCCAGGCATAAGCTCAAGGGGTATTGGTTGTGGTGGAAAGGAAATCAGGGTGGAAAATTCAAATTCGTCCCGGTCTGGACAAATTATCCTTATTGTTTTGGTAGTGTCGTTGGTATGTTGTTTGTGCACGTTATCGGCTGTGATTTGCGTTGGCGGGGTGTGGTTATCGAATGAGCGCCCTCGTGCTACGCGTGTGAGGCCGGCGCGCACGCCCGGCGCGGTGAGCACGGTGACGGTCGCTACACCCGCGCCAGCCACGTTGCAGCCGCCTTCTGACCTGTGGCGCGACGCTGTGCCGCCCCAGGCCCTCGAAACCAAGCAACTGCTCGAATCGGCAGACATCCCCCAACGCGACCTGGTAGATGTTACAATGCGACTGAAGAATCCCGGCCAGCCTATCCCCCAAGTAGTGCGAGATACGCCCTGGGAGTTCAAGGTAGGAGACACCCATTCGTTTTGGGTATCGAATGAGGATACAAGCGAAAATTTTGAAATCACGGCGCGCCTGGTCTATAAAACGTCGCATACCTACATCTGGGTTCAAGAGGACGTCAAATTGGACGAAACCAAGCTCAAGGCCATGGCCGATCGCTTTGAAACTCAAAGCTATCCCACCAACCATGAATTTTTTGGCAGTGAATGGACGCCCGGCGTGGATAGCGACCCGCACCTGTCCATCTTGTTTGCCCGCAAATTGGGCGACTCGGTCGCGGGCTATTACAACAGCATGGACGAATTCTCGCGCCTGGTCCACGATTACTCGAACGAGATGGAAATGTTTTACATCAACGCAGACGGCGTGCGGCTGGGGGACCCGTTTTACGATTGCGTCCTGGCGCACGAGTTCCAGCACATGATTCATTGGGCCAACGACCGTAACGAGATCACCTGGATCAACGAGGGGTTTTCGGAGCTGGCATGCCAGCTCAACGATTTTGACACCGGCGGCAACGAGTACAGCTTTGCGCAACAGCCGGATACCCAGCTCAACACGTGGGCCGACGAGACGGGCGAGGCGTCGCCGAATTACGGCGCGAGCTATTTGTTCATGTCCTACTTTCTCGATCGTTTTGGCGAGGAGGCTACCCGCGCCCTGGTCGCCGACCAGGAAAATGGTATGACCAGTGTGGATCACGTGTTGCAGAACTTGAACACCGGCCTCGCCTTTGACGACGTGTTCGCCGATTGGGTCGTGGCGAATTACATCAACGACTCCACCCTGGCCGACGGTCGTTACGGTTACACCAGCATTGTTCCACCCTCATTTGACGCCGATACGGAATACCGCGTCCGCGACCTGCCTGTGGAAGAGCAGACGACTGTGAGCCAGTACGCCGCCGATTACGTCGTGCTGCGCGGCAAGGGAGATTTCCAGCTCGATTTCGCCGGGGCGACGCTGGTGGGATTGGCGCCCACCTCGGCGCACAGCGGCCAATATTTGTGGTGGAGCGGGCGCGTGGATAACAGCGATACCATGCTCACGCGCGAGTTTGACCTGGCGGGCTTGTCAAAAGCTACCCTGACGTTTTGGACGTGGTACGACATTGAACCAGATTTCGACTATGCCTACGTGCAGGTTTCGGCCGATGGCAAGAAATGGGAGATTTTGCCGGGGCAGACTACTACCAACAGCGATCCGAATGGGGCCAATTATGGCAACGGCTATACCGACGCCAGCGGCGGGTGGATCCAGGAGCGCATTGACCTGAGCGCGTACGCCGGCCAAAAAATCCAGGTCCGCTTTGAGTATCTGACGGACGCCGGCGTCACGCACGCGGGCATGTTCCTGGATGATATTGAACTGCCTGAACTCAAGTATCGCTACGACGCCGAGTCTGGCGACGACGGATGGGTAGCGCGCGGTTTTATGCGCAACGCTAACCTGCTGCCGCAAGCGTGGCTGCTGCAGCTCATCAAGCAGCAGAGCAATCAGGTCACCGTTGAACGCTTGCAGCTCAACGCTGATAATACGGGAAGTTGGACGGTGAGCCTGGACACGGGCGAAAAGGCTATTTGGGTCATTTCAGGCCAGACGCGCGTGACGACCGAGCCGGCCAACTATTGGTACGCCTTGACGCCTCGATAAACAAGCGCTGGCGGGGGCAATATCGCAAATCTTGTGCAATTTGCCGATTCGCCCGCAGTTCAACTGCGGGCGGAACGAGCCTCGATAAACAAGCGCCGACGGGCCGCCGGTGATTAGCAGGTCCCGTCGGCGATTTCAGTCACTGTCACACTCGGGGGCGGGGACGCTTGAGCGCTTCGAGTTGAGTTTCCAACTCGGTGCGGCGGGCGGCCGCGGCTTGCTGCCCCTCTTCAACTAAAAGCTGGTAGCGCTGGCGGGCGCGCTGTTGCAGTTCTCGCCCAGATACTGGCGTGAATAGCAACACCATCGCGGCGCCGACCAGGGTGCCGCACATGGCGCCCGCAATAAATCCAAATATTCGATTCATACCTAGCCTCCCATTGCAGTTGTGTTTTTCCGATTCTTGGTATAGTATATCAGTAATTAATTTCCTTGCAACTCGGAGGATGAAAAATGACGCAAAAGACAGTAGGTTACGTGGAGCTCGAGTGGACGTGTAAGCGGTGCGGCACGCGCAATCCGGGGATGCAAAAGACCTGTTCCGGCTGCGGCTCGGCGATGAGTGAGCAAGACAAGTTTGAAGCGCCGGCGCAGCAAGAGCTGATCAAGGACGAATCCAAACTGGAGCAGGCCAGGCGCGGACCGGACGTGCATTGCCCCTATTGCGGCGCGCGCAGCCCCGCCGGTTCCGACAAGTGCGTGCAATGTGGCGCCGACCTGACAGACGCCAAAGCGCGCCAGGCGGGCCAGGTGATTGGGGCGCACCAGGCGGGGGCGGCGGCAGACGTGGCGTGCCCCTATTGCGCCGAGATGAATCCCGCCAGCGCCGTCAAGTGCAAAAAGTGCGGCGGCAACCTCAAGAAACCCGCCGCGCCGCCCGCCCCTCCGGCCAAAGCCGGAGGGTTTCCCGTTGGGCTGGTCATTGGGATAGCGGCTGTGCTCGTCTTGTTGTGCATCGGCGTGATTGTTCTGAGCACGCGCACCACAGATACGTCCGCTGTCGTCCAATCGGTCAGGTGGGAGCGCACCATCCCCATCATGGAGCTGCGCCCGGTCGAGCACGAGGCATGGGAAGATGAAATCCCGGCCGGCGCGCAGAAAGGGTCGTGCTCGAAAGAACATCGCAGCACGCAATCCGAGCCGGCCCCCGGCGCAAAAGAAGTGTGCGGCACGGCGTATACGGTGGACCAGGGCAGCGGCGCCGGCAAGGTGGTGCAAGATTGCCAGTACGAGATATACGATAACAAGTGCACTTACACCGTAGAAGAATGGACCGCCGTGGACAAGGTGGCGGCGCAAGGCAATGATTTTAATCCCCAGTGGCCCACTCTATCTTTGCGCACGAACCAGCGCGAAGGAAACCGGGTGGAAAAATACGTGATCACGTTCAGCGCTAACGACCAACGCGATACTTATACGTACAACGTGAGCAATGCCAACGAGTTTTCCAGGTTTAAAGTCGGCAGCCGGTGGACGCTCAAGGTCAATACTTTTGGGGCCGTCACCGACGCCGAACCGGCGCAGTGATACTTGTCATCTTTTAACAAGATAGACAGGATGGGCTTCATCCTGTCTATCTGCGTTTAGTATTAACGGCTTGTGTTCAGGCCAACCCGGCGGCCTTTTTCAACTCGGACACCTTGTCCAAACGTTCCCACGTAAAGTCTGGATCGTTCCGGCCAAAATGCCCATACGAAGCCGTCTTGAGATAAATGGGCCGGCGCAAATCCAGGTCGCGGATAATGGCAGCCGGGCGCAGGTCAAAGAACTGGTTGATCCACCCCGTCAACTGCTCGTTTGAAAAGCGGCTCGTGCCAAACGTTTCGACGGCAATGGACAGCGGGCGCGCCACGCCGATCGCATAAGAAACCTGTAATTCCAGCCGCTCGGCCAGACCTGCCGCGACCATATTCTTGCAAATGTAACGCGCCATGTACGCCCCGGAGCGATCTACTTTTGTGGGGTCCTTGCCCGAAAAGCAGCCGCCTCCGTGCCGCGCCACGCCCCCATACGTATCCACGATAATTTTGCGCCCGGTCAGGCCAGAATCGCCCATCGGCCCGCCAATGACGAAACGCCCGGTCGGATTGATATAGTATTTAGTGGCCTTGTCCAGCAGCGCCGCCGGGATGACGGGCCTGATGACGTGCTCGATGATGTCTTGGGTGATTTGCTCGTGCGTCGCTTCGGGATGATGCTGCGCTGAGACCACCACCGTATCCACGCGTCTGGGGCGGCCGTGATTATATTCTACCGTCACCTGGGATTTTCCGTCGGGACGCAGGTATTTGAGGGTTTTGTTTTTGCGCATCTCTGCCAATCGCTCGGTCAGTTTGTGCGCCAGCGAAATGGACAGCGGCATATATTCGGGCGTCTCGTTGCACGCGAACCCGATCATCATGCCCTGGTCGCCCGCGCCGATGGCCTCGATTTCAGAGTCGCTCATCTCGCCTCGCTTGGCTTCCAGAGCCTTGTCCACGCCAAGCGCAATATCCGGCGACTGGGCGTGGATCGAGACGATCACGCCGCACGTGTCGCCGTCAAAGCCGTACTTGGCGCGCGTGTAGCCAATCCGCTTGATGACTTGCCGCGCCACATCGGCGATTTCCACATAGGTGGTGGTGGTGATTTCACCCATGACGACGATCATGCCCGTCGTCGCCGCGCACTCGCACGCCACGCGCGCGTCGGGGTCGTCTCCGATAATCGCGTCCAGGATGGCGTCCGAGATCTGGTCGCAGACTTTATCGGGGTGCCCTTCCGTCACAGATTCCGATGTCAGGTAATACTTGGGAGACGTCATGAAATTGGTACTCACTACAAATCCTCCTGCATAAATTTTTTGATTTAGCGATTCAAGGCGCGCCTGGCAGCCCTAATTCTCCACCCGAGGCCTGGCGCAGCGCCGCGTCAAAGTCGCCCACGCGATCCACGGGAAATACAAGTTCTATCGTCACCTCGGCAGAAAATTCCGCGTGATCTATATGCCCATCGTGCGCGGCCGCCAGCCGGGTGAGTGTTTCGTAAAACTTGTACGGCACGGTCAGTTTTACCGCGCGCGTCTCTACACGTTCGGCGCGCGGCAACGCCGCCAGCACTTGTTGAGCGGCGCCCGTGTAGGCGCGCACCAACCCGCCCGTGCCGAGCTTGGTCCCGCCAAAGTAGCGTGTAATGACGACTGCCACGTCGCCCAGGCCGCTGTTCTGCACCACTACCAGCGCCGGGCGCCCGGCCGTGCCGGGCGGTTCCCCGTCGTCGCTGCAACTGTCAATCACGCTGCTGCCATAGCCCACGCGGTAGGCGTAGACGTTGTGCGTGGCGTCGGGAAACTCGGCCCGCACGCGCGCAATAAATTCCTGCGCCTCTACCACGCTGGGGGCTGGTCCGGCAGTCGCGATAAAACGCGAATTGACGACGACAGTTTCCAGGCGATGAGGGCCAGCCGGGATAGGATAACGGGTCGAGTTCATGCGTCGATTGTATCACGACCGGGTAAAGTTGCAACCATCAGCGTTCTTCGCTGCCCCAAAATCGCCAGACGGCCAGACAAAAGAACAACGCCGCGTAGCCAATCAAGGCAGCCGCAGGGAGCAGCACGGATTCTACGCCCAGGCCGCGCACGATATTGTTCTTGAATCCGTCCATCGCCCAGGCCACCGGCGAGAGGTGCCCGATGGCCCGAAATGTTGCGCCGGTCACCTCCAACGGCACCCACGCCCCACCCAGCCCGGATAGCACAAACATGGAGATGAGCGAAAAAGAAATGGCCTGTTCCTCGCTTCTTGCCAGGACGCCAATGAACAATCCCATCGCAGAGATGCCCAGGGCGGCGCTAAAGGCTATCAGCAAGGTCGCGCCCGCCTCGCGCGCGTAATCCACCTTGAGCGCCAGCCATCCAAAAAGGATGAGCAAGAGGAACTGGCAAAAGATGAGGCTGAAAATCGCCAGATAGTGCCCAAGCAAGATGTGAACCCGACGGGTGGCCGTCGTCAGCAGCCGCTGCAAAGCGCGCGATTTGCGTTCGGTGACAATGACCTGCGCGGCGGTCAGCAGGCTGGCGATGGCGAATTGCAGCATCATGCCGGGCGACGTGTGCGCCAATGATTCGTTCCCGTTATCTTGCTGTTTGCTTTGCACGGCGGGACTGCTCGTTTCGGTGACGGCGATGGGCGGCTGTTCCCAGGCAGATAGAGCCTGCTCAAAGGCGTAATTGAACGGCGCCCGATCCCCGAGGACGTCTTCCATAATAATCGCCGTGCGCACCGCGCTATCCAGCCGATTGGCGGCAGCTATTGCTTCGGCCTGGACTGTCGTTCCCACGGCAGTGGATGTATCCGCAATCAGCGTGAGCCGGGCGGGTTTGCCGGCCAGGGTAGCCTTGCCATAGCCTTTCGGGACGACGATGGCGGCGGCCAGTTTGTCATTGGCGACCAATTGCTCCAGACCAGACGCCGAGTCGGCGTTGCCTTGATCCAGGCGTATGATGGCCGAGTTAGCCAACAGCCCCCCCAGCTCTTTGCTGAGCCAACTGTAATCTTGATCCAGATAACCAACGGGCAGGCGAGAGTCTGATGCGCCGCCGCTGAATCCGCCAAAGGCATAGCCAAACAGCAAGGTAAAAGCAATTGGCATGATGAGCAAGAACAGAAAGGTGCTGCGCTCGCGCACGAGTTGCAGCAGGTCTTTGAGAGCAATGTCCAGGATGCGGATCATGGCAATACCTATGCGTACCGTTTGTTAAAGCGCCACACGCCGATGGCGAAAAAGGCCGCGCTCCACGCCAGCATCGCCAGCCCCGTCAGTCCCACTTTTTCCATCCCCGCGCCGTTCGCTGCCTGAACCAAGCCCCGCACTGCCCACCCCTGCGGCACCAGCAGCGAAACGGTATCGCCCAGGCGCGCGGCAGCGGGTGAATTCACCGCAAAGATGCTGATCATGCCGAGCATGCCCGTCATGCTCAGCACGCCGCCAAAAATCACGCCGCTCTGCCGGGTGTTTTTGAGAAACGAATTGAGGCAGATGCCAGACGTCGAGGCGGTGAGCACAATCCCGGCCGCTGTCAGCGCCACCGGCCCTGGCGCGCCCCATTGAATGCCAAAGATCAGGCGCGCGACAACAATCAGCACAGTCACCTGCACCAGCACAGTCAAAAAGACGGCCAAGAATTTGCCGCTCAGGATGACGGCTTGCGGCGTGGGCGTGGTGAACAGGCGCGGCAAGGTATGTTCTTCTTCTTCTTTGAGAATGCTCTGCGCTGTGGAAGAGCCTGTGAAAAAAGCGTAAAAAATCATCATCCCGCCCATGATAGAGCCGAGCATGCGAGTCAACTGGTTATCGCTCGTCTGCGAGCCACTCGCTTGCGAGCCGCTCGCTTGCGAGCCGCTTTCTTGCGAGGCCGGCACGGCGCCGGGCGCGGCCCGCTTTACGTCGAGCAGCGCGGCGCTCAGGTCCTCCGTCTGCACCAGCGAGACATCCATATATTGCTGAATAACCTGCCCAATCAGGCCATAATCGCTGGGGGCGGCCTCGTCCAAGAAAACATCTATGGCGATTTTGACGCCCGACATCCCATCCATAAAGCGGTTGAGGATTGAGCGTATGATTTCCGGCCCGATGGTCAAGGTGGGATCCTGGTAAAACTCGATGGCGGCCTGCCCGTCGGGATCGGCAAACTGGCGAGAGAAATCGGGCGGGATCATGATGGCGACCTGAGCTGCCTGCTCGTCCACTGCGGCGCGGGCCGCCTGGGCGTTGGGGACAAGCGAGACCTCCACCAGGCTCGCCATCTCCTCGCTTTGCAGTATGCTGACGACCAGTTCGCCCATCGTGCGCGCGTTCACGCCGCCGGGAATGTTCTTGGCGCTGACCTGAAAGCGGGGGCCGCCTTCGTCCAGATTGGCAATGACGACCTTTGTTCGGGGCAGGCTGAACTCGCCGCCAGTAATGTTGCCAAACATGAAATAAAACATCCCCGTCACCAACAGCGGGATGGCAAACATGAACACAACCGCGAACGCGCTGCGAAAAGAACGCACCATATCGTTTAAGGCGATGTCGAGAATTTTCATTTGGCTAGTCCCGCAAAGCCCTGCCCGTCAGGTGCAGGAACACGGCTTCCAGGTTTGGCTCGCGGATGTCCACCGAGGTGATGCGCGCCGCGCGGCCTGTGGCGGCCTCGAACAGGCGCGGCAAGACCAGGTTGCTATCTTCCGCCAGCACAGTGAGTTGGCCTTCTTCCACCCAGACGCGCGAGACTCCCTCGATGGTTTGCCAGGCTTCCAACACGCGCTCCGCTTCCACGTTGAGAGTCAGGTCAATGCGCGTCTGCTGCCCCACCAGCCGCACCAGCTCTTCGTGCGTGCCGCAGGCGATGAGTTTGCCGTGATCCATGATGGCAATGTGGTCCGAAAGTTCCTGCGCCTCTTCCATGTAGTGAGTGGTATAGAGCACCGTCATACCTTGCTCCTTGAGCGCCACCACGCTATCCAGAATATTGCGCCGCGATTGGGGGTCAATGCCCACTGTCGGCTCGTCCATGTAGACGACGAGCGGCTTGTGCAACAGAGCAATGCCAATGTTGACGCGCCGTTTCATCCCGCCCGAGAACTTGGACACGCGGTCCTTTTGACGGTCTGCCAGGCTGATGACGTCCAATACCTCGTCTACACGCTGTCTCAGAGCCTTGCCGCGCAAGCCGTACATCTTGCCCCAAAAGAAGAGGTTCTCGCGGGCAGACAAATCCTCGTACAGGGCGATTTCTTGCGGCACTACGCCCAACACAGACTTGACGGCCATGGGATCGCGCCGGATCGAGCGCCCCATCACGGCGGCGTCGCCTTCGTCCGGGCGCAGCAGAGTGGCCAGCATGGAAATGGTGGTGGTTTTGCCTGCCCCGTTAGGCCCAAGCAGGCTAAAAATCTCACCTTGCTGGACGTCGAAACTGACGCCCTGCACGGCCTTGATCTCGGCAAAGGATTTGTGCAGGTTCGTTACTTGAATGGCGATGTGATTTGTGTTCATGGTCTATATTTTGTGTGACAGGTGACTGCTCAGCCCGCATCCTTCGACTTTACTACGTTCCGCTCAGGATGCTGAGCAAGTTACTGTGGCAATTCTAAAACCAATACGGTGCCATAGTCAACCGCTGTCTGTACTTTTAATTGGCCCCCAATCATTGCCGCGCGTTCGTGCATCCCAGCCAACCCAAAGTGTCCCTGGGATACAAAGCGCGCGGGTTCCACGCCGCCCTCGATTCCTCGCCCGTCGTCGGTTACCGTGAGACGCAGCCGGTCAGGATATTGCGTTAACCGAACGGCAATTTCGGAAGCGTCGGCGTGCTGTATGGCGTTGTGCAAAGCTTCCTGTGTGATGCGAAAGATAGCCAGCGCCGCGTCGTCTGGCAAGCGCAGTTCTGCGGCCTCGATTTGAATGTAAATCGGCTGCACAGTGCGCTTGTCGAGTTGTTCGACCAATCCCCGGAGCGCCGAGATCAAATCGTGCTGCAAGAGCGGCGGGCGCAGATCATTGCAAATGGCCCGTAGGGCCTGAACCATTTCGCCGGAGCGCGTCGCCAGGTCTGGCAAGCGCGGCAGGGCCGTGTCGGGCTGAGCTTCCAGTGACTTGAGGTCGCGGGTCACGGCGCACAGGTCTTGCAGCAGCCCATCGTGCAATTCGCGCGCCAGCCTGCCTCGTTCCACCTCTTGCGCCGTGACTACCTGGCGATAGAGCGCCCGTATCCCAGAGGCAGTTTGCCGCTCTTGTTCGGCATAGCGGAGCGTTTCCAATACCATGGCCGCCTGACGCCCGATAGCCGTGAGCCAGTCGAGGTCGCGGGGCGAATAGTGCAGTTTGTTGCCGCGCGGGCCAAGCAGCCACAACCCATGTAAAACCGTCCCGCGCATCAAGGGCACCCACACTTGCGCCCAACTCAAACCGTCGCGCCCTTGCCGGATCAATTCGTTCAGTTGGCCTTGGTCCGCTCTTTGCGCCTCGCCGGCCGAGGCCACCCAACGCACAGCGGCGTGGCTGATGGGCACACGCAGACACGACTCGCCTGCCTCGATGGGTATGAGGTCGTATGCTTCCGGCAGCAATAACATAGATCGCTCTACTTGCAATGCGCGCGGCAATTCGGCGGCGAACAGTTGCCCCAGCGTCTTGCGATCTTGCGCCCCGCTCATTTTGCGGCCAAATTCTCCCAAAAGACCCGTGTGGTCGAGCGGCGTTCCATAGCGTTGCACATTCCACCACGTACGGGCGCGCCGGTAAAGTAAATGTCCCACCGCCAGCGTGAGCCAGCCTAGCATCAGGCCTGCGATCAAATAGGCGATTTGGTCCATATCGTCTCAAATCAGGCGGCGTTCGGAGGCTGCCTGGAGCGCCTCGTGGCGATTGTGGACGCCCAACTTGTTATAGATAGAGCAAAGGTGATTGCGCACGGTGCCCGCCGAGATGTGCAACGACTGGGCAATCTGCGGGTTGGGCAAGCCGCGCCGGGCCAGGCGAAGGATCTCAATCTCGCGTTCTGAAAGCGGCTGCTCGGTTCCCGCCGCGCGGGTGGCCTGCGCCAGGGCTTCGTAGGCCTGCGGGCTGAGGTAAACCTGGCCGGCGGCCAACTCGCGTATGATGGCGTCAATGCGTGAAATGTAATCGTCGTCTTTTAAAATGTAACCGTAAACGCCGGCTTGCAGCAGATCGTGCACGCACGCCGGCTCGATGTAGGCGCTGAGCAAGCAAATTTTGAGATGGGGAAAATCGGCCCGCAGCCGGCGCACCACAGACAGCGCGTCAAATTCAGGCTCGATAAACACGTCGAGCAACAGCACATCGGGGCGTGTCTGGCGCACCAGCGCGTTTACCTCACCTCCACGCCGCGACTCGGCCACCAATTGAATATCAGGTGTTTTTTCCAGCAATGCCCGCAAGGCAATGGCGACGTGAGGGTGGTCGTCTACCACTACAACACGAATCATGCTCATCTCTTTCTGCTAACAAATCTCTTCCCATCACACCTGCAGCTTCCCGATTATAGCTTAATGACAGTACTTGTACAAATGACCAATAGCTCGCCATGACACTGTCATGGTGCGGCATGATGGCCGTCACAACTGCAAGGTGACGCGCGCCTATAGACAAATGCGGGTAAGAGCGTATATGATAGTAGATGGAAAAACAATCCGCGTTCTTGGGGAGGAATTTATGTTACAAGCAGAACACGTGACGCTTACGTACAAAGATGGTGAGGCCACGCTAGATGCCGTGCACGATATCTCGGTCATGATCCAGGAGCACCAGTTTATCGGCATCTTGGGGCCTTCGGGTTCTGGTAAAAGCTCGCTGCTCTATCTGCTCAGCGGCCTGCGGCCGGTGACCAAAGGTGAGATTTACCTGGATGGCCGCGCCTACAGCAAGATGGCGGAGCGCGATCGCGTGGCGCTGCGGCGCACCGAGTTTGGCTTTGTTTTCCAACAGCACTTTCTCATCAACTACCTGACCGCGCTGGAAAACGTGATGGTTTCCGCGCCGATGCAAGACAAGGCCCACGCCGGGCAGGCCAGGGCGCTGCTGGCTGACCTGGGAATGGGCGACAAGCTGCATCGCTTTCCCTACGAGCTTTCGGGCGGCGAGCGACAGCGAGTGGCGATTGCGCGCGCAATGATCCATCGTCCGCGCGTCATCTTTGCCGACGAGCCGACGGGGCTGCTGGACCGGCATACGGGATTGCAGGTGATGGCTTTGCTGCGCGGTTACCGCGAGCAGGGCAGCCTGATCGCCGTCACGCACAACCCGGAAATTCTAAGCGAGGCTGACCTGGTCATCACAATCCGCGACGGGCAGGTGGCCCAGGTCAAGGATCGGCTGGCAAACGCCGCCCAGAATGGGTAGCGCGAGGCGCTGAGAATCCCTGCTGTGGCCGGCCTACGACCGCGCCACTCAGAAAGTAGGTGTAAACGTGAACCCATTATCTCCATTGACGTATTACGTGCGTCACAAGCGCAGCCTACTGCTGTTGTCGAGCCTCATTTGCCTGGCGACTTTTGGATTGTATGTCATGGTCGCGGTGCTTGATTCGATCCCGATGCGCGCCCGCGTTAGCGATTTGACCTGCTTGAGCCGCGTCCGCCCCAGCCAGGGCGCTGCGCTCGAAGCCGGCGCTATGCCGCAGATTCAAACGCATCCAGACGTGGCACAGGTCATCTCAGATCATGGATTGGGAATTTATCCGCCCACTCTGCTGGGATGGGATAACTTGCACTTCATGGGAGTGTCCCCGGAAGAGGCGCAATACTTGATGGAGGTGTGTGGCGCGCGGGTGAAAGAGGGGCGCTTGTTCGCGCCGCGCACGAACGAGGTTGTGCTTTCGGAAGAAGTGGTCCGCGCACTGCGGTTGCGCCTGGGCGACTCTATTGATCGCTCGCTGGACAAAACCGTATATGCTGGCATCCAGGCGCCGTTGGTGCTGGTGGGGATTTTGGAGGGTGATCCCGCAGCCCGTGATGCAACGCATCAGCCCAGTGTTCGGGTTGGCTTTATCTCCGGCGAATATGTCGCCGGTCACGAACTGTATGCCGCGCAGCCATCCGGTCTGCTGGTGGTTGCTCAAGAGGGGCGCAAAGCCGGAGTGGACGCATTTCTGGAGAGCGCCATTGCGTCCACGCGCGTTGAGGTCGAGACTTTTGGACAGATTTCCAAATCTGTTGCGCAAGCGCGCTTGGGTATCTATCTCATCTTCGGCATCGTCAACTGTGTGGTGGCTATCGTCGTTGCCGTTGTCGTGGGTGTGATCAATCAAATCGCCTTGGCTAAGAGGCTCAGTGAGTTTGGCCTGTTGTACGCCCTGGGTCAACAGAAGAACGCGCTCATCCGCCGGCTGACTTTAGAGATGGGCATTGTAGCGGGCCTGGGTTGGCTTGCCGGGCTGGGGGTGGCCGGGCTGGGGCTGGCTGGACTGAAGGCCGGCCCCTACTACAATTTAGGCATGGAACTGGATTTGACCAACCTCGCACCGCTCTGGTTTGTCACGCCCATTCCACTGGTGGTGACTGCCTGGACGTTTGTGAGTGTCGCGCGCCTGTTTGGCCGGTTCGACGCTGTGGCTATCGTCGAGCGTGGGCAGCTCTCCGGCGAAGCGGACAGCCGCCGGTCCACCAGTGCCTCCTTGACTGTGCCACTATCCCCTGTGACCTTTTATCGCCGGCATCGGCGGCGTGGGGCCATGTTGGTTATCAGTACGGCGTTGATGATTCTGGGCAGTGCGTTTCCAGTGTTCCTCTTTTCGGCGCCGATGACGGCCTTCAAGCCCCGGCTTGCATACTTGCAGCGTGTGAGCGAGGTTTGGAATACGGAGCAGGGCGTTGATGCGGGCGTCACGGCGCAAATCAAGACCCATCCGGCTGTCAAAAACGTGATCCCGGCGATTGCATTGGGCATGCAGGTCACGGCGCCGCCGGCCACTCAAGTTCCCATCAGCCTTTATGGCGTATCCGAGAGCGATTTGCCGATGCTGTTGGATTTGTTCGGGGTGCAAGTCAAGGAAGGGCGGCTGCCCCAGGCCCGCTCCAACGAGATGGTGCTGTCGGAAGCGGTTGCCAGGAACCGTGGTTTGCACGTGGGCGATATCGTGGGAGGACGGGCCAACACGCAAGGCAACGATGGTCAACAACTCACTGAGGATGATATTCCTGCTGAAATGATCATTGTTGGTCTGCTTTCTCCCGGCACGCCCTGGTTGGGGTTGGCCTCTTACGACTACCTGGCTGGCCATGTGCTCAGCGCGGCGCGCCCCCCCCATTTGCTGATCGTTCCGGTTGAGGGACGCAAGGTCGAGATGGATCTTTGGTTGGAGCAAAATATTGCCTCCACACAAACCGATGTTGCCGTCTATGCCACAAAACTCCGCGACGAGCAAGCCAGCATCGGTATGCTTGTGGTGGTGTTTGGCGTGCTGCAAAGCCTCGTCGCCTTTGTCACGGCGGTGTCCCTGGCAATCTTGAACTATATCTTTTTCACACAGCGCCGGGAAGAGTTCGGCATCCTGCACGCCATCGGGCGCAGCCGTCCGTGGCTGGTCTGGCGCACTGTGAAGGAAATCAGTGCTGTGGTCGGTTTAGCCTGGTTACTCGGCGCGGCAGTTTGTATCGTAGGATTGATCGTTTTCCAGGTAATGGCCTACACGCCACGCGGCCTCAATCTGGAGGTATTCAGCCTGACCCCGTGGCTGTTCACGCTGCCGACGCCGCTGGCCGTCGTCCTGGTCGGCGCCGGGACAATCGCGCGGGCGCTGAAGCGGCTTGATCCAGTGGAAGTTATTGAGAGACAATAGGCAAGGGAGTGATGGGAGATTGAATTGAGATGAATCCGTTATCACCTTTTATTTATTATCGCCGTCACAAACGCCGGGCGTTGATGCTGACTGTTCTTTTAGCCATGGCGGTTATGGGCTTGTACCTGGTTTTTAGCCTGTTGCAGGAAACCTACGTGACACCTGTCTACACCCTTAACCGGTATCTAGCCAAGTTCAGCCTGGTACAGTCGGATCTGGCAACAACGTTGGACCCGACCGTGGCTGCCCAGATTCGCGCGCATCCCGACGTGGCTCAAGTGCTGCCGCAAAACAACCTGGAAATAGCCGTACCGAACGCGGGAGGCGTGGACGCTCCCTTCCGCCTGATCGGCTTGCAAGAGGCAGATGTGCCTGTAGCCCTGGCCCAGTGCGGCGTCACACTCGTCGAAGGCGAACTGCCGCAGCCACACACCAATGGCCTGGTGCTTTCCCGGGAACTCGCCCTGGCGCTCAGCCTGAAAATCGGCGATACAATCGTTCGGACTGAGAACGATACGGGCTATGCCAGCATCGCCAGCCCGTTAAAACTGGTGGGTGTTCTCGAAGGTAGTGTCAGGCTGGGGATTGTGTCTTATGAGTATCTGGATGGCCATGAACGCTACCACGGTCTGGCCAATTATGGTGTGCTGGTCGTGGCCCGCCCGGGCCGCGAGGCGGCGGTGGACGATTTTCTCCGGCAGACCATTCGCAGTTCCCGTCTCGAGACCTTTACGCATCAGCGTTTGAGAGAACAGATGGCGGAGTCTCATGCGTTGATTTACAGGATTGGCATTCCGCTCGTTCTGCTGGTGACGACAGCCATCACGCTGGTTATTGGCGCCATCAACCAGCTCGCCCTTATGCGGCGCTTGCCCGAGTTTGGCACGTTGTATGCCATCGGCCGCGGAAAGGGATGGTTGGCACGCCGCCTGACGCTGGAGACGGCCGGATTGGCGGCAGTTGGCTGGGTGCTGGGCGTTTTGCTGGGATGGGGGATAATGGCCCTGCTGAATGCCACTTTCTATGCACCCAAAGGATTTACCTACAATCCCATTCAGGTGACGGCAATCCCCTTTGTGATCCCTCTGCCGCTGGCAGTGATCGGTTTTACGCTGTTCACTGCTACCCGTGCGCTTGGACGCCTTGACGCCGTGGCGATTGTCGAGCGGGGTGAGTTGAGTATGGAAGGGAAACGAACCGGCCCCGCAGCGCACGCCCGGGCGGACAACCTGCCCCGTCCGTTGGCTTCGACAACTTTCTACCGGCGGCACGCCCGCCAGGCAGCAATGCTGATCGGGGCCATGGTGCTAATGATCGTGGGCACCTCTGTATTTGTGTTTGCCCTTGAAACCTTTGACGACGCTAGACAACCGTTGCTGAACTATCTGAAACAGGTCAGCCAAGTTTCTCCGAGTGCCCTGCCGCTGGAGGCGACGGTGGTCGCACAGATCCGTGCACACCCGGCGGTGGAACGCGCAATTCCCGTCTATGTCTTTACGCTCCTGGGAGTTACCTTCCCTCCGGCGATTGCCAATTATCCCGTCGAAGCCTACGGCGTGACGGCGGAGAATATGGTCTACCTGGTGGAGCTTTACGGCCTGGAACTGGCGGAAGGCCACCTGCCGCGCCCCAACACTAACGACGTCGTCATTCCCTGGACCTTCGCCAAGAACCGAAACATCAAGGTCGGTGACGTGATTGGCAATCGCGCGCGTCCTGTCCACGAGGGTGCACCTCGGCTGCCTTCCGAGCTGGTGGTTTCGGGCATCTTTGCCCCGGCTGAGGATCTTGCGGATGGCCCCTGGGTATCTTTCATGTTGCTCGAGTTTGCGGAGAAATACCCGGACTCGTGGAGGGCTGATCTTTCGCTCTTCGTCGTGCCGCGGGCCGGACAAAAGGCAGTACTCGACGCCTGGCTGGAAAGCCAGATCGCCGGAGAGAGGCGCCTCGTGTTCACCTACGATGGTCAAAAGGCATTGTTTCGAAAACAAGCAGCAATGGTTTTGTTTAGCCTGGTGCTTGTCGAAAGCATCGTCGCGCTTGTGGCGGCCCTGGCTCTGACAGGTCTCAATTACATCTTTGTTACCCAACGGCAGGCCGAGTTTGGCGTGTTGAATGCTTTGGGTTTCGGCCGCCTGCAATTGGTAGGACGTGTCGTGCGCGAGACTCTCTTCACCACTGGCGCGGCCTGGCTGGCGGCCGTTCTGGGGTGCGCCCTCATCTTGCTTTGCATGCAATACGGCCTTTACATTCCGTCCGGTTTGAAACTCGATTTGTTCAACCCTACTCCCTGGTTCTATACGCTGCCGGTCCCCGTGGCGGTGCTCGCGGTTAGCGCCATCACCGTTGGATGGACACTGTCCCGGCTCGACCCGGTGGAGGTGATCGAGAGGAGATAAACTGGCATGAACCCCTTATCATTTTTCACTTACACCCTTCGTCACAAGCGGGAGACACTGCTGCTGGTGGGTCTCATCACGCTGGTGACGCTGGGTATCTATGTGATGGTTGGCATGTCGTATCCTATCTTGGAGCACAACACCGCCGTCGTCTTGGGCCCGCTCAACCACTTTAGCCTGGTATATCCCACCGGGAGCTCAACGCTTGAACCATCTGTCATCTCGCAAATTCGCGCTCATCCCAACGTGGCGCAGGCAATGCCGGAGAACGGACAGGGATTGTTTATCAACGTGCCATCACTGGGGTTCTCAAGCTCCTTCCAGCTATTAGGGTTGGCTCACGATGATACCCAACGCCTGATCGAGTTCTGTGGCCTGCGGATCAAGGAAGGGCGATTGCCATACCCCCGTAGCAACGAAATCCTGCTCTCTGAGGAGATCGTCAATGCCCTGGGGCTACATCTCGGCGATCAGCTTGACCGTTCGGTTGACGAAAGCACATACGGGGCGATCCTGGCGCCGATGGCATTGGTGGGGATCCTGGCAAGCCCCGCGTCCACACCCCCGGCGCAGCGCGCCTATGTTGCTATCGCTTCTTACGAGTACCTAGACAGCCACGAACTGTACGCGCCCCGGCAGTCGGGCCTCGTCGTGATTGCACAGCCAGGGCACAAGGCTGCCATGGATACCTTTTTGCAAACCACGGTTCGGTCACCGCGCGCGTACGTGGAGATCTACCAGCGAAGGGCTGCCTTTATGGCCCGCAACCGGCAGATCATCACCATGATGCTCGGCGTCGTGGATAGCCTGGTGGCGGTCATTGCCGCGCTGGTCGTCGGGATGATCAATCAAATCGCACTGGTACAGCGGCTGCCAGACCTGGGCGTGCTGCACGCCATCGGACACTCCAAGCGGCGTTTGATCCATCACCTGGCGCTGGAAACCGCCGTTGTTGCTGCTGCAGGATGGCTCGTGGGCATCGCGCTTTCACAGGCATCGCTCGCCTGGCTCAAAGTGACTGTCTATGCGCCCAGCGGGATGCTGCTGAATCTGGCGAACCCCGCGCCGCTGTGGTTTACCCTCCCGATCCCGTTAGCAGTGGTTGTTTTTGCGACCCTCAGCATCGTGCGGGTCTTTGCGCGGCTCGACAGTATCAGCATTATTGAGCAAGGCAAGCTCAGCGTGGAGAATGTAGGAAACAAGAGCGGTGGCAAACAAGCTTCTTTTCTCAAACCGCTTTCCTCGCTGACATTCCACTGGCGCCACCGTCGCCGGGGAATGATCCTGGTCACCGGGATGGGCGCAATGATCCTGGGGGTCGCTTTCCCGGTCTTTTTCTTCTCCCCAACGATAGATGCGCAAAACGAGCTTTATGTCAATCACTTACGCCATGTTGCCGAAGTCGGACCGGGGCTGGGGCGCACGGTTGATCCCTCGGTGGTCGCACAGCTTCGCTCTCATCGCGATGTGGCGCGCGTCATTCTTGTGACAAAGCTAGAGTTGCCCATCAGCATCCCGCCGGTTTCCCAGAATGTCGCCATGATCTATGCCGTTCTCCAGGATGACTTGGCGTATCTCGTCAGCTTGTTTGGATTACAGCTCCAGGCCGGGCGCTTGCCTCGACCTTACGCCAATGAAATCGTGCTCACTGAATCGCTGGCGATGAATCGCGGCCTGCGCGTGGGAGATGTTGTGGGCCGCCCGGTCAACGATCGCGACCTGATACCGACCGAGATGGTCGTCGTGGGCATCCTCGCCAGCGATGATATAAGCCTGGGCCTGGCGTCGCTGGAATACGTGGAGAGCCACGAGCTCTATGCCACGCGCCTGGCCCACTTGTTTGTCATCCCAGCCGAAGGACGCAAGGCTAGGTTGGATCGCTGGCTTGAGCAGCAAGTGGCGTCCAAATATACCAGCGTCGTGACACATGCGATGCGCTGGCAAGAAATGCAACGGTTCACACGCAATCTCGTTCTCCTGTTCGCGGCGATGGAGGGCATCATTGCCTTTGTCGCCGCGGCGGCGCTGTCTGCGCTGAACGTCATTTTCTTTGCGCAGCGGCGAGACGAGTTCGGCGTCTTGCACGCTGTCGGGCGCGGCTGTCCATGGCTGGTCTGGCGCACGGCCAAGGAGACGGTGGGTTTGGTCGCCGTAGCCTGGGCGATCGGCGCTGCGGTGTGCGTCGCCGGCCTCGTCTTTGCTCAGGCGCGGGTCTATGCGCCGATCGGCTTGCACCTGAATATATGGAATCTGACACCGTGGCTGTTCACGTTTCCCATCCCACTGGCGGTCGTCGCTGCCAGTACAGGGATCATTGCCCGCATGTTATCCAGGCTCGACCCGGTGGCGGTGATCGAGAGGAGATAACCTAATGAAGCCCTTGTCGCTTTTCACATACTATCGTCGTCACAAAGGACACACCGCGCTGCTGGCGGGCATCATCAGCCTGGTGACGGTGGGCCTCTACCTGGCGGTTGCCCTCTCGTGGGCCATTTTCATCGAACCGGCGCGCACGAACAGCATGCTCTTGAAATTCAATGTCGTTGCGCCTCAGGGCGATGAATGGGCAGCCACGGTGATGGCCCAGGTGCGCGCATACCCCGCGGTCGAACACGTCATCCCGTATATTGGCGGCCAGGGGATTTCCTTGCCCGAAGTCATCGGCGGTGACTCGGACTGGCTGAGTTTGCTCGGCGTGTGGGAGCAGGATATGGCGCTCGTCCTGGAACAATACGGCGCAACCGTCAAAGAAGGACACCTCGTGCAGCCACGGACGAATGGGGTGATGCTCTCGGAGGATGTGGCGGCGAACCTGGGCTTGCACGTTGGAGACGTCATTCACAATACCGTCAACCCCGAGTTCTACAGCAACATCGCCAATCCCCTGGAGGTCGTCGCTATCCTGGAAAGTGATCCTTCGGCAAGCTCAGGACCAGGCATGCGCCTGGGTATCCTTTCCGCCGAATACATGAGCAATCACGAAATCTACCGCAACTTTCCGGCCAATTTTCTGGTAACAGCGCATCCAGGACACGAGGCGGAGGTGGATGCTTTTCTCAGAAACGAAATTCAGTCCCCTCACACCTTTGTCCGCACCCGGCAAACGCTAAACGAGGAAATGGCGAGCGCATACCGCCAAACCTACGTGCTCATCATCCCTATCATCGTCATCATCGCGGCTGCTGTGGCCCTGGTGATCGGCGCGATCAACCGCATTGCCTTTGCCCGCCGTCTCCCTGAATTCGGCGTCCTGCACGCGGCGGGATACAGCCGGCGCTGGCTCACCCGCCACCTGACGACCGAAATTGCCCTGTTGGCGGCGTTGGGGTGGACGCTGGGTGTCTTGGCGTCGTGGGGGGCGCTCTATGGCCTCAAACTGGCCGTGTTCGCCCCGCGCGGGCACGCCCTCGCCGTGATCACCGCCGCACCGGCGTTGTTGGTTCTGGCAACGCCGATCGCCGTGACCGGTTTTGCGCGCGCCGGCTTTGGCCGCTTGCTGGCGCGGATGGATGCCGTCACGATCATCGAACGCGGCGAACTGGGGCCGGAAGCGACATCTCACCCGGCAGCCGTCGCCGCGAGTGCGCCCAAACCGTTGGCTCCGGCGACCTTTTACCGCCGCCACAAGGGACGCGCCGCGCTGCTCACCGGCGCTATGTCGCTGATGATCATCGCCGTCGTTTTGGTGATCTTTGTTTTATCGGCAACCGATGACGCCCGGCGCGCGCGCCTGAGCAACTTGAGGCAGATGAGCAGCCTGCGCACGCGCCTTGGCTCGTCCCTGGATATGGGCGTCGTCACCCAGGTACGGATGCATCCCAGCGTCGAGCGGGTGATTCCCTGCCTCGAAATGACGATGCTGCACATCACCATTCCTCCCTTTACGCAGGCGAACATCAATGCCTACGGCGTCTATGCCGAGGATATGGCCTACCTGGTCGCGCTCTATGATCTGAAACTGAAAGAAGGCCACCTGCCGCGCCCCAACACTAACGAGTTGGTCATCCCGGAGGTCGTCGCCCAAAACCGCAATCTGCACGTTGGCGACGTCATCGGCAACCGCGAGCATCCCGCCTATCCCGGCGCGATGGCGCTGCCCACCGATTTTGTCATTTCCGGTATCTTCGCCACACCCGCAGCAGCGGAGGATGAGAACTGGCTGGCGTTTGTCTCGCTTGAGTTTTTCCAAAGCCACGAGGCATATCGCCTTGGAGAATTCCTTGACCAATTCCTGGTGACGCCCAAAGCCGGACAAAAAGCGGTGATGGATGAGTGGCTGGAGTCCGAGTTTGCGCCAATGCCTGAGATAGGGGTAGTCACCTACCGCAAATCACTCGTCGCTGCGCGTCAGAGCACGCGCACGACCCTGTTGACAATGGCCCTGATTGAGAGCGTCGTGGCCGTCGTCGCCGCGCTGGCGCTGGCTGTGCTCAACGTCATCTCCGTGGCCCAACGCCAGATCGAGTTCGGAGTGCTGCACGCTCTGGGGCGCGCGCGGCGGTGGCTGGTGTGGCGCACCGTGCAGGAAACGGCATTTACGACAGGAACCGCATGGGTCATCAGCGCATGGGTGTGTCTGTCAGGGTTGGCGATCCTTCAGTTTCGCATTTTCGCCCCCTTGGGCTTGCACTTCAACCTCTTCAGCCCGCTGCCGTGGCTGTTTACTCTGCCGATCCCGGTCGCAGTCCTGGCTGCTACCATCGGAACCATGAGCTGGACGCTCTCGCGGCTCGATCCGGTGGCGATCATCGAGCGGCGTGACTGACTGCCTCGACTCAGTTTCTATTAATCGAAAGGGACAAGAAAAATGAAATGTAAAACCAGGTGGTGGTTAGTGTCTGGAATATTGACTTTATGCTTGCTGGCGGTCTTGCTATGCGCGTGTAGCGCCAGTCTAAACGCTGCGCCTACGCCAACGCGCGCATCCGATGTGGTTTCTTATTCCCAACCCGCTGCGGGCAATATTACGGCTAATGGTGTTCTGGCGCCGGTTCGACGGATGGAATTGAGCTTTGGCGTGGAGGGTTTTGTCAAATCAGTTGAAGCTGAGGTTGGCCAGAGCGTGCAGGCCGGGCAGATAGTAGCTGCGCTGGATGCCGTGGAATTGGAGCGCAGCGTGGCGCGGGCGCAATTGGAGCTTGAGGATGCTCAGATCCGTCTGGCGCAATTGCAGGCACAAGCCACGCCCGTTCCAGAAAGTGTGTTAGCGGCGACGACAGCTATCACCAGCGCACAGGCTGCCCTGATTCAGGCTCGCGTGCAGGCCGACCAGCGCGGCAACCAGGACATTGTTGACCGCGCGGTGTTGAGGGATGCCGAGGAAGCATTGGCCGACGCGCAGAGCGCTTATGACAAGGTGTACAACGACCCTCTCACACGCGGCTGGGCGCCCTCGTCGCCGGCCGGCAAGGCTTTGACCAAGATGAAGGATCATTATGACGTGGTGCTGGCTCAGTATCGCATGCACGCCGCCAGCCACAGTTACGAGGCCGCAATTGCCAGCGCCGAGGCGCAATTGGCCCAGGCCCGGTTGCAGTTGTACGAGGCGCAGCACTCCGTCAGACCCGAGGCCATCCAATTAGCGCAATTGGAGTTGAAGCGCGCCCAGCAAACGTTGGAAGCTGCGCAGGCCGACCTGGCCAACGCCAGCCTGTCAGCTCCTTTCGACGGCGTCGTTTCGGCGGTGGAAATCAGGGCGGGCGAGTGGGCTGCGCCGGGCGCGCCGGCCATCGAGTTGCTCGACGTGTCTCGCTGGCGTATCGAGACCAAGAACGTGGGCGAGCTGCAAATCGCGCGCGTGCAGGCAGGGCAAGAGGTCAAGGTGCGTGTGAACGCTTTCCGGGACAAGCTATTGAGCGGGCGCGTGCTCGCCGTCTCGCCGGTGGCAGTGGTGCAGCAGGGCGACACGACCTATACGCTGACGATTGAACTGGAGCCGACCGATCTCAACCTGCGGCCTGGCATGACGGCCCAGGTAGAGATTGTGGTGGAATAGCGATAACCACCCAGGGGGTCAACCTACTACCGCTTGCGAAAGCTGGATCATTCGCTCTGAGTGTTCGCCAGAAAGCTCAACAGTATGTCTTGGAACTCGGCCGCGTGGTTTCCGTAGAACAAGTACGTTCCGTGATCAGAGCCGCTGAAAATCTTTATTTGTTTGGGTTCAGGCGACCAATCGAACATTGCCTGGATATTGCGCGTGTAGGGTTGATCATCTTTGCTGCCAATGAACAGTTTGGGATAGGTCAGGTCGGCAAAATCAGCCGAGGCGAGTTGAAGAGGAGGCTCTACAACATCGGGGCTGGAGATGATGACCAGGCCGGCCATACCAGGTTCGTGCGTGGCCTTGCCGCAGGCTGTGCCGCCCATGCTCGCGCCAATGCAAACGATACGTTGTATGCCATGATTGCGCAAGAGCGCAATGGCCGCGCGCACATCCTTGTCGAGCAGGCCATAGTCTTTCTTCCCGCCGGATTCACCATAGCCGCGAAAATTGAACGTGAGCACCGTAAACCCTTTTTCGGCGGCAAGTTCCGCAAAGGCCTTCCAGCTGCTTTGAGTGGTCGGCATCATGTGCGCCAGGATGACGGCAGTAGGCCCCTTGCCAAATATGACGCCGGAGAGCGTCAGGCCGTCTTCCGTCGCGAACGTGACCGGTCCCTCGGCAAGAGGCGGCAAGGGCGTTATGGGCGGCGCTGGCGTGGCCGTCAAAGACGGGCTGGGCGGAACCGGGGTTGTCGGCGGAATGGTATGTGTGGGCGCTGCGAGCGTGGCCGCGGCAGGGGGCGTGTCGCCGCTGGGCAAGATGCACGCTCCCAAGAAAACAAGCGGGATGACCAGGATAGAAAAGATTCCGACTTTTGACCCATAACGCGATATAAAGCTTGTCATTGTATCCTCCTAGTCGCTCAACAACAATTTTGTCTACTCAGAGGAGTTCGATTTGCCAATCCACCACCTGTACTTCGGGATGGTTTGCCTCCAGCCAGTCAACCGCATTTTCTAGCACGCTGTGGGCGTGTCCGGCGTCATTCGAGACGGTCGCCAATCCCAGCCGCGAAGATTGCCACGCGTCGTTTTCACCTACCTCGGCCGCCGACACGTTAAACTCGCGCCGCAGCCGCGCCAGGATGGGCTTGAGGATGCCGCGCTTGCTCTTGAGAGAGTTGTTGCCGGGGATGTGCAATTCGATGATGCAGGTGCCGATAATCATTGCGGGAGTATTCTTTGCCCCATGACGTCAAACGCTTCAATGTCGGCCGACGCCGCCGGGCTGGACACGTAATCATCCGCAAACAATGTCCAGATCATGATATCGTGGAGTCTGCCTTCGGCGGTGGACATTCGCTTGTGGAGCGTCGCTTCGTGTGTGTATCCAAGCTTTTTAGGCACGGCGGCGCTGCGCGCGTTGGCAGGGTCGCAGTGAATTTCAACTCGCTCGACCCGGTCTATTTCAAAGGCCACCTTGGTGAGCGCCGCCGCCGTCTCGGTGGCAAGCCCCTGGTTGATGTGTCCGGCGTGAATCCAGTATCCAATTTCACGCGCGCCTTTGCCGGGGCGCGTGTGCAGGCCCGTGCCGCCCATCACCTGGATTTCCTCGCGATCAAAGATGCCGTAGGTGAAATCTTGCCCCAGGTCGAAATTTCCCCGCCAGCGGCGGATCAAATCAACCTTGGCAGCCAGCTCCTGCGGTTCTTTGTGCGCCCAGGGCATCCACGGTCGCAAATGTTCGAGGCTGGCGTCAATGGCCGCTTTGAGCAGCGGCGCGTCTTGGGGGTTCCAGCAGCGCACTACCAGGCGCGGAGTGCAAATGCGATATGCCGGCCCCAAACAAGTATTCGTTTCATTCACCCGAGTTGCTCCTAAGTTGAAGGTTTTACTTGCGAATCACGGATTTGCCGGTGATCAACTGAATCACGCCGGCGACGAGCAAGAGCGGGGCAATGACGAGCAGCGCGATTTGAAACTCGAATAAATGCCCGCGCTCCAGCGTGAGCAGCGCCGACCAGATTGCCGCCGGAGTCAACAACAGCCCGACGAGAAAAAAAGCAACACCAATTGCTCTCGCGCGGCGCCTCAATTCCGGCGTGTATTCTTTGGCTGTATACATCTCTTCATTTTTGGCCTTTTCGCGCGCGTACAGGCGCTTCCACCCGGCGATGAACGCGGGCAGGCCATCTTTGAGGCTCGCGCCCAGTTCCTCTTCAGGCGTGGGCAATTGAGCAAATATCCGCACCGGCAGCACCAGCGCCACCCAAACCGGAAACAAGGTTACAAAAGCGAAAAAGGTCGCCAGCCAAATCCATTTGCCCTCTAACCCAAGCCAGGTGTGAAACACATAAAACAAGCCGGAATCGGCGATGGTCCAATAGGCGACCAATGTCAGCCACACCGCCAGCAGCGAAAAAGCGTACGTTTGAAAGATTGGCTTGGGTATGAAACGCTGGGGGCGCTTTGTCACCTTGCCTACCCTCCCCTCACTCTGGAAACACCTTGCCCGGATTCATGATATTGAGCGGGTCGAGCGCCTGCTTGATGCGCCGCTGTATCTCGATGGATACCGTCCCCAACGCGCGCTCCATATAAGGGCGTTTGAGCGTGCCCACGCCGTGCTCGCCGGAAAGCGTGCCGCCCAATGACAGCGCCGTGTCAAAAACCTCGCTCACCATCGGCTCGATCTTGGCCCACTGCTCTGGATTGCGCTTGTCGAACAAGATATTCGGGTGCAGGTTGCCGTCGCCGGCGTGGCCAAAGACGACGATGGGCAGGCCGTATTTCGCGCTGATGCCCTTGATGCGGCGGATGGCTTCCGGGATGGCGCTGCGCGGAACGGTGATATCTTCGCCCAGTTTGTTGGGCGCTTTGCGCGCCAGCGAAGGCGACACCGAGCGGCGGGCTTTCCACAGGCTGGCCCGCTCGGCCTCGTCTTTGGCGACCTTGACTGCGCGCGCGCCGGTCTCGCGGCAGATGTTGGCCGCCGCTTCAATTTCGCGCAGCACGGCATCTTGGTCCGAGCCATCCGTCTCGATAATCAAGATGGCTTCCACATCCAGTGGCAAGTTCAAGTGCATGGCTTCTTCGATGCAGGCGATGGCCGTCTCATCCATTAGTTCGAGCGTGGCTGGGACAATGCCGGTGGACAGGATGGCATTGACCGAGCGCGAAGCGTCGGCCAGTGAGGGAAACTCGGCCAGCGCGGTGCGGACGTAACGCGGCTTGGCGATCAACTTTAACAGCGCCTCCGTAATCACACCCAGCGTTCCTTCCGAGCCGGTAAAGAGCGCGTTGAGATCATAGCCCACCACGTCTTTGATCGGCTTGCCGCCGGTCTTGATGACACGCCCGTCGCCCAGAACCACTTTTAATCCCATCACGTAATCGCCGGTCACGCCGTATTTCAGGCAGCGCGGGCCGCCGGCGTTGCAGGCAATATTTCCACCAATTGTGGAGTGGCGAATGCTCGAAGGATCGGGCGGATAAAACAAGCCGCGCTTTTCCACCTCGGTTTGCAGATCGGCGGTGACAATGCCCGCCTCGACCAGCACCGTGCTGTTGGGTTCGTCAAGTTCGAGGATGCGATTCATGCGCGTCATGGATAACACAATGCCGCCGTTAAACGGCACCGACGCCGCCGCTAATCCTGAGGCCATGCCGCGCGTCACGATGGGGATGCGCTCGCACGCTGCCAGCACCACCACCTGGCTCACCTGCTCGGTGGTCTTGGGCAGCACCACCACGTCGGGCCGGTGCTCGGCAAACGTGCCGTCGTAAGAATACACTGCCAGGTCTTCGGGCGAATAGAGCACGCCATCGGGCGCAATTGATTTGAGTTGATTGATAATTCTCTCGTTCACTTTTCACCTTCTACTTTCCACTTTCTACCTTTTACTTTTCCCTTTCTACTTTTCCCCATACGCCTTGTCTAGCAAAATCACAGGATGCACTACCTGCACCTTTAACCCGCGCCGCCGCACGCCGACGTTGAGCTGCATCTGGCAGCCGGGGCAACCTGAAGCGATCATCTGCGCCCCCGTACTTTCCAGGTTGTCCATCTTGCGTCCCATCACCTTGAGCGAAGTCTCGTAATGTGTGATGAGTTGGCTGCCCGCCGAGCCGCAGCACCAGTCGGCCTCCGGCAATTCGACGAATTCCAATCCGTCAATCATTTTCATCAACTCGCGCGGCTGCTTCCACACCTTTTGGGCGCGCCTCAAGTGGCACGGGTCGTGATACGTCACCCTGGCCTCGACGCGTCCCTGGGGCTTTTCCAGCGGAATCTCCATCAGAAACTCGCTCACGTCGCGCACCTTTTTGCTGAACGCTTTGGCGCGCTCGGCCCACTGCGGGTCGTCCGCCAAAAGCTCGCCGTACTCTTTGAGAGTCGAGCCGCACGTGGCGCAATCGGTGACGATGATGTCCACATTCGCGCGTTCAAATAGCTCAATGTTTTTGCGAGCCTGCTCTTGCACCAGATCATTCCGGCCATAACCGCGCGCCGGCATGCCGCAGCACGTCACATCTTTGGGCGTGATGACGGTGCAGCCGTTGCGCGCCAGCACGCGCACGGTGGCGGCGCTTTCTTCGGCAAACATCAGACTTTGTGCGCAGCCCAGGAAAAAACCAACGCGAGTGTTAGAAACCTGGTTTCTCCCAGAAACCAGGTTTCTTGCCTCGGTGACCTCGGGCAATTTTTGCCGCAGCGGGCGCTGAGGAAGGTGCGGCAGCATGGATTCCATATCGCGCAGTTGGGATGGAAATAGCTTGAGCAGGCCCAACGCATACGTCAGGCGGCGGATGCCCAACATCTGGTACAGCCGCAGCGGCAAGGTCGCCCACTCCATCCGGTTGGGGTCGGGGATCAGGCCGCCGAAGAGGCGCTCTTTCCACGCAGCGGGCTGAATTTGCTCTTGCACGTAGCGCATTTCCAGCGCCAGATCCGCCGGGCGAATGCCCACCGGGCACAACTCGTTGCACGCCATGCACGCAAAGCAGCCATACATCTGCTCGATCAGGTTGGGCGTGAGTTCAAGCTCGCCTTCCAACCCTTTGCGCGCCAACGCCACCCGCCCGCGCGGCGAGGCGGTCTCGTTAAGGTATTCGCGATACGTCGGGCAAACCGCCAGGCATAATCCGCATCGGATACAGTTCAGATATTCTTTTTCAGATGGTTTGTGAATGGTCATCTTGGTTACTCGTTGCTCGTTACTCGCTTAACTCACCACCGGCAGGGTCAACAGTGCATGCGGTACAATCAACACATCAAGGTTCGATCCCAATGCTTTCTGAACAATCGCAAACGCTTCGTCCATCGTCGCGGCGGGAATCATTTTGCACGCTGAAACAATCTCTGGGCGCTCGCTGCCGACAATGATGACGTGGGCGTGCTCCAATACCTTGGCCATCACAAACGCGCGCTGCTGGCCCGGCGGATAGCCGTTCTTGCGGGCGTCATCCAGGATGAATTGGACATTGGGCGCGTCGCGCATGGCGGCCAGAAATCTCTGCTCTCCCACCCCGTCGCCCGCGCCTTCTTCGCAGCGGGCCGGGATGATGTAATAGCCGCTTTGCCGCACCACCGCCGTCGGCGCAAAGTGCAAATACGACGGCGCGCGGCTGGCCTGGTACAGATTAGCGTCTTTCGGAAAGCCCACGCCGCCGACGGCGACATCGTATTGGTGCGGAATGGGCACTTCGTACACGGACTTGGCAAAGGCGACCAATTCCATAAACGCCGCTACGGTATCGCCTGCGGCAACCTTGAGGATGCGCTTGTCGTCGTCGAGCACCACGTTGAGGATAAAGCGCAATTTGGCGCGGCGGGCCGCTTCGGTGACGGCTTCGTGGAAGGGATTGCCCTCGATGCGCCCCAGGCGCGTGCCGGGATGATCCACAAAGGCCGGGCCGTGCGTGTGCGCGATGAGCCCTTCGCCGGCCGCGCCCACCGCCAGCGTCTTGCGCCCGCCGGAATAACCCGCGTACTGGTGCGGCTCGACGATGCCGGTGGCAATGAGCAGGTCTGCTTCCACCGCCGCCCGGTGCGCCGTGACGGGCACGCCGCCGGGTGTGACGCCCAAATCCACCAGCGCCTCGGGGTTCTGCGGCTCGTTGTCAATCACGCGATAACGAGCGACAACATCTTGCCCCAACTTGGCAACCTTTTCAGCCTGGGTCGAAGCTCGGTGCATGCCAATGCCGCACAAGAGCGTGATGTCTTGGTCGCGGACGCCGGCCGCTTCCAACTCGTTGAGCATGGGGGGCACCAGCAAGTGATCGGGGCTGGCGCGGGTGATGTCTGTAAAGACAATGCACACCCTGTTGCCCGGCCCCGCCAGACTGCGCAGCGGCGGCGAGCCGATGGGATGCGCCAGCGCCTCGGCAATGGCGGCCTTGACGTCGGCTAGAGGTTCTACCGCTTTGGATACGACGACCGCGCCGCGCATCCCTGGCGGCAAGTCAAATTCTAGCTTGGTTTTGCTGTAGGGTATACTGTACACGATTTGCTCCTTTTGAACCTGGAACTATTTATACGGCTGCTCTTTAAGCCTGTTTTGAGTGTTAAGCTTTTTCGCCTGTTCCTTCCAGCCCCAATTCCCAAAGAATCTGTACAGCCAGGCGGGGATGACGGGTCTTGCCATCAAATCTAGCGCCTGCTGAGAAACCGGCCCGCCCTGGGCAATTTCACCCGCGGCAAGGTCGAGGGATTTGATAACGTTGCGAGCCATGCCGCCCGCTTGTTTGAGCGCCTGCCCATTGAGCGCCCCGCCACCGCCAAGCGCCAGGCCGCCGGCCCAGTCGAACTCTGCCTCTCGAGCAAAGCGGCGGCATATCGCGACGGCCGTCTCGCAGTGAGATGTTTCGGGAAAGCCGCAGTTCGTGATGGCGAGAAAAAGCTGCCTGGCGGGGGGCGGGTTTGCTTTTCGATGTTTCGCTACAAACTCCAGGGTTTTGATGACGGGCGCGGGCAGGCTATCCACGTACACTGGAAAAGCGAGGACGATGATATCCGCATGATCGGTGGCCGAGAGCAGACCGGCTATGCCGTCGTCCGTCTTGAGCGCCGGATAGATGCGAACCTTTTCGGTTTGCAGCCCTTTTTCAGCGAGCCGCTCGAGCAGGTACGTTCCAAGTGATTCGGAAGTGCTGTTGGCGCCTCTGGGGCTGCCGACTAACAAGAGGACTTTCATGGCGCCACCCCCACTTGAGCGAGAAGCGCGCACAGGGTTTGCCGCATTTCGTCGGCGCTGCAGTGGCGATAAATCACGCCGCTGGCGTAAGCGGGAGGATAGAAATTGAGCGCGTTGCGACGAACCAGCGTGTCGAATATCTGCTCGCTCTCTTGATCGGCGCTGGGGAGCAGCCCCACACCCAGCAGGCGCGGATACCGCTCGTAACGCTTGTGGTGGTGGGTCTCTCCCTCGACCTGGGTAAAGAACGGCGATATGTTTTGGATCAGATGATCCACCGCTTTTTTGAGTTCCGACGAGTACCCGCCAAAAGTCACCGGCGTGAGAAAAACAAGCAGGCCGCATTGCGCGACCGCCCCGGCAATCGCGCGGTTGGCGTCGTCCAGCACGCACCGCCCGGGCGTTTTGACCCAGCAAAAAAAGTCGCCCACGCAGTTGGCAATCTCGACGTCGCAAAGAACGAATGGTTCAATCTCCCAGCCTATATTTTTGATTTTGTCTTCTAGAATTTGTTGCACGGCGCTGGCGGCCGCGTCGCCCTTTTCAGCGCCGTTCAATATCACAGCTTTCATACAAAGGTTATCCTGTCTGGGTGTGTTTCATTTCAGTTGAAACAGGCACGCTCACCCTTGCGAAGGTTCGCACCCTTCGCAAGGGTTCAACTCGTTTGAAACACACCCATCCTATTTCACGCTCCACTGAATGTCAAGGTCGCCCTTGAATCCCCACAGACTGACGTACACCTCGTAATGGCTGGAGCGAGGCGCCCGGATGCGCACGGTCTTTTTCTCGCTCCGTTTCAGGTCGGCGCTCCATATCTTGGTGGACGCCTGGAGCAGTGGGGGCCTCTCGTAAATAACGACATTCGTCATTCCCTTTTCGGCCATCACGGAATAGGTGATCTCTATCGTCTGCCCTTGCGAAGCGGAAAACGATTTGCTTCGGAACGTCGTTGACGTTGGCGTCAAGGCGCGGCGAGAAATCTGGCCGCTGCCCAAGAGCTGCCACTGGCTTCCCGAGGTCACGCCGCCGAACGGAAGTTGTATGCCCACAACCTGGGTGACGAGCCAGATAGCGCCAAAAACCAGGCCGAGGAATAGCCCACCTATTCCGCCGACTCCCATGCCATAGCGCCGCCGCCGGAACATAGTCGCCTCCTGAGTAAAGATTCAAAGCCAGTCTTTTGTCATTGCGAGGCGCGCAGCACCAAAGCAATCTCCTTTTGGGCAGGGTGGTGCTTTGCGCCCTGCGGGCGCTCGCAATGACATGGCAGATGACAAGCCTCGTCCTCTAAACTCTACAAACCGTGTTCCACATTCACTTCTTTGGCAATCGCCTCGAGGTCGGCTGCCACCTTGGGATCGAGCGGGATGCCGTCTCGCAAGTAGCGCTCGGTCGCCTCGTATTCTTTTTCGCCGTGAATATAAATGCGCTCCTGGCCTTCTGCCCTGGGAGTAGCTTTGAGCTGCCGCTGCAAATCATCCATGGCAGTTTTGAACTCGTCGAGCGGGCGAAACCCGTCCACGCGCCACGCGCCAAAAAAGTGCCCCAGGTTGGCCGGGAGCGGTTTGCCGTCGGCGGACTTGGGATACACCAGTGTGGCAAAGGCCGCGCCGGAAAGAACCGCGCAAAAGACGTCCACCCACAATGCCAGCCCGTAACCTTTGTGGCCGCTCAGCAGTTCTCCCTCGCCGCCCAGCGGCAAAAGACCGCCGCCGGCGCGCTTTTTGAAATTGTCCAACACGCGGTGCGCGTCATTCGTGCCGACGCCGCGCTCGTCTGTGGCCCAGCCCGCCGGGAGGGGCTTGCCCAGGCGATCGTAGACTTCCAGCTTGCCGCGCGGCACGGTGCTGGTGGCCATGTCCATGACAAAGGGACGTTCATGGTTGGCCGGCGCCGCGACGGCGATGGGATTGGTGCCGAGCATGGCGTTTCGGCCAAAGGTCGGCACCACCAGCACGTCGGCGTTGGTCATAGACATGCCGATGCAGTTGTGCTCCAGGGCCATCATGGCATAGTAACCGGCGATGCCGTAATGATTCGAGTTGCGCACCGTCACAAACCCCGCGCCGACCTGGACGGCTTTTTGGATGGCGGTTTGCATGGCGTGAAACGAGACGGGTTGGCCCAATCCCGCGCCGGCGTCAATCGTCGCCGTGGCGGGCGTTTCGGCGATCACCCGCTTTTGGGGACGGGGAACCATCATGCCGCTTTTCAGTCCCTCCACGTATCTCCGAAGGCGCGCTACGCCGTGGCTGGCGATCCCGCGCAGGTCGGCGGCCACCAATACGTCCGCCGTGATGCGGGCGTCCTCTTCAGGCACGTCCATTTTCTTGAAAACTCGCACGCAAAAGTCCGTCAACGCTTGGGCTTGAACTCGCACTCCGCTTGGGTCTGGCATGGTTGCTCTCCTTAAAATGATTTATAGTTCGATCTTTGTGCCAAGCACTTGCAAGAACTTGGCCAGCCACTCGGGATGGGCCGGCCAGGCCGGCGCGGTGACCAGGTTGCCATCCACCAGCGCCTTGTCTACCGGCACGGCCACCCATTCGCCGCCGGCGGCCTTGACGTCCGGGCCAACCGCCGGATAGGCCGTGCATTTCTTGCCGGCGATCACGCCCGCCGCGGCCAGCACCTGCGCGCCGTGGCAAATCGCGGCGATGGGCTTGCCGGCGTGGGCAAAGTGCTGCACGATTTTAATTACCTTCTCGTCCAGGCGAATGTATTCGGGCGCGCGCCCGCCGGGGATGACCAGCGCGTCGTACTTTTCCGGCTCGATGTTGTCGAACGCGGCGTTGAGCGCAAAGTTGTGGCCGGGCTTTTCGCTGTAGGTCTGATCGCCCTCGAAATCGTGGACGGCGGTGCGAACCTTTTCGCCGCCTTTTTTGCCGGGGCAGACGGCGTGAACGGTGTGCCCCACCATCTGCAATGCCTGGAAGGGCACCATCACTTCATAGTCTTCGACGAAATCGCCGACGAGCATCAGGATTTTCTTTGCCATTTTTACCTTCCTTTCAGTGTATGGGGGATAGACCACGCCACGCGCTTTCCCCACACGCGCGTGACCCGACTATTATACTGGCGGCTCGCTCAAAACGCAAAGATCTTGCCCGGGTTCAAGATGTGCAGCGGATCAAAGGCCTGCTTGATGCGCTGCTGGAGGGCGATGAGCGTTGGATCCATAACCAGCGGCAGATAGCGCGCTCGCTTGGAGCCGATGCCGTGCTCGCCGCTGATGGTCCCGCCCAGCCCGGCCACCACCTGGTACAAATCGCCTAAAATCGTTGGCAGAGTGGCGTGCCATTCCTCCATAGAGGTATCGGGATGCTTGATGACCTCGAGGTGAATGTTGCCATCGCCGGCGTGGCCGAAGCACGGCATCGTCACCTTGTGGCGTTGGGCAAGCCGTTCTACTTCGGATACCAGGCGAGGGATCTGCGCCATGGGCACCACCAGGTCTTCGGCGCTTTGCACGGGGTCAATGGCTTTGAGCGCCTCCAGCACCGACTGCCGCGGCTTCCACATGCGTTTTTCCAGCGCGGGCGTGTTGCCCACGTACACGTCCATCGCCCCGGCTTCCATGCACACGTCAACAATGGCGTCGCAATCGGCTTGCACCTGCTCGCGCGCGCTGCCGTCCAGCTCGATGAGGAGCATCGCGCCAATGTCAGGACACGGCGGCTGCTCGCCAACGTAATCGTAGGCGGCCTGTGTGGACAGGCGATCCATAAACTCGACGGCGGAGGGGATGACGCGGCTGTGCGTGATGAGGCGCGGCACGGCGGCAATCGCCGCGGAGAGATCCGCGAACGGCATCAGCAAGACGACGCGGGCGGCCGGCAAGGGGATGAGCCGCAGAATGATCTGGGTGAAAATCCCAAGCGTCCCTTCCGAGCCGACCAGGAGGTGCACCAGGTCGTAACCCGTCACGTCCTTGACGCGCTTGCCGCCCACGCGCACAATCTCGCCAGTGGGCAGCACCACTTCCAGCCCCAACACGTAACGGCTGGTGACGCCGTACTTGATGGCGCGCCCGCCCCCGGCGTTTTCGGCCACGTTGCCGCCGATGAAGCACATCTCGGTGCTCATGGGGTAACCGGCGTAGAACAGGCCAAACTCTTTGACGGCCTCGTTGATGTCGTTCGTCACCACGCCGGGTTCGACCACGGCCACCATGTTCTCGCGGTCAATTTCGAGAATGTGGTTCATGCGCTCCATCGAAAGCAAGACGCCGCCATAGATCGGCACCGCGCCGCCCGAAAGCCCCGAGCCGGCCCCGCGCGGCGTGACGGGGACGCGCTCGCGGTTTGCCAGTTGCATAATCTGGCTGACGTGAGCCGCGCTGGACGGCTTGACCACCACTTCGGGCATGTGAGCGTACTCCTGGCCGGGCACTTCGTCGTGCGCGTAATCTTGCATGCGCTCCGGCTCGCCGTAGATGACGTGCGGCTCGCCCACTATCGCCCGCAGTTGCGCGGCGATGGCCGGCGTGACGGGTTGATACCCGGAAGGTGTGGAATCGTGAGTCATGTGCTTTCTCCTTGTTTGGAAACTCTAAAGCGGCAAACGTCCCCGCCCGTCGCCCGACATTCGACCTCGCTGACTTGAAATTGCCGGTTCACGCCCCAGGCGAGCAGTTCTTCAATGATGCCCGTGATGACGGCGCACAGGGGCTGGTGTGCGATGGTATTTTGGCAGTGCAGGCAATCTCCCCACTCCAGGATAAAAGCCTCTCCGTCGTCGGCGAGGGTGTGGAGCGTCTCGCCGCGCGCCTGGTCGGCGATTTGGACCAGGATGTGCAAAATCGCTTCGGCTCGTTCCTCTGGCGGCAGCAGGCCCAAGATCAACCTGAAAAAACGAGCCAGCGGGCGATTCACGGCCTTGTGCGCCAGGGCGTGGCCGCAGTGCAAGAACAGGCGCTGCGCGTTTTTTTCGCCATAGACCGTCAAGATGCCCTGCATCAGCGCCGCCAGGTCCTCGCCCGGTATTTCCAGCAGGTTGTTATCTGGAATGTCTGCGCCGATATAATGGACCAGTGGCTCCCTGCTCAAAACGGCGTTGAGGCCGTGAGGGCGGAGGACATCTCGGGCCGCCTCCAGCATCAAGCGCATGACTTTGTTTGCCAGCCAACGTTCTTTGTGCAAGTGCGCCTCCCGCGCGTGTAATGTATCTCAACCGTTTGACTTGGCCGTCACGTGCAGAATCAATCCCAACGCGATAAAACTGCTCAATAGCGAGCTGCCCCCGTAACTGACAAAAGGCAGCGTCACGCCGGTGAGTGGAATGAGCTTGACGTTCCCGCCCATGATGACCCACGCCTGGAGTCCCATCAGCAGGGCCAGTCCCGCCGCCAACAATTGATCGAATGGAGCGCGCGCGCGAATGGCCGCGCGGAACCCGCGCGCCACCAGCGCCGCCACGCACACGAGCAGTCCCAGCGTCCCCAACAGCCCAAACTCTTCGCCGATGGCCGCGAACACAAAATCGCTGTGGACGACGGGGATCACGGTGGGCGCGCCCTGGCCCAGGCCCTGCCCCAGCAGGCCGCCGGACGCGAACGCCAGCAGCGATTGGACAATCTGGTACGAGCGCCCCGAAGCATCCGGCCACGGATTCCACCAGGCATCCACGCGCAGCGCCACCCGGTCAATCGCGTAATAGGCCGCGCCGGCGCCGGCCGCAAACAAGGCGCTCCCCGCCGCCAAATAGCCCCACTGTCCGCCGGCCAGATACAACATCCCCAAAAACGTGAAAAAGAACAACACCGCCGCGCCCAGGTCGCGCTGCCAGGCCAGCAAGCCCATCGCCAGCGCCCACATGGCCAGCAGCGGCAGCAGATAAGGCGGCGCCGGCAAGCGCCACTTGCCCAGTTGCGGCCCGGCGATCATTAACAAGTCGTGCTTTTCGGCCAGGTACGCCGCCGCAAAGACGACCATGAGCAGCTTGAGCAATTCCGAAGGCTGAAAATACACGCCGCCCAACCCCAACCACAATCGCTCGCCTTGCCCGGAAGGATTCACGCCCATCACGATGGTGGCGAACAAGAGCGCCAGCCCTGCCAGCAGCCAGGTGTATTTGTAGCGGCGCAGCCAGCGCAGGTCGGAGGGCGCCGCCGCCACGGCCAGCAGCGCCGCCACAGAAATCGGCAGCCAGAAAATTTGCCGCCACGCGAACATGGGCGCCAGGCGCGCCACCTCTATCAACCCCCAGCCGGCCAGCAGCGCCGCCACGGGCAACAAGACGGGATCGTGGCCGCGCAGGCGGCGGCCAAGCGCCGCGTGCGCCACGCCAAAGCTCGCCGCCCACACCAGCAGCGGAACCATCACCTCCGCCCATCGCTCAGAAAGCGGGCGGCCTTGCGCCAGCGCTCTGACCCACGCCAGTTGAAACAGTCCCATTCCCACAAACAGCCCGGCCAGCGCCAACAACAGCCGCTCGATCAGCGGCGCGTTGAGCGGCAGAACCGCGCGCATGGGGCGGGTGGTATTGCTATGGCTTGTTTGCAGGGATGACATGTTCGTAGTAGGCGCTTTAGCGCCGTTGAAGCGGCAACTATAAACCCCTCAATTCAATAGGGCGTGACCAATTCTGGTTGAGGTGTAGGGGCAACCCTTGCGGTTGCACGCCTTGGGCAGGGGCAAGCCCTGCCCCTACGTAGGCGACCAACTGATTTTGGTCACACCCAATTCAATATCAGTTTAGTGGCGCTTTCCTTCCGAAACGTCCGGCTTTTTCTTGGGCGCGGAAGCGCGCTTTTGAGGCGGCAGGTACTTGCCAATGATGGGCGCCAGTTCTCGCTTGAGTCTTTCGGGAACCCGCTCGCGTTGGGTGATGAGCGCGGTGGCCAGCGCGTCCTTACATTCGCACGCGCGCTCCACGCCCGCCAGCGCGCCGGCCAGCTTTTCCACTGCTTGCTTGGTCAGCGCGGCGTTGGCGTTGAGGTTCTCGATGAGCATGGCCACGTTGACAATCTCTTCCGTCTCGTGCCAGCAATCGTAATCCGTGACGTGCGCCAGCACCGCGTAGCACATCTCGGCCTCGCGCGCCAACTGCGCTTCTGGCGCGGCCGTCATGCCGATAATGTCAAAACCCAGTTGGCGATACACGGCGCTTTCGGCCTTGGTCGAAAAGCGCGGGCCTTCCATGGTGATAAATGTCCCGCCTTCGTGGACGGTGGGAGCGCCCGCGGCTCGCGCCGCCTGCGCCACGCGGCGGCTGAAATCGGCGCAGAACGGGTGCGCGAACGAAATGTGCGCCACCAGCCCGCGCCCGAAAAATGTATAGCCCGCGCGCAGCTTGGTGTGGTCGTAGAGTTGGTCCGGCGTCACAATGTCGCGCGGCTTGAAATCCTCGCGCAGGCTGCCGCACGCGCTGATCGAAAGCACGCGCTCCACGCCCAGCGTCTTGAGCGCGTAAATGTTGGCGCGGCTGTTGACCTCTGTGGGCAGGAGGCGGTGCCCGCGCCCGTGCCGCGGCAAAAAGGCCACGCGCTGCCCCGCCAGCGTCCCAATAATGATGGCGTCGGACGGGCTGCCGAATGGCGTCTTGATTTTCATCTCCTTCACGTCGGTCAGCGCTTCAATGTTGTACACGCCGCTGCCGCCAATGACGGCGAATCTGATGGGTTCAAGTTTTGTCATTTGAATACTCCTTGTACGTGAAACGTGATGCGTATCGTGTCATAATTCCCGTTTGTAGGAGCGCCCTCCGGGCGCGATGCCTCCGGGCGTGATGATGGTCGCGCCTGGAAGGCGCTCCTACGAGTATCCTAACGCATTCCAATCAATATCGCCTGCGCGCAAAGGGTGCGCGGTGGAATACGCATACTCCTCCGGGCGCTCCACCAGCCCGCGTTTTACCGGATTGGCATGCATATATTCCAGGCAGCCCCAAAAGTCAGCATCGTCGCGAACGGCATGGTCGTAATACCCCTCTTGCCAGAATATGCCCGCGCGTTTTAATAGTTGATTGACGCGCGCGGCAGTATAGGTCTTGAAACTACCCAAGATGCCGGCGAGCGCATACCCTTCGCGCAAAACGATCAGAAAGTGGACGTGATTGTCCATCACCACGTAGCCCCCAAGCCAGACGCGCTTATTGCCCCTCAGCCATCTCAATGATCCAATAACAAACTCGGCGCCATCTGGGAACGGGATGAGGAAACGTTTGTCATTTACATTCGTCGTGATAAAGTAGCACACGCCGGGCAGCGAGATGCGCCCTTTGCGCAAGTCAGACGAATGTGGTTTTTTTGGCATATTATCCCCACAACGTAGGAGCGCCCTCCGGGCGCGATGCCTCCGGGCGCGGTCGCGCCTGGAAGGCGCTCCTACGACAGGCCATCCAACGCGCGCTGGACGATGGCGGCAATGTCCGGCAGGCCGCGCGCGTTAAAAATGGCGACGGCTTGTTCAAAGGCGGCGCGAGCCGGGGCGATGTTGTTGTGGCGAAGATGCAGTTGTCCCAGATAATACAGGGCGCGCGCCACGCTGTATGGGTCGCCAATAGCCCGATAAAGTTGCATGGCCTGCTCATAGTCGGCTAACGCTTGCTCTGTTTGTCCCTGCCCATCCAACACATCCGCTCGAGACATGATGACGTTGGCTTCGCCCAGGCGGTCCCCGACGGCGCGGAAGAGCTCGAGGGCTTGGCCGTAGCTGCGGAGTGCGGCGTCCATTTCCTTACGGAAATTTTGCACGTCGCCGATGGCTTGCAGCACGTTGGCTTCGCCCGAAACATCACGAGCGGCGTGATAGAGCGGTCCGGCTGCGGCGTAGGCGGTCAGGGCGTCGTCCCACCCGTCGTGGTAATAGTGCCAGCGCCCGCGCCGGTAAGCCACGTCGGCTTGCTGTTGGTCATTCAATTGCCGGTGGATGGGCGGCGTTTGCATGACGTCCAATAATTCATTCCACCACACGTGGTCAAAGACAAAGGCGGCCAGGTCTACGGCCTTGCGCCAGGCGTCGAATTGCCCGGCCGGATTATTGAAACAGCGGTGATATAGCACGTCGCGCCTGGCGTCGGGGTCGCGCCCGCTTTGGGCATTCAGGATGGCGCGATGGCGGACGGCCTGCGCCTGGGCGTCGTCTGCGCCGCACAGGAATTCAATCTGGACGCGGCGGACGGTTTCGTGAAAGGCATATTGCCCGGGTCCAAGCGGCTTGACAAAGGCGCGCGTGACCAGGCGGTTAAAACTGGCTTCGTCGAGTTTTTGATCCAACGCCGCGTTGAGCGTTTCAGGCGTAAAGCGGCGCAAGAGCGGGCCGTACTTGGCGGCGCGGGCAAGCGGCTCGGGCAGGTGTTGGAGAACGAGGCCATACAGCCATTCGTCGTGCGAGCGGGCCAGCGCCGCCTGACGCAAGTCGTCGCGGCGAATGAGCTGCCCGGCCTGGCGAGCGTCCTCAAAAGCTTCGGCCATCATGCGGGTGGTGAGGGGGTGACCCTTGAACAGTGCAAACGTTTCGCGGCGCAGCGCGGCGTCGTCCACGCCATACTCGCGCAAGAAGGTGTCACAGTCCTGCTCTGTAAATTCGCCCAGGCGCTGCCAGCATGTGACGTCGCGCAGGGGGGGATAGGGCAGGTCTTGCCGACCTCCTACAATAATGCGCAGGCCGCGCGCGCGCCCGGCGGCCTCGTGCAAAAATTGCCACAGGCGGCCTATCGCTTGCGGCGGGCTGGCCTCGGCAAAGCGTTCGTAAGTATCCAGGAAAAGAACGGCGCGGCGCGCGCCCAGCGCGGACAGCGCCTCGAGCGCGGCGCGCGCCAGGTCATTTTCCAGGCGCTCCTGGTGGGGCGCATAGAGTGTGCGCAATTCTTCAACCGAGCGGGCGTCTATGGTGGGCGGGCTGTGCTCGATGTTTCCACCATTTGCTGCAGTTTGTGTGATGCTGGGCGCAAAGGCGCGCGCGGCGCGGGCGCGGTTAATTTCGTCAATCGCGGCGTCGTAGCGTTCCCTGGCGCGCGCGGCGGCCTGCTCGAAAGAAGCGGTGGCATGGCTCCCCGCCAGCGCCGCCAGCGCGCGCGGCACGGCCTCGAGGGGTGGGGCGAGGTAAAAGTCCACCTTTTCCCACGCCCAGTCCCCCTCCTTGCAGCGCGCTTCGATCAACCAGTTGATGAGTGTGGATTTGCCGTTGCCCGAAACGCCGGAAAGCGCCAGGATCCAGCGCCCGTCGCCGGGCCACAATGCGTCAAACGCGGCAATTTGGTCCTGCCGGTCGGTAAAGTGTTGAAGATAAGGTGGCAATGGCATCGAGTTCTCCAGGTTGCCCGATGCTAAAGCATCGGGCTGAAAGAGCCAAGCCTGGCGGCTAACGTCTAGCCCTGTAGGGGCTTGGCCCTTTCAGCGCGGGGATTTTATCCCCGCGCTAACTCCCTCTCCCTCACCCTCGAAATTTTGGGCGCGCTATCTTCACTCCCTCACCCTCACGAGATTTTGGGTGCTTCCTCACGAGGGCGCTTTCTCACCCTCACGAAATTTTGGGCGCGCTGTCCTCAATCACGCCGGCATTGGAAGCCGTTTGCTTAATCTCCCCCGCGCCGCCGCTAATTTCCGGGCCAGAGCGCGCAATGCGCCCCAGGTCAGTAGCGGATTGTTCAATCTTGGGCTGCGCGGCGGGTGGTTCGGGCTGGCCCGGCTCTCTCTGCGCCTGGCCTTCCAGCTTGAACTTGATCGGCCCGACGCCGATTTCGCTCTTGCCCTGGATAATGGCGCTTTCGCGGTACAGATAGGCGATTAGCCCCACCAGCCCGCCAAAGACAATGATTGCCCCAAGGATGATGTAGGTGTTGTTCATTTGAACCTCCTGAGACGTGATGCGTGAAGCGTCAAACGTCAATTTTACAGTCTTTGCAATTCTGCCTCAAATTCTTCCGGCGTCAATTCAATCTCGCGGAGAATTTCTCGCAGCAGTGGACGCGCCAGATCGCGTCCTGGATGATTGGGAACGGTAGTTGTGCGCCCATCAGGATGGCGATAAAAAACGTGGCTGCCTTTTTGCCGCACGGCCTCAAAGCCAAGCCGTACCAGTAGCTTGTCCAGGGTCTTGAATTTAATCAACGGCAGGTGCGTCACACCGCCACCTCAATTTGTTGCAAGCCCACAAAATTTGGTAAAGGTTGATCGCCGTATTCCTCAAGGCACAACTCGACAACCTCGCGCAGGTTGCTATGTAACTCGTCCAGTGTAGCGCCCTGCGTGTGCGCGCCGGGCAGGCCAGGGACGATGCCAACGTACAGATTAGTGTCCGGGTCAAATTCAACATAGGCGACAAGTGTCTTTTTCATAGCACACCTCCTAACGTGATGCGTGATACGCAATACGCAATATCCAATACCCAATACCGAATACCCAATACCAATTTACAACGTCGCCTTGATCGCCCCGCCGTCAACCGGCAGCGTGACGCCGGTGATGTACGACGCGGCGGGGCTGGCCAGGAACGCGACGGCGTTGGCCAACTCGTCCGGGCGGCCCATGCGTCCCAGCGGGGTATCGGCCACGATTTTGGCGGCTTCTCCTTCGGGCGTGGTGCCGTTGGCCCGGGCGCGCGCGGCCAGCAATTCCGTCACGCGCTCGGTCAGCGTCCAACCCGGCGCGACGGCGTTGACGCGGATGCCGGCCGGCCCCAGCTCCTGGGAAAGCGACTTGCCCAGGCCAATCACCGCCATGCGGATGCTATTGGAGAGGATGAGATTAGAGATGGGCTGCTTGACCGAGACCGAGGTGATAAAGACAATGCTGCCGCGGCCCTGCTTTTTCATGTGGGGCAGGGCGGCGTAGCACAGCCGCACCGCGCTCATCAGCGTGAGTTGCGCCGCGCTTTCCCAATCCTTGGGCTGCAAGCTGGCAAAAGCGCCCGAGGGCGGCCCGCCGGCGTTGACGACCAGAATGTCCAGCCGGCCAAAGGTTTCTATCACCTGTTCGACCAGCGCCTCGACGTCAGTTGGCGAGGTGACGTCCGCCTGAATTCCCAATACCGGCGCGGCAACGCCGGCTTTGACGGCTTCGACCGCCGCCGATAACCGCTCCTCATCTCGCGCGCACAGCGCCACCAACGCGCCTTCTTGCGCCAGGCGCCTGGCCACTGCCGCGCCCAGTCCACGCGAAGCGGCCGTCACCAACGCCACCTGATCTTTTAATCCCAGATCCATTGTGATCTCCTTTAAGGTAGAAGGTGAGTAACTATTCAACCACAACTCTTTGACCACCAAGTACACCAAGGACACGAAGGGCGCAGCGGCTTTCCCTTTGTGTTCTTGGTGTCCTTAGTGGTTAACAAGGCGCCCACCTGAATAATTACAAAGGTGAAAGGTAGAAGGTTGACCTACTTTCTACTTTCCACTTTCTACTTTTAACTTGATTCTCCCTATGCCAATCACATCGCCCGCGCTCAACACCACCGGCGATTCGATGGGCAATTCGTTCACCATCGTCCCGTTGCGGCTGCCGCGGTCTTCCAACCACCACTGGCCGCCGCGCAGTGTGATCACGGCGTGTTCGGCTGAGGCAAACGTATCCGGCAGCACGAGCGTATTGGAAGCGCCCCGCCCCAGCGTGGTGAATGGTCGTAACGACAAGACGGCGCCAGTCGCCAGCTCGGCGTTGCCTTCGAGGACGACGAGCCGCCCGCTCGCTTCTGGCGCGGCGGGCGCGCCAACTGGAATGGCTGCGCGCACGTCTCGCCACAACACGATAAACACGGCTATTAGGAACAGATAAAGCAAGCCCGTCAATACCAATCGCCCAACAAACAACCAGGTTTCCATACGCAACAGGTTTCACATCGCCGGCGTATCTTGCGCGTCCAGTTCCATTGGCGGCGTGACGCTGTCTTCGCCGTAAACGATTTCGAGGCCGGCCAGGCCGATGACGTCGCCGGCGGCCAGCAAGTGTTCGCTGACGCGCGTCCCGTTGACCAGCGTCCCGCCCGAAGAACCCAAGTCGTATATCATGTAGCGCCCGGCGCGCTGCCTGAACTGAGCGTGCCGTCGGCTGACGCGTGGATCGTCTATGACAATATCGTTGTCAAAGCTGCGCCCCACATTGACGACGGGCTTGGTTAACGACACGGTGCGCGCTCCGTACAAGACGACGAAAGAACGCACCGGCAGCACATTCGCGCCAGGGCGCGTGAGATCCATCTGCGCCGTGACGCCGGTCGGCTCTTTTTCGGGGGGAATGTAGCGCGCCGCCGCCGATACGCGCCGGCGTGGAATTTTGTCGCTATAATGGACTTTGACGATGGGCGCCAGCGGCATAAGCAGGCCGGTCTGGGCGATCAGTTGAGCCACGGAGCAGGCCAAATCTTGCGGAAGCGTGGGATGCTCGGCTTGCAGCGCTTCATAGTCTTCTGGATTTAAATAAACCCAATACATATTGGGCGCCAGCCGTTCGCCGCGCACGTTGGTCACCTGCGCGTCTTCGGTGGCGCGCGCCAGGGCGATGGCGACTTCGAGAGGGTGCAGTCGCTTGCCGAACATGTGGCCAAATGTCCCCTCGACCAACTGCTCGGCCAGCGCCTCGAATTTCGAGATGGGGTGAGAATGTTTCGTCATTGGGGTCTATTGTAGCGTAACAAGGGACAAGATGCAAGGGGCGATTGTCTGGAAAATCGAGCCGGTGTATACTAAACACGTGAAAACAAACGACACATTCCAAGAAGTTGAACATACGGCGGATTGGGCCTTGCGCGTGCGCGGAGACACGCTGCCAGGTTTGTTCGTCAACGCGGCGGCGGGGATGTATGCCCTGATCGTTGACGCTCCACACATTCAGGTGCAGGTAGAGCGCCCCGTCGAGGTAGCCGGTGTTGACGCTGAAACGCTGCTGGTCAACTGGCTCAACGAGTTGCTGTATTACACTGAAGTTGACGGCCTGGTTTTTGGACAATTTGAAATTGTCGATCTGGCGGGCGGGCGCTTGCGCGCCACGGCGCGCGGCCAGGCGGGCGCGCCGCTGCGAAAGCACATCAAGGCGGCCACGTTCCACAACGTGCACATTGTAAAATCGGGCGGCGGGCTAAGTGTGACCATCGTGTTCGACGTGTAGAACGCGACGTATCATCTCAATAATCTGGGGTAGGGGCAGGTCTTGCACCTGCCCTCCAGGGGGCAGGTCTTGCATCTGCCCTCCAGGGGGCAACCGCAAGGGATTGCCCCTACATCGAGATGATACAATGCGGCTTTGGAGGAAAAAATGTCCAAAAAGAAAAAATCCAGGCGCATGTACGAGACGGCGAGCGCAGATTCTACTCAGGCGGCCAACGTCCAGATGGAGAGGGGCGGGGAGGAGCGGGCCGCCCGGCAGAAAACGTCAATCCACAAAAAGGATTTTGTCAAGATCGCCGATTACGTGTGGCAAGTGCCGGCGGAATTTCGGCAGGATATGCGCGTGCCCGCGCGCATTTACGCCGACGACGCCCTGCTGGAAGACGCGCTGGGCGATCAATCCATCGAGCAACTGATCAACACCGCCACGCTGCCGGGCGTGGTCAAGCACGCCATCGTCATGCCCGATTGCCACCAGGGTTATGGCTTTCCCATCGGCGGCGTGGCCGCCACCCGGCTGCCGCACGGCGTCATCTCGCCCGGCGGGGTGGGATATGATATCAACTGCCTGGCGGGCGACAGCCTGATATTGAGCGAACTGGGTTATACGCGCCCGATAGCGGCGTTTGAAGCGGATTGGCCATCTCAAACGCTCGCCTGCGAGTCCTTTGCCGATAATTGCCGCTCGCAGACGGCCATCACACGCTTTGTGCGCCAGCCTCCCCACGCGCCTGTCTGGCGCGTGACCACTGCTTCGGGACGCACGCTCGTCGCCACTGCCGACCATCCCTTCTGGACGCCAGATGGGATGGTGACGCTGAATAGAATGAGCCTCGGCGACAAGGTTGCGGTGATGGGGTTTGATGGCGTACCCTACGCACCGCCATCTGACCTGGCTATCCTGACTCGAGCTGATATTGAAGCCAGCCTGGCCCGCTTGGACAAAGGTCAAAGCGGGCCAGGCTGGCTTCAAATTATGAATCACCTGGAATCGCTTGAGTTGGTTCCGCTGCGCTATTCGTCGCCGGCCCTGCCGCACCTGCTGCGGTTGATGGGCCTGGCGTGGGGGGATGGGACGCTTACCTGGAATAAAGACGGCAAAGGCGTCCTTTCGTGCTACGGGCGGGTCGAGGACCTGGAAGACGTGCGCGCCGACATTCAGGCGATTGGCTTCCGGCCCTCGCGCGTCTATGCGCGCACGCGCCATCATTCTATCCAGACCATCTACCGCGCTTACGAGTTTGATCACCTCGAAACATGGATCAAGGTCGGTTCTACGTCGCTGGTCGTTTTGCTCTCGGCGCTTGGACTGCCCATGGGCAACAAGACGCGCTCCGACTGGCGATTGCCAGCTTGGATCAAGGCTGTTCCTTTGTGGCAAAAGCGCCTGTTTCTGGGCGCGCTCTTTGGCGCCGAGATGAACGCGCCGCGTACAGTGACGGGCCACGATTACAATTTCGGCGCCCCAACGCTTTCGGTTAACAAGCGTGAACTGTTCGCGCCCAGCGCCCGAGATTGGTTGAATGACATTGCCGGCTTGCTGGCCGAGTTTGGAATCGAAACACTGCCCATCGGCCAGCGGCCAGAGCAAACGAACGTGGATGGATCGCGCTCGATTCGCTTGCGCCTGGTTGTCTCGTCTGAGCCAGATAATTTGATTCGTTTGTGGAGCCAGGTGGGGTTTGAGCATCATCGTGAAAAGCGCGCCTTGTCCAGCGCCGCCGTGATTTATCTTTGCCTGAAACAGCGGCTCATTGCCGAACGCGAGGGAGTGGCCGCCCGGTCCGCCGCGTTGCAAGCCCAAGGGTGCAGCGCGCAAGAAATCAAGGCCGCTTTGGCCGGCCCCATTGCCAACGATCGCTTTATCGAACGCTCGCTGTGGGAGGGCCGCCAAACCGGCGCGCGGGTCGGGCAGGCTTTTATGCCTTTTGCCCATTTTGTCGAGCAGGCCACAGCCGGCCTGGGGGCGTCGGGAATGGTCTGGGATGCTATAACCCGCATTGAGCTGGCGGCGGATTTCGCGGGCGATGTGTACGATTTTACTGTGGCGCACGACGACCACAACTTTATCGCCAACGGCTTTGTCGTCTCGAATTGCGGCGTGCGCCTGATGGGCACGCATCTACGGCGTGAGGAGCTTGCGCCGCACGTCAACGATTTGGCGTCGGCCTTGTATCAGAATTGCCCGAGCGGGGTTGGCGAAAAGGGCAGCATTCCCGTCAGTGTGAGCGAGTTGGACGAGTTGTGCATCAAGGGCAGCCGGTGGGCGTTGGGCAAGGGCTACGCTCGCCCCGAGGATTTGCCGCGCACCGAAGAGCACGGCTGCCTGGCGGGCGCCGATCCCGACCAGGTGAGCAAGCGCGCCAAAGAGCGCGGCAAATCACAGGTGGGCACGCTGGGCGCCGGCAACCACTTTATCGAAATAGACCGGGTGGCCGAGATATACGATGAGGAGGCCGCCCGGGTTATGGGATTGTTCCCCGATCAAATCGTCGCGCAGATTCACTGCGGCTCGCGCGGCTTTGGTCACCAAATCTGCACCGATTATGTGGCCGACTTTCAGGCGGCAGTGCGCAAGTACAAGATTGATTTGCCGGACCGAGAGTTGGTGTGCGCGCCGTTCGATAGCCCCGAAGGCCAGGCTTATTTTGCGGCCATGGCCTGCGCCGCCAATTATGCCTTTGCCAACCGCCAGGTGCTGCTGTATCACATCCGGCGCACGTTCGAGCAAGTGCTGGCCGGGAAGGCGCGCAACTGGGACGTGTTCCAGGTGTACGACATTGCGCACAACATGGCCAAGGTAGAGACGCACTCCCTTGAGGGGCAGCCGGTCAAACTGTGCGTGCACCGCAAAGGCGCCACGCGCGCGTTCGGGCCGGGCTTTGAGGGGCTGCCGCCCGAATATCGCCCCATCGGCCAGCCGGTGCTGATTCCCGGCTCGATGGGCACGGCGTCGTGGGTGCTGGTCGGCACGCAAGCGGCGATGGAGCAGACCTTTGGCAGCACGTGTCACGGCGCGGGGCGCGTGATGAGCCGGGCGCAGGCCAAAAGGCAGGTGCGCGGCGACAAGCTCAAAGGCGAGTTGGAACACCAGGGGATCGCCATCCGCGCCGGCTCGCTGCCGGGATTGGCCGAAGAAGCGCCCGCGGCGTACAAGGATGTAGACGCCGTGGTGGAGGTCGTCCACCGCGCCGGCATCGCGCGCAAGGTGGCGCGCCTCGAACCAATCATTGTGATCAAAGGCTAGTTGTTTACTGCTTCTCCTCGTCTTCCAGCGTGATGACGCGGTAATTTTCGGCGTGGGCCAGCCCCTTTTCCTTGCCCGTTTCGGCTCCCCACTGTTTGATCATCTCGGTGGGATCCCACTCGCCCATCTGGCTGGCGTGCTGCTTTAGCGCGGCGATTTTTTGCTCGATAGTTTGTGTGATGTCTATCCACACGTTGGGCTTGTCGTTGCCATGGATATAGACCCGGCGCACGCGATGCGGCGCGCCGACATCGGGCCACAGCAATGGCATGGCGCACGCCGGCGCGACGGCGTCAATCGCGGCCTGCGCTCCCGCGCGGTGGTCGGGATGGTTGATATAGCCGTCGCCGTAAAACATGGCCGTCGGGTCGCCGGCTAGAACGACATCGGGTTTGTATTGCCGGATCACGCGCACCAGGTCGCGCCGCAGTTCGAGTGTGGGCTGTAGTTGTCCGTCGTCGTATCCCAGGAATACCACCTCGCTCACGCCCAGCACGGCGCACGCCGCCCGCTGTTCGGCGCGGCGGATATCTGCCAGCTTTTCGCGCGTCATCCCCGCCTCGTGCGACCCGGCGTTGCCGTCGGTGCATACCACGTACGTCACGCGGCAGCCGCCCCTGGTCCACACTGCCACCGTGCCGGCCATGGTGAACTCGGCGTCGTCGGGATGCGCCACAATCACCATGGCTGATTCAGGAATGCCGTTCTCTTTCATGCATCTGTCCCCTTAAAAACAAGTGTTATCGGATTGTAATTTTAGATAATTCGACGTGATCTGCTGCGCCGTCCGGCGGCCGTATTATCAGACGCTGCATAGATTGTGGCGAATACAGGCCGGCCAGCAGGCGGTACGCGCCAGGCGGCGCGCTGGCCGGCGTAGCGATGGTCACGTGCTGTGCGATAATATCGCCCGCTTCCAATCCCGTCAAGGCCGTCTCCCACCCATCGTATTGGGCTACAATGTGAGATGGGTCGCTGCCGACCAGGTGTACAAACATTGCCAGCGGCGCTTTGTAGCCGGGCGCGGGCGTCTCGACGGGCGTCGTTCCAACCTGCCAGGCCAGGGTCGCGCTAATGGCCTCGCCGGCCTGGATGCTTGTGTGTTCGATGCGGCAGCCGATCAAGGCAAAAGCACCCCAGTCAATTGAAGATGGGAGATTGGAAGTTGGAGGCTTGTCCTGAGCATAGTCGGAGGATTGGAGGGTTGTGGTCGGAACGATAGTCGTATCAGGGGATTGCGCCCACTTGGCAATTAATCGGTGTCCGGGTTTGATCCCCAATTGCTCGGGGGTGAGATCGGCCACCGCATGGCCCGTAATCACAACGCGGTCAACAGGCGTGTTTCCCGGGTAGCGCACCTCGTACAGGTTGATCGAATAGCCGGCGCGCGCAGCGGGCGTCTTGTCGCGAAAGTAGGCGTACAGGTCCGCGCTGCGATACACCAGCCCCAGCCGCAGGCTCGTGGCGCTGATGGCGTACCAGCCCGGCTCGGGCGTGTAGGGATTATAGGCGTCCACCTCTGCCCCGGCCAGGAAACGCAAAAAGCCCGGCAGCGGTGTATAGCGGATGCCGTAAGCTTCTGGCATGGCGGTGCCAAAATAAGCCAGGCGGACCTGCTCAATGCCGCGTTCGGCCATCAACTGTTTGAGCGCGGGCAAGTCTTGGCCCCAATCGAGATTGGAATCTACCAAGACATGGCTGCCGTTAGATGGCCCGCCCGCCAACTCGTTGAAAAAGGACAGGTGATGTGGAAAGATGCGCGCGGCGCTGATGACGAGCCAAAAAAGTAATACGCCATACGCCATACGTAATACGTAATACGTAATACGTGAAACGTGAAACGTGAAACAAGAATCATCTATTTGAAGCTTGACGAGCCGGCTTGCCAGGATAATGACGAATGGCAGCACGGGCAAGATGTGGCGGTAGCCAATTGCCAGCGGGCTGAACAGCGCCGCGGCCATCAAGAAAGCGGGAGGGATAATCGCCGCAGACGCGCGCCGCCACGCGCGCGGTGTACTCAAGACCAGGCTTGCAACAAGAAGAATCTGGGTTGGAAGCGGCGTCTTGAGCACAAAGGCCGCCGGAAAATAATACCACCACCCGGTGCGGTTCACCTGGCCCAAAAGAAAAGTGGGATAGCCTTGCGAATATTCCGTCCAGATTTTGATCAGGCCGCGCCAGTAGGTGGCGGCGGGCCAACCGTCTTTTACCTCGAAGCTGTAGACGCCCCAGATGAACAGCAGCGCCACAACCGCCGCCATCAGCAACCCCAACATCCTCTGCGCGATGGCGCTCCACCATTTGCCTCTGGATGCGGGAAGAACGGGGTGGACCAATGCCACCAGGACAAAGATCGGCGCGAGCGCCAGCCCGGTGAACTTGGTTGCCATAGCCGCGCCGGCCGCCGCGCCGGTCAAGACCAGGTTCAAGCGCGTGGGCTTTTCCAGCCATGCCCACAGCCGCCACATCGCCAGTGTCATGCAAGCCGCCAGGCCCAGGTCGGTGGTAGATAGACGCGAATGGGCAATCAGATTTGGATCAAATGAGTACAACGCCAGCGCCAGCAAGCCAGCCTTGACGCCCAACAGGTCTCGCGCCCAACGAAAAATCAGCGCGCCCAGCAACACGCCCAGCGCAATGATGGGCAGCCGCCCTAAAAGCACCATTTGTACGGCTTGATGGGGATTGGCCTGCCACAAGAACGCATCGCCAAAATCGTCGGTCATTGCGCTTTGCCATGCTGGATGATCCAACGGAAGCCTGGGATCGAGGAACAGCAGCGGCAGCGCGTTCCACACATTCACCAACGGCGGATGCTCGGTTGAAAGGCGCGGGTCGCCAGTGCGCAGATAAGCATAGCCCGCCGCCAGGTGATACTCTTCGTCAAACGCCGCCGAGTTGCGCGGAGAGCCGAGCGCCGCCTGCGCGGCAAAAATCACGAGCAATAATGCGGCTAACGCGAGTTGCCGGGAGCGGGGACAAGCAAGTTTCAAGTTCAAACTTCCGGGCAGAGATGCCCTACATTCTATAGTTGAATCACCTAAACGTCAAACAAAAAGAAACCAGGTTTCTTTAAAAAAACCTGGTTTCTCGATCAATCGCTTTCGGTCTAGTAATCCATTCCGCCGCCGGGTGGCATGGGCGGAGTTTCCTTCTTTTCGGGAATATCGGTGATGAGCGATTCAGTTGTCAGGATCATTGCGGCGATGCTGGCCGCGTTTTCCACGGCGCTGCGCGTAACCTTGGCCGGGTCAATGATGCCAGCCTTGAGCATGTCCACGTACTCTTGCGCCAGCACGTCATAGCCAATGCCCTTGTTCTTTTCTTCCTTCTGCTTGCGGCGAATGGTTTCCACCACCACCGCGCCGTCCATGCCGGCGTTTTCGACGATGCCGCGCATCGGGGCTTCCAGGGCGCGCCGAACAATATTGACGCCCACCTGCTCGTCGTCGTATTCCAGCTTGACCTTGTCCAACGCGGGGATGGCATTAATCAGCGCTACGCCGCCGCCGGGCACGATGCCTTCTTCAACCGCCGCGCGCGTGGCCGAGAGCGCGTCTTCCACGCGGTGCTTCTTTTCCTTCAGCTCGACCTCGGTGCCAGCGCCCACCCGGATGATGGCCACGCCGCCGGCCAGCTTGGCCAGGCGTTCTTGGAGCTTTTCCTTGTCGTAATCGCTGGTGGTCTTGTCCATCTCGGCCTTGATTTGCTCGATGCGGCCCTTGATGTCCTTGTCCTTGCCCTTGCCCTCGATGATGGTGGTGTTGTCTTTATCCGCCACCACCTTGCCGGCCCTGCCCAAATCTTCAATCGTCGCCGATTCGAGCTTGCGGCCCAATTCCTCGGTGATGACCGTGCCGCCGGTGAGGACGGCGATGTCTTGCAGCATGGCCTTGCGGCGATCGCCAAAGCCCGGCGCCTTGACGGCCAACAAATTAAACATGCCGCGCAGCTTGTTGAGCACCAGCGTCGCCAGCGCTTCGCCGTCCAAATCCTCGGCAATCACTACCAGCTCGCGCTTGCCCTTCTGGAGCAATTTCTCCAGGAGCGGCACGATGTCGGCCGCGGCCGAGATCTTTTTGTCGTGGATCAAAATATAAGGTTCTTCCAGGACGGCTTCCATGGACTCGGCGTTGGTGATGAAATACGGGCTGACGTAGCCGCGATCAAACTGCATACCCTCGACGTACTCGGTCTCGTACGCCAGTCCCTTGCTTTCTTCGACGGTGATGACGCCGTCTTTGCCGACCTTGTCCATCACCTCAGAAATCAACTCGCCGATTTCTTTATCGGCGGCCGAAATAGCGGCCACGTGCGCAATGTCTTCCTTGTCCTTGACCGAGGTGGATTGCTTCTTGATCGCTTCTACAACCGCTTCAGTGGCGGCCTCAATCCCATGCTTGATGAGCATGGGGTTCGCGCCAGCCGCAACCATCTTGAGACCTTCGTTGACAATGGTCTGCGCCAGCACAGTCGCCGTCGTGGTGCCGTCGCCCGCAATGTCGTTGGTCTTGGTAGCGGCTTCCTTGAGCAATTGAGCGCCCATGTTCTCGTAGGGGTCTTTGAGCTCGATTTCCTTAGCCACGGTCACGCCGTCGTGCGTGATGGTAGGCGCGCCAAATTTCTTGTCCAGCGCCACGTTGCGCCCCTTGGGGCCGAGCGTGGTCGCCACTGCGCCTGCCAAAATATCAATACCGGCCTTGAGCCGGCGACGAGCTTCTTCTGAGAAAACAAGTTGCTTTGCCATCTTTTCCTCCTGATATTTACTTTTCAACAATTGCAAGGATGTCGGACTCTTTGAGGATCAGGTACTTTTTATCCTCAATCTTGATCTCGGTGCCGGCATATTTGGCAAAGAGAACAACGTCGCCCTTCTTGACATCCATCGGAACCAACTTGCCGTCCTCGTCCCGGCGGCCAGGCCCCACGGCGATGACCTCGCCCTCCTGCGGCTTTTCTTTGGCGGTTTCGGGCAAAATAATACCGCTGGCAGTTCGCTCTTCTTTTTCCGAAGGCTCAACCACCACGCGGTCCGCCAGAGGTCTGAGATTCATTTTGATCTTGCTAGCCATTTCTAAAAACCTCCTAACATGATTGGATTTTGTGTATCATTTACCACAAACAAGAACCGGTTAGCACTCTGGTAATCAGAGTGCTAACCGGCCTTAATATACCACTAAACGTGGGACTTGTCAAGAGTTTAAGAGAACACCAGTCAGAAAACAAGCAAATGGCTTTTAGAATTATGCCGCATTTTGGCATAAATTCAGCGTAGAATGATGTCATATAATCTCATTACCAGTCAACTGGCTGTGAGCCTTTCCGAAAATTCTTTAGCGAAGGAGGGTGAAAAGCAATGAAAATCGTGCTGATTATTGTCGCCGTCATTGTCGTCTTGGTGGTGGCTGGCCTGGTTTGGAATTGGATGCAAAAGCCGCTATATGAGCCAGGTATGGTCCGCGTCGGCAAGAATTTGCGCGCGCCGCTGGCGCCGCCGTCGCAATCGTCCGACCCAAATTTCTGGAATGTCGAAAGCGACATCAAGTTGTATCACTTTGCGGACGGCGCAGGCGCCAACGTCCTGGTGATTCACGGCGGACCGGGTTATCCATTTGCGCAGCCGCTGCCCGGGTTCGAGTCGTTGACGGGCAACTATCGTTTTCACTATTACGACCAGCGCGGGTGCGGCAAATCGTCCAGGCCCATAGATCGGTTCACCTCGTCCAACTATTACGAGAACATGCAGACGCTCGATGGAGCGCTCGGCCTCGGCGCGCAAATCGCGGATATCGAGCGCATCCGCCAGATTCTAGGAGAAGACAAGCTCATCCTCGTCGGACATTCGTTTGGCGGATTCATCGCCTCGATGTACGCCGCCGAGTTCCCAGAACACGTCAGGGCTATGATCCTGGTGGCCCCCGCCGAGATGCTGGTGATGCCGCCGGAAAGCGGGGGGCTGTACGAGCAGGTGAGGCCGCTCTTGCCAGAGAATATGCAGGCAGGCTATGCCGACTATATGAAACGATATTTTGACTTTGGCAAGTTGTTTTCTCAGACGGAGGCCAGCCTGGCCGCGCTGAACGGCGAGTTTGTCCCATACTACGAGGTGGCGATCAAGAGCAAAGGATCCTTGGTGCCGCCGTCCAATATGCCGGTTGACAACGGCGGATGGATGGTGCAGGCCATGTTTATGAGCATGGGCCAAAAGCACGACTATCGCGCTGCACTCAAGCCGGTCGCCGCACCCGCGCTGGTGATTCACGGCGAAAACGACTTGCAGCCGGAAAAGGCCAGCCGCATGTATGCCGAGCTTTTGCCCCGGGCTGAATTTCAGGTGATCGAGAACTCGACTCACTTTCCGTTCAGCGAGCAGCCCGAAGCGTTCGCGCGCGTGGTGGGCGAGTTTTTGAGTAAAATCAAATAAGTGGAGGATACAATGCCCAGACCAACGAGCAAGGATCAACTCTTGACCGCGAGCCAACAAGAACACGGGATGCTGGAAGAATTGCTGGCGTCCCTCACACACGAGCAGATGGTTCTGCCGGGCGTGGTGGGCGATTGGTCGGTGAAAGATGTGCTGGCGCACCTTATCGAGTGGGAACAGATGGTGCTGAGCTGGCACAAAGCGGGCCGGCGCGGCCAAACGCCGCAGACTCCGGCTGAGGGCTTTAACTGGGGCCAGTTGCCCGCGCTCAACCAGCGCATCTACGAAAAGCACCGTGACCGGCCACTGGATGACGTGCTCAAGCAATTCAAGGCTTCGTATCGCCAGTCGCTCAAAGCCGTGCAAGGCGCGTCGGATGAAGAGTTGTTTAGCCCTGGCTACTATGCCTGGACAAAAAAGAACACGTTGGCCGCTTACTTTATCGGGTGCATGAGCAGCCACTATCACTGGGCCAGGACAGAGCTGCGCAGGGGGCTGGCCCGTAAAAAAGCGACCTGGAATGCGCACCTGGCGTGAACCCTACAAGTGGCGGACAAAAACGCGATGGTTTTTATAAGGTTTAGCGCCCACGTTTTCCAGGTCGCGCCGCATCTGCACGGCGGTCTCGGCCACTTGGGTGAGGTCGGCGTGCAAAAAATTGAAATCGCGGACGGTTTTTTCGATCTCTGAATAAAGCAATGCATTGCCGCCCCGTCCCTGAAATTCCGGCAAGATGCCTCCGCCGTTTAGGGCTACCCAGCGCGTGCGGCGCATCTCGATCAACAAATCCAGAATGCCAAACGGCAGCAATCGCCCACGTATGCGCTGCATGGCGGCTGAAACGTCGGGAAAGCCGAGCACAAAACCCACCACATCGTCGCCGTGCGCAATGACCTTGATCAGGTGCGGATCGGCCACCGTCATGATGTTATCCACGACGAACGTGATCTCGCGCTCGGTGAGCGGGTAATATTCCCAGTTGTTGACGAACGCCTTGTTATACGCCTGGCCGATGCGCGGCACCCACGCCCACAGTTCGCGCTTGTTGCGGAAGCGCTGGACGCGCAGCACGCCCCGTTGTTGGACGCGCTCGGCAATGCGGTGAATCCGTTCCGGCATGCGGAACGTGTCGGCGCTCAGGTAGCACGAGACAAAATCCACCTCTTTTTGAAATCCCAACGCTTCCACCAGGCGAGGATAATATGGATAATTGTAATTCATCATCGTCATGACCTGGCGGTGCTCGTAACCCTCTACCTGTATGCCATAGCCATCCAGCGGGCCAAAGCCCTTGGGGCCAACGACCTGGTTCAAGCCGCGCCCGCGCGCCCACTCGAACACCCGCTCGAAAAGCGCCGTCGCCACTTCAAGATCATCTTCGCAGTCAAACAGATAAAACTGCGCCTGGCGCGTCTTGTGATAGTCGTTAAAGCGGCGATTTTCCAGCGCGGCGATGCGCCCTACGTCGCGCCCATCGCGCGTGGCGATGAAAAAATCGGCGTCCGAGTGCTCGTAATAGGGATGCTTGTTGCGATTGAGTTGAAGCTCGGCATCTATCAACGGAGGCGGCACCCATTGGGGATGGTTGGCATACAGCCGGAAGGGAATCTGCACAAAACGGCGCACGTGGGCTTTGGAAGCGGTGTCAATCTTTTCCAGGCTAAGCATGGGCGACTCCTTTGAAAGAATATTTTGAAATTATACCACCACCGCCGCCATTTGGGTATGCCCTGTTAATTTGCGAAAAAGGCTGGCTCGTGGTAAAACGGAGACAATCAACCCAAACGTTGGCGCTGGCAAAACCCCACGCGCCAGCCCAACCTTACACATGGAGGAATTTAGTATGCGTGAAGTGACCGTCGCCGTTGTTCAGATGCAGCCTGTGCTGAATGAGATGGAAGACAACCTGATCAAGATTTCGGAATGGATTGACAAAATCGCCACGGCGCAAAAGACAGACCTGATCGTGTTCCCCGAACTGTGCACCACCGGCTACGAATGTGGGGTGAACTTTACCGAGTTGGCGCAGCGCGTGCCCGGCCCGACGATGAACCTGATCGCCCAACGCGCCAGCGAGCACGGCGTGTACGTGGCGTTTGGCATGGCCGCCAAGGAAAAGGTCGAAAGCGTTTTGTACGATTCGGCGGTGCTGGTTGGCCCGGATGGCGACCTGATCGGTGAATATCGCAAGATGCACCTCAAGGGCGAAGAGCGGCTGGCCTTTCGCGCCGGCTTCAAGCTGCCGGTGCTGGAAACCGATTTTGGCAACGTGGGCTTGATCTTGGGCTGGGACCTGGCCTTTCCCGAGGTGGCGCGCACCTACGCGCTGGATGGGGCCGAGTTGCTGATTGTGCTGGCTAACTGGGAACAACCCTACAACGAGGAATGGCGCACGTACCTGCTGGCGCGCGCGTACGAAAACACGTGTTTTGTGGCCGCCTCGAACCGCATCGGCACAGACGCCACCTACTCGTTCTTTGGCGAAAGCCAGATCATTGGCCCGCGCGGCCAGGTGTACGCGGCGATGGACGAGGAAATCGAAGGGTACGCCGTGGCGCGCTTTGACCTGGACGAGGTGCGCAAGGCGCGCGAAGAGTTCCAGATTTTGCAGTGCCGCCAGCCCACGGCGTATAGGGCGATTGTCAAGAATTATTAGCGGTCAGCAATAAGCGATCATCTATAGCGGTCAGCTTGCGGGAGGGCAATGTGGGTCAGGGCGAACAGGCATCAACAGAGTGAATAGATTGTCCTTGTCAAGATCAGTTTTGTGTACGGGCTTGCGATTGATGCGAATGTGTCCTGGCTGCACGACAACAAACGCGCCAACGAGTTGCTCGCCATGTCTTGAACAAGCTTGACGACGGCCTGGGCCATGGTCCGACGCGCAACGAGTCATCACTTCGCTCACAGCCAGAACAGCATAGCCTGCTGTCCGCAAAGCACGCACAACAGCAAAGTCACAACTCTCGTCGGCCAGAAAACATAGAGGCAGTTTGCTCATCCAACCATTTGCAGCAGAATGGTTTCGTGGGCCAGCGAGTCGGCAGCGTAAGCCAGCGCGGCCCGGATGTCTGCCTGGGTCAGGCGCGGGTAAGCATCCAGCAAATCTGCATCTCTATTATAATGCGTTTGATGTGAAATGGAGCTACTTGCCCTGATTTGTCATTGCGAGCCGCCTGGAGGGCGGCGAAGCAATCCCATTGCTACGGTTAAGGAGATTGCTTCGGCGCTTCGCGCCTCGCAATGACAAGGTAGAAACTCATTTCACATCAAACGTATAATGTAAGTTGAATCGCCTTGCAATTACAGCGGTGGCTGGGACACAGATGTGAATGAGGGCGCTGACCCGTATGACGACCCAAACTGACCCACAAACCCTGACTGACCTGGAAATCCGCATCTTTAGGCGAGAGGAGCAAGGCTACCCGGTCGAAATGACGCTTGGAGGGCAGCAAGAATTTCCGCGCGGGTACATGCCAGCGGATATTGCCACGGGGGTTGCGGACGGGCGCGCGCTTTACGACGCGCTCCTGGCCGACGCCGCGCTGCGCGGAGCGTGGGGCCAGGCGCGGGGGAGCGCGCCGCAGCGCCGCATCCGCCTGCGTATTGACGCGGACGCGCCCGAACTGCACGCCCTACCATGGGAACTGGTGGAGGAAGAATCCATCTTTCTCGCTGCAGACGCCGCCACGCCCTTTTCGCGTTACCTGGCCGTCTCATCGCCGTGGGGCCAGGCGATAGAACGCCGCCCCATCCGCGTGTTGGCCGTCATCGCCAATCCCGCCGACCTGGAAGACTTGTACAACCTGGCGCCGCTGGATATGCAGGCGGAGCAGGCCATTCTCAGGCAGGCATTTGCGGAACTGGACGCCCAAGAGATTGTGCTGGACGTGATGGAGCCGCCCGCTACATTAGAGCGCATCGAAGCCAGGCTGCGAAAAGGCTATCACATCTTGCATTACGTCGGGCACGGCGTTTTTAACAAGCGGCGCGGGCAGGCGGCTTTGTACATGCAAGACGACGGCGGCAACACCCATATTGTCCACGACGACGACATGGTGGGAATGTTGGCCCGGCAGGGCGTGCAGCCGCGCCTGATTTTCCTGGCCGCCTGCCAGAGCGCAACGCGCGCCACGGCCAACGCTTTCTTGGGGTTAGGCCCCAAGCTGGTGGCCGCCGGCGTGCCGGCTGTCATCGCCATGCAAGATCGCGTCGCCGTTCAAACGGCTCAAAAATTGAGCCTGGTTTTCTATCAACGCCTGGCCGAACACGGCACGATAGACCTGGCGATGAACGAGGTGCGCGGCGCGCTCCTCACCGCCGGCAAGCCAGACGCCGCTGTGCCCGTGCTGTTTATGCGGCTCCAGTCTGGCCAGTTGTGGCAGGTCGAGCCGGCCACCGAATCGGTCCAGGCGCAAGCTCTCATCCCACCGCCGCCGGAACCGGACCTGCCGCCAGATGTGAGCGGCTTTGTGGGGCGTGAAGCGGAACTGGCCTTTTTCGTAGACAAACTCAAAACATCCCGCCTGGCCATCATCACCGGCATGCCCGGCGTGGGCAAAACAATGCTAGCTTCCGTGCTGGCCCAACGCGCCGCTGCTCCCCAGAACATTTTTTGGCACACCTTTTACGAACACGAAGGCATCGAATACCTGATATGGAAATTGGCGGGATTTCTCTATTGGCGCGGGCGGCCCGACTTGTGGAACATGCTTCAGGGCGCACGTTCGAGCGGCAGCCAGTTGCCGCCGGCCGGCAACCTGATGGATTACCTGGTCCAATTGCTGCGTGACCGGGAGTACGTATTGTGCCTGGACGATGCGGACTTGTTGCCCGAACAGGATTGCGCCGCGCTGATTGGCCCCTTCGTCCAACGCCTGACCAGCCAGGATATCTCGTTCGTCGTCGCTTCGCAGAGCGTGCCTGAATTTGCCCAGCCCGGTCAGTCAGACACGCTGAGCGGCCTGAGCCTGGAAGATACGCTGACCTTTCTGGCGCATCACGGTTTGCCGGTTGAGCAAGGCCATGACCTCAAAAACAAGATCTATGAAACCAGCGCCCTTTCAAAAATGGGCGCGCAGGAGTTAATGTCTGGCGAGATCGCCGCCAACCTGCACGCCCGCACCGAGGGCAATCCCCTGTTTCTCACGCTGGCCGTAGACGCCCTCCGCCGCACTGCCGCCTCCGTTCGACCAAGCTTTATAGTCAACCTTTTTATGGATGACAATATCGAGCGCTTTCTGATGAAAAAGATTGACGAAGGACTGACGGAAGACGAGCGCGCTGTGATGAGCGCCATCGCCGTGCTGCTGGGCGAGGCCGGCGCGCGCGACGCTATCGAAGCCATCCTGGAAGGGCGGAGCATCCGGCGCATACTGGCCGAGTTGAGCGAACGCCGCCTGCTCAACGTGCGCGAAGGCGAAGCCGGGCGCGAGTACAGCCTCAACACACTCGTGCGCTATTTTTATTACGACATGTTGAGCAAATCACAGCGTCAGGCCATGCATCGCCGCGCCGCCGTGTATTACGAGACGGGGCAGCCAGACATTCTACGGGCCGCGCGCCACTTTGCCGAGGCTGGCGAAATCAAGAAATCAGCGCGTCTTGCCGCAGACAACGTGTGGGGGCATATCAACCAGGGGCACGCCCGGTCGCTCCATGCGCTGCTGGAATGCTTTAGCGCGGATCAATTCGAGCCGGAGCAGTGGGCCAGGATTAATCTGGCGGTTGGACAAACGCTCGCCTTTTTGGGCCAGAGCGCCGCGGCCCAATTGCGTTACGAGGCAGTGCTGGCCAGCCTGGATGCCATGCCGCTGATTGATTCTAAAATGCACATGCTGCGCGCTGAGATTGTTCGCTGGCTGGCCGAGTTGCATTATCAGCAGGGTGACTATGCGGCGGCGCTGGCGCGCGTTCGAGAAGGGCTGAATGGCCCCAACGCCCCGCGCGCCGAGTTGACACTGCTGGCGGCTCACGTTTATCTCAGGCAAGGCGACTATGAAAACAGCCAGGCTCAAGCCCAGGCCAGCCTGGAGATGGGACAAACATTGGGGCAAGCCAGCATCACGGCGCGCGCCAGCAGTGTGCTGGGGCACATTGAAACCCAGCGCGGCCACAACCGCCGCGCCGTCGAGTATTTCGAGCAATCGCTTCAACTGTACCGGCAACTGGGCGACGTCACAGGACAAGCCAAAACGCACAATGTCATCGGCGCGGCCTATTTTGATATAGGGCAGTGGTCGCGAGCCAGCGAGTGCTTTCAACAATCGCGCCAGATTTTCGAGCGGCTGGGAAACGTGCATTTCTGCGTCGGGCTGGATAACAATCTGGGCTTTATCGCGCTTCGCCAGGGGCGGCTGGACGAGGCGCTCAGCCTGTACCAGTCCAACCTGGAACGATTGGAACAGGCGCAAGGCTCGCTGTACGTGCTGGGCCTGCTGCACGCCAGCCTGGGCGATACATTCATCCGGCGGGGCGACGCCCCGGCAGCGCGCCAGCACTTGCGCCGCAGCCTGCAATACTGTGAGCAAACCCAGGCGCGTGATTTTTTGCCCGAACTCTATCGCCTACAGGCCGAGGCTGCGCTCCTGGCGCAAAGTGCGGCGGAAGCTGAAAGCCTGGGACGGCGCTCGCTCGCGCTTGCCCGCGAACTGGACGCGCGCGGCGAGGAGGGGCGCACCTTGCGCGTGCTGGGCGAGGCGCTCCTGGCCCTGGGCCGGCTGGAGCAAGCCCAAACCTGCCTCGACCAAAGCGTCTCGATTCTGAAAGAGATGAGCGACGATTACGAATGGGCGCGCAGCCAATTATCGCTTGCCAGGGCGCACGGCGCGCAAGCCAGGCGCAACCAGGCCCTGGCCGCGCTCGAGCTGTGCGCGCCTGTCTTTGAACGATTGGAAGCCAAGCTGGACCTGGACGCCGCCCGCATCCTGCGGAAAGAGATGGAGGAACCGGCGTGAAAACAAATGTGATTTGCTCAGTGGGATTAGCCATTGCCCTGGCAATCGCGCTGGTGTTGGTTGTGCAGGCCACCGGCCACGCTTCCAATGCGAGCGGGGCGAGTTCGGTGGTCTACCATATACCAAGCCTAACCGGGACGCCCCAAGGCGACAATATTATTTACGTCCGTTGGGACGCGGGCGGCGCCAACACTGGCGCATCGTGGGCCAATGCCTATACTGACCTGCAAAGCGCACTGGCAGAAGCAAGCAGCGGCGACGAAATCTGGGCGGCGGCCGGCATATATCTGCCTACCACCACCCTCTCTCGCACCGTATTTTTCCAACTCAACGAGGGGGTGGCGCTGTACGGCGGCTTTGGCGGCGCTGAAACCAGCCGCTATCAGCGCGATTGGAAAGCGAACGTGACCGTGCTCAGCGGCGAGATTGGCGCGCCGGGAAAGAATGACAACTGCTACCACGTGGTTGTCGTGGGTACCGGCGGCACAACCCCGCCAGTGCTAGATGGCTTTACCATCACTGGCGGCAACGCCAGCGAGTCATTTTTCCCCCACGACCGCGGCGGCGGTCTGTATAATGATGATAGCAACCCCGTGTTGAGCAATCTCGTTTTCGCCGATAATTCAGCCGGCCTTGGCGGCGGAGTGTACAACAACAGCGGCGATGTACACCTGTTCAATATCACTTTTCTCAACAATCTCGCCACAGACTATGGCGGCGGGGTGTATAACGGGGTCGGTTCCCTTGCATTGACCAATGCTGTCTTTAACGGCAATTCAGGTGCGAATGGCGGCGGCGGGGCGGCAAATTTTGGCGGCGCCCTCGCCCTGGTGCACGCCACTGTGGCCAACAACTATGCCGCCGACGGCGGCGGGCTGGTTGCTTTTGCTGGCGCGACGACCGTAAAAAACAGCATTGTGTGGGGCAACGCGGGCGTGCAGATCAGCAGCACGTTGCCGATCATCGCCTACAGCCTGGTGCAGGGCGGCGCTTCCGGCCCTGGCAACCTGAATGCCGCCCCGCTTTTTGTGGATATAGACGGCGCCGATGACATCTATGGCACGCCCGACGACGACCTGCATCTACAATATAGCTCGCCCGCCATCAATGCCGGGTATAACGCCCTTTTGCCTCCAGACATGGCAGACCTGGACGGCGACGGAAACACTACTGAGGCTGTGCCATTCGATGTAGATGGATCGCCGCGAGTGTTCGGCCCGACGGTTGACATGGGCGCTTACGAGTGCGCGTACGTCAATCATTCGCGAGGCGACGCGCTGACCATTCAGCCCGGCATCGCCATAAGCGACCGGATTACGATCACCCGCGCCGCTGCGTGGTACAAGATCAATGTGCCGCAGCCTGGCTCCACGCTCACTGTCACGTTGAGCGGCTTGAGCCAGGATTACGACTTGTTCTTGTTTGGCCCGGCCATTGACGAAACCACCGGCCAATTGCGCGATTTGCCCTTGTTCAAAGAAACGCCGCTCTTTAAAGAAACCGGGCGCGCCGGCAATGCCGGCGATTTGCTCGACGCGTGGAACAATGCGCGGGACAAATCCAACGTGTGCTTTACGGAAAATATTGGCAAGATCGGCAACATCGGCCAACACGGCCAGGTCGGAACGCTGCTGTGCGTTTCGGCCCAATCGGGACCGCTCACCGAAACGGCGGCGCTCAACGTTCACGAGCTATACGGCCCGTTCTACGCTGCCGTCGTCGGCCACACGCCGCCCGTTGCCGGGCAGCCCTATACAATCGAGGCTGACGTTGCGCCCCCCGCGCAAGCCGACCCGCCGCTGGGGTTCACGGTCTCGACCACCTTTACCCAGTTGGTGAGCGACACAAAGATCTATAAGGGCGTCAAGACGCTGATTCTCTTTGATCGCGAACGCTTGGGTCAAGTGTACAGCGGCACAGATACCATCACGCTCACGCAACTGATTACGACGCTGGCCCAACATCCCTACGTTCAAGGCAGGGTCATTCGCCTCGACGAGCATCCAGAAATTCAGGTAGCTTTCAAGTTTTGGGATCAGCACCCCAACCACCCCCGGGCGGCCAACGTGGCGGCGGTGCAAATCAAGGCCTTGCTTTACTGGCTCGTCCGCAAGCACCCCGACCTGGAATATCTCGTCATCGTGGGTGGTGATTCTATCATTCCGTATCGCCGTCTTCAAGACGACGCCGTGTTCGCTAACGAGCGGCAGTACGCTGCTATCGCTTACGCGCCAGCCATTTCTCAGGCCATGGCCTCGCGCTATTTTTTGAGCGACGATTATTACGCCAATGCGGCAGTGGCGCCACTCGAGTGGAAGGGGCGCGAGCTTTACCTGCCGCACCTTGCTACAGGCCGGTTGGTCGAATCGCCAGCGGAGATCGAAACCGCTATCAGAGCTTTCCTGGCATACCCTGTCATCTCGCCCACCACGGCGCTGGTCACCGGCTATGATTTCCTGGTTGATCAGGCGCGGGCCATCAGCCAAACGTTGGTGGTGAGCCAGGGTATCAAGACTATGCACACCCTCATCGGCGAGAATTGGACCGCCGACGATTTGCGCGCCCGCCTGATTAGCGTCACGCACGCCAGCGATCTCAACTCGCTCAATTCGCACTTTGCTCACATGGCGTTAGCGCCTGCTTTTACGCCTGACCCGCCTCAGCACGACGATTGGGTGTTCGCTGCCGAGATTACGAATACTACCGACTATAGCGGCGTGCTCGTTTTTTCGGTCGGTTGCCACAGCGGCTTGAATGTGCCCGACGCGGCTTTCACCTCGACGGAAGACGCCGCCGACTGGCCCCAGGTTTTTTTGCGGCAGGGCGCCACGTTTATGGGCAACACTGGCCACGGCTATGGCGACGCCGACCTGCTGGCGTACTCCGAAAAGCTCGTGGTCAATTTTGTAGAGGAACTGGGCTACGTGTCCGACGCACCCTTTCACGGCGTGAATGGCTTGCCCACGGCCGGCGGCGCGCTCTTGCAAGCCAAGCAGCGCTACTATAACGACCTGGCTGCGGGCACATTGAGCAACTATGACGAAAAGATCCTGGGGCAAATGACGTTATATGGCCTGCCGATGCAAGCCATTCACATGCCGCTCACCACCACTGTCTCTCCTCGCCATCTCAGGTTGAGCCGCGGCGCAAATTTTGTGTTGGAGCCTGCTTCGACCACTGTCGTTCAAGAGCCAGTGAGCGTCACGCTGACCTACGTGCCCGTCAACCGGGTAGAAGGAACCTATTACGTCATCGCCAACCAGCCAGGCGATGCCCAAGTGCCAGGCGCGAGACCCATCCAGCCGCGGCTGAGCCGCGCCGTTGACGCGAGCGGCACCATCGTCCACGGCGTCTTGATGCTCGGCGGGACGTTCAGCGACACGGCCGGCTTTGACCCCCTCATCTCGCGCGTCATCACCGACCAGACCTACAGCCCGCTCGCCATCGAACCAACCTTTTCGCTCGATCAATGGTACCCGCCGCACATCGCCAGCATCAATCGCTTTTTGGGTTATGATGGTCAATCGAGAGATCAACTGGTCATCGTGCCGGCGCAGTTCAGACCCGACCCGGCAAGCTCGACGCCAACTCATACGATTGGAACAGAGCGACTTTATGCTGACCTCCATCTCGCGCTCTATCGCGCACCGATCACCGCCACGGACTATGTCGCGCCGGCTATCTGGCGCGTGCAAGCCATCAGTTCCAGTGTCTCGCTCGAGTTCCGCGTGCAAGTGGGAGACGAAAGCGCCATCAGCCACGTCCTGGTGCTGTACCATCGCCCCGGCGAGCACGCCTGGTCAATCGTCGAGCTGGCTTACGACGCCGCGGCCGGCTGGGCCAGGGCGGCGCTTCCGCCAGTGAGCGGCCCGATTTTCTATTTTGTTCAGGCGGTTGACTCGAGCGGCAACGTGGCGCTGGCGTTGGATCACGGCAAGCCCTTTGAGCAAATCACCCGTCAAAATATCAAGGTCTATTTACCCCTTGTCATCAAACAATAGCAGCAATTCTACCCTGATCGTCAATCCCTACGTGGGACCGCGCGCCTTCCAGCAGGGCGAGCAACTCTATGGCCGTGACCGCGAGACCAGCCGCCTGCTCAATCTCCTCATCGCCGAGCGCATTGTGCTACTCCATTCGCCTTCTGGCGCGGGCAAGACCTCTCTCATTCAGGCCGCCCTCGTCCCGCGCCTGCAAGCCAAACGCTTCCGCGTTCTGCCGCTGGCGCGCGTCAACCTCGAGCCGCCCAAGATGTCCCAAGTCACTACAAGCCTCAATCGCTACGTCTTTAGCGTCCTCAGCTCGCTGGAAGACGGGTTGCCCCAAGACCAGCAAAAGCCCGACGCCGAACTGGCTCGTCTTTCCCTGGCCGAATATCTCCAAGTTTCAAATTTCAAACCTCAAATTTCAGATCACACATCTCCGCCATCCGACCTCCGACCTCCGATCTCCAACCTCCTCATCTTTGACCAGTTCGAAGAAATCCTCACCCTCGACCCCACCGACCAGGCCGCCAAGAAAGAGTTTTTTGTCCAATTGGGCGAGGCGCTGGGCGAGCGGAATGTGTGGGCGCTATTCTCAATACGCGAGGATTACGTCGCCGCACTCGACCCCTATCTCACCCCCATCCCCACCCGCCTCAGCAACACTTTCAGGCTCGACTTGCTCGGCGTGGAGGCCGCCCGCCAGGCCATTCAAGAGCCGGCGTGCCAGGCGGGGGTCGAGTTCACCGCCGACGCGGCGGCTCGCCTGCTTGACGATCTGCGACTGGTGCAAATTCAGAGCCCCGATGGAACGCTGGGAAAACAGCCCGGCCCCTACGTCGAGCCGGTGCAGCTCCAGGTGGTGTGCTATCGCCTGTGGCAAAATCGCTCGCCAGAAGACAAGACGATTGACGAAGACGATATTGTGGCGGTTGGCGACGCCGATACAGCGCTGGCAAATTATTACGCTGACTGCGTGGCGGCCATCGCCCAACAAACCGGCATCGCCGAGCGCGCCATCCGCGAATGGTTCGACCACAAGTTGATCACAGAGCAGAATATTCGCGGGCAGGTGCTGATGGGCGCCCAGCAAAGCGATGGCCTGGACAATCACGCCATCCGCGAACTGGAAAACGCTCACCTGGTGCGCGGCGAAAAGCGGCGCGGCGTCACCTGGTACGAGCTGGCGCACGACCGGCTCGTCGTCCCGGTGCGCCAGTGCAATGCTGATTGGTTCAAGGCCAACCTCAACCTGTTGCAGCAGCAGGCCGCGTTGTGGGAAGCGCAGAAACGCCCCGAAGGTCTGCTGCTGCGCGGCAAGACGCTGGGCGAGGCCGAGCAATGGGCAAGAAATCACGACTTGATCCCCTCCGAACATGATTTCCTGCAAGCTTGCCGCGGGGCGCGCGCGGCGGCCAGAAACCGCCTCGCCCTTGCGGCGGCGTTTGCGATTTTGTTGGTATTGATAGTTGTCTCGGTGGGATTTTCTGCCTGGCGGATCAATCAACAATCGCAGGAGAACTCGGCGTTGGCCAGGATAAACGCCGACATTGCCAATACGGCCCAGGCGGCCAGTACGCAGGCCGTGGCCCAGCAGTCCACCGCGCAGGCGGCCAGCACGCAGGCCGTGGCCCAGCAAGCCGCCGCACAAGCCGCCAGCACGCGCGCCGTGGAGCAACGCAACGAAGCGCAAAAGCAGTCCCGGCTTGCTATGGCCAACCAACTGGCCGCGCAGGCGCAGACCATGTTTGAGGAATATCCACAGCGCAGCCTGCTGCTGGCCATAGAAGCAATGAGCGCCACCTTGCGCGCAGGCGAGCCGCCAGTCGTCAACGCCGAACAGTCCCTGCGTGACGCGCTGGCCAACATGGGCGGCGCGAGCCTGATCCACGGCCAAGACAAAACCGCGGCCATCGCCCTCAGCCCAGACAGGCGCTGGCTGGCTGCCTGCAGCCCGGATGGCACAATCCGCACGTGGGACCTCGCCACGCCTGACCCTGCGGCCACGCTCAGGGTGTTCCCGAAATTGGCGCAGGCCGCCTTGACATCTATTCCCCAAGAACTCGAAGAACTGCCGCCGCTTCCATACGAGGGCTATGCCAAGGCTTTTGCTATCAGCTCGAGTAGACGCCTGGCCATGGGCGACCGCAATGGCACAGTCTGGCTGTGGGACATGGCTGCCGACGATCCTGCTTCCACCGTCCATACATGGTGCAAGTATGAAGAAGAGATCATTGCCGTCCGCGTCGCCTTTAGTCAAGATGGGCGCTGGCTGGTCACCACCGGTTACACTGTGACCAAGCGTGTTGTTAGCTCAGAAAAAATCACTGACTATTCCGGAAAAGTCACGCACCTGTGGGACCTGGACGCTCCCGACCCAGGCGCAGCCGCCCAGGTCTTGCACGACCAGGCTAAAGACTTTATCAGTCCAGATGGGCGCTGGCTGGCTACCGCCGAAGGCAAGGCCATCCGCCTGTGGAACCTGGCCGCCTCTAATCCAACCGCTCACCCCCAAAGATTGTACGGCCAGTCGGGCAGTTTTTACTTGTCGGCTGTCTGCGCCAGCCCGGATGGTCGCTGGCTGGCCGCGACCAATGAGTCTGAAATCCTGCTGTGGGACCTCAAAACTCCCAACGCCTCGGCCCGCGTCCTGAGCGGGCACAATGGTGGGATTACGGTTATCGCCCTGAGCGGTTACTCCTTCGGCATGCTGGCCGCCGGCGATCAGTGGAATCACAGCGTGTACGTATGGGGGCTCGGCGACCGCAACGCTGACGACAAGCCCGTCATCCTGCACGGCCCTCAGGATGATATCACGGCGCTCTCGTTCAGCCCCGAAGGGATGTGGCTGGCGGCCGGCAGCGCGGACAAAACTGCCTGGCTGTGGCAAGTGAGCAACCTCAACGATGTCGCCAGTTGGGTCCTGCGCGGCCCCGAAAGCGCTATCAGCACTGTTGCCTTTAGCGCGGATAGGCATTGGCTGGTCATCGGCGGCCAAGAGCTTTGGCTGTGGGATCTCACCAGCCTAGATACCAGCGCCACTCCCCATATTCTGCGCTCCCGTAGAACTTGGGGTTACCACAGCGCCTCGGCCGCCATCAGCCAGGGAGGGCGCTGGTTGACCTTTTTTGCCGCCGGCGACATTTTCAAAATGCGCTCGGATGCATCCTGGGGCCATGAACTCGATCGTACGGCCTGGCTATGGGACCTTGAATCGCCCGACCCGGCTGCCACGGCCCGCGTCTTGCGCGACCACGGAGAGGACATTGCCGCTGTCACTGTCAGCCGGGATGGGCGCTGGATGGCCATCGGCAACGGGAATCGGGGAGAAGCTACGGTGCGTTTGTGGGACCTCGCCATGTCTGACCCCATCAAGCCGGTCCAAATCTTGCGCGGCCACGAGCGAGAGGTCACTGCCATGGCCATCAGTCCAGATAATCACTGGTTGATTACCCAAAGCGAGGGCGAAAAAAATGTCCGCGTGTGGGATCTTGCTGCGCCCTGGCCAATCACCGTCAGCCACATCATAAGCCACGGCGGCAGCTACCTCGCTGCTTTTGCCGTCAGCCCGGATTGGCGTTGGCTGATCACTGGTGGCAACGACATTCGGCTGTGGGATCTTGGCGCGATGAGGGTAACCAAGACCCTGGTGGGTCCCAAGGGCGGCCTCATATCCATCGCGGCTGGCCCGGCGCCGCCCGAAGGCGGTCCTTTAGCAGGCCGGAGCGGGCCGGAACTGGCGGGCGCGCGTTGGCTGGCTGCCAGCTCACAAGATAATACCGTCTGGGTGTGGGATTTGACGGCGGATGATCCATCCGCCACGGTCCGCCTCTTGCGCGGCCACGAGGATATCGTCACCACATTGGCTTTCAGCCCCGATGGGCGCTGGCTGGCGACCGGCAGCTACGATAAAACAGTTCGAGTGTGGGATCTCGCCGCGCCCAGCCCAACTGGTACTATGCTGGGCGGTCACACGGACAAGATCACCGATATCGCCTTTAGCCCGGCGCCAGGCGGCGGCGCAAGCGGCTATTGGCTGGCCAGCGGCAGCGCCGACAACACAGTCCGCCTGTGGGATCTATCGGCGACTGACCCAGCCGCCAGCGCCCGTGTTTTGCGCGGCCAGGCAACGAGTCCCTTTGGCATGGACATTGCCAAGGTGAGCGTCAGTCCGAACGGGCGCTGGCTGTTCACCGACAGTGTGTATTTCACCTCCCGGCTGTGGCATCTGCGCGTGGAGGAGTTGATGAGCCTGGCATGCCGCACGGCGGGCCGCAACCTGACGCAAGAAGAATGGAAGAGGCACATGGGAGACGCGCCCTATCACAAGACATGTGAGAATTTGCCAGGGGGGGAGTGAGACATGGATGATCTCGCCGACCTCGAAATCAGCCTGCACCGCCACGGCGCAGAGATGTACAGTATAGAGGCGCGCTTTAGCCAGCCGGAAAGCGACGCCGATATCCGACTGGGGCAAGCTCAACCCGTGTTGGCGCAGTTTGATCTGGACGCGCTGCGAGCTTTGGCTGACCCGGCGGCTTATGGCCAGGCACTCACGCAAAGTCTGTTTGCCGATCCGGCCATGCGCGATATTTTTGTCCAGGCCTGCGCCAGCGCGCAAACGCAACAAGCGCCGCTGCGTTTGCGCCTGTTCATCGGCCCTACTGCCCCAGAACTGCACGCGCTCTATTGGGAAACGCTGCGCCATCCCCAGGATGACTCGCCGCTGAGCACAAACGAAAATATCTTGTTCTCTCGCTATCTCAGCAGCACCGACTGGCGGCCCGTGCGCCTGCGCCCCAAGGGCAAACTGGAAGCGATTGTCGTCATTGCCAACCCGGCCAACCTGTCCGATTATAACCTGGCCGCCGTGGACGTGGCAGGCGAGTTGGAGCGGGCCCGGGCCAGCCTGGGCGCAATACCCGTGACCACGCTGCCCACCAAAGGCAACGGCGCCACGCTGAACAATCTTGCAGCCTGCCTGCGCGACGAGCGCCACGATATTCTTTACCTGGGTTGTCACAGCGTCTTTGCCCGAGGCGAGCCGTGGCTGTGGCTGGAAGACAATGCCGGAAATGCGGCGCGCGTATCGGGCAATGAACTGGTCGCCCGCATGCAAGAACTGCGCCAGCGGCCCCGCCTGATTGTGCTGGCCTCCTGCCAGAGCGCCGGCTCCGGGCAAGGCAACGTGCTGGCGGCGCTGGGGCCGCGCCTGGCTGAAATCGGCATTCCGGCGGTGCTGGCTATGCAAGGCTATGTGACGGCAGCGACGATTGCCAAACTCTTGCCCATTTTCTTTGAGGAATTGCAGCGCGATGGGCAGATAGACCGCGCCTTGGCGGCGGCGCGCGGCGCAGTGCGCAATCAGCCTGATTACTGGATGCCCGCGCTATTTACACGCCTCAAAAGCGGGCGTATCTGGTACGTGCCCGGCTTTGGCAGGCAAGAAGAATTTGAAAAATGGCCGGCGCTTGGCCGCCACATTAAGAAAAAGGAATGTACCCCCCTTATTGGACATGGCCTTAACGAGCCTCTGTTCGGCTCGCTGCGCGACATTGCGCGGCGGTGGGCCGAAACCTATCGCTATCCGCTCGAGCCGCACGAACAAGAAGATCTGCCCCAAGTGGCGCAATACCTGGCCGTCAAACAAAATCCCAAATTTGCCCGCGAAGAGTTTGGAGAATACCTGCGGCAAGAACTGCAGCGTCGCTACGCATTTGCTCTGCCGGACCATTTGAAACAAGACGAGCTCTGGTCGCCGGACCAATTATTGGCTGCCATCGAATCCGCCGCCGCTCAATTGTGGGGCAACGACCCTGCCGCGCCGCACAAGGTGCTGGCCGAGCTGCGCCTGCCCATCTATATTACAGCGTGCGCGGATAATTTGCTGGCCAACGCTTTGACCCTGGCCGGCGCTCAACCGCAAATCAGGTTGTGCCCGTGGAACAAGTGGATTCTAAAGAAGCAAGATCTGTGGCTGTACGAGGATGACCCCACGCCCCTCAAGCCGCTGGTCTATCACTTGTTTGGCCATCTGTGCGAACCCCGTTCGCTGGTGTTGACCGAGGACGATTACTTTGATTATCTGATCGGCGTCACGGCCAACAAAAAGTCCATCCCCGAAGTGGTACGAGCGGCCATGACCAGCACGGCGCTGGTGTTTGTGGGCTTTCGCATGAACGACCGCGATTTCCGCGCGCTCTTGCGCATCCTCGTCGCGCAAGAAGGCGGCGAACAGCGCAAAGAATACAGCCACGCCGCCGCGCAAATCGAGCCGGAAGAAAGCCGCCTGGCCGATATCCGCGCCGCGCGTCGCTACCTGGAAGAATATTTCAAGAAAAGCGAAGAGATCAGCCTTTACTGGGGCAGCGCGGACGAGTTTCTGAAAGAACTGCGGCAACACTTGCCATAATGCACACTTGCCATGATGCATGAAACATGATAACGTAATGTGTATATTGTCATTGGCCCTCTGTTATGAAAGAATGGAGATGAAACACCATGGCCTTTATCATCAATGGACAAACTATCGTTGACCTGCGCAGCGACACCGTCACGCACCCCACGCCTGAGATGCGCGCGGCGATGGCGCAGGCCGAGGTGGGCGACGACGTGTTTGGAGAAGATCCCACTGTCAACCGGCTCGAAGCAAAATCCGCCGAACTGATGGGCAAAGAAGCCGGACTGTTCGTCGCCAGCGGCACGATGGGCAACCTGGTGGCCCTGCTCACGCACTGCGGGCGCGGCGACGAGGTTATTTTGGGGGACCAGTCGCACACGTTTGTGTACGAAGCCGGCGGCTCGGCGGCGGTGGGCGGCATTCACCCGCGCACGGTAAAAAATCAACTTGATGGTACAATACTGCCGCAAGACATTGAGGCCGCCATCCGCGACGCAGGCAACGTCCACTTTCCGCGCACGCGGCTGATCTGCCTGGAAAACACGCACAATCGCTGCGCGGGCGCGGTGTTGAGCGTGGACTATACCCGGACCGTAGGCGAACTGGCGCGCGAGCGCGGACTGGGGTTGCACATTGACGGCGCGCGCATTTTCAACGCGGCCGCGGCGCTTGGAGTGCAGCCGCGCGAGTTGGCCGCGCCTGCCGACTCGATCACGTTCTGCCTTTCCAAAGCCTTGTGCGCGCCGGTGGGATCGGTGCTGTGCGGCGGGCGCGAGTTCATCCGCGAAGCGCGGCGCGCCCGCAAAATCGTGGGCGGCGGCATGCGGCAGGCGGGTGTGCTGGCGGCGGCGGGGCTGGTGGCTCTGGAGCAAATCGCGCCGCGATTGGGCGAGGATCACGCCAACGCGAAAAAACTGGCCGAGGGCATTGGCGCCATTCCCGGTCTCACCGTCGAGCCAGTTCACACGAATATGGTCTACTTTCGCCTGTCGCCTCAGGCCGGCCTCACCGACGAGCAACTGATAGCGGGACTGGCCGAGCGAAACGTGAGGCTGCTGGCATTGGGCGTGCACCGCTTTCGCACCGTGCTGCATTATTGGGTGAGCAGCCAGGATGTTGATGTGGCCATCGCGGCATTGCGTGAAGTCATGCGTGATGCGTAGCGGGAACGCTATACGTAGTACGATCCCCCCAGGAGCAACCATGATACTCATCACTGGAGCCACAGGATTTGTTGGCCAGCGCCTCGTAGCGCGGCTGGCCGGCGCGGGACAGCAGGTTTGCTGCATGGTACGCCCGGCGCGCAAGGAACGCCGCTTTCCCCCCGGCGTTGTGGTGAACATTATCGCGGGCGACGTAGACGATCCGCCCGCGCTGCGCGCGGCCATGCAAGATGTGACGGCCATCGTGCACCTGGCCGCGCTGCGCGTTCAAGAGGCTCGACGCACGTTTGAATCCGTCAATCACCAGGGCACGCGCAACGTGATCGAGGCCGCCCAAGATGCAGGTGTAAAACGATTGATCTTTTTGAGCCAGATCGGCGCCGAGACCAACAGCGCCTATGCGTTCTTCCGCAGCAAGGGACTGGCCGAAGACGCCATTCGCGCCAGCGCGCTGGACTATACAATCCTGCGCGCGTCCATGCTGTATGGCGAAGACGACGATTGGGTAACCAACCTCGCCATGCTGATCAAAAGCGTGCCGTGGGTTACGCCCATCGTGGGCGATGGCGAGATGCGCTGCCAGCCATTGTGGATCGAAGATTTGGTGACGTGCATTGCCCGCTGCCTGGACGAGCCGAGCCGAATCGGGCAGACGCTCAACGTGGGCGGGCCGGAATGTTTCACGCTGAATCAAATCGCGGACACGCTGGCAGGCTTGTTGAACGTCCGGCGGCGCAAGGTCCACATCCGCGTGCCGCTGGCGATGGGGATTGCGCGGACGATGGAGCGGATGATGCTACGGCCGCTTCTGACCCAGACGATGGTTGAGGGGATGAATGTGAACTCGATTACCGACCCCATTGCTATTCCACATCACTTTGGGTTCGAGCCGGCGCGTTTTGCCGAGGCGGCGGCTTATTTGCGCGGCCGCCCCTGGCGGCGCGTGTTTCTGCGCCGGCTCATTGTTGGGGTGTGACGCGCATTTTGCAACAGGACATACTATGGCTGACGAGTTTACCATCCGCCCACTTGCGACCCACGCCGATTTTCACGCTTGTGAAGAGATTCAACGCCTGGTCTGGCAAGACAGCGAGCTGGAAATTGTGCCGCTGCACATGCTGCTGTCTGTTGCGCGCTACGGCGGCGCCGCATTGGGGGCGTTCGATGGCGACAAGATGATTGGCTTTGCCTTTGGCTTTTTGGGCACGAGCGAGCGCTACACGCCCGAGGCTCCCGCCGCCGTCCGACTCAAGCATTGTTCGCACATGCTGGCGGTGCTGCCCGAGTGGCAAAATCGCGGCGTGGGCTATGCGCTCAAACTGGCGCAGCGCGAGGCGGCGCGCGCCCAGGCGCTAAGGCTGATGACGTGGACCTACGATCCCCTGGAGAGTCGCAACGCCCGCTTTAACATCGCCAAGCTGGGCGCGGTGTGCAACACCTATCTCCGCGACTGGTACGGCCCGATGGGCGACGCGCTCAATCGCGGGCTGCCCACCGACCGTTTCCAGGTGGATTGGTACATTGCCAGCAAGCGCGTCGCTACCCGCCTGAGCCGCGGCTGCCCCGACTTTACGGCGGGACAATTTTTGAGCGCCGGCGCTCACATGATCAACCCGGCGCGCCAGGTGGATATTTCTCCCTTGCCCTATCCGTGTGAACAAGCGCAGCCGCCAGCGAGTACGCTCGCGCTGGTCGAGATCCCGCCCAATTTCCAGGCCATCAAGCGCGCCGATAGCGAGCTGGCGTTGGCCTGGCGATTGCACGCGCGCCACGTTTTTGAAACGGCCTTCCGAACGGGCTTTAGCGTGATTGATTTTATCCACGACGCCGGACGCAGCTTGTACGTTCTGACGCACGTGGGCAGCGATGATACCTGAGTATTGCCCACGATTCCCTGTAATCAGCGCAAACGAGAACCGCTTTACCCCTGGCAGTCTCAGTAGACGATATGAACTGCCTTCTCCACCAATGCTGAAAATTCCTCAAG